>CAJTZW010000001.1 GCA_910584305.1 uncultured Bacilli bacterium
CAAATGATATTCATAAATCTATCGAAAATTATATTCACTACTTCAATTTTGAAAGGCCACAATGTGCTCTTAAATATTTAACTCCAATGCAATATAAAGACATCTATTATGTTAAATAAGGAAGAAAAAATTTGAATTCACAAATTCAAATTCCCCCCTATTTTTAAAATTAATTGTCTACTTTTACTTGACTAATGCATTTCTCCAAAAATTCTGGGTGATCTTTAATCCATTTCTTATTTAATGGGGATGGATGTGGTAATACAATGGCCAATTTACCATTCCAATAATTATTTTTAAAAATCAATTCTTCATAATTCCCAGTTGGGAAAAATATTTTTGCTGCTTTCGCACCTATTATTATATATATATCATTATTCAAGATTTTCAATTCTTGTTCTACCCATTTTGTAAAACAACATTTGGGTGGTTGCCTATCATTACCATTTTTATCTTTTCCAGGATAACAATGCGCTAAAGCGCCGATAAAGAAGTTATCCGTATTATAAAACTCTTCATCTGTTATTTGATACCATTCATATTTTAAAGTTCTACCACTCATATCAGTAAATGGTTTTAAACTTTGATGAACATTATTAGAAGGAGCCTGACTGATTTGAACTATTTTAGAATTTTCATTACCCCAAAAAATAGGGTGTGGTTCAAATCCAAATTTATCTTTACAATAATCGCACTTTTCTATTTTGTTTTTTAACTCATCAAACATATCAATACCTCTATATTACCAAATTCTCAATAAAATTTTTCTTTTCTCCATTATCTATGAATTAAAATTCTACTATGTAACGTTATATAAAAATTATAACATATGATAAAGGATATTGATATAACCAATTTAAAAAGTTATAAATTCCTTTATAACTTTTTATTTTTATGCTTTATTTCTTCATTAGAAAAGCCATAAACTGGACTAGAATAAACAAAATTAAATTGTTCTAATGCAACTTCTTCGCCATATCTTAAATCGTATTTCATCATCTGCCTTTTAAACTTTTCAGGATTATATTCCTTAAGATTAAAATATTCTTCTTGTTTGTATAAGTTAAAGAAAAGATCAGTTAAATCTAAGTCAATAACTGTATTTATTCCCATATCCAGAGCCGTTTCTCCAACTCTTTTTACACAATCAGAAAAGTGATATCCACCAATTACCAATTCTTCAATATCTCCTAATTGCTTAATTAATAATTGCTCATTTGGATATTTAGGTATAAAGTCTTTTTTTGTATTTCCATTTTCATCAACAGCACTATTTTCTGAAAATAAAATATCTGTATAAATGATTTTATCTTCTTCCTTTGGAATAATTCCAAATATATCTTTGTCAGGATATAGCGCATATACTACTTGATATTCATTATCTCTATATCGTTTTTGGATACATTCATTTAAGATTGGAAAAGAGGTCTTTTAATATTCCACTCTTCATATAACTTATCATCATGATATAAAAACATGCTTGTATACTCTTTTATTGGATATAGATATAAAAATACCTTTTTCAACTTAATCACCCCTAGGTTTTCTATTTCTTACTATGATTTTACCATATTTCGGCATTTATTGATAGCAATATTGGGCTCTCATTATCAAATCTTGATTCTTTTTCGTTAGGAATTAGTTTTATAATACATCATTATTTTGTTTTAAGTCTTCTAAATTAAAACCATTTTCTTTTACATTTATTATTTCTATATCATTGATAACTCATTTATAACTTTCTCTTCATAAAAAATTACCTCTTGATTATACTTCAAAATCTAATAATAATGGTAAATGATCTGAGGAATTATTACCTAATACTTTAAAATCATTTACTTTCACTTTATCATTTACAAATATATAATCGCATACTAAATCGCCTTTATCCAATCCATCATCAAATGTAGGTCTAGTAGTTTTAACATTATATTCATCAATTAAATTATTCATTTTATCATTAATTAATTTAATGCTTTTTGTATTTGGCAATAAATTAAAATCTCCTAAAACTATACAAGGAATATCATATCTAATTTTTGATAAAATAAATTCAGATTGAGCAATAGTTCTTTCGTCACCAACTTTATCTTTATTCCAAATTCCATGAACATTTATAATTTGTAATTCTTTTCCATTAATATCTAATATTGCATTTTGAATTGAACGGCACCAATCTTTTTCACGGAACTCAGTAGCATCATATTCATATCTATATTCATTATAATAAAACTGATTCGCATGATATTTAATATTATATTTTGATAATATTAATGATCCTTGTTCGGCATTGCCACCAAAATCTCTTGTTATTATTCCGTTTTTTGAAACGCCTTTTGCAATAAATAATGGAGTGAATTCATTAAATTTATAATTTTTGATTTTGATAAGTTTATTTCTTGATTTATACATTTCAAAACAAGATTCATCAACACCATTCATAACCTCTTGTAATGTACATATATCAGCATTTTCCTTTTCTAGCAGCTCAATTACTTCACCAGTATTATCTAATTTTATACCTATATTTAAATTTAATAATTTCATTAAAATCATCTCCAATTAATATAATTCTACCATATTTTTAGACATCTATTGATAGTAATATTAAATTCCCATTATCAAATCTTGATTCTTCTTTATTAGGAATTATTTTCAATAAACTATTCTTTTGATTTGCTTTTATAAATTAATAGAATTAATATTTAAATTTTTTGTGCCATTCTATAAAATTTACTTAATTATTTTATATCACCCCATTATATACTCACCGCCTTCCACAAAGAAAAAAAACCATAATATGTATTATGGAATTTTACCTAAACACACGCCAAAGATGTGCGTAAATTTTTCAATATGGGGCGCGGTGTGGGAATCGAACCCACGCATAATGGAACCACAATCCACCGTGTTAACCACTTCACCAACCACGCCATGTAACACAAGTTACATTTAATATTTTATCATATATTTTTATTTTTGCAACACTTTCCTATGAATTACTTACATTTCATTCTAAAACGATTAGAAACTAAATCGGTAGTCTCATCAGTGTCAAACGTAATGATATGATTTTTTTTATCATATATTTTAATCCTATCTAAGTTTACAATACAAGCTCTATGTGCATAGGCAAATGTTTCATCCAATAAATCATATAGTTGTACTAATGTTTTTAGAACGGTAAATTCATTGGAAGTTGTTTTAATTGTACATTTCCGGTCTTTATCCCTAAAAATATATAAGATATCTTTGGTACATAGCGTATAAATAATTCCGTTGCTTTTAAATCGTATTATGTTTTTCTTTTTAATGTTTTGAAGCGCATATTTTATTGTTGTTGCTAATTCTGCTTTATAGTCCTTTTTTTTATTAATAAAATCTAGAAACATGAATTTGCTTTTTAAAATATCTTGTATATATTTTTGATAATAAACGGTTATAAAGATAATCATACTTTCAATGTCATTTTCTCTAATCTTTCTTGCCATATCAATACCTGATTTATCTTTTACTTCTATATCTAATATATATATCTTCCAGGATAGATTGCAGTTTATCACATGTAAAAATTCATCATTGTACTCACTATAAATGTGTTTTTGATAGGCTTCATTATTTTGCATCATTACTGTATCAATTACATTTACAATTTCATCTATAAATTCTTTTTTGTCATCACATATTATAAAATTTATCATACAACACACTACCATTCCTTATATTTTTGTTTGCGATTGGTAAATAGATATCTGAATAAAAAAATGATTTCTATTTATCACTATCTTTCTTTTCTGTAAAAACTTCTTTAACATATTCCCCTCCTATGGTATATTTTCCCATATTTTTATTCTTTTAGAATATATTATGTTTAAAACATACAAAATAAAGTCTGAACAATATAGATATTCACCTATACCAATTGAGTCATATGCCATATGATACAACTGAGGAGGCGTTATATGTACGATTATCATAGAAATTTAGAGTATTATAATTATGAGAATAATAATTATAACCAACCTATGTTTACCAAAAATGAAAATCCAAATAGTTTATATGATCCATATAATGGATTTATTAGGGGAAATATGTTTCCTAATTTATATAACGAATATAAAATAGACCCAATTATGTTACAATCAAGCAATGAAGAGATGCAGCTAAAGTTAATGCTTGATGCTTTATGTTTTGCAAAGGAAGATTTAAATTTATATCTTGATATCTATTCTAATGATAAAGACATGATTGAGTTATTTAGTCAGTACACAGAAGAAACTCGCAAAATTCTTTCGGAATATGAAAAGAAATATGGTCCTATCTTTGTAGATAGTGATGCGAATATGGTTTATCCTTGGGCTTGGGATAATGCTCCATGGCCATGGGAAAATAAATAGGAGGTATACTATGTGGAAATATGAGAAAAAATTAGAATATCCTATCAATATTAAGAAAAAAGATTTGAAGATGGCAAAAGCTATGCTTGCACAATATGGTGGACCTTATGGAGAAATGGCTGCTGCACTTCAATATTTAAATCAAAGATACACAATGCCAGATGATAAGGGAAAAGCACTTCTTACTGACATTGGAACAGAAGAGCTAGCACATATTGAGATGATTGCAACCATGGCAATTCAGCTTATGCAGGGAGCAACAGTTGATGAATTAAAAAATGCTGGCCTTGAAGGGAACTTTGCACAACATGATAGTGCCTTATTCCCTACAGATGCGAATGGGGTCCCATTTACAGCAACTTATACTTCAACAACTGGGGATTATATAGCTGATTTGGAAAGTGATATGGCTGCCGAGCAAAGAGCCCGTGCTACATATGAACATTTGATGGATATGACAAATGATCCTGATGTATTGGGTCCACTTTCATTCTTACGTCAAAGGGAAGTTATTCACTATCAAAGATTTAAAGAACTTAGAAATTATTATTTAGAAAATAAAATGTAATACTTGAATTTCAAGTATTATTTTTTATATGCAATACATCTTTTAGTATATCATTAAATTCTGCACTATCATAAACTCCTGCAAACTTTTCACTGCTGGCCCCATACGCATATACTGATATTCTATCTGCTGTATGATATGTAGTACTATAATATATTCCTGCATTTTGGTTTATGGACGCAAGTACTTTTTCTCTTAACGCTTGTGTATCTCCAGCCAATGTTCTTTCATAAGCTTCTTGCAAGTCTTCATCTACAATTCCATAATTTGTTTGTAAGTATCTTAATACAAGTTCATATGGAATTTGATGAGTTTGGATTTGTTCTGCATATTCAATTAGTTTTACATAACTGTTTCTTTGCTTTTGTAAATTTCCAAGTTCTACAGAATAAGTCACTGTATTATTTCCTAGTGTTAATCCACCTGTTTCATGATCACCTGTAACAATAATTAAGGTTTCTTTTGGATGCTTTTTTGCAAACTCAAGAGCTACTTCTACTGCCTTATCTAATTCCTCTACTTCTGATATAACACTTCTAGCATCGTTATTATGACCTGCATAATCAATTAAACCTGACTCTGTCATAATAAAGAATCCATATTTATTATCTAATACCTCAATTCCCTTGCGTACATAATTTTCTAAATTGAATTCTGTTCGATTATCAATGACGAAATCTAAAAAACCTTCCCTAGTCGCTGTAGGGCTTATTATAATATTTTTTGTATTCCTATCTATATTTTGTAGTAAAGATTCACTATCTATTATAGTATATCCTTGTTCACTCGCATAGTTTTTTATCTTGGATAAAGATAACTGATTTAGGATAAAAGAACCTCCTGCAAAATATTCAAAACCACTTTCTATTAAGTCGTATGATATTTTATCATAATCTGTTCTACTTTCTGCATTCGCATAAAAAGCTGCTGGAGTTGCATGATTTAATGCTACCGTCGTAATAATCCCTATCTTTTTCTTTTGATTATGTAATTGATATGCAATAGAATCTACCTCTTTTAAATCCATATCCATATTGATTGCTCCATTATATGTGAGGGCCCCACTGGAAAGCGCTGTAGCAGATGCTGCAGAATCTGGTATATAACTTGTCTTTGTATAATTCTTTCTAAGTCCTATTGTTTGAAATTTGCTAAAGCTTAATAACTCTTGAGCATCTGTTTCTTTTCCTTCTATACTATTTTGATAAATCTCTGTAAGTTCTACTTGCGTACTAGACATTCCATCTCCTATAAATAAGAAGATATACTTTGGATATGTATTTAATTTGCTATAAATAGTAATACCTATCCCTATCATCACACATATTCCTATACATAATAAAATTATTTTCTTTTTCATAGACGTCACCTATTCTATATTTATTATATAGTAATATATTTTTTTTGAAAAGAAAAAATTCTATTTATGAATAAAAATAGAATCTGGTTTCATATTAAAAATGCCTGCAATCTTATATGCCATATCATAAAAAAGTCTTCTTTTTTTGTTTTCTAATTGAGAGTAATAAGAAGGGGTTATATTCAGCTTTTTAGCCATGTCGTATATGGTATAACCATTTTCTCTTCTCAACATCTTTAATTTATTCATATCATACATAGTATCACCAACTATATTATAACAATTTTATAGACTATGTGTCCATAAAATAATTTTTATTTCTATGAGAAAATGAAAGTGGTGATAGCTATGAGTAAAGATTCCACAGATATTTACAATATTATAGGTAAAAATATTAAGAAATATAGAAAGCAAAAAGGATGGACACAAAGAGAGCTTGCTGAAAAGCTTTTGTTAAGTGACAGCTTCATTGGTAAGTTAGAATCTATTACTCACCAAACAATTTCTATTGAAACTCTAGAGCAAATTGCTAATGTATTAGAAGTAGATATACAACGCTTTTTCGATAAAGAAGAAAAGGAACTATAAAGTGATTGATTACTGAATCTCTTATAGTTCCTTTTTAATTTCAACTACCTATTCTTAATTAATAAATCTATGATTACATCTTTATCACAAAAGAAGGCGGTTTCCAGTATCTTTTTCTGTCTTATATTTAGGAAATATTTTATTAAAGGAAAATCATTTGGCTTATATTTTATTTTTTGTTTTCTCAAGTACTTACACGTAAATAATTTACATGGTAAACATTGAATTGTACATTTATCTTCAATAAAATATTTACATAGTCCTCTATTCTTTCCATAACAACAACCATTTATAGAGTCATTACATTTTTCTTTCCCTCGTTGTGCATTACAAATATTGTTTTTAAACCCACAATAATTTTTATTTTGAAATTCATTGTCTAAAAATTTGTACACACTATCATATATATATAAGTATCTTTGGTATAAATCTTTAATATTTAATAAATGTATACATTTTATTTTCAATAGTATATCTGGGCTAAAATTTTTTGTATTTAAAACGGTATCATCAACTATATCTAATCCTTTATACTCAAAATGATATATTCCTTCTTTTCGATGTGCAAATTTTCTTATATTGGAATAAAATTCGCTATCATCATAAATATAATAGTTTTTTGATTTTGTTGTTAACATTTTTCCCTCTGTCTTATATATTTCAATAATAGGTTTTATTATTTTCTACTATCAAATTTCTTTCTTTCTTGTGTATTTAAAATACGTTTACGCATTCTAAATGATAGAGGCGTAACTTCGACAAGTTCATCACTATTAATATAATCTAAACAATATTCTAGTGTAATTGCTCTAGGTCGTTTTAAAACAACGGTATGGTCTTTTCCAGCACTACGTGTATTAGTTAAGTTTTTGCCTTTTACAACATTTACAGCTAAATCATTGCTATGGCTATGTTCCCCAACAATCATACCTTCATATACATCTACACCTGGTTCAACGAACATAACTCCACGATCTTCTAATTGCCCTAAAGCATAAGCGGTGGATTTTCCATTTTCCATAGAAACTAAAACACCAAGCTTTCTTTCTCCAACAGTATCTCCCGCAAGTGGTCTATATTCTTTATATGTATGGTTTAGCATACCATACCCTTTTGTCATAGTCATAAATTCTGTGGAAAAACCAATCAATCCCCTTGAAGGAAGGACATAATTCAAACGTGTTTGATTTTCATGTGTAGTCATATTTTCCATAATTCCTTCACGATTACCCAATGCTTCAATAACAGAGCCCACATATTCTTCTGGGCAATCTATTTGAACATCTTCATATGGTTCACACATAACTCCGTCAATTTCTTTTTTGATAACCTGTGGTTTTGATACTTGAAGTTCAAATCCTTCTCTACGCATATTCTCAATTAAAATAGATAAGTGTAATTCTCCGCGACCTGATACAATGAATGACTCACTATCATTTGGTTCTATTTTTAACGATACATCCTTTTCGGTTTCTTTAATTAATCTTTCTTCAATTTTTCTTGCTGTAATTATTTTTCCTTCGCGACCAACAAATGGACTTGTATTGACTCCAAAAGTCATTTGAAGAGTTGGCTCATCAATTCGAAGCAATGGAAGTGCATCCTCTTTACCGATTTCACAAACAGTCTCTCCTACACTGATATCTGGAAGCCCTGCAATAGCAATAATGTCCCCAGCTTCTGCTTCCTCAATTTCAATTCTTTTTAATCCAATAAATCCAAACATTTTTTGAATACGAAATTGTTTAATAGACCCATCTAAACGTACACAAGAAACCATTTGATTTACATTTATTTTTCCCCTTTTTACGACACCAATTCCAATACGCCCAACAAAGTCATTATAATCTAATAATGCTGGTTGAAATTGAAGAGAACCTTCTAAAGATACTTTTGGTGCAGGAATATAGTCTACAATCATATCTAAAATCGGATCCATAGTTTCTTTTTGGGTAGAAAGATCAGAATCTAAACTAGATGTTCCATTTAATGCAGAAGCATATACAACTGGGAATTCTAATTGATCTTCATCTGCACCAAGTTCTATAAACAAATCTAATACTTCATCAATTACTTGTACAGGCCTTGCCGTTGGTTTATCAATTTTATTAACAACTACAATTGGAGTTACACCTGCTTCTAATGCTTTTTTTAATACAAAACGTGTTTGTGGCATAGTCCCTTCATATGCATCGACTACTAAGAGAACTCCATCTACCATGTTCATAATACGCTCTACTTCTCCACCAAAATCAGCATGTCCAGGTGTATCTAGAATATTAATTCTACATCCATTATGATCAATTGCGGTTGTTTTAGCAAGAATCGTAATTCCTCTTTCACGCTCAATATCATTGCTATCCATTACTCTTTCATCAACTTGTTCATTTTCTCTAAATGTTCCTGATTTTCTAAGCAATTGATCTACCAATGTTGTTTTTCCATGGTCTACATGGGCAATAATTGCAATATTTCTTATATTCTTCATAATTCACTTCCTCATAACTTTTGGTATTATAGCACATACACCAGAAATAAGTAAAGTAAAAACCCCAAAATTCTGAGGTTTTGAATCTGCAAAAATCAATTGTCTTCCTTTTTATATACCTTTTGATTTTGACAAAAAGTTTGAATGGAAAATTCGCCATTTTCATATACTACATACTCTGTAGCTTCTTTTTCAGATTCTTCTTCGGTGGTTTCATAATGTCTTAGGAAGTTATCAAGGTTATCATTGGCTACAATATAATCTAAAATTCTTTCATCATATTTCTTTGCCAGTTCTTCTTTACTACTAGAATCCTCATTTTTAAAAAGGGGTATTATTTCCTTATATATTTCATTATCTTGATATATCGCTATATTCATAGCATTCACAATTTGATTGAAATATATATATGAATCTTCATTGATAATTTCACCATAATCACAATGAGTTACTAGAAACTTCCCTAGTACACTATCTTTTCGAATTGCTACTTCATGTATATAAGTGGCACCATTCATTTTTTCAAATTGCACAAGTTTTGATAAAATGGCACCAACTTCTTGGGATACATCTTCTGGGAGTTTAATTTCTTCATTTACAATCAGCTCTGGTAAAATACAGTGTGCATTTATCGTGAAATATTCATTATTCTCTTTATTCGTTTTAAATGTTATCATATAATTCCTCCAAAGCAAGTATATCATGTTTCAATCTCATAAGCAATTGGATAATTTCATTCAAGCGATTTTTCTGTTATACTTATATAGGAAGGTAGATGTGTTATGAGAAAAATGGTTATTGGGTTATTCACTTTTATTTTATTCATGCCATTGGTTTCTGCTGAGGATAAGGTAAAAGCTACATTAAGTAAGTGTGTTGATGGAGATACCGCTTGGTTTCTTATCGATGGAGAAAATACTAAAATGCGATTTTTAGCTATTGATACTCCTGAATCTACAAATAAAATAGAGGAGTATGGAAAAGAAGCTAGTGAATATACTTGCTCTATGTTAACAAATGCGAAAGTGATTGAAATTGAATATGATGAGAATGCTAGTGGCACAGATAAGTATGGCCGTGATTTGGGTTGGATTTTTGTAGATGGAGAGTTGTTGCAAAAGAAGATTATTGAAAGTGGACTTGGCAAAATTGCTTATTTATATGATGATTATAAATATACTTCTATATTAGAAGAGGCTGAAAGTCAAGCCAAAGAGAATAAAGTTGGGATGTGGAGTGATGTTACTACAACAAAACTCCCATCTTATCTATATATCATAATTGGTGGTGCTGTGTTAGCGATTCTCTGCATATTTAGTAAAAGTATAAGAAATAAAGTAGTCCGTAAAACCAAAAGTACTATCAAGAGTAACATAAAAAAAGCTTATAAAAATTTATAAGTTTTTAATTGAAGTAATTTCTAAGTAAATAGTCCATTGTTATTTTAATGTCTTCAAATACATTTAACTCTTCTAGTTCTTCGCGACTAAACCATCTAGCAGAGATTGTTTCTTCATCATCTACGATTGGTTCTATATTTCCATTCGGAATTCCAAAATATAATATATCAACTTGTGTATAGGAATCTTTTCTATTACACTGAATTCCAAGTGGTCTTATGAAGTCATCTTCTCTGGGGAATCTTTCCCCTAATAGTTTTACTTTAATATTTGTTTCTTCATACACTTCTCTTACTGCGGCTTCTTCTGGGGTTTCATTGTGTTCTAAATGTCCCCCTGGCTGAACCCATTTTTTAAATTCACGATGCTTTACAAGTAATATTTTTTTTGTATCTGGATTTATTACAAAGATGGAAGCACATAGTTCTTTATTCATATCATCACCATGATTATTATATCAAAGCTTCCCTATTTGTACAAATATTTATTCTAAAACATTATAAACGTTTACATTTTCATTACGTTCATATATAGTAATTTTATCTTCTATATCGAGAGTAGCTAGTAATATTTTGCTTATGTCTTTATACCCTTTTACCTTTAATTCTTTCTCAACCCAAGGTACTGTCTTATGCATGTTTTCCACATTGTTTTTCATGATATGTCCATCAATTACTATATTGGCACATAATCCTGCTTTAGGCATTTTCATTTTCATATCTTTCGGAGTTAACGGTTTATATTCAGCAGCTGGCATGATGCTAATCTGTCCATTGGCTTCCATGATTGCATATTCTATTTCATTTAAATCAAAATATCCATTTGTTCTACATTGTTCTAGAACATCATTAATATCCAATTTAGTTGCTTTTATATTTTTTTCAATTAATTTTCCGTTTTGAATAATAATTGTTGGCACACCAATAATTAATCTTCTTAAAGTAATGCTTTTCAAGGTAATTTTAGATACTAGATACGCAGATAAGCCAAATACGATAATGGCTACTACACCATTTAAATATTGCCCTTCTAGATTCATTGTCATTTCGGCTGTGAAGTTACCAATAGAAATCCCAATCACATAGTCAAACAGACTTAGTTCTGACACTTGCTTTCTTCCTATCAATCGAGTTATTAAAAACAGGGTTAATAAAGAGAATAAACTTCTTGGAACAATGGATAAACACTCCATTATATCTATATTCATATATATCACCTATTGATTAGTATTTCACAAATTTTTTATTTCATACAAAAAGATCATTTTTCATGACCTTTTTTGACTTTAGCTAGTTTTAATTTTAGTTTTTTTCGAACATCTTCTTTATCAACAACAACATTGGTTGTAGCCACAAAGAATAATACAATCGCTAATAAAATTCCATATATAATATATCCTAACAGTGCATCTTTAAGCACGTAAACAATGGATGCGAATGCGAATAATAAATCAATGATATAAATAATGATAACTGTTGTTCTCTGTGATAAATTGCGGTTTAGTAACTGATGATGTATATGATAGCTGTCTCCTTTGGTAATGCTTTCCCCTTTTAATGTTCTTCTTAATATAGCAAATGCAGTATCTAAAATTGGAATCGCAAGAACTAAAAGGGGAATGATTAATGAGGTCATAGTTACATTTTTAAATCCAAATAAGGCAACGACTGAAATCATAAATCCCATGAGCATAGAGCCTGCAGCTCCAGCAAAGATAGAAGCTGGAGAAAAATTATATACAAGAAACCCTAATATAGCCCCAAGCATAACAAATGAAAGTACAAAATCTAATCCCATCTTACCTTGCATCGTAGCAATTATTCCAATCGTTAGAAAATATATTGAACTAATTCCACCAGATAATCCGTCTAAACCATCAATTAAATTGATACAATTGATGCACCCCAAAATAAAGAATAGTGTAATTGGGTAAGATAGCCAACTAAATTCTATATAAAAACCAAATGCGCTAATGTCTCTAATGAGTATATTTCCATAAAATACAACAACACAAGCAGCTGCTACTTGTCCAATAAATTGCGTTAAAGGAGATAATTCCGATATATCGTCTATCACACCAACAAGTACTAAAATAAAACTTCCAATTAATATGGCATTCATAGAAGCACTATGAGTTCCAAAAATCATATATCCAAGTAAAAAACCTAAAAAGATTGCAATACCACCCATTTTTGGTGTTGGCTTTTTATGAATATGCCTTCCTCTTGGAATATCAATTGCGTTTATTTGATGTGCAATTTTCTTTATAAATGGCATAATACAAACTACAAATAAGAAAGGAATTAATACCATTAGTATAATTTTTATGATTATATCCTGATTCATAATACCACCTATATAAGTATACCATGGATTATTTCGACTGTCTATAAATATCCGAAAAGGAAAATAAGACAAAATTTTATTTGTCTATTAAGTAAATATTATCTAATAAAACCCCTGTACCCTCTGCCACACAGGTAAGTGGGCTTTCTGCTATAAAGACAGGCACTTTTAATTCATGGGATAACAATTTATCAAATCCTTTGATTAATGCACCTCCACCAGTTACTACTATACCTTTATTTATAATATCAGCGGAAAGTTCAGGCGGAGTCGTTTCTAATACACTTTTGGCTGTATGAACAATAATATTAGCACTTTCACGCAATGCCTCTTCTATTTCTTCACTAGATATTTTTATTGTATGTGGTAATCCTGTCACCAAATCTCTTCCTCGAACTTCCATTTTTTCTTTTTTAGAGTCAGGATAAACTGTTCCAATCGTAAGTTTGATATCTTCTGCGGTACGATCACCAATTAATAATTTATATTTGTCCTTTATATATTTCATAATATCATTATCAAAAGCATTCCCTGCAATCTTTATAGAGGAACTAGTGACAATTCCACCAAGTGATAAGATAGCAATATCTGTAGTTCCGCCTCCTATGTCAATCACCATATTTCCACTTGGTTTAGATATATCCATTCCTGCACCCACTGCTGCTACTTTGGGTTCTTCCTCTAAAAATACTTTTCTAGCTCCTGTTCTTTCTGCAGCTTCCTTGATTGCATTCTTTTCTACTTGTGTAATATTGGATGGACAACATATTAAAATTCGAGGTCTAGATAGTAAGCTCTTCCCATTTACTTTTCGTATAAAAGAATTCAGCATAAGTTCCGTTGTCTCAAAGTCTGCAATTACACCATCTTTCATTGGACGAATCGCATGTACTTTTCCTGGTGTACGTCCTAGCATATCTCTTGCTTCTTTTCCTACAGCAAGAGGTTTTTTGGATTCACTATCAATTGCTACTACGCTTGGTTCATTGAGTACAATTCCTTGTCCTTTAATATAAATCAATACATTGGCAGTTCCTAAATCTATTCCTATATCTTTTGCAAACATAAACATCCTCTTTTCTTGCTATTTTATTTCTATTTATTTTCTTGGTATTTTCTCTTTGTAGCTTCTCCACCTCTAATATGACGTATATCCATATGGTACTTCAATATTTTATCAACACGTAAATATAATTTCTTGTCGATTTGTGCAAGACGTTCATGCAAATCTTTATGTACTGTACTTTTGGATACTTGAAATACATTGGCAGTAGATCGAATGGTATCTCCTGTTTTTAAAATATAATTTGCCTCTTCTACCACTCTTTTACTAATCTCATTCATAACTTCACCCTACTTAAGTATATAAATGAGAGCTTTTTTTATGCCAAAAAAAGGGATGGTTCCCTAACTCTGTATATTGGTAGAAAAATATTCTTCTGGATTTACTGTGTTTCCAGATACAATAAGTTCAAAATGAACATGATTTCCAAGATCTTTTTCTACATTTGAGGTACCACTTTTTGCGATGGTTTGCCCTTTGGTAACAATCTCATCTTTTTCCACAGCAACTTCACTCACGCTTTGATAAATACTTACTGTATCATCATTGTGCTTAATCTGGATAATTGTTCCTAATAATTCATCTTCTTTTACTTCAGTCACAGTTCCATCCTTGATAGAAACAATTTCAAAAACATCTTCTTTTCCATAGGAAACCCCACTACTCTGTAAGTATGTTCCTTCATAGTAAATTAAAGATTTCTCCTGTGATGTTGCATCTGCTTTATAATCATAATAACTACGTAATATTGCAATATCTGTGTCTTTATATGGTCTGGTTACTTGACTTACCTCGCCCACTACTGGGATAGCATTATCAAAAATAGTTTTTGACACATAGTTATATTCTCCACTTTCATCAAATCTAGTTTTTGACATAGCACCCTCTATCAAATAGATTGTACCTATTAAAGATACTACTCCTAATGCATATACTGCATAAATTACTGATCTTTTGATTCTTCTTTCTGTCATAATTTTCACCTCTATTTTAAGTGTGAACAGATTTATGACATTTATACTTTTTTTAATTAAAGTTTAGAAATTTCTACTCCTTGATAATAATATTTTAAAATCTGATCATATGTGTACCCTTTTTTTGCCATAGCGAGTGCTCCATATTGACTCATTCCTACACCATGTCCATACCCTTTTGTCTCAATTATCATATTTTGTCCTATTTGTTTCATAGTAAAAAAACTAGAACGTAATTTTAGCGCTGATGTGATTGTTGATGCTGTAAACTCATATCCATTTATTTTTAATGTTTTAGTTCTTCCTGTGCTTGTTGTCTGCAATGTTTCTACAGAGATAGATTCTTGATATGGAATATTTAATCTTGTACAGAAATCTGCAACACTGTATTCTATTGAATCGCTAAATACTGGTGAGACCTCGGCATCCCAGGAAGAATCAACACTTTGTAAATATGGAAGTTGTGTCATAAAAACTTCACCACTATTTTCTGTCTGTCCAGCACTTGTCGAAAAAAAGAATGCCTCTACTACACTACCTTCATAGGTTAAGTACTCTCCTTTTGTTTCTAGGATAACTTCTTTTAATTTATTATTCTTTTCCTCATAACTATCCTGCCATTTTTCCTTTAAGTATTCGTCATCCAAGTATACTTGGTTCATTACTGTATCAACCACGTCATATTCATCATTCCCAGAATCTTCCATTTTTTTTAAAACATAGCTCCTTGCTGCAACAGCCTGTGCCTTTAATGCTTCTTTATCAAAGGATACAGGCATTTCGCCTGCCAAAACACCCTTTACATATTCTTCAAACGGAACTGCTATAATTTCGCCTGTTGCTTCTCTTTTTACACGAACTATTTTATTTGAAACATAATAAAATTTGATTTCTTCATCTTTTATACATAAACTCACTATTGTATATGGAATGGCAATGACTAACAATAGTATTGTAATTATTTTTCTCATAGGATCACCTAATATTACTATATTATTCTCTTTTTTTATTATTATAAACAAAAAAAGACAAATAATTTGTCTAATAATGTTAAATTATTTTTGTATATAGAAAAAAATCATAAAAGAAATTTACAGCCAAATACGATAAAGAAAATGTTAAGATAAGATAAATTAATCTTGCTTGATGATAGCGATTTTTTTTAAAAATTTGATTTAGATTGACTCCATCTAGACCCCATATTACAATAGGAACCATCACTAAATATAAAATAGTCTTAATTGTCATATTTATCTATCATTTGTACTCGGCGTACATGTCTTTCTTCGTTACTATATGGTGTTTCTAAAAAACTTTTTACGATTTCTTTAATGATTTCAATATCTGTTCTAGCTGATAAAGCAATTACATTGCTATGATTATGCTCACGTGTTACTATAGCATCCTCTTTTGTTTCCACCTTAGCACACCTTACCCCTTTAACCTTATTGGCGGCTATACTCATACCAATTCCAGACTTACAAATTAAAATACCCACATCAATTTCTTTTTTTTGAATAGCTTCTCCTAATTTAAAAGCATATAAGGGATAATCTACAGGATCTTCTTTATTCGTTCCATAATTTGTAACTTGATAACCGAGAAAAGCTAAATATTTTACCAATTGGTTTTTAACTTCTACTCCACCATGATCATTTGCAATTCCTATTTTCATTTTATCACTCTTTCTATTTATTTCATTATAGCTTAATTTAAGTAATATGTAAATTGACTTCATCTCTATTACACTATATAATTTAAATAAATAGGTGATATAATGGTAAATAATATTTTATACAATGAAATTTTTAAAGAGGCTACTATAGGTAGAATTGATTGCGGTTTTATATATAATGTTATATTTCAAACAATACTTCCTGCCAATCAATATACTACTCACTTTGAGACTCATAATTTACAAATTCCAACTCTATATATATCCAATCCACAAGAATTTGAAAAATTACTATATAAATATATTGAACTAGCCTATCCCTTTTATGATAAAAATTATTTTGATAACGAACATGATTATATAAAAGCGATTATCACCTTCTTATTTGTAAATATGACAGTCGAAGATTTTTTATCACCAAATGATTACTTACAAAAAAGAATTGATTTTTTTAAAAATAATATAGAAAATAATATCGATGAAACTTTTGTTTTAGGAAATAGTCACTATATTGGTAATATCATGGCAACCATTAATAAAGAGAAAATATATGAAGAAACGCCTTTTTCATTAAATTTTAAAACAGAGACTAGTTCTTTTCCCTCTGTTCGATTTGGCATTCACAACAATACTGTCTATATTTATGCAATACAAAACACTAAAAATTCAAAACTTGATAAAAAAACAAACCGTATATTATATAAAATTAACGATGGATTTGACACAACTTATGAATCATTTGATAATATCCATGATTATGAAAATCTAACGGGGATTACAAATTCAACAATTGTAGCAGCTACGCTTGCGCTTTCATTTTTTTCTAAATTAGGATATGTAAATGTTAGGATGCCTAGTTTTTTACCTGTAAGATATAATTCAAAAGAGATGGCTAGAGAAAAGAAAATACTCAAGTTAAAAAATGATATGAACCTTGATGAAAAAAATCAGAATATGATGAAAATAAATGAAGAAATTCAAAGAAATATTAGTGATAAATTTATAAGAACTTTTAGAAGAATCGCATATCATTTTGATAATATTAATATTAGTAGTTATCCTTTCGATGTAGACAGTTGTCTACATATTACAATGAATTCTTCTATTCATTGTAATAATGCCCTTTTAAATGATTTGTTTTTATGTGAAGCAGATACTATCAAAAAAAAATAACCAGTAGGTTATTTTATGCTGCTTTTGATTCTTTATTAAATCCGTACTTTTTATTGAACATCTCAACACGTCCAGTTTTTGATACAGCTCCTTGTATTCCAGTATATTGTGGATGACATTTGTCACAAGCTTCTAAGTGTAACTCTGGTTTATTAGATCTTACAGTGAAGGTATTTCCACAAGCACAAGTTACTTTTGTTTCCATGTATTCTGGATGGATTCCTTTTTTCATACTCATTCTCCTTCCGCCATGACTTTTTTAAGTCATAGTAATTTAATGCTTTTATATTATAACAAGCTTTTCTTTAAAAAGCAACTAATTTTTGATAATTATTTATGTAGTCTTTTAATCGTTCGATATGTTTTAAACATAATATTATAAATGCTATTGTAAAAGTGATTGGTTACATAAGTAAATTCTCCTACTAATTCTTCTACATTTGCTCCAAATGATCTTTTAAAATCAAATAGGCCATACATTGGCGATTCTTTGTTGAATTCTCCGGTAATTCCGTAGAAATTGTATTTTTCATATCCATTTTTAATAGCGTATTTAATCATCTCAAAGTTTAGAAAATATTGTCCATTGAATTTCATATATTCACGGTAAGAAGCTCCAAATAAGGAAACTACTTGGGTTCCAAATGTCATAAATAGCCCACCTGCAACTGTAATTTTTTCTCCCTTTTCAGATTTAATTTTTTCAATTTCTTTTATTTTCTTTTGAATAGCTTCTAGTTGATTTTCCAATTCTTTTTTTAGACCTTCTTTTTTAACACTTTCTTTCTTTTTATTTGTCTCATTATATTGTATGTTTAAATTTTCAATATATTTTGATGTATTTAACTCTACAATCATAATTTTAATTTTGTCATCTTTACTAAATTCTTCATACATTTTTTGATAGTATGATAAAGGCCTATCTATAAAGCCTCTTCTTTCCCCTGTATGTTGCATCAAGTCTTTAAATTCTTTGATTCTATCTTTTCCTAGCTCAACTAACTCTAAACCATGTTTATAAGAATTTTGAATTCCCCATCTTGCTGTACTACGCATATTTTTAAGAGTTTGTTCTTCGGTTTTGTTTTTTACATCTAGTACGGAAATCCAACGTGGCTCTAAATCTTTACCATATTTAATTGTAAATCCTGTATGTTGGTATCCTAATTTTTTTAAGTATTCCACTAATTCTTCATTATTGATTCCATCTTCTACAACACACCCATCTTTATCACGTTCTTGATATATAATAAGTGGATTTATTTTAAAAAATATTCCCCGTTCGTTTTTAACGTATTTATTGATCTCCTCAGTATATTGTTTTACTAAATCTTTATCATTATAATCTAATAAAAACCCTCTTGGAGAATAAAAGATATATTGGTTAAAAATTGGAATCTTCTTTGATAATAGAAGTGAGGCTGCTTTGACTTGCCCATTTTCTTTTAGTCCTACCAACTCATGTTTCCAACCAGTCCCACCTTTTAGTTTTCCCCAATAGGAACTTTGAAAAAAGAGACTGTTCTTATGATTTTCTGAAAAGGTATTAAATTCTTGTTCTGTTAACTTTTCTAACATATTATCACTCTCGCTTTGAATATTATACTATAATTTTTTTTATAAGTCACTAAGGTTATGATATAATATAAAATAGATTGGAGTGACATTATGAATAATAATTCTAGAACTAAAAATTCAATTCGTAATTCTTCTTTTTCTATTATAACCCAAATTTTAACAGTTATAATGGACTTCGTTGTAAAAACTATTTTCATTGCTATCTTAGGTAGTGAGTATTTAGGAGTGAATGGTCTTTTCTCCAATATCATCACATTATTATCTTTGGCAGACTTAGGTATTGGGATTGCAATTCCTTACAGTCTATACAAACCTCTTGCTGAAAATGATCAAAAGAAAATTCAAGGACTTATGAATTATTATAGAAAAATTTACAATGTAATTGGTTCGGCTGTATTAATCATTGGCCTTTCTTTAACGCCTTTTTTGAATTTCATTATTAAGGATATGCCAGATATCCAAGGTTTAGGACTCATCTACGCTTTATTTGTTACACATTCTGCATTGAGTTATTTCTTTGTCTACAAAAAGTTCTTAATTGAATCGGATCAAAAAGGATATATTGTATCTAAAATTACATTTATATGTTCACTAGGATTAAATATTACTAGAGTTATATTACTTCTTATCACGAAGAATTTTATTATATATCTTTTCTGTAGTATTATATTTGTCCTGATTCAAAATTTTTGGTATTCCTATAAAGCAAATCAATTGTATCCATATATTAAAGAGAAAAATAAGCAGACAATTTCTTTAGAAGATAAAAAGGAGATTACAACCAATGTAAAAGCTCTACTTATTTATAAAATTGGAAATGTAATTACTTCTGGTACTGATAATATTGTAATCTCTAAATATATCGGATTAGTAGCTGTTGGTATTTATTCAAATTATATCTTAATTACAAATTCTTTAAATAATATACTACAACAGGTATTTAATGCAATTACTTCATCTATTGGAAATCTTGTTGTAACTAATAATGAAAGAAGTAAAGATATTTTTGGAAAAATTAATTTTTTTAATTTTTATATATACTCTTTCTGTAGTATTTGTTTATTTATTTTAATTAATCCATTTATGACTATATGGTTGGGAAATAATTATACATTAAGCTTTTGGGTTTCTCTATGCTTATCACTCAACTTTTATATTGCTGGGATGCAATCGGTTACTAATTCTTTTCGTTCTGCATATGGACTGTTTTATAAGGCCAGATTTAGGCCCGTAGTCATGGTAATAATCAATTTAGTGGTTTCTGTTATTCTTGTCCAATATTTAGGAATTCCAGGAGTTTTAATTGGAACTATTGTATCTAGATTACTTACAACTGCTTGGTTAGATCCTTATATTATTTATAAATATGGATTTAAAGATACTGTATTTGAATATTATAAACAATATTTATATTATTTTATCGTATTTCTTACAAGTGGAGCCATTCTATTTGGTATCACTTCCATATTTATTGGAAATACTATACTATTATGGATACTCGCAGCTTTACTTATATTTATTTTATATAACGCTATCATATATATACTCTTTCATAGAGAAAAGGAATTTCAGTATTTTTTCGAAAAAGGAATTTCATTTATAAAACGATTTAAAAGAAAGGTGGCTTAATATGGAATTTATTGAACTTGATAGTCCACAAGAATATGAAGAATTTGTTTCTACACATCCTAAAGCGCATTTTATGCAAAGTTATTATTGGGGAGATGTTATGAAGCATAAACATTTCGAACCCCACTACATTATTTTGAAGAATGATGGTAATATTGTTGCAAGTGCACTTATGTTACAAAAGCATCTTTTTAAGGGATATTGTTATTACTATATTCCTAGAGGATTTATATTAGATTATAGCGATTTTTCTCTGGTAGAGAAATTTACTAATAGTATTAAGGCATATGCGAAAAAACGAAAGGGGATTTTTATCAAAATAGATCCTGATATTAAACTTCATAACCTGGATATAGATGGAAATATTATTGGAAAAGAAAATCAATTTCCACTTATTCAAAAATTAAATAAATTAGGTTATAAACATTTAGGATTTTATAAATCATTTGATGGGGAACAACCTAGGTATACTTTTCGGTTAGATTTAAATAGAGAATGGGATAGTATATATGGAAGTATGCATCCTACAACTCGAAAAATATTAAATAAAAAAAATCAGTACGATTTAAATTTATATAAAGGAGATATCAATGATATAGAGGCTTTCTATCAAACAATGCTTGAAACAGCCGAAAGAGAGCAAATTAAAGCACAACCTATTGAATACTATCGAAATTTTTATTCTATTTTACATCAACATGGTATGAGTGATTTGTATGTTGTCAAAGTGAATATCAATAATTTAAAGACAAGTTTTGCAAAGGCAATCCAAAATATTGAAAAAGAGATTAATGGATTACAAAACACAGAATATAAAAATGTGGAGAAAAAGAACAATTTATTAAAAGATTTAGAAAAGAAATTAAACAAAAGCAAATTAGAGTTGCAGGAAATAGAAGATATAAAAGAAAAAGAGATTGTTTTATCTTCCATCATCACTGTAAAATATGCGGATAAAGTATGGACAATTCATGGGGGCAATTCTACTTTACTTAGAAAATTAAATTCTAATTATCTTCTTTACTACAATATCATTAAAGATGCCCATGATGAAGGCTATAAAACAATCGATTTCTTTGGAACCAGTGGAGAGGCAAATCCAGATAAAACTAACCCAATTTATGGAATTCATAATTTTAAGAAGAGATTGGGTGGCGAGTATACCGAATTTATTGGGGAATTCGATTTAATTGTAAATCCTTTTATGTATTTATTATATAAGAAATTAGTCCCTTTATATCGAAAAATTAAGTGATGAATTCTACATCACTTTTTTAGTATCTTTTCATCAATAAATGTCGCAATCTTAGAGTATACCTGCTGGTTTTCTTCTTCGTTCATCCATATGCTTTCTACATGATTATCAATATCATATATATCATCTATCTCTATAAATTCCATTTTATATTTCTGTGCGAGCAATGATAATTCTCGATTGATATAATTGAAGTATTCGTCATAATAACTTCCATATGTATTATAATATCCTAATATAATGACATCTTCTTTGCAATATTCTCGAATCAATTCTAATAGCTTACTCATATCGCCTAAGAAGCTATCTGCATACTCATATAATTCTCCCATATTGCTATATCCTACTTTATAATTAATATCATTGAGGCCAATAAATAGTGTAACAAGATCTGCTTTGATAAGTGCATTTTTAATTGTTTGTTTTCTTTCATTAATTTGTATGAATTTGTTTTCTTCTATGGTATAAATAAGATCTGTCACACGATCGTCCTGTGTCGTAAATGAATTTATGTATTTTTCTAGTTTATTTTTAGATTCTAAATATTCTTTTACATACACATCATATGTATAATTATTTTTGTCTATACTTAAATTTAAATAATAAATTTTATGATCTAGTGTTGTTAAATAGATTAGAAATACTAAAATGAAAATTGCACTTACACATAGTACTGTCTTAATTTTCATAATTTTCCCCCTTAAAAAAGTAGAGATCTTCTCTACTTCATTATATTTCTTCTAATTCTATTTTAGCACCTACATTTTGTAGCTTATGAATTATATTGTCATATCCACGCAATACATGTTCAACTGAAGCCACTACAGTTTCTCCATCTGCTACAAGGCCTGCAAGTATCATACAAGCTCCAGCCCTTAAATCAGTCGCTACTACATGTTCTCCATGTAGTGAGTCTACTCCTTCTATCAAAATAGTTCTTCCTCTTTGTTTAATTTTGGCTCCCATTTTTTCTAGATAGGGAACGTTTTGAAACCGATTCTCATATAGAGTTTCCTCAATTGTCGATAGTCCATCGCAAAGTGTCAATAAGGTTGTCATAGGTTGTTGCAAGTCGGTTGGGAATCCTGGATATCCTAGTGTTTTAATATCAACAGGTTTTTTTATATCGATTTTAGATATTGTAATTGTATCTTCTGTAATCTTTAATGGATATCCCATTTCTTGAAGTTTAGAAGTTAATGAATCTATATGGCTTGGAATTATATTGCGAATGGTTAAATTATCTCCTAACAACGCACCTGCTATCACATAAGTTCCTGCTTCAATACGATCTGGTATAACTTCTGTAAAACCGCCATGTAAATGTTCTACACCTGTAATCTTAATTTGACTCGTTCCTGCTCCCGTAATTTTAGCTCCCATTGTATTTAGAAAAGTCGCTACACTTACGATTTCGGGCTCTTTGGCGGCATTTTCTACAATTGTCTCCCCTTTTGCCTTGGTCGCCACAAGTAATGTATTAATTGTTGCTCCAACACTAGGCATGTCTAAATAAATGGTAGCTCCTTTTAATTCTTCAGCAGTTATTGTATATTTTCCATCATTTTCTACAATAGTTGCCCCGAGTGTTTTGAATGCCTTTAATGTTTGGTCAATTGGTCTAGCACCAATAGAACATCCTCCTGGAAAATACATTTCAACTTTATTATATTTACCGAGGAGTGCTGCCATGAAATAATAGGATGCCCTTAGCTTTTTAGAAATTTCCTCTGGAATTTCTTTATTAATTATTGAAGTGGAATCAATTGTCATTATTGTATCTTCTCTTTTTACTTTTGCTCCTAAATATTCTAGTATATCGTTTAGAGCATCTATATCTGATATTTCTGGGATATTATCAATTGTGACAGTATCATCTGAAAGAATTGCTGCTGGAATTAGAGCTACTGCACTATTTTTTGCACCACTAATTGATATATTCCCAGATAAGGAATATCCTCCTCGTATTCTTATTTGTTTCATATTTTTCCTCCTGCTATAATATATGTATTTTGCCTATATTGGAAACTATGCTTTTCCATAACTACCAAATAATCTTATTTTCGAATATATAGCATTCTTCATAGAGTCTTCTCCAGATTTTATAATTTTTCTTGGGTCATATGTATTATTATTTTGCAAAAACTTTCTTACCTCTTTAGACCATTCTATTTGTAAATCTGTATTGATATTTAATTTACATATACCGCAGGATATGGCTTTTTTAATTCTCTTATCATCAATCCCACTTCCTCCATGTAATACAAGTGGAACTTGTATATTTTTCTTTAAAAGAGTCATTGTTTCAAAATCTAGATTTGGTTCTCCCTTATATACACCATGCACACTACCTAAAGCAGGAGCAAGCGCATCTAAATCTGTTTTTTGTACATATAAAAGAATTTGATTTATATCAGTACTATTACTCCCAATTTGACCAATTTCTCCTTCGACACTTACACTTCTTTTTTTCGCGTACTCTATTACTTGGTTTGTTATCTCTATATTTTTTTCTATATCATAAAGTGATGCATCTATCATTACGGAAGAAAATCCCGCATCTATTGCATCTTTACAAGACTCTATTGTCTTTCCATGGTCCAAATGTAAAACTACTGGAATTGTAATATTAAGATACTGTACTAAGTCTTGTACCATATGACTTATGGTTTGATATCCTCCCATATATTCTACTGCACTCTCACTTACACCCAATATAACAGGGCTTTGTTTTTCTTCACATGCTTCTAAAATAAAGCGTGTCCATTCTAAGTTATTTATATTGAATTGAGGAACCGCATATCCTTCGTTTTTGGCTTGTTGTAATAAGTTCTTCATATTTACTATCATTGTATCACCATATTCATTATAGTATTTTTTAGAAAAAAAAACAACTTACTACTATAAATATAGGATTCCAATAATAATCAACATAATTCCTCCTATTATTGTCGATATTTTTCCAATTAAATTGTTTATCTTCTTTCCTAAATATAAACCAATGTATGTAAAAAGAGCAGCTGATATAGAGAAGATAAATGAGCTGACCCATGGATTCTTGTAAATTGCTGTAAGTCCAAGACCTACAGAGAAACTATCTAAACTAACCGCAAACCCAAAGACTAATAATTCACTTAATTTCATTAAGGAAATATTTCGCTCCATTTTAAATGATTCTACAATCATTTCAATTCCTATAAAAACTAAAACAATAAATACAATCATGTTTGTAGAAATTGGTAATATTTTTAATATAGAATTTCCTAACCACATACCCAAAAGGGGCATACAGAAATGATATATTCCTACGATAGTAGAAAGTAAATTAATATATTTTTTTTCTAAATTTAATGTCCCATATGCTAGGGATAAAGAAAAGGCATCCATACTTAAACTAATTGCTATAATAATAACCATTACGATTGACATAAAAAACCTCCTACATAAATATATGTAAGAGATTCTGTTTTATATTAAAAATACTTATCGATTAACTCTTTTACGAAAAATTTATATTCTACTTCTTCTGTATCACTTTCTTCTGCCTCTAATAAACATAGTGGCGGAAATAAAACACACCACCAATTATCTCCAGCTCCATTCCCAAGTGTTACTACTAATGATTCATAATTTCCTGGTTCATATATGATTCCCTTGAACTCCTTTTCTGGAAAATAATTTTGTCCAAAATTAATCTTGTATTCTAGGGGATAACCTTCTTCTATCAATACATCTCGTATTTCTTTATCTATATTGCTTAAATTATTTTCAAGAATCTGTCTAGCAGATTCTATCGATGTTATGCCATCTAACAATTTATATGTCTGATTTTCGAGTTCGTTTTTGACTATCATTTTTACT
Source organism: uncultured Bacilli bacterium (assembly GCA_910584305.1). Taxonomy (GTDB): domain Bacteria; phylum Bacillota_I; class Bacilli_A; order RF39; family UBA660; genus CAKPTA01. Next base: position 26,356 of record CAJTZW010000001.1, read on the forward strand.
TCTTGATCACGAATGCTATTACTACTAGGAATCACACGAAGACGAATTGCAGAGTCCGGAATTTGAACACTAGCTGCCTCTTTTGATTGAATCATACAATATCCTATTATAAATATTATTATAAGTAATCCATATTTTTTCATTTTATCACCTATTACATATTGTGATGAATAAATTTTTTTATACAAAAAGACTAAATATCATTGATATACCCTTTGTTTTAAGAGATATAAATAAAATTTTTTGCACTTCTTACTACTAATTTACTACTTTTTTCAAGAATATGATATAATGATAATAATTAAAGGAGGTTTAACTTATGGGAGTAATTGCAACTAAGTATATATCCTTACCAAATAAATATGCAGGATATAATGATGATGGGAACTTTATTCAACCACATGTAATTGGAATGATGCTTTTTGATGAATTAAAATTACCAAGGATAGAAAAATTTGTAAATGGAGCAAGAATTACAATTACCGAAGATGAAATTAAAGAGTTTTTAAGTAAGAAAATGGATGAAGAACAACCAGTTTTAAAACAAAAACTAGAAGAAGAAATGAAAACTAGTAGTATAATTACCTTTACTAGTGATGAAAAAGAAAATCAAAGAAAAATAGATGCTAGTGTTAGAAAAATGAAAGATATGACAACAGCTTCTAGATATTATTTTGAACCATATTCATTACAATATTTTAAAACATATGTTTCTATTTTAAAAGAAAAGTGCCAAACACTATTATCAGTTTTAGATGATATAAACAAATGTAAAGCAGAAAAATTATCAGATGAAGCTGAACAAAGAATTTTAGATTTAGATTTTCATATTAATTCTAATGGAAATATTTATTTTAAAGATGCTGAAAGACTGGCAGATGCTATTATATATAATGTTAAAGATTTATGTGAAAAAGTTCAAGTTGGTAATGATCCAGAAACTTATTTGACTTTTAAAGAATCTAGACATAGGTTAATGAAAGATGGCGTTTGGGAAAATGAAATATATCCAAGTAGAGAAATTCAAAAAAAGGATAGATATTGTGCACATATGCCCCAATTTATAGCATTATCAGAAGAACAACAAACACAAGTTCAAAAAGAAGAACTAGAAAATTTTTCTAGATGGATGAAAATGGATTTTAAAGAAGATGATTATGAAAATGAAAGAGGACCTGTACTTCAAAAGGTAAAAGAAGAAAATCCCCAATAAATGATAGTATACTAAAATATTATGCTACATGCTTCGTGCTACATAATAAGGGTAATACTATACCTTATTATGTCGAAGACCCATACGGCTACGCCACTGGTCTCGCCCATAGAATTGTGTTTCGTTGCTATTACATTACATAGTATTTTTTAATACTTTAGTTATGGTCTAGAAAATGGCTATTAAAAAAACTTATTTGTGATAAGTTTCATTGTGCATAATTTTATATGATCTATATAATTGTTCTAGAAATATGATACGGAACAGTTGATGGGGAAATGTTAACTTGGAAAATGAAAGCGCTAAGTTGCTTCTATTTTTTATCTTCTCATCTAATCCATAGGATCCTCCAATAATAAAGGTGATATTGGCATTTTCCATTTGAAGTTTTTCCAAAGACTTAGAAAATTCTTCTGATGTCAAATTTTTTCCTTCTATTTCTAATGTAATTACATAGTCTTTTATCTCAATATATTTTTGTATGAGGTCTCTTTCACTCGCTTTGATAAGGGAAGGATTATCACCTTTTACATCTTCTACTTCAATGATTTGTAATTTAGTATATCTGCTTAATCTTTTTTTATATTCCTTTATAGCTTCTTCAAAGAAGCTCTCTTTTATTTTTCCTACACAGATTAATTTTATCATATTTGGATCAACTCCGTTGGCTCCTCTTGTGTTGAAATGATAATATTTTCTATCGTTTTATGATTTTTTTGTAACATAGTAGAAAATGTAGAATATGCGATTTGTTTGTGGTTATTCTGTTCACTTAAGTGAATTAAAATAACGCCTTTCGTGTTTTCTCCTATGAACTTTGACATATAATCAGCACATGCTTTATTAGATAAATGTCCTCTATCTCCTAAGATTCTTTGTTTTAAATGGTAGGGATATGGCCCATTCATCAAAAGATCTACATCATGATTACTTTCTATAATATAATAATCTTTATTTTTTAATTTTTCATGATACTTTCTATTGATATATCCTGTATCCGTGATATAGGCTATCGAAGAAGATTCACTTGATATTATATACCCATTTGAATCTTCTGCATCATGGGATGTTTTAAAGATTTCTATTTCGATATCATTGAATGTAAACTCCTTGTCAATAATCTGATAATTCTCTATGTCCATCTGAAGTTTCAATTCTTGATAAATCTTATCAGTAATATACAACGTAGTATGATATTTTTTTAGAAATACACGAAGTCCATTAATATGATCTGAATGAGTGTGTGTAATGAAAATTCCATTAATTTCTCTTGGTCTTACACCTATACTATCTAGTGTTTTTTCAATATACAAACAACTCATTCCTATGTCAATTAATATTTTCGTTTGCAAAGATTCAATGTAGGTAGAATTTCCTTTAGAGCCACTTGCTAGTACACATAATCTCATCGGCCAGACAACATTGTCCATGGATTAATTCTAGCTGAGCCTTTTATCCATGGAGCTCCTCCTACCCACACTTCAAAATGAAGATGTGGTCCAGTTGCTAAACCTGATTGTCCTACATATCCTATAACATCCCCACGAGCTACCACTTGTCCCTTTACAACATTCTGTTTTGACATATGCGCGTAGCATGTATAATATCCATTATTATGATTAATACATACATAATTTCCATCTGGATAACGGTATTGGGATTCTGATACTACCCCATTTGTTACTGCATAAATTGGAGATCCATATCCTGTACCAGCTATATCAATTGCTAAATGAGGCTCACGAATTCCTCCAAAGATACGATATCCGTAATCTGATGAAATGGTATACCCACTATTGGTTGGCCATAACCAGTTGCTTGTACTACCAACAGATGGTACATATTTTTCTCCCTTTATTATAATTTCGTTTACTGTCGGCTTTAATTCCTCTTTGGAAATTGGTTCTACATAATATATTGTTCCATTGACGTATTTAATTCTTTGTGATACTCTTTCTAGTCCATTTTCTCCTTTTTGAATTACTTCATCATCACCAATTAATTTATTTGGGTCATTCTGTACCTCTACCTTATAGTTACTTACAATATCACTTACATTATACTCCTCTGATACTACAGATATTTGGGGGTCTGTCATTCCAATAACGACTTCTTGTCCTGGAAACAATAAGTTCTTTTCACTTGTAAATGTTGGGTTTGAGATTAAAAATTCTTCCACACTGATTTGATTATTAAAAGCAACATCTTCGATAGTATCTCCAACTTGAACAACGTAAGTTTTTTGATCTTCTATAGTTCCGAATAATAAATATTTAGATAATGTGGCAACATCAGTATAAATTGTTTCTGTGACAGGAATATTATAGTTTTTGACAGTGATATCTTCATCTACATATACAGATTCTATAAGATTTCCTGTGGTCTGAATTGGAATTTGTGTCTTCTGTGTATAGCTATTGTATGTTTCTTTTCCGACAAAGGTGCTTACAATGGAATCGATTGATTTTTGAAAGACATCTTTATCGATAACATAAATTATCTGTGTAGAATCCTCTTTCTTAATTGCAAATTGGTATCCTGCAATTGTAAATGGTTCTTTTTGGGATATCGCATCGTAAATCGCTTCTACACTTACTGTTTGGGCTTCATATGTATTTATTTTTTTAATTTCAAGACCATTTGGTTCATAAATCTTATTGACATTATATAATTCTTTATATTGGGTACTTTTCTTATCAATATATCTCTGAAGTTCATTTTTACTTTTAATAACACCTAATTCTTCTCCATTTAAATATATTTTATAGAAAGTGTTTGGCTCGCTACTTTTTCGATAACCAAAAGATAAAAAGATTATACATATAATACCTATGATACACAGTATTTCAGAAAATGTTTTTTTCACTTTTTCACCTACGTTTCTTCTTTATTTATGAAATTTACAAAAGTACTCGTATTTCTTCTAAAAATTAAATCAATTGTAGTTGTTGGTCCACTACGATGTTTTCCAATGATGAATTCACTTTTACTAGTACTTTCATCGATTGCACTTTCTTTATTGTAATAATCATCTCTATATAAGAAAGCAACAATATCTGCATCTTGCTCTATTGATCCTGATTCCCTTAAGTCACTTAGAATTGGGCGTTTATCATCTCTTCCTTCAACACTACGAGATAGTTGCGCTAATGCGATTACTGGAATTTCTAATTCCATTGCTAGTGTTTTTAAGGACCTCGATATTTCGGCTATTTCTTGTTGACGATTTCCAGCATATTTTGCGCCTCCGCTAATTAATTGTAAGTAATCAATGATTACTATATCCAAACCATCTTCAGAACTTGAAAGTCTTCTACATTTTGCCCTTATTTCGGCTATCGTCATACCTGGAGTATCATCAATATACATTTTGGTATCTGCTAAGCGACTGATTGCTTCATTGACTCTTTTCCAATCATTATGTTCCAAGCGCCCATTTTTTAGTTTATTAAATTCAATTTGCCCAACAGAGGATAGCATACGAACTGCCAATTGTTCTGCGCCCATTTCCATATTAAATAGGGCTACTGTTTTTTTTGCACTCATAGCTATACTAGTGGCTATATTTAAAGCAAAGGCAGTTTTACCCATTGCTGGACGTGCTGCAATTATGATTAATTCCCTTGGATGCAATCCTGCAGTAACTCTATCTAAATCATAAAATCCTGTTGGAATCCCTGTAATTTCTCCATGAGATTGGGCCAATTTTTCTAGATCTGCCTGTGTTTTAAATAATACATCCTGAATGGTTCTAAATTCTGTACCTTTTCTTGTTTTCACAACATTTAAAATCTTTTTCTCTGCATTATCTAGAATGGTACTAATATCCTCTGTGGAAGAGTACCCAGTTGTAGTTATCTCTGTAGATGTTTCAATCAATTTTCTTAAAATTGCTTTTTCTTCTACAATTTTAATATACTCATCTACATTAGCAGCAGATGGTACTATGTTTACGATTTCACTTAAATATTCTACATCACCTATTTGTTTTAACTCTTTTCTTTTGTCAAGTTCTGCTGTTACTGTTGTAATGTCAATCGCACTACCTAGTTCTGCTAAATCACTCATTACATTGAATATTTTAGCATGTGCATCTTTATAAAAAACTTCTGGTGATAAATTTTCAATACTTTTTTGAAGTGCATATTTAGATAAAAACATTGCCCCCAGAACAGATTGCTCTGCTTCTATATTATGTGGCATCGTCTTTTCTTGCATAGTATCACCTAACTTTCTTTTTCTACATTTATTTTAATAGTGGCTATAACTTTCTTGTGTAGTTCTAAAACAACTTCGTGAACTCCCAAGCTGGTAATTGGATGGTCCATTTTAATTTGTGTTTTATCTACACAATAGCCTTTTTCATCAAGCTTTTTCTTAATTTGTTTATTTGATATTTGACCAAACATCATATCTTGCTTTCCCGTCTGGACTTTGAAGACAAATTTATCTTTTTCAAGTTGTTCTTTTACCTTTTGCAAGTCTTTTACTCTCAAATTTTCCTCTAAAGCTGCCTCTTCTACTTGTCTTCCAATATGCTTTAAATTCTCTCTAGTTGCTGCGACTGCGTATTTATTTTTTATTAAAAAGTTTTGGGCATATCCATCTTTTACCTCTTTAACTTCATTCTTTTTACCCTGCCCTTTAACATCTTTTATAAAAATCACTTTCATTCTACTTCGCCTCCTTTATGATTGTCATAAGTTTTTCTTTTACATCTTCAATTGATGTATTTCTTATCTCTGTAGCGGCATCCGTTTTATGGCCACCGCCACCTAATTTATACATTATATTTTCTACATCAATATTTCCAATGGATCTAGCACTTATTGCTACACTTCGTTCATCAATATAACCAATTGTAAAGGATGCCTCTACTTTATCAAATTGTAGCAAATCTTCCGAGATAAGCGCTAACATATATTTTTTATAGATATTATCATCCATTAGGCATAATGCTATATTTTCGGTAATCATATTGCTATTTTTGACAAAGTCTTGACGTTTACAATAATTATCCTTGTCTTCTTTTAATAGTTGTTTTTTTACAATATTATCTGCGCCTAACTTCATTAGATATGCTGCTGTTTCAAATGTTTTATATGTTGTTTTTACGTTAAAACTATTTGTATCTATTTCAAGACCTGCTAGCATAATTGTTGTAACGATAGCGGATAGAGATCTATTTAAATATTTAACATAATTCACTAAAATTTCAACAGTGCTAGAGATATCATGGTTAATATATGTGTATTTACTTTGAATTGTTTCAACATTGGCAATATGATGATCTATTATAAATATCTCTAAATCCCGAATTGCATCATAATTTTCTAGCAAGGAATCTTTGTGCGTATCCAAAACAACCACCATAGTATTTCCTAATGGGATTTCTTCCTTGGTATAAACATATTTTACTGGGAAATTTAATTCATCCAGTTTTTCTATGCTTTTTTGAATTGATTTATTTTCTGGGTTTTTATTCATAAAAATCATACCATTTTTATCAAAACTTTGTACAATTTCATATAAACATAGTGATGCCCCATATGCATCTAAATCCATAGCTTTATGGGCCATGATTACGATGTTGTCATGCTCTTTTATTTCTTTTGTTAACATATTAAACGTTTCTATCATATGGCACCTCACTTACTTATTTATTATACTATAAAATAGGGTAGAATACAAAAAAAAGATTAATTTCTTAATCTTTCTCCTGAATTTTTTCTGCTAACTGCTTTATTTTTCGAAATCGATGATGTAAACCTGACTTTGTAATTGGTTTTCCTGTTTCCAATGTGATAATTTCTCCTAATTCCAATAGGGAAGTTTCTGGATATTTTAAGCGATAGATTGCTGCTTCTTTTGTTTTTTCATCTAATAAGTCCAATCCTCCGACTTTTCTGATTGTTTCTATCCAGTGAATTTGTGTGTTTGCGGTTGCTATAATTTTGTCTACATTGGCCTGCTCACAGTTGTTTAAACGGTTGGTCATATTTTTATGATCTCTATAGATTCGAATATCTTCAAAATAAAATAAAGCGTTGGTAGCATTTAGTATTCTTAAGAAATCACCTATTTTCTCTGCTTCTTTGATGTATATCATATATTTAGTCTCTTTTTTTAAAATCTTACTATTTAAATCATATTCATTGAGTAATTTGGACACAAAATCAGCATAATCTTTATTATCAACGAAAAACTCTAAATGATATCTAGACTTCTTTGGATCATTTATACTCCCCGCTCCCAAGAATAATCCCCTTAGATAAGCGCGGATTTGTTCATCATCACTATAAAGATATTCTTTTGGTATGTTCGAATCACTATTGTAATTAACACTTATATCTTCTAGAATAATATCTGTCTTATGTCTTAGTTCTAATATATAAATATAGTTTTTATTAAAGTTATATCCTCTACGTACAGTAATTTTTGGAATGATATTATATTGCTCTTTGATTAAACTAAATATTCTTCTTGCTACACTTGCATTTTCGCTAGTAATCTTTAAAGTTTTATCATTATATATTCCTATATTTCTTATAATCGCTGAAAGTTCTGATATATTTTCTGTTTTCATAGTATTTAACTTACTTATTTCATTTTTAACTTCACTTGTAAAGGACATACGATTCACCTACTTTATTAAATATGTATAAATGTCAAGTGCTAATTTTTCTACATTATGTCTAAGAACATTGTCTTCTATGCTGACATAATTATTTGTTATACACTCTACATTCATTTTTTCTAACTCATCTTCATCTATTTGTACTGGATCTTTCTGTTCTAATGTTGCATATTTTTCTTGAATTTCATTGCTAATTGCTCCATTGTTAGCAAGCACTACATTGACGGTTTTTCCTAAATATTTATTACATATTTCTATATGATTTGACACTGTATATTTATCTGTCTCTCCTGGTTGTGTCATCATATTACATATATACATTATTTTTGCATTACTTTTTTGAATTGCATCTTTCATTTCTTCACTAAGAAGATTTGGTACAATACTTGTATACAAACTTCCCATACTTAGAATAATCAAATCGGCAGTCTCAATTGCTTCTAATACAGATGGATTCACTGTTGGAATTTCTTTATACCATATCTCTTTAATTTTACCATTATATTTGGTTATATTTTCTTCTCCTTCGATAATGTTTTCATCATTCATTTGTGCTACTAATGTAACATTATCTTCTGTAAAGGGGAGTACTGTTCCTTTTAAATTCAAAACTTTTCCTAAGGATTCCATACCACTTGACATATTTCCATTGATATCAATCATAGCTGTTAGTAAAAGATTTCCTACAGTATGTCCCTGTAAGGTTGAACTTTGATCAAATCGGTAATTCCATAATTGTTCGAAAAGGGGTTCAGTTTCCGCTAATGATAGTAAAACTCTTCTTATATCGCCTACAGCTGGAATATGAAATTCTTTACGAAGCTTCCCTGTGCTTGTTCCATCATCACTTACAGAGACAACAGCCGTTATATCCATTGGAAATTGTTTTAGTCCCTTTAATAACGTAGAAAGCCCATTTCCGCCTCCTAAAACTAGAACTTTTTTTCTCATATCTCACTTCCTTTGTATATTATACTATACTTAGTTGTAATTTAAAACGAAAAGAATAGATTCCTATTCTTTCATCTGTAAATATTTTTTCACAGAGTGGGCTGCAATGGCACCATCAGAGGTTGCTGTTACAATCTGATATAGATTTTTCTTTATCACATCTCCGCAAGCATAAATACCCTTTATATTGGTAGACATATCTTCTGATACCACTAAATTTGTTCCTTCTTTCTTTATATTTAAATCTGATAAATAGTCAAGATTAGAATATAGTCCTATATAGATAAATACGCCTGTGCATGGAATTACTATCCCATCTAGTAATGTAATTCCATCAATATATCCATTTTTTTCATTAAATGTACTTACTACACTATTATATTTTATATCAATATTTTTAGTAGCTTTAGCCTTTTCTATCAGTGTTTGGTCTGCAGATAATTTTTCTCCTCTATAAAGAATTGTTACCTTCTTACAGATGTTTGATAAATAGAGACTTTCTTCTACTGCACTATTTCCACCACCAATTACGCATACATCTTTTCCTTTAAATAGCGGCCCATCGCAAGTCGCACAATAACTAATTCCACGTCCAATTAACTTCTCTTCATTCCATATACCCAATTTTTTAGGTTGTCTTCCTGTGGCAAGAATTATCGATGTCCCTGTATAAATGCCTCTATCTGTTATAACTTTATTTATTCCATTTTCTTGACATACCTTTTGTACAATACCATATGTTGGGTTGATTTGTAGCTCTTTTAGTTGATCTAATACATTTAAAACCAAACTTGGCCCATCTATTGTTCTAAAACCCGGATAATTTTCTATAGTATAACTCTGGTTTATTTGTCCACCAGGAATTCCTTTCTCGAGTAGTAGCATGTTATATCCATATCGTTTTAAATAAAGAGCAGCTGTCATTCCGCTAACCCCTGCTCCTATGATTATACAATCAAAATTTGTCTCCACTTACATTCTCCTTACTATTATATTGATTTTCAACTTTACGGCATGAAATAATAAATCCCGTAATCCCTACAAACACCATTATAATAGAGATTACTTGTGCCATTTTTATATTTCCTAGCATTAAACTGTCTGTACGAAGACCTTCTACTAAAAATCTCTCTATACCATACCAAACTAGATAAAAACTTGTCAGTTGTCCTAAACGTAAATACTTTGTATAACGAAGAATGAACATAATTATAAATCCAAGAAAACACCAAAGAGATTCATATAAGAATGTAGGATGATGGTAAGAGCCTCCTATGTACATTCCATCAATAATAAAATCTGGCAAATGTAACTTTTGTAAAAAAGTTATGTCAACAATTGGACCATATGCTTCTCCATTAAAGAAGTTTCCCCATCTTCCTATTGCTTGCCCTAAAATGACACTTACAACAATAATATCTAATATACGTATAAAATTTATGTCATATTTTTTCGTATAGAACAAAATGAATAATAATCCTGCAATTAAACCACCATGAATTGCAAGTCCCCCTTCCCATACTTTTAATATGTCAATAGGGTTTACACTATAATAGTCTAAATTAAATAAAACATAGTATAATCTTGCTCCAATTAGTACAATTGGAATTAAATAGAAGAATAGATTGGTCATAAAATCAGTAGAAATTTGAAAACGTTTAGCTTCTTTGATTGCCAAAATACCACCGACTACAAAGGCAACTAAAATAAATATAGAATACCAATAAATCTGAACTGATCCTACTTCTACAAAAATTGGATTCATACACTAGATTTCCTTTCTAACATTGGTTTTATGATAAGTTCATCCATAATCATATTCATAATTGATATTAAAATAGCAACCAAAACACTCATAAAAATCCCATTCACAGAAAAATGATTTCCCAACAAAAAATCTACAATATATAAAATAAACACATTAATAAATGGATAAAATATACCAAGAGTAATTGCTGTTATAGGAATAGTTAACCATACTATAACTGGCTTAATTGTACGATTTAATATATTAATAATAATTGCAGAAATGAGTGCCCAAAATCCAAAATAATGATTATCAATTTGAATTGTATTTTTAAAAAGCACTGATATGGATATTAATATTAAGGCATATCCAATCATATAAATCATCCATTCAACAAAGGATAAGAGCGGCTTTTTATATTTTTTATTGTTCATCTTATATCCCTCAATTCTACGAACTATTATATCATATAATTTTATTTTTTTAAATTATTCAGATTTTAATTCAAATATAATATCGCGCAATTCCATTGCTCTTTCAAAATCCAAACTTTTAGCTGCCTCTTTCATCTCTTCTTCTAATTTGTTTATCATATTTTGTTTTTCCTTTTTACTTAATTTTTCTGGTTGCTTTTCTTCTAGTTCTTGGTTATTGCTGATAACTTCTCTTATTTCTTTAATTATTGTCTTAGGTACAATATTATGTTTCTCATTATATTTCATCTGGATTTCTCGGCGTCTACTTGTCTCTTCAATTGCTTGTTTCATAGCATCACTAATAGTATCAGCATACATAATTACATGTCCACTTGCGTTACGTGCTGCTCTACCAATTGTTTGAATTAAACTGCGATTGCTTCGTAAGAAACCTTGTTTATCTGCATCCATAATTGCAATTAAACTTACTTCTGGAATATCAATTCCTTCTCTTAAAAGGTTAATTCCCACTACCACATCATATTTTCCTAATCGTAAATCTCTAATGATTTTCATACGTTCTAATGTTTTTACTTCATTATGAAGATACGCTACTTTAATATCTATATTTTTTAAGTAAGATGTGAGTTCTTCTGCCATACGAATTGTTAATGTGGTAATTAACGTTCTTTCATTTTTATGAATGCGCATTTCTATCTGTTCAATTAAATCGTCGATTTGATTTTCCGTCGGCTTAACTTCTAATGTTGGGTCTAATAGTCCTGTTGGTCTAATAATCTGCTCTATTACTTTATGATTACATTTTTCTAACTCATAATCTCCTGGGGTTGCTGATACACAAATTAATTGATTTATTTTACTTTCAAATTCATCAAACTTTAAAGGTCTATTATCTTTTGCGCTAGGAAGACGAAATCCATAATCAACAAGCACTTGTTTCCTAGCTTGGTCTCCATTATACATACCTCTTACTTGTGGTATGGTTACATGAGATTCATCTATGACTAATAGAAAATCTTTTGGAAAGAAATCAATCAATGTTGTAGGAGTATCCCCTGCTTTCTTTAAAGCTAAATGTCTTGAGTAATTTTCAATACCTCTACATGATCCTGTTTCCGATAGCATCTCTAAATCATAGTTTGTTCTTTCCATCAATCTTTGATGTTCTAAAAGTTTATTCTCATTTTTAAAATATTGTAATCGCTCTTTTAGTTCCTCTCGAATATTTTGAACCGCTATCTTAATTTTCTCTTCACTTGTAATAAAGTGACTAGCAGCAAATAGGGTGATACTTTTCTTATTTGATAAAATACTTCCTGTTATTAAATCATATTCATAAATACGTTCAATATCATCCCCAAAAAAATCTACACGAATTCCTTTTCCGTGTTCATTGATAGGAATTATTTCTAGAATATCTCCCTTTACTTTAAAAGTACCTCTTTTGGATTCTATTGAGTTTCTCTCATAAAACATATTAATTAATTCTCTTAGAACATCATCCATAGATATAGAATCTCCAACCCTTAATGTCATCATTTTATTACGATATTCTTCTACTTCCCCTATACCATAAATACAAGAAACAGATGCTACTACAATAACATCTTGCCTTGTAAGTAATGCAGAAGTTGCACTATGACGCAATTCATCAATTTCATCATTTATAGAGGCATCTTTTTCTATGTACGTATCTGTTTTCGCAACATATGCTTCTGGTTGGTAGTAATCGTAGTAGGAAACAAAATATTCTACTGCATTGTTGGGAAATAATTCTTTAAACTCTGAATAAAGTTGACCTGCTAGTGTTTTATTATGAGCAAGTATTAATGTTGGTTTATTAACTTCTTTTATAACATTTGCAATGGTAAAAGTCTTACCTGTCCCAGTCGCACCTAATAATACTTGTATTTTTTCACCACTTTGTATACCTTCTACCAATTGATGGATTGCTTCTGGTTGATCTCCATTTGGAGTATATTTTGATACTAAGTTGAACATTTTAACCCTCCTTGTTACGACTACAGTCAGCCAGAATATTCGTGTTCTGACTAATTTTTAATGCTTTAAAATCTGACTTTTTTGCTTGGACACGAATGTCGGCCACAAATTTATTTTCTAACTCTTTACATATTTTTTTCTTTGATTTAAACACGTTTTTATTAGGAAATCATCGTCTTTTATATCTCTAATAAATTTTTCTAAATTGTCAATATCCTTTCCAATTAACTTCCCTACTCCACCAATTTCTTTTACATACTCTATCATTCCATAATCATCCTTAGAGTCTCCTATCGCATAAATTTGATTAAAAGTATATCCCATTTCTAAAAAATATTCTAAAAATAATTTTACAGCTTCCTTCTTATCACTACCAAGTCCAATAGCAATTGGTAAGGATGGATATTCAATATCACGAATTATTTCACCTGTATTATTTTCACAGACGGATGCTACTCTTGCTTTTGTTATTCCATATAAATTAGAATTTGTGTATCCAATTCCAAAGTCATCAAAAACATTTGAACCATGACCATTTGTTATTACAACAACTATATTTCCTTGATTGGTAAATTCCTGTATTGCTAACCTATTATTAATTTCCTGTTTTCTTGTTATACCTTTCTTAAAAATAGTCCCATCCTTATCAGTAAATAAAATTTTAATTGGTCCCCTTTTACAAGTCTGATAGTGACAAAGGGAAGTGGTTTTCAGTTGGTTAGATTGTATTTGCTTAGTAAGAATTCCAAATAATGTTTTTTCAAATAAAGTTAAATTTTCAAAATCTCCTATTTCTGTATAAATATTATTGATGCATTTACCCTGAGTATAATAAAAATTGGTAATACGTTCTAATAATAGATTCATATCATTCCAGTTAGTTCCGAGAGAAATGTCTTCTAAGTATTCTCTATATTTTTGATCAAATTCTTCTAAATTTTGATCAATTAATCTTTTCATTACATAACCACATTTATAAAATAAAATGTCACCACGATTTTGTGATGATCCAAAGAATTCCATTAATTCTTTATTATGTTTTTTTAAATCTGGCCACACATCAACAAAAGCTATTACATTTCCATTCTGAGAAAAATTCTTAAGTTTATTAGCAAATTCTATATTTTTAAAAATAGGTAATTGTTCATATTTTGGGTGCAACTCGCACCAATCATTCTTTACATAAATATATCTAGCAGAAATAAATAAAATATTCATAAAACCTCCTGAAAATAATTATGTTATTACTGTAGCATTTTTATCATAAAAAAACAAGGTAATTCATAGATTTCCTTGCTCTTTACGTAGCATTACAATGTCAAATAATATTCTTAAATTATTGAATCATAGACATAATTTATATGTATTCAAATAAATTTATATTTTAACGGATGTGGTATTTAATATATAAAAATATTATTCCTTTATAAAATTAAGTCTTATTCATTTTGATAATTTAGTTTATATAATTTATCTATTTTTAACATAATCACATATAATTTTTATCGCTACATCATTACCTATTTTACAATTAAGACATAAATCATAGTTTTCTTTTTCTCCCCAAGGTTGGTTTGAAATAATCTCATAGTACATAGCTCTTGATTTTGTTGATTTTTTACTATTTTTTTCTGCTTCTTTAGATGTATCGTTGTAGTTATTTTTTATATTTTTAATTTTGTAATCCATTGGTGCATATAGAAATATTTTTATAATATTTGGATGTTCTTTTAAAATATAATCTGCTGCTCTACCTACAATTACTGAATTTCCTTGCTTAGCGATTTCCTTTATTATTTTGGATTGTGCAATGATAGCATCTTTATTTGCATCTAAAGATAAAAAATTATCATATAAATCTTTTTCACTTAAATCTGCGACTAAATTATTTTGAAGAGCAAAGTTTTTTATTTCTTCTTTATCATAAAATTTCATATTAAGTTTTTCTGCTATTCTTCTTGCAATTTCTTTTCCATTAGTTCCATGCTCACGGGAAATACTAATAATTAAGTTTGTTTTTTTATTTTCATTTTTATTGAGATTTTCTAATATCTCAATTTTCTTATTATAAGAATTTTTTAAAATAAATAATGAAATGATTGCAGTTAAGATTTCGGCAATGGGAAATGTCCACCATATAATATTATTTACATTACTTGATCCTATAAATAGATAAGCAATTGGAAATACAAATATAACCAATCTACATAATGAAATAAAAAGTGGTCTTAATGCATATCTAATAGATTGTAATATGCCCTGAATCGCTATAGAAAGTCCCATGAAAATAAAACCAAGACTTGCAATTCTTAATGCAGTTGCACATAAATTAATAATTTCTGTGGATGTTCCTCCTGCCAGTCCAAATAAACTTGATAATGGTTTTGCTAAAATCTCAAAAATAATTGTCAAAATTAGGGTAACTATTAGCGTATCAATAATACCATATTTGATACAATCATCAATTCTATTTTTATCCCTCATGCCATAGTTAAATGATAAAATTGAAATAATGGTATTTGATAGGCCAAATGCTGAAAATAAGGCAACTTGTTGTATTTTATAATAAATGCCAAATGAGCCTACTAGTATTGAAGTATCAGTTTGAGATAACCCAAGTATAGCATTCATTCCTGCCATCATAACTGCTAGTAATGCCTGCATGATTGCAGCTGAAATGCCAATTGAGTAAATACCCTTAATTAATCTCATTTCTGGTTTTATATATTTAATATTTCCATTAATCTCTTTATTTTTAGTGTATTGAAAGAGCATTGCTATAAATAATGAAACAAACTGTCCAATGACAGTAGCCCATGCCGCACCTGCTACTCCCATTTTCATTGGATAAATAAAGACATAGTCTAATATAATATTTACTAACGCTCCAGAAATTTGTGATATTGTAGAAAGCATAGTTTTGCCTGTTGATTGAAGAAATCTCTCATATACAGCATAACCAATGGCTCCTAATGATAGGCAACAGCAAATACGAAGATATGTTGTACCCATCTTTATTACTTCATCATTACCATTTGAAAATAAAGATATAAACCATCTGGAGCCAAAAACTCCAAAGATACAGAATACTAAAAATATACAGATACTTAAAAATATACCATTTCCTGCTACTTTATTTACTTTCTCTTTATCATTTTCTCCTAAACTCTTGGAAAGTAATGAATTTAATCCTACTCCTGTTCCTACTCCTATCGCAATAATCAAAATTTGGATTGGAAATGCAATTGTTAGCGCTTGATTTGCTAAAACACCTTGTTCCCCCATATTGGTTACAAATATACTATCTACAACATTATATAGTGCTTGTAAAACCATCGAAATAATCATTGGTAGTCCCATTCTCCAAAAAAGTCTTTTCATGGGAACTGTGGCCATTTTATTTTTTTCCATAAAATTTCTCCTTCTATTAACCCATTAAAAAGCGTAAATCCTTTGAACTGGATTTACGCTTTTTAGCTACACGTCATAAAAATTATAACATATTTTTTTGATTAGTATAATATTTTTATCATTTTTATTTTGTAATAGTTTCAATGATATTAACATTATTTATTATTGCTTTTTATTTATTTTAAAGTTTACCTGATAACTATCTGCTAAATCTAATTCATCTAAGTCAACCTCAAACCCATAATTTTCAATCGTTTTTGCACATTCTCTAATTGTATTAATCACTGTTCTCATATCTGCTACTGTATAAGTGTTCTTTGGTGTTTGTATAATTGAATCTGAATTTATATCTGCTCCAATTCTATACTTATCTAATTCATTATTTTGCATAAATTCATTATTATCATTTAATGAATATGGATTGAATGGAGGGAATTCTGGTTCTACTGGCTTCTCCTCTATTAAAGAATTTATTGTACTTGGTATAGTTTGAGATTCTACAGTAAATGTAGGTAGTGGAGAAGATGACATAGCATTTGATTCTATATTATTATTTTCAACTGATATAGATTGAGAAGATTGTATCGGTTGAATATCTTGGACTAATGATTCTTCGACCACTGGAGTTACAGGCGTTGATGATGGCATAGATAGAGATTGAATTTCCTCATTTTGCACAACTGACTGTGAGAAATCTTCTACTACTGGATTAAAAGCAGATACGTTACTAAATGTCTCATTTTCTGGTATTGTTTGTGGTTTTTCTTGTACAATTGGTTGGGGATTATTTAGAGGATTAAAATTGAACATAAATGTATCATTTACCTTTGGCTCTTCAAAATCCATATTTACTTTTTTCTCTTCTAAATCTTCTGGAACTGATGAATTCATATCTGCAAAGTTAAACATATTGAAAAATTTTCCAGAACCAGAGGATGTAGGGTTCTCTCCTGTATCATTAGGAGTCACCTCTGGGACTTCGGGCGCCATTGGGCTTTCTAATTTTGTTTTTTCTGGTTCTACTGGAATAGGTTCACTTTTTAGTAACATATTCAAATCGGTTGGAGGTGGTTGTGGGGTAAACATTTCTTGTGTGTTATTCTCCATTTTTGTAGTAGCAGTAAATCCTGAATCCATAGTATTTGGTTGAGAAATATCTATTGGAGATATAGGTTTTACATCCATTATTTGTGGAGTCTGATTCACTCCATTAGTTTGTGGTTCCATGTTCCAAGTATTGCTAGTTGGTTGGATTTCCTCTATTGGTTCTATAATTTGTTGTGTTGGAATATTTAATTCTTCATTCATTTTTTGTTCCTCTTTCCTTTCAAAATCTAAATCTAAAACTTCCACAGGGGAATCTATCACTTGTTCTTTTAAAGTTGTAGAAGTTCCACTTTCTAACATTTTTTTAATTTCTTCATCTGTTTTTCGCACAGTTAAGCGTTCCTTAATAATGCGATCCAACATGATTTCTTGTTGGGATTCATTAAGTTTCAATAATGACCTAGCATGTCTTTCTGATATTCTTTGTTCTAATAATGCTTCTTGAACTTCTTCTGATAAATTAAGAAGTCTGATTTTATTGGCTATGGTCGATTGTGTTTTTCCTAATTTTTCTGCTAATTCTGATTGATTTAAATATCCCATATCTAATATTTTTTTATATGAAATAGCCTCTTCTATAGGTGTTAAATCCTGTCTTTGCACATTTTCTATAAGTGCTATTTCTGAACTGTTTTTATCATCTAATGTAGTTATAATAGCGGGAATTGTTGTTTTACCTGCCAACACGCTTGCCTTATATCTGCGCTCGCCTGCTATAATTTCGTATTTGTCACTAATTTTTCGTACCACTATCGGCTGAATGACCCCATGCTCTTTAATTGATTCTGCTAATTCCAAAATAGCAATCTCATTAAATTTAATACGGGGTTGAAATCGATTGGGTAAAATATCATCTAAATTTAATATTTTTACTTCCTTCTCCATCTCCATAATATAACCTCTCTATTCTTTTACTATATGTATGATACTATAATTTGGGAAATATTTCAATCATTTATGGGAAATATTTAAAGAAAAAAGAAATCTATAGAGGATTTCTTTTTATTTCATTATATTTCCTAGGAAATTTTTTAGGCGTAAAATTTATTTTTTTGAATACTAGTATTGTTCTTTGACTATTCTCGATAGGCAAAGTAAATTCGATTTTATTTTCCAACCTCAATTGTAATAACTTCATTGCAGTAGTACTGTTTATTAACTCATCCTGTATATTGGCTTTTAAAGGAATAAAGTATCCTCCATTTTTTACAAGGGGAATACAATATTCTAACAGGATATTTAGTGGTGCCACTGCCCTTGCCGTTGCTATATCAAACTCTTCCCTATGTTCTTTTGCATAAACTTCTGCTCTTGCATGAATCAATTCAATATTCTTAAGTTGTAGATTTTCTATAACACTTTCTAAAAATGTTAAGCGCTTCTGTAGGGAATCTACTAGGGTAATTTTTAAATTCGGAAATACTATTTTTAATACCATTCCTGGAAATCCAGCACCTGTTCCAACATCACACAAGGACATCTCTTTGGATAAATCTATTGCCTTACATATTGTTAGACTATCATAAAAATGTTTCAAATACACTTGCTTTTCCTCAGTGATTCCAGTTAAATTCATTCGGGTGTTCCAATCTACCAATAGATTGTAATATATATTCAGTTGGTTTTGTTGGATGTCACTAAGTATAATATTCATCTCTTTTAAATTGTCAATAAATTCATTTTGATTCATTATAATACTCCTTTTTTAGGTATACACTTAATATAGATATATCGGCTGGATTCACGCCACTAATTCGAAGTGCCTGTCCAATAGATGTTGGTCTAACTTCTTGTAATTTTTGCTTTGCTTCACTTGCTATATTTTTTATTTTTGAGTAATCAATATCATCTGGTATCTTTTTGTCTTCTAATTTTAACATTTTTTCTGCTTCTTTAATGGCTTTTTTAATATATCCATCATATTTTATATTAATCTCTACTTGATTTATAATTTCTTGATTATAATTGCAATTATATAAATTATATTGTTTCAATATATTGATTGTTATTTCTGGCCTTTTTAATAAATCATAAAGTGTTATTCCGTCTTTAATAAGTGGAGTATCTATTTTGCTTAGAATATCAATAGTTTTCTTTGTCGGCGTTATTTTCTGATTTTTCAAGTCATTTGTTAATTCTACAATTTGTTTTTTTTTTCTTAAAAATTTATTATATCTTTTTTCATCAATTAGTCCTACTATATGACCATATTCTCTTAATCTTAAATCTGCATTGTCATGGCGAAGAAGCAATCGGTATTCTGCTCTTGATGTCAGTAAGCGATATGGATCTCTAACTCCTTTGGTTACTAAATCATCAATTAAAACTCCAATATAAGCCTCATTTCTTTTTAATATTAAGGGTTCTTTTCCTTGCAATTTTAGACTTGCATTAATTCCAGCGATAAGCCCTTGACATGCTGCTTCTTCATATCCGCTTGTTCCATTAATTTGACCTGCTGTATATAAATTTTCAATTAACTTTGTTTCCAGTGTTCTTTTTAATTGGGTTGGATAGATTGCATCATATTCTATTGCATATGCATATTTTAATATTTTGGCATGTTCTAACCCTGCTAGACTATGTACCATTTTTTCTTGAATATCGTGTGGCATAGAGGTAGAAAAACCTTGCAAATAAATTGTATTACCATATTTTTCATCTGATTCTACCGCACTTTCTGGCTCTAAAAATAGTTGATGTCTTTCTTTATCTGCAAATCTTACAATTTTATCTTCAATTGAGGGACAATATCTAGGCCCAATTCCTGTAATATCATCAAGTCCACCATACATACTAGCCTTATTTAAATTTTCACGGATAATTTTGTGGGTTTCTTCATTTGTATATACTAAATGACAAGGAATTTGCTCATCTATATTATACTGAGGAGGAATATCAAAACTGAATGTATGGTATTCTTTATCTCCTTCTTCTATTTTTGTTTTCTCATAATCAATTGTATTCTTATCAATTCTTTGTGGAGTTCCTGTTTTTAATCTAATAATTTTAAATCCTAACTTTGCAAGATTATCGCTTAAATAGTTACAAGGTTTTTCTCCATGGGGACCTTCTCTTCTTCTTGTATCTCCTACAAGAATATCTGCTTTCATATATGTTCCTGTTGTTAATATGACTGATTCTGCATATATTTTTTCTCCATTTTCTAAAATTATCCCCATTATTTTACAATTTTCCACAATTAAATCTTCTACAATGGATTGTTTGACCTCTAGATTGGCTGTTGTCGAAATAGTTTTCCACATATTTTGTGGATATATAACTTTATCTCCCTGGGCTCGCAATGCTTGAACGGCTGGTCCTTTTTTATTATTAAGCATTTTTATTTGTAGGAGGGATTTATCTGCATTAACCCCCATTTCACCACCTAAAGCATCGATCTCTCTTACTACAATTCCTTTAGCACTTCCACCGATAGAGGGATTACAAGGCATATCTGCAATATTTTTAATATTTCCTGTTATTAATAAAGTATGTTGTCCCATTCTAGCAGATGCAAGAGAAGCCTCACATCCAGCATGGCCTCCACCTACTACAATCACTTGATACTTCACTTAAATCACTTCCTTTTTACTTATGCTATTATACTATCTATTTTTTTATAAAACAATTAAAAAGAACGGATAACCGTTACTTTCCTAAACAAAACTGACTAAATAGTTGATCAATAAGTTCATCTTCGTATGTTTCACCTGTAATTTGTCCAAGGAGATTCCAAATATTTTTTATATCAATTTCTATCATATCAATTGGCATATTTAATTGAATACCTCGTTCTATTTCTTTAATACCATCTACTACATTTTCTAGAATACCAATACTTCTTGCATTTGATAAATATGTCATATCTTGTGTTTCTATATTTTCTAAATTGAATATTTCTTTTATTTTATCTTTTAATTCTTTAATCCCTATATCTTTTAAGGCACTAATATGTATCACACGTGATTTTTCAAATATGGATGTATCTAATTTTGCATTTAAATCAGTTTTATTAATTACAATTATATATTCCTTTTTATTATAAAGAATTTGATTTAATATTTCTATTTCTTCCAGGGATAATTGTTCATTGTTATTTACAATAAAAAGAATTAAATCGGCAGATTCTATCATTTCTAAACTTTTTTGAACACCAAGATTTTCTACTATATTATTCGTTTTTCTAATTCCTGCTGTATCTATGATATTCAAAGGGATACCATCTAAGTTTATTGTACCTTCCACAATATCTCGAGTTGTTCCTTCTATATCGGTAACAATGGCTTTATTTTCTTCTAATAAACTATTAAGTAAACTACTTTTTCCTACATTTGGTTTACCAATCAGCGCAGTCTTGATTCCGTTGCGAACTATTTTACCATTCGTACTTTCTTTTAAAATAGAAATCGCTTTTTCCTTTATATTTCCTATTTTATTTTGAATCATTGTAACTGTCATTTCCTCTATATCTTCATATTCAGGATAATCAATATTTACCTCTATATTTGCCAAGATTTCAATTAATGACTGTCTTAAATTTGTTATTTTTTTAGAAACTTTTCCACTTAATTGATTCATAGCTAAAGATAGAGATTTTTGTGTTTTTGCATTTATAATATCCATAACAGATTCTGCTTCTAATAAATCAATTCTTCCATTTAAAAATGCTCTTTTTGTATATTCACCTGGCTGTGCAAGACGACATCCCTTTTTTATTAATAAAGTTAAAATCATATTGGTTGTTTGAATTCCTCCATGACAATTTATTTCCACTGTATCCTCGGTTGTAAATGATTTTGGGGATTTCATTATAGATACCATTACTTCATCTACTACATTATCTTCATCTATTATATGTCCATAATGAATAGTATGACTGCTTGCTTTTTCTAAATCATATCCTTTAAATATTCTATTCACAATTGGAATTGAGTCTTTTCCACTAACACGAATGATTGAAATTGCACCTACCCCTAAGGCTGTTCCAACAGCCACAATTGTATCTTCCATATGTTACCTACTTTCTAAATTCAAATAAATATTTAAAAAATGATGGATGAAAAAGTACCTCACAAGAAACGCATTTATCTGCCAGTGTTACAATCCATCCTTCTATATATTTAGGCGGAATTTTATTTAATGGAAACATATGCCTTAAAATAATATTTTCTATTTTATAATTCATATATTCTGGAAAATAAATTCTAGCATTATCTCTTGCTTCCCTTGCATGAACAAATCCATGTTTTTCTAATAGCTTTTTTGATTTGGAATGTCCTTGCCATGGTTTATAATAGAAATCATGTAATAATCCACCAATTGCTGCTGCATTATAATCCCTTTTAGTTAATTTTGCAATTTTATAGGATAATTTAGATACAGCTAATGAATGATCGTATACTGTAATAGAACCATGATGTTCATACTCATTTCTTTTTTTAAATTCCGGATTTTCCAAAATTTTAGAAACTATTTTATAATATTCTATTTTATCTAAATTACTCATATATACACCCCTTTCATTTTAGCCTAATTTCTATTTTTTAGTCAATAAAATAAAAGGAAATATTTATATTTCCTTACTCTCATCATATTGAATTATAATTCTTCTTTCAGAGCCTTCTCCAACACTTTTCGTTTTTACGAAATTATAACCATTTACTAAATTATGAACGTATCTTCTTTCATAGGCATTCATTGGATCTAAATAAATATCCATTTTTGTTGATACGACTTCATTTATAATATTTTCTATTTCTTTGTCTATTTTTTTTAATTTATCAAAACGATAATTTGATATATCTAAATTTATTTTAGCCTTTAAACCTATCTGATTGTAAAATATTTGACGTAAAATTGTTTGTAAAGCATTCAAAGTTTTTCCTTCTTTTCCTATAAGAATAGAATTATTGCTTGATACAATATTAATATTAAAATACTCTTTGTCTATCTCTACATCTGTAGTGATATCTACTTTTGTCAATACACTGATATTCGAAAAGAAATCTTTTATATAATTTACAATATCCCTCTTTGGCAAAATATAAATAATATATTTTTCATTTTTAAATAATTTTTTTTCTTCTATATGCTCTACTTTATATATAAAATCATCTCTTTTTAAGTTACTATTTTCCATATAATTTTCTAGAGCTTGTTGTTCCGATTTTCCTTCTATTTTAATTAGATTTAACATTCTTTTTCATCCTTTTTACTAATAAATTTTGAATTATTGTAAATACATTTGATGTTATCCAGTAAATAGCAATTCCTGATGAGATGGAAAACGATGTAAATGTCATAATCACTACCATTACTTTACTCATACTCTTCATTTGTTTTTCTTGCTCAGAACTCATAGCAGCACCACTATTTAACTTAAATGAATAATAAGTTGCTGTAGCGATTAACACTATAAATATTAGATAATAATAATGCCCTTTAGTAACTGCTATCAATGGACTTGTTCCAAGTTGAAATCCTAAAAATGTTTCTTCAAAGATTACTGGAATTCTACTAATTGCCTCATAAAAAGCAAAGAATAATGGAATTTGAATAAATGAGAATAAACATCCCGATAATGGATTAATATTATATTTTTTATATATCATCATCATTTCTTGTGATTTCATCATCATGCTTTCTTGATCTTGACGATTTGCATATTTTTTCTCTAACTTGTCTAACTCTGGCTTTGCTAATTTTAAATTTTCTGATTGTAAGGCAGTTTTCTTTGTAAATGGCCATACAATACCTCTAATTAATAATGTGGTTAATATTAAAGCCAATCCATAACTTTTAATTAAAGAACCTATCTTTATAATTAATACTGCTAATGGTTTTACAAAAATTGTTGTCCATAATCCTTCATATTTTCCAGAAGTAATTTTTAAGTTTGAACAAGATTGTAATTCCTCTATATTTATTTTCTTTCCAGATTTTGCAGTTTCATTATATTCTTCGTATATTTTTAAAGTTTCTTCATCCGTTGGTTTACATAATATATTTGATGGTAAATTTTGACCAGTCACACTATTCTGCACTGCTTTTCCATCTGAATTTTTTAAATATTTTGTACAACCTGTCATACTACATACCAAAATACATATAATGGAAACTTGTCCTATTTTTTTTATATATTTCATGAATTTTCTCCTTTTTTATATATATTTAGATTTTGTAAAGCTTCTATCAATACCTTTTCACGTTCTTGATAAGATTTTTCTAAAATACTTTTCCTTATCATTATAATACAATTAAAGTTTTTTTGATAGTCCTTTTTATCAATAATACTTTTTAATTGTCTTTTTATCTTATTTCTCGTTACTGCATTACAAAGTTTCTTACTAATTGAAAATCCGAAAGCATAATTTTTTATATCTTTATTTCTTTCTAAAAAAATTAGATATTCCTTATATTTATATGGTTTTATATTTTTTATAATTCTATTATAGTCTTCATTACTTTTAATAATATTTATTTTCTTCATTATATACTCCTTTATTTTCACGAGAAAAAAAGCACCGATTTTCAGTGCTGCCGATTAGTGTGATAAAACTTTACGCCCTTTTCTTCTTCTATTATTTATAATATTTGTTTTCATACGTGCAAAAAATCCATGCTTCTTTGCTTTTTTACGATTATTTGGTTGATACGTTCTTTTCATACAACACCTCCTAAACTAACGCGCATTGCTTTTAACATTATATATTTTTTCATTTATAATGTCAAACATTTTTTCATTTTTTTGTTGGGAAATATTGTTATCGTTATTATCCTGAATATGTAGTCTTGGGAAATATTTTAAATTTTACACATTTTATTTTTTATAAATATAATTTTCTACATTAATATCCACATTAAATTTTATTATTTTATTTTAGAAAAATTCATTTTTTAACACATTTGTGGATAATAAATACACAAGTAATAAATATGTTTATATTTTTCTCCACATATTTGTGGATAATACTACTTTCTCTTATAATTCTTATAATTTTTCTGTTGAAAAAGATGTGATATATTTTTTTTACACAATTTTTATTCACTTTCCCTTTTATTTCCCACTTTTTTATTGTAGAATATAGGTAGATTTTGTCTGGAATGGGGGTGTTATTCTAGATGGACAATGGTAAAATATGGGGGATATTTTTAAATAATATAAAATCACAACTTTCTCCAATTGCTTTTGATACTTGGTTTTCTGAAACGGAACTGTATATGTTAGATAATAATATTGCTAAGGTAATTGTCCCTATGCACATCCATAAAAAGAATTTAAAAGAGAATTATAATGATTTAATTGAAGATATTTTCACTGAAATTTCTGGATCTAATTTTAAATTTGAATATTACTTAAAGGAAGAATTAGAATCAAATATTGAAATTGATACAGATACTATTGGAGTGCCCAGAGCTGTTACATTTGAAACAAATTTAAATCCACAATATACTTTTGACAACTTTATAGTAGGAGAGAGTAATAAATTTGCACATGCTACTGCACTAGCTGTTGCAGAAAATCCGGGATATATGTATAATCCATTATTTATATATGGAAATAGTGGTCTTGGAAAAACACATTTAATGCATGCAATTGGAAATTATATTCATAAAAATAGTAGTAAAACTGTTTTATATGTTACAAGTGAAAAATTTGTGTCTGATTTTATTGGAATTAATAAGAAAAATAAAGATGGGAATAATTTTGATAGTGTAGAAATATTTAAGAATAAATATAGAAATGTTGATGTATTAATTATTGATGATATTCAATATTTAGGAAATGCCAATCAAACACAGCAAGAATTTTTTAATACTTTTAATGATTTATATGGAAATAATAAGCAAATTATTATTTCTTCAGATAGATCTCCAGACGATTTAAAACTATTAGAAGACAGATTGCGTACACGTTTTAACTGGGGACTTACTATCAATATATTACAACCAGACTTTAAATTACGTATGAATATTATTGATAAAAAAATAGAAGGACAAATGTTGATAAAATCTTTCCCCGTCGAAGTAAAAGAATATATTGCAAGCAATTGTACCTCTGATATAAGAAAATTGGAGGGAGCAATCACTAGAGTTGTTGCGTATGCAACTATGATGAATGGATCTGATATTACATTAGATTTAACTATCGAGGCTTTAAAAGATTATTTTGTAAAAAGTATTATTTCTAAAAATAAAATTGATCAAGTCCAGCAATTGGTTGCTAATAATTACAATATTACTGTAGAAGAATTAAAAAGCAAGAGACGAGTTGCTACTATTGCAGTTCCTAGGCAAATTGCAATGTATATATGTCGAGTCCATTTAGAGGAGTCACTTCCTAAAATAGGAATTGAATTCGGTGGAAAAGACCATACTACAGTAATGCATTCTGTGGATAAGATTAAGAAACAGTTGAAAAATGATAATAGTTTAGAAGTTGAGATTAATAAGATTATTTCTCAAATAAAATAAACCTGTGTAAAATTATATATTATTCACAAATTATTCACATTCATTTTTTATGATTTTCTTTGTTTTTTTAAAGAAAGAAACTGTTTTCCACGTTTTCCACTTCTATAATAAAAATATAATTATAAATATATAAAATAAAGGAGAGTTTTATGAAATTAGAAATTAAACAAAATATATTATTAGAACATTTGAATTATGTAATTAGAGGTATTTCAAATAAGAATATTATTCCTGTATTAAATTGTATTAAATTTGAGTTAGATGAGACAGGATTATATTTAATGAGTACAGATAATGAAATTGCAATTAAAACATTTATAGATAAAGATGATATCGAAAATATAGATAAATGTGGAACAATCGTAGTTTCTGGTAGATTTATATACGATATTGTCAAAAAATTACCAAATGAGATAATTACAATAGAGGAGGTAGTGGATAATAAGATATTTATAACTACTACAAATTCTTCATTTAATTTAAATTGTAATAATCCAGAAGAATTTCCAGTTTTAGATTTAGGTAATCATAAGAGTCCAATTTGCATTCCTAAAAGGGTATTTAAAAATATTATAAAACAAGTGGCATTTGCTACTTCTACACAAGAATCTAGACCCGTATTAACAGGATTGAATTTTAAAATCGAAGGAACTCGTTTGGAGTGTACAGGAACTGATTCCTATCGTTTGGCTAAAACTTCTATTGAAATAGAAACTTCTGTAGAAGAAACAATCAATATCATTATTCCTACAAAAAATTTAAATGAATTGATTAAAATGTTTTCAGATGAAGATGGGAATATAGAATTACATATATTTAACAATAAAGTAATATTTAAATTTAATACCATTATAATGTTATCTAGATTGATTAATGGAACTTACCCAGATACATCTAAATTAATTCCGACAGAATTTATGTTAGCAATGAAGGTTGATATGAATCATTTTTATAATTCTATAGATCGTGCTTCTTTACTTACTAATGAAGCTGATAAGAATACAATTAAGTTAGAGAGTAATAATAATTCTATTGTGGTTTCTTCTAATATTCCTGAAATAGGGTATGTAGAGGAAAAACTATCAGTACAAAAAAATAATCAAGAAGAGATTAAAATTGCATTTAGTTCAAAATATATGATAGATGCTCTTCGTGCTTTAGAAAGCCAAGAAGTCGAGTTATTATTTAATGGTGAAGTAAAGCCTATTATTATTAGAAATCCTGAAAATGAGAACTTAATACAATTAATATTACCCATTCGAACTTATTAATAGGAGAAATCCTATTTTTTTTTATTTGTTATTTTATAAATAGACAAAAGACGACATGAAAAAATTATATAAGAGATAACAATTAGATTTTATCTAATGAATGGGGGAAAAATAAATGATAGAAAATTATGAAATTACTACAATGACATTAGCCATTATACCATTGGAAAAAAGTATATCTAGGATTTTAGAAGAGGATGGTTGCTATACAGTGGCTAAATCCACGACAGAGATTATTGATAATAGTTGTAAATTCTTTGGAAGTTCATATGCTGGAAGATATGAAGGAACGAAAAGTTTGATAGGAATTAATTATAAATCTCCTATTATTATAGAAGAGACAAAGGAAATTATATTTTTTCCAACAAGTTCTCCTAGATTTGATAATTGTTATTGGATATCATTAAAGCATGTTGATAAATATGAGAAAGAGAATGGAAATTCAAAAATTTTATTTAAAAACGGAATATCCTTATCTTTGGATATATCGTATGGATCTCTTCAAAATCAGATTTTACGTTCTACTTTATTGGAATCTATTCTCCGCAATAGAAAAATAGTAAAATAAGTCAAAAAGGCTTATTTTTTAGTGAAATTTATGATATAATTGTATATGTGTATAGGGGTATTGCTTATAGCATTTTTTTCTATATACGCCATTAGAATGATTTAAAAGAGGGTGTATAATGTTTTTAAAGAAGATTTACTTATCTCAATTTAGAAATTATAATCATTTATTATTAGATTTGCATCCTGGTATTAACATTATCTATGGAGATAATGCCCAGGGGAAGACTAACTTCTTGGAAAGTATATATGTATTAGCAATTACAAAATCTCATCGATCATTTATAGATAATAATTTGATACAAAATGGAGAAGCCTATTCTCAGATAAAGGGTATTATAGAGGAAAATGGTATTGATAGTACGTATGAAATTCAAATACAGAATGGAAAGAATAAAATATTAAAAATTAATAATGATATAGTCAAAAAGGTAAGTGATTATGTTTCGAAGATTAATATAATCATTTTTTATCCAGATGATTTAGATTTGGTAAAAGGTTCTCCAAGTATGCGAAGGAGATTTCTTAATTTAGAAATTGGTCAAATTCATAGTAATTATTTGAATGTATTAAGTGAATATAATCAAATTTTGAAAATGCGTAATGATTACATTAAACTAATAAATCAAGGACAAACTGTAGATATGAATTATTTTCAAGTACTTACAGATTACTATATAGATAAATCAATATTACTTTATCAATATCGTAATCAATTTATAGAAAAATTAAATGATATAAGCAAAAAAATATTTTACGATATATCTACAATAGATGGTTTTCATATAGAGTATAAGACATCTTTTCATTTTGAAAAATATGATTCTGATTGTATGAAAGAAATTATTTCAAATAAGATTAATAAAATCTATTATTCAGAAGTAAAAATGAAAAGTACTTTATATGGACCCCATAAAGATGATTTTGAAATATTTATTGATGATAAGAGTATAAAAAGTTATGGATCACAAGGGCAACAAAGAATGGCAGTATTGGCTATTAAATTAGCAGAAATTCAAATGTTTAAAGGAATTACAGGGCAATATCCTATATTATTGTTAGATGATGTATTTAGTGAATTAGATGATATAAGGAAAAATAATTTATTAAACTATATTAAAAATGATATTCAAACAATAATAACAACAACAGATTTATTAAATATCGATAAATCAATTCAAGAAAATTCTAAATTGATTTATATAAGAAATGGATCTGTAATTGAAGAAGAGGTGAAATAAATGGAAGAAAAAGAACAACATTATGATGCATCCGATATTCAAGTATTAGAAGGTCTTGAGGCAGTTCGTAAAAGGCCAGGTATGTATATTGGAACTACAGATGTTAAAGGTCTCCATCATTTAGTTTGGGAAATAGTTGATAATGCAATTGATGAAGCATTGGCTGGATATTGTAATAATATTGAAATTATTATTAACAAAGACAATTCTATCACTGTAAAGGATGATGGACGTGGAATTCCTGTAGGAGTTCATCCAAAAACTGGTATATCGACAGTAGAGACTGTTTATACAGTACTTCATGCTGGTGGAAAATTTGGAGGAGGCGGATACAAAGTATCTGGTGGACTCCATGGTGTAGGTGCGAGTGTCGTAAATGCTTTATCGAAATCTGTCACTGTTACTGTTTATAAAGAAGGAAAAATTCATGAAGTTAAATTTGAAAATGGTGGAAAAGTTGTCCAACCATTAACAGTTATTGGTGAATGTGAAGAAAATAGAACGGGAACATGGGTTACATTTAAACCAGATTCAGAAATATTTGATACAGATGTGTATGATTATGAAACATTAAGAGTGAGAACTCGTGAATTGGCTTTTCTAAACAAAGGATTAAAGTTAACATTACGAGATGATCGTGATGATGAAGATACGACAGGAGAAACCTTTCATTATGAAGGTGGAATTAGTGAATATGTTAAATATTTGAATAAAAATAAAACACCTATTCATCAAGAAATTATCCATTTAGAAGGTGAAGAGGATGGAATTATGTTTGAAGTCGCACTTCAATATAATTCTGGATATACGGAAAGTATTTATTCATTTGTCAATAATATTAATACGCATGATGGCGGAACTCATGAAGAAGGAGTTCGTAGAGCTCTAACTAGAATTATTAACAGTTATGCTAGAAAAGCAAATATTTTAAAAGAAAAAGATGATTCTTTCACTGGTGATGATGTTAAAGAAGGTCTTACAATGATAGTTTCTTGTAAGCATCCAAATCCTCAATTTGAAGGGCAAACAAAAGGTAGACTTGGAAATTCAGAAGTTAGAAAACTTGCAGATAATGTATTTAGTGAAGGTTTTGAAAGATTTTTAATGGAAAATCCAACGGAGGCAAAAATTATTGTTGATAAGACAGTGACTGCAGCTAATGCTAGAGTGGCAGCAAAAAAAGCACGTGAGTTAACAAGAAGAAAATCGCCACTTGATACTATTAATACTTTGGGTAAACTTGCAGATTGTACAAGTAAAGATGCCTCAATTTCTGAAATATTTATTGTAGAGGGTGATAGTGCAGGTGGTTCTGCAAAGAGTGCACGTATTCCGAAAACACAAGCTATTCTTCCATTAAGAGGTAAGATTTTAAATGTAGAAAAAGCTAGACTTGATAGAGCATTATCAAATGAAGAGATAAGGACTATGATTACAGCATTTGGTACAGGAATAGGTCAAGAGTTTGATATTGAAAAATTAAGATATCATAAAATTGTTATTATGACCGATGCTGATGTAGACGGTTCACATATTCAAATATTATTGTTGACATTGTTCTATCGTTTCTTTAGACCTATTATTGAGGGTGGATATGTTTATATTGCACAACCTCCTTTGTATAGAATTACGTATGGTAAAAATATTAAATATGTACAAACGGATGAAGAACTTAAGGAATATAGAGCTAGTTTACCTACGAGTGCAAAACCTGTTATTAATCGTTTTAAAGGTCTAGGTGAAATGGATGCGCAAGATTTACGTGATACAACAATGAGTATTGAAAATCGTATTTTAAGAAGGGTTACGGTGGATGATGCCATGGCAGCAGACCAAATTATAACGGATTTTATGGGTGACGATGTATCGCCACGTAAAATATTCCTCGAAGAGCATGGGCATGAGTATACCGAGTTAGATGTATAGGAGGTTTTAAAATGGATAAAATAGTAGAAAATAATATTACCGAAGAATTTGTCAAATCTTTCGGTACTTATGCTATGAGTGTAATTGTTGATAGGGCATTGCCTGATCTTAGGGATGGATTAAAACCTGTACATCGTCGTATTTTGTATTCTATGTATGAATCAGGATATACACCTGATAAACCATATCGTAAAAGTGCAAGAATTGTAGGAGATGTAATGGGTAAATATCATCCACATGGTGACACATCAATTTATGATGCCATGGTCCGTATGGCGCAAACATTTAGTTTTAGGTATATGCTTGTAGATGGTCATGGTAATTTTGGTAATATGGATGGAGATGGCGCAGCAGCAATGCGTTATACCGAGGCTAAATTATCAAAGATAGCGCTTGAAATGGTACGTGATTTAAATAAGGAAACTGTTGATTTTGTTCCTAATTTTGATGAAACTGAACATGAACCAGTTATTCTACCAAGTAGATTTCCAAATATTTTAGTAAATGGAACAATGGGAATTGCAGTGGGTATGGCAACAAATATACCTCCACATAATTTAGGAGAAGTAATTGATGGATGTGTTGCATATATTGATGATCATGAAATAGATGTAGATGGATTAATGAAATATATTAAGGGTCCTGATTTTCCAACTGGAGCATCAATACTTGGAAATAGTGGAATAAGAAAGGCTTATGAGACAGGTAAAGGAACTATTACGATTCGCGGTCAAGCTGATATAGAAGAGGTTAATGGAAAAACAAGAATTATTGTATCTTCCCTACCATATCAGGTTAATAAAAGTGAATTCCAATCTCGTATTGGTGAATTAGTACGCGATAAAGTCATTGATGGTATTAGTGATTTGCATGAAGAATCTAATTTAGAAAATCCAGTGAGAGTAGTTATTTATTTAAAGAGGGAAGCCAATGCCAATGTTGTTCTTAATAATTTATACAAATATACTCAATTACAAATAAGTTATGGCATTAATTTATTAATGATAGATCAAGGTTCTCCTAAAATACTAGGACTTAAGGATATTATTTCTAAATATATAGATTATCAAAAAGAGATTATTATTCGTAGAACTGAATATGATTTAAAAAAAGCAAGAGAAAGAGTACATATTTTAGAGGGATTAAAGATTGCTTTAGACCATTTAGATGAAGTTATTAAAACAATTCGTGGATCAGAAACAGATATAATAGCAAAAGAACAATTGATATCTAAATTTGGTTTAGATGACATTCAAGCTAATGCAATTCTTGAAATGAAATTACGTCGTTTAACGGGTTTAGAAAGAGAAAAAATTGAAACAGAACTTGCAGATTTATTAAGATTGATAGATGAATTATGTGCTATTTTATCTAGCGATGAAAAAGTACTTGCAATCATAAGAAAAGAATTAATAGAAATTAAAAATAAATATGCAGATGAAAGAAGAACAAATATTGACATGACAGCTATAGATTATATTGAAGATGAATCTTTAATTCCTGTAGAGAATATAATTATTACTTTAACTGATAAAGGCTATATTAAGAGAATAACTTCTGACACTTATAAATCTCAAAATAGAGGTGGTGTAGGTATTAAAGGAATGTCTACAAATGAAGAAGATTTTGCAAAACATATGTTATCTATGACAACACATGATTATGTATTATTCTTCACTAATAGAGGAAAAGTATATCGCATGAAAGGATATGAAGTTCCATTATATAGTAGACAATCTAAAGGCTTACCAATTGTTAACTTATTACCTTTAGAGAAAGAAGAAGTTGTGACTTCAATGTTATGTATTAAGAATAAAGATGAAAATAAATTTATTGTACTTTGTACACAAAATGGTGTAATTAAAAAAACAGATATTAATGAATATAGTAACATAAGAACAAATGGAAAGATTGCTATAACATTAAAAGAAGGAGATATTTTAATTTCGGCTAAGAAAACTACAGGTACAAATGAGATATTAATTGCATCTTCAAATGGTAGAATGATACGTTTCAATGAAAATGAAATTCGTGTTATGGGACGTACGGCTTCAGGAGTTAGGGGAATTGATGTCGGAGATGATGGTATCTGTGTTGGTTGCGAAATTGCAAAAGAGAATGAACAAATATTAGTTGTTACTGAAAATGGATATGGTAAGCGTACTGATTTAGATGCTTATCGAATGACACACAGAGGAAGTAAAGGTGTCAAGGCACTTAATGTTACTGAGAAAAATGGTAATATAATTTCATTTAAAACAGTAAATGGTGATGAAGACCTAATGATTATTACTAATACAGGAATTGTAATTCGTTTACCATTAGAACAAGTATCTACAACTGGACGTGTTGCCCAAGGAGTTAAATTAATTAATTTAAAAGATGAAACAAAAGTAAGTACAGTAGCTTTAGTAGATAAAATTGAAGAAGATTTAGTAAATTCTGAAGAAGAACAATAATTGTTCTTCTTTTATGTTTCACGTGAAACATTATTAATTTGATTTAGGTAAAATTTAAATTTTAGAAATTATTACATAGGGTTGAACATAGCATGATAAAAATGATATAAAGATGATGTTGATGTGAAAGTGAATATCTACATTTATCTCACAATGTGATTAATAAATAGCCAAGATAATAAAATTATAATGCTGATATAAATGTTTATTGAATGTTCAAAAATCAAAATAAAGAAGTGATTAATAAGTATTTAAAAATTCAAGATAAACAAGGTGTAGAATATAAACATTTATATGTTGTGTTAAATATCATTATTATGAAAAATATTTTACACTTACAACGTGACAAATTGATTACTCTATGAAATTACATTATATTTAAATATAATGTAATTTATTTATAAAATTTTACTATTGACATATATAGTATATTTTTTATGAGAAACCAATGTTTCACGTGAAACATTGGTAACTTAATATATTTATTCTATATATAAAAAATGTGACTTATTTTATATATTTATTTGAAAATATTATATACTAAATGTGAATTGTTAAATTTTATGAATTATAAATTACTAATAGATATGCTTTTTTATAAAAAAATTACAATGTTTCACGTGAAACATTGTAAAAAAATAAAAAATAATATATATTATATGTAGCACAACATTTATGTTCGAACTAGGTCAGGATTGGAAGATAGCAGCCTTAAGAATCTCTAAATGTGTGTGCTTTTTTTATAGGAATATGGGTGATATAATGAATGATGAGTATTATATGCGAATAGCTATTCATTTAGCAAATAAAGCTTACAAGAAGAATGAAGTACCTGTTGGAGCGATTATTGTTAAGAATGATAAAATTATTTCCAAGGCGTATAATAGAAAAGAGACAAGAAAAAATCCAATTCATCATGCTGAAATTATTGCTATAGAAAAAGCGTGTAAAAAAGAAAAAACTTGGCATTTAGATGATTGTATTTTATACACAACTCTTGAACCTTGTATGATGTGTGCAGGTGCAATTGAACAATCTAGAATTAAAAAAGTTGTTTATGGAACTCAAAATTATAATTATGGTTATATATCGCATCTTACTTCAATAGAAAGTAAAAATATGAAAAAAGAGGAATGTATTTTATTGTTAAAAAAGTTTTTTAAAAGTAAGAGATAGATGTTAAATTCTTCCTTTTTTTTATTGTAAAATGATATAATAGATGTATTGAGGTGATAGTGTGTATCAATCTTTGTACAGAAAATATAGGCCTAAAAATTTTGAACAAGTAGTGGGCCAGGATATAGTAGTAAAAACACTTATCCACACAATTGAAAAATCAAAAATATCTCATGCTTATTTATTCACAGGCCCTAGAGGAACAGGAAAAACTAGTATAGCTAAAATATTGGCAAAAACAATCAATTGTGAAAATCAAAAAAATGCTATTCCTTGTGAAAATTGTATTAACTGTCTACAGTATAATAACAAACAAAGTAGTGATATTATTGAAATCGATGCTGCTTCGAATAATGGTGTTGATGAAATTCGTGAATTGAAAAATAAAATAAGTATTGTTCCAACAACTGGAAAATATAAAATATATATTATTGATGAGGTTCATATGCTAACAGTTGGTGCCTTTAATGCTTTGTTGAAAACTTTAGAAGAACCTCCTGCTCATGTTATTTTTATTTTAGCAACTACTGAACCACATAAGATACCCAGTACTATTTTATCTAGATGTCAGAGATTTGATTTTAAAAAACATAGTATAGAAAATATAAAAAATCAGTTATCTTATATTTGTAGTCAAGAAAATGTGGAAATTTCTGCTGAAGCTTTATATGAACTTGCTAGAATTTCTGATGGTGGAATGCGTGATGCTCTTAGTCTATTAGATCAAGCTATATCTTATGCAGAAAACAAAATAGAAGTAAATGATATACACGATATAAATGGTACATTACCGCAGTCTCAATTAGAATTTTTGTTTTTAAGTTTGAAAAATCAAAATATTCAAGATGTTTTTAAAATTATTGATGAATATGATGAAAATGGTAAAAATTTTATTAAGATAACAAATGAATTTATATTGTTTTTGCGAAATATCCTATTAGCATTACAAACTCCAAAATATCTAAAAGAAGAGTGTGAAAATGCAAATTATTATATTGAATTATCTAAAAAAATTGATTTGGATACTTTATTAACTTATCTAGAAATATTTAATAAAGGATTGTCAGATTTAAAAGTATCAAATAATCCGCGTTTAAATTTGGAAATTATTTGTATAAAATTAATGAATCTACAAAAAAAAGATACTTTTATTACCCAACAAAAGGATAATGAACCGCTAGAATATGAGAATGGAAATTCTTTTCCACAAAAAAAATCAGAGAAGAAGCCTCTTGTAGATGATTCATTGACTAAATGCTCTATGAATTCTTTAGTAAATGCAGAATATAGTAAGCAAATGATGATATTGAAAAATATAAGGATAGAAAATACTTTGTGTATGTTTGACAAAAAATTATTTTTACAGAGAAAATCACAATTAGATAGTTTGAACCAATATATATTGGATCCTACATATTCTAAGTATGCATCACTTATATTAGATGGTGAATTAAAAGCAGCAGGGGGTAATTATTTGATTTTTGTATTTTCTGATTCTACAGATAGTGATATATATAATGAAAATGTATTACAATTAGATGAACTTTTGAAATTGATTTTTAAGGAAAAAATTTCTTCTATTTCGGTTTCAAGTAATGAATGGGAGCATATTAAGTATGATTTTAATCATCATGTAAAAGAATATAAGTTTATAGAAGAAATGAATAATCATATTGAATTTTTAAAAAAAGATAATATATCTTCAAATATTATTGAAAATTCATTTGAAGATTTGGTAGAGTATAAATAGAAAAGAGGAATAAAATGAATATACAAGCTATGATGAAACAAGCACAAAAATTACAAAAAGATATGATGAAGGCAAAGGAGGAAATTGATAACAAAATTTTTATAGGAAAATCTTCTTTAGTTAGTGTTGAGGTTATGGGAAATAAAACCATTTCTAAAATACATATAGAATCTATTGATTCAGATGATATAGAACTTTTAGAAGATATGATTGTTGTTGCTATAAATGATGCTATGCGTCAAATTGATAAAGAAACAGAAGAAAAGCTCGGAAAGTATACACAAGGAATGCCAGGGTTATTCTAAATGAAATATCCTACATCTATTCACAACTTAATTGAATGTTTTAAAAAATTACCTGGGATTGGTGAGAAAACAGCGGAGCGGTTGGCATTATCTATTTTAAAACAAGATTCGCAAATTGTTGAATTATTTTCTAAATCGTTGATTGATGTGAATACCAAGATAAAAAGGTGTACTGTTTGTAATAATCTAACAGAAGATGAAGTTTGTGATATATGTAAATCCAGTAATCGAGATTCTAATGTTTTATGTATTGTAGAAGATCCTAAAAATGTTATTTTGTTTGAAAAAATAGGATCTTATAAAGGTCTTTATCACGTTCTTGATGGATTAATTTCCCCATTAGATGGAATAGGACCTGAGGAAATTAAAATAGGAAATTTAATTGAACGTATTGAAAAAAATAATATTAATGAAGTAATTATTGCTGTTAAACCTAGTATTGAAGGTGAAACTACTTCATTATATATTTCTAGAATGTTGAAAGGTCTTCCTGTAAAGGTTACTAAACTAGCGCATGGAATTCCTCTTGGCATTGATATGGAATATGTAGATGTAATGACTTTAGAGATGGCTTTACAAGATCGTAAGGATATTTCTAATTAGTATATTTTAATTTCTGTTGCATATAATCATATAGGTGATTATATGTTAAAAAAATGTATTAAAGTTATAAAAAAAATAATATTTAGTTCTTTTTTATTGTATGGTTATAATCTTTTAATCGAGCCTTTAGGTCTTATTATTCCTATTAATGTAATTACAGTTGGAACAATTAGTCTTTTAGGAATTCCAGCATTATTTTCATTTATTTTGATTCATGTAATTATATTTTAAGAGGTGAAGCGGATGTTAGATTTATTTATTCAAAGTCAACCAATTATATATAAAATATTAAGTAATAGTTTATCAAAACAGCAATTGTCTCATGCTTATTTGTTTGAAACGAATGGTGATGGACAAGCTTATGATATGTCTATTGCTTTTTCTAAGACTATCTTGTGTCCAAAACAATATAAAAATTCTACAAAATGTGTAAATTGTACACAATGCAAAAAAATAGATAGGAATGAATTTTCTGAATTTACTATTATAGAACCAGATGGGATGTGGATAAAAAAGGAACAACTCGATATCTTACAAAAAAAACTTGAAACGAAAGGAATTGAGAGTGAAAAAAGAGTATATATCATACATCATGCAGAGAAAATGAATGCCTCTGCAGCAAATTCTATTCTAAAATTTTTAGAAGAACCAGAACCTAATATCATTGCTATATTGATTACAGATAATCGGTATCAATTATTAGACACAATTGTTTCTAGGTGTCAAATTGTAAGTTTTCATAATTCTTTGAATATTACAAATAATGATTTTTATACTTTATTTCGAAGCATGGTTTCGAATCCCACTGTGGAAGAGATGGATGATGAAAATCTGAAGGAGTATGTGGATTCTACGATTGAATTTGTTAAAAATATAGAAACACATAAGTTAGAAACTATTTTATATACCGAAAAGTATTTTCATAATATTTTTTCTACGAAAGACTTAATATTATTTGCTTTTGATACAATGATACTGTATTATAAAGATGTGATTCAATTTCAATGTGGAATTTCTACTATATTATTTAGTGATGAATTAAATGATATTGAGAAAATATCCCTTATGAACTCCAAATACTCATTATTGCATAAAATAAACACATTATTGGATTTTCGTAAATTTGTATATCTTAATGCGAATACAAATTTATTGATAGATCGATTGATTATTGAATTAAATAAAGGTGAATGATATGAAAAATATAGTTGGTGTAGATTGTACAGGAAATGGGAAGATCATCTATTTTTCTACAGAAGGTCTTCATATAAAAAAGAATGTAACTGTTGTTGTAGAAGATGAAAATCATCTTCAATTTGGGAAAGTTGTGACTGATGAACATCCCATTGATGAAAAAAAGTTACAACAGAAATTAGGGAAAGTAGTTCGTATAGCTACAAAAAGAGATTATCTTAGATTTAAAGCAAATGAGAAGGATGCCCAGGAGGCATTGAGAAAGTGTAAGAAGTTAGTTAAAAAACATCAATTGAATCTAAATTTATTGGATGCAAGATATACTTTTGATCGTGATCAATTAATATTTCGATTTTTTTCAGAAACTAGAGTTGATTTTCGAGATTTAGCGAGAGAGCTTGCTTCCATCTATCGAGTTCGTATTGAACTTAGACAAATTGGAGTACGTGATAAAGCCAAGGAAGTAGGAGGAATTGGTTCTTGTGGACAACAACTTTGTTGTAGTAGATTTTTAAAAGATTTTGATTCTGTATCTATTTCGATGGCTAAAAATCAAAATTTAGCATTAAGTCCAAATAAAATTAATGGATGTTGTGGTCGATTATTATGTTGTTTAAAATATGAAGATGATGTTTATAAAGAATGTAAAAATGTTGCTTCTAAATCAGAAAGTGCGGTTTCTACTATGCAAGGAGAAATATCAGTTTTAGATGTAAATATACCTATTGAGAATATAGGTGATATAGAGAATGTTGGGGTAAAGAGTGAAAACAATTAATTATCTTTTGGGCTATGAAAATTTAAAAATATATCAAGATACCGATATGTTTAATTTTTCTTTGGATTCTATCTTATTACCTAATTTTGTTACTTTAAATCTGAAAATCAAAAATATTTTGGACATTGGTTGTGGAAACGCTGTTATTCCTTTAATTTTATCTAAGAAAACTTCAGCTAAAATTGTAGGTGTGGAAATTCAGAAAGAAGTATATGATTTAGCAAAGGAGTCAGTAGAATACAATCATTTAAATCATCAAATTGAAATATTTAACGAGGACATATGTAATTTTTGTAATAAAGTGGAGAGTGATTCGTTTGATGTTATTACTTGTAATCCTCCATTTTTTAAAATAGAAAATCAATCGCATTTAAATGAGAGCCCATATAAAATTATTGCTCGTCATGAGGTAGCATTGAATTTGAATTCTCTTTTTTCAATTG
The DNA here is from genome assembly GCA_910584305.1 of uncultured Bacilli bacterium. Lineage (GTDB taxonomy): Bacteria > Bacillota_I > Bacilli_A > RF39 > UBA660 > CAKPTA01. The sequence goes on from CAJTZW010000001.1 coordinate 67,050, forward strand.
CTAAAAAATTGCTTAAAAATAATGGTACAATTGCTATTGTGCATAGGCCTGAACGTTTGGTAGAAATTATTGAAACAATGAAAAAATATAATATTGAACCAAAAAGATTACAATTTGTTTATCCTCGTCAAAATCAGGATGCTAATATATTGTTGATTGAGGGTAGTAAAAATGGAAAACCAGGATTGAAAATATTACCTCCTTTATACACACATGAAGAGGATGGAACGTATACCAAAGAAGTGCAATCCTATTTTTCGTAGGAGGATGATTTTATGTCACAGAAGAGTTATGATAATACACCAACTTTGTATTTAATTCCAACCCCAATTGGTAATTTAGATGATATGACATTTAGGGGTGTTAAAATTTTAAAAAAAGTAGAGGTTATATTTTCAGAAGATACCAGAGTTACTTCCTTATTACTGCATCATTTTGATATTTCTAAACGATTAATTTCTAGTCATAATTATAATGAAAATGAGAATATAAAGCTTATGCTTAAGTATTTAAGTGATGGTTGTGATGTTGGAGTGGTAAGTGATCGTGGCACTCCTGTAATTAGTGACCCTGGTTATGAATTGGCAGTCGCCGCAATGGATGCTGGATATAATGTTGTTGGGTTACCAGGACCAACCGCTTTAATTCCTGCTTTAATTATGTCTGGTATTAGTCCAATGCCATTTCTTTTCTACGGCTTTTTAAATAGTAAAGAGGGAAAACGAAAAGAAGAGTTAGAAAATTTAAAAAGAATTCCTGCTACATTAATATTTTATGAAGCACCACATCGTCTTCAAAAAACTTTATGTGATATGAATGATATTTTAGGAAATCGACAAATATCAATTTCCCGGGAAATAAGCAAAAAATTTGAGGAAATTTATCGTGGCACAATTGATGAAATGGTTCAACAAATGCTTGACATTAAAGGGGAGATTGTAATTGTTGTAGCTCAAGATAGAAAGGTAAAAACCTATGACAATTTGACAATTATTGAACATATTCACATGTATATTAAAGAAGGGTATGATTCAAAAGAAGCTATTAAGAAAGTGGCACATGAGCGTCATCTTTCTAAAAATGAGGTTTATCAAGTATACCATAGGGGTGATGCATCATGAAGTTAATTGTTGGTTTGGGAAATATTGGAAGACAGTATAATATAACTAGGCATAATATTGGTTTTATGGCAGTAGATAGAATTATTAAAAAATACAATATTGATATGAATCAACATAAGTTTAATGGAAATTATGGTGAATTTGTATTACATGGAGAGAAGATAATTATACTAAAACCAGAAAAATATATGAATTTATCAGGAGAGGTAGTTAGAGATTTTGTAAGATATTACAAGATATCTATTGATGATATTTTCATCATTCATGACGATATGGATTTGCCAATGGGTAATTTTAAACTTAAGTATAAGGGAAGCTCTGGAGGTCATAATGGACTTAAGAATATAGAATTACATTTGGGTACTCCTATATATAAAAGAATGAAAATAGGTATTTCCCATAATCCATTTATCGATACTAAAGATTATGTTTTATCTAAATTTAAACCAGAGGAATTAGAAGTTCTTGATAAAATTTTAAATATCGTTCCAAATATTGTTGAAGACTTTGTTGAAATGGATTTTAATAATGTAATGAATAAATACAACCATAAGTGATACATCGGTATCATTTTTGTGCGTGGAGGTGATTTTATGAGGGCGTTTCAGGATATACTTCCTAAAGGGAGAGAAAAGAATATTATTGGAATGACGCAAGAGATGAAGGCTATTTATTTAGCAGCTTATTTGCAGGAAACTGATAAATCTATATTACTTGTTACAGATACATTGTATGAAAGTAACCGATTTTATCAAATGATTTTAAAATATACCAATGATGTTCTTCTTTTCCCAATGGATGATTTTTTAACAAGTGAAGCAGTTGCAGCTAGTCCAGAACTCAAGAATACTCGTCTAGAAACTTTAAATTCTTTACTTCTTCTTGATAAAAAAATTGTAATTACTAATTTGATGGGTTATTTGCGTTTTCTTCCAGAGAAATCAATTTATGAGAAATCTATTATTACATTATCTATTCATAAAGAATTTAACATAAATTTATTGGTAGAGAGACTTATTTCTCTTGGTTATGAGAAAAATATGTTAGTAGAAAAAACCGGTGATTTTGCTGCTCGTGGTTTCGTTATTGATATATTTCCTATCGATAATGAATATCCTATTCGTATTGAATTCTTTGGAGATGAAATAGATGATATAAGATTTTTTGATATTGAAACACAAAGGGCTATTAATTCTATTAATCAAATCTGTATATTTCCTAATACAGAATTTATTACTGAAAGGTTTATACCAGATGCTAAACACAAAGATTTATATAAATATGGAGTTGTTTGCAATATTGATTCTTATTTAAATATTCATACAATTGTATATGATAATTATTCTATTATTAAGGAAAGTTATCAACTTTTGTGCCAGGAGATTTTAAATTATAATTTAGATCAGGGTTTTTCTCCAGATACAATATATATGAATAGTTTAGAAAAATTATTTTGTGATGATGCTATATTTTTTGAAAAGTATGATCAAACTATAGATTGTGTGGGTAATACGTTAAATATAGAAGCATATCCTTTAGAACCATTTAAAACATTGTCTGCTTTAAGTTCTTTTATAACAAATGAGTTAAAAGAAAATAAAACTATTATTTTATGTGTTTCAAATCGCTATAATTTAAATAAGTTACAGGAACATTTCCAAGATTTTCCTTTGGTTATTACGAATGAGAATGATATTTATTTAAAATATGTTAATATTATTATAAAAAGTATTAGTGAAGGTTTTACATATTTAAATTATACCTTTATTTCAGAACGTGAAATTTTTGGAAAAGAAGATGCTCCTGTAAAGTTTCAGAGTAAATTCCGTTATGGTACTAAAATTCGTAATATCAATACCTTAAGCATAGGCGATTATATTGTACATAGTATGCATGGAATTGGAAAGTATATTGGACTTAAATCTCTTAAAAAGAATAATATAGAAAAGGACTATTTAGTTTTAGAATATAAAGGTGGAGATAAGTTATATATCCCAGTGGAAAAAATTGATACTATCAGTAAATATTCTTCTAATGGTGGCGCTGAACCACAAGTTCATAAATTGGGTGGTTCAGAGTGGATAAAGACAAAACTTCGTATCCAAAAGAAACTTGAGGATATAGCGGGACAATTATTGGAATTATATGCAAAAAGGGAGTCAAGTCAAGGGTATAGTTTTGCAGAGTGTATGGAAGATCAAGTAACTTTCGATAAGGAATTTCCATATGAAGAGACAAAGGATCAAATAAAAGTATGGGAAGAGATTAAGAAAGATATGGAAAGTAACCATCCAATGGATCGATTATTATGTGGTGATGTTGGATTTGGAAAAACAGAGGTTGCATTTCGTGCTATGTTTAAAGCTGTTATGTCTGGGAAACAAGTTGCTTATTTATGTCCTACGACAATTTTATCTTCACAACACCATTCTAATGCGATTGAAAGATTTAAGCATTTTGCAATCAATATAGAATTGCTCAATCGCTTTGTTACGGCAAAAGAGGCATCACGTATTAAAGAGGAAATTCAAAATGGAAAGGTTGATATTGTAATAGGGACACATAGAATTTTAAGTAACGATATTGTATTTAAAGATTTAGGTTTATTGGTAGTCGATGAGGAGCAACGCTTTGGAGTTAAACAAAAAGAAAAAATAAAACAATATAAGAATAATGTTGATATTTTAACTTTATCTGCTACTCCTATTCCAAGAACTTTACAAATGTCAATGTCAGGATTACGTAGCCTTTCTTTGATAGAAACACCTCCTATCAATCGTTATCCAGTTCAAACATATGTCCTTGTAGAAAATAAATCAGTAATTCGGGATGTAATTTATAAGGAATTATCCCGTCATGGTCAAGTTTTTATTTTATATAATCATGTGGACAAAATGGAAGCGAAAGCAAAAGAGATTTCTTCAATTGTCCCAAATGCACGTATTATATGCGCAAATGGACAAATGCCAAAGAGAGAACTTGAAGATGTAATGTTTAAATTTATTGATGGTGAGTATGATATCTTATTATGCACAACAATTATTGAGACAGGTATTGATATTCCTAATGTGAACACATTGCTTATTTTAGAGGCAGATCATTTTGGCTTAGCACAGTTATACCAAATTAGAGGAAGAGTCGGTAGAAGTAATAAAATTGCTTATTGTTATTTGATGTATACACAGGGAAAATCTTTGTCTGATGTAGCCATGAAACGTCTTGATGTGATTAAGCAGTTTACACAACTTGGTAGCGGATTTTCAATTGCTATGCGTGATTTATCGATTCGTGGTGCGGGAGATATTTTAGGAAGCGAACAGGCTGGATTTATCGATTCTGTCGGAATTGAACTCTATTTAAAAATGTTGAATGAGGAGATTCAAAAATTGAAAGGTAAAGTAATTCCGGAATCCAATTCATCTACACAGCCTCTTTTAGATATTGGAACATCTATATCAGATGAATATGTATCAGATACTGATTTAAAAATAGAGATTCATAAAAAGATAAACCAGATAGATTCTTATGAGATGTTGCATGCTGTTAAAGAAGAAATAGAAGACCGTTTTGGTAAGATAGATGAAAAAATGCTAATTTATATGTATGAAGAATTATTTGAAAGATATGCCGAACAATTACATATTACAAAAGTAAGACAAACACCAAATTTTATTGAAATCTATATTCCAAGTCAATTAACAAAAAAGATTGATGGTCAAAAATTATTTATGGAGACATCTAAATTATCTAGAATGTTTCGATTTAGTCAAAAATTGGGGCAATTGGTAGTTACTTTAGATATTGTTAAATTAGATAAACATTTTATTTATTATTTAATAGATTTTTTAGAGATTCTTAGCACATCTATTAAATAATGTCTTATATACACAAAAAAGAAATAGCAATACTATTTCTTTTCTAATGTATTCATAATATTTGGTATAATCTGCTTCTTTCTTGAAACACATCCATCTAAGTAATATCCTTGATATATTTGTTCAATGCTAAAGCAATTATCTAAAATATCTTCTGCGGAATCATTATAGAACATATAAGAACCATTCTTAATAATATCTGTTGCGAATAATGCTACTATATAGTAATCATTATTTTTAGCTACTTCATTAATTAATTCTATATATTCGTCCTTACGATTCATTATCTCATCAATATTAAATGTTGTAATTTGCCCAATACCTATTTTTTTATTATTTACTGTATAACCTTTAAAGTCGGTGTATAGTATCTCTTCTACTGTTTTTCCTTTTAGAGAAGATCCTGCCTTTAACATGCTCATTCCATATTCTTCAATATTTACACCAGCAATCTTGGCTAGTTCATGTCCTGCTTGCCTATCTAATTCAGTGGTTGTAGGCGAATTAAATAATAGTGTATCGGAAATGATTCCTGATAACATTAATCCTGCAATTTCTTTTGGTATTTCTATCTTATTCTCTTTAAATAATAAGTTAATGATAGTGCAGGAACATCCCACTGGCATATTTCTAAAATAAATTGGGCCACCAGTAGTTATTGACCCTATATTATGATGATCTACGATTTCTATAATTTCAGCTTCCTCTATACCATCAACACTTTGAAGTATTTCACTATGGTCTACTAAAATGACTTGTTTTTTTGTAGCAGATGTAACATCTGATAGTCGGATTAATCCAATTAGATTATTTTTTTCTGTTAAAACAGGATAATTGCTATATTTATATTTTTTTGTTAAATCAATGAAGTCATTTATATCATCGTTATAATCAATGCTTATAATATTTTGGTTTAAGATAACTTTATCTAAATAATTTGCAAGTCCGATTTTCCTTGAAGTTGCAAATGTATTGTCTTTAGAATTAATAATATTTACTTTATTTTTTTCTGCTTTTTCAATCAATTTTGAATCAATCTGTTTGTTTCCTGTAATAATTATTAATTTTACCTTTTGTTCTATGGCATAATCAATAATACTATAGCGATCACCAATAAGTAGAATGGTGTCTTTATCTAAAGATACTGTATCAATGAAGGTAGCACTTTTATAAGATGCTACAATGATATTTCCTTGAATTTCTTCATCAAATCTTAGGATTTCTTTAGCATCTAAGGTCTCAATAATATTTTTGTATGAGGTACACAAATTAGAAATATCTCCGCTAAATTGATATTTTGCAATATCTTTTAGTGAAACAAGTCCTAAAAATTCATTGTTATCATTTACAATTGGAAGTGTTCCAATAATATTTTCATTCATATATTGGAATCCTTGATACATAGAATCTGTTTTTTTCGCAGAATAATTTTTTAAGAATGTCAAATCTCTAATTTTTGTTCTAATATCATTTAAATATTTAGGTGTATCTACTTTGAAATATTCTAATACATATTTTGTTTCATTGTTTGGATTTCCTAAAACTCTTGGTTCGGTATTAAATCCTAGTTTATTTTTTAAATATGATAAAGAAATGGCAGCTGTAATACTATCTGTATCCGGTTTTTTATGCCCAAAAATGTAAATCTTGTTTTGTTCTTTCATAATTTTCTCCTTCTTTCTTAAAGTGTATTTATTATAACATATAAATAAAATGAAAATAAAGTTCTAATTTTGTATAAATTATCCATTTTTATCCAAATTATTTATTAGGAAGAGAGGTAATTTATGAAAGCAACTGGAGTTGTTAGACGAATAGATGAGTTGGGACGCATTGTAATTCCAAAAGAAATACGCAAAACACTTCGAATTCATGAGGGTGAGACTGTTGAAATCTATATTGATAATAATGAAAATATCATTTTAAGAAAATATTCTGCTATGAGAAAACTTGGGGACTTTGCACAAAACTTTGTTGATAGCATTTATTCGTTTGTAAAGCATAGTATTATTATTACAGATACCGATCATATAATTGCTACTAGTGGTGATTTGAAGAAAGAGTATCACAATTGTTCAATCAGTGATAGTTTAATAAGAACAATTCAGCGAAGAGAGAATATATTAGAAAGATATCCAAAAACTTTGAAATTAAAGGATGATTTTGAAATAGAGTGTACGTATGTAATGAATTCTATTATATGTCATGGTGATGCCGTGGGGCTTGTCATTATTTTTTCACAGACTGAGAAGATAACAGAACTTGAAGAGAAGATAGCACAAATAGCAGCTCAATTTTTATCAAAATATCTTGAAGAGTAAATTATTTTATGTTATATTATGTTTAAATATTATGAAGGAAAGAGAAGTATTTACATTTTTTTAGAGAGTCTATGTTTGGTGAAAATAGATAAAGTGGAATATTTTAAATGGTTCTGGAATAGCTTAAGTGAATTTTTAACTTAAGACGTTTGCTTGCGTTAAAAGATTGAGGGTATAGAGTTATTCTATAAAATAAGGTGGTACCGCGATGTTTTCGTCCTTATATTATGGAGTAATTTTTTTAATTTCATAATATTAATAAATTTTATAAATAGGAGGAAGTATAATGGAAAAAAGGAAATTTTATATTAGTACAGCGATTGCATATACATCTGCAAAACCACATATTGGTAATACATATGAAATTGTTTTGGCAGACGCGATTGCAAGATATAAAAGACTTACAGGATATGATGTTTATTTTCAAACAGGGACCGATGAGCATGGTCAAAAAATAGAGAATAAAGCAAATGAAAAGGGAATTCCGCCTCAAGAATATGTAGATGAGATTTCTTTAGAAGTTCGAAAGATTTACGATTGTATGAATACAAGTTATGATAAGTTTATTCGAACTACAAATTCTTCGCATGAGGCAGTTGTTCAACGTATTTTCAAAAAATTATATGATCAGGGAGATATTTATAAAGGGAAGTATGAAGGTTTATATTGTACACCTTGTGAGTCTTTTTTTACAGAAACACAATTAATTGATGGAAAATGTCCAGATTGTGGTCGTGAAGTAGTCAAAATGAGTGAGGAAGCTTATTTCTTGAAACTTAGCAATTATAGTAAACGATTAGAAGAATATATTGAAAACCATCCAGATTTTATTCAACCTGAAAGCCGTAAAAATGAAATTGTTAATAATTTCATTAAACCTGGATTGCAAGATTTATGTGTATCTAGAACATCTTTTAAGTGGGGAATACCAGTTACTTTTGATGAGAATCATGTAATATATGTATGGATTGATGCACTGACAAATTATATCACTTTTTTGGGATATGATATAGATGGTCATGAGAGTGAAGAGTTTAAAAAATATTGGCCAGCAGATATTCAATTAATTGGAAAAGATATTCTTCGTTTTCATACCATTTATTGGCCAGTTATCTTAATGGCCCTTGATTTGCCTTTACCAAAAAAGATATTTGGTCATCCTTGGATTTTATTTGGTAATGATAAGATGAGTAAAAGCAAAGGGAATATTGTATATGCGGATGATTTAGTTCAAGAGTTTGGAGTAGATGCGGTTAGATATTATTTACTTCACGAGATTCCTTTTGCTAGTGATGGTACATTTACTTATGAATTATTGATAGAGAGAATTAACTCTGATTTGGCTAATATTTTAGGTAATCTAGTAAACCGTACGATTGCTATGTCTCATAAATATTTAGACGGAGAAGTATTTGCTCCTTCAAAAAAGGAAGAGATTGACGATGATTTATTACATTGTGTTCTTTCTACATCTGCTAAGGTTGAAGCCCATATGAATGAGTATAAAATTGCTTCTGCGTTAGATGATATTTTTGATATATTTAGACGTAGTAATAAATATATTGATGAGACAACGCCATGGATACTAGCGAAAGAAGAAGAAAATTTAGATCGTCTTAAAACAGTTTTATATAATCTTTTAGAAGCAATTCGAACGGGAGCAGTATTATTGCAACCATTTTTACCAGAAACCGCAGATAGGATTTTTCATCAATTAAACACAGAAAATAAGTTTATAGATAGCCTTAATTTTTCCGGACTAGATGTTGGGATTCATTTAAATGAGCCAGAACCTTTATTTGCAAGAATTGATAAGGACAAAAAGTTACAAGAGTTGACAAAATAATGTCAAATGTTGTAAATTGTCGACCATTTTTATTGAAAAGTATTTGTTTTGTAGATACTTTTTTGTTATAGTAGGAGTGTTGTGTGAGTATGTTTACTATTTTAGAATAGAGGAGAAGATATGTCTAAAAATGATGTTAAGAAATCGAGGTGTGTACAATTTACATGCGTCGTGTTTGCTTTAATCGTTTTAGGTAGTATGTTATCAAATTTTAATATTTATGATTTCTTTTATCTATTTGCAATTACAGTATTTGTTATTCGATACTTTATAGCAATAAAGATAAAGAAGTAGAAAATTATATCATTGTATGGTATAATTTTTTTATGGTGATATATATGATAATAGATACACATTGTCATTTAGAAAAGAAGTATTATGAGAATATAGATTCAGTTATTCAAAAGATGCATGGAAATATTATGATTACAAGTGGGGTAGATTACGAAACAAACTTAGAGGTTATAAAATTATGTGAAAAATATGATAATGTATATGGTACACTAGGATATCATCCTGAAGAGATACAAGATTTTTCTGATGCAAGTATTGATTTTTTGGAAAAATATATGGGTCATCCAAAAATAGTAGGTATTGGAGAGATTGGATTAGATTATCATTATACAAAGGAGAATAAAGAAGAACAAAAAAAAGTATTTATTGCTCAACTGAGATTGGCAACTAAATATCATAAACCAGTGGTGGTCCATAGTAGAGACGCTATAAACGATACATATGAAATTCTAAAACAAGAGTTACAAGGAAATGCTTGTATTTTACATTGTTATAGCTCTAGTTTAGAAATGGCACAAGAGTTTTTAAAATTGGGAATAAAATTTGGAATTGGTGGTGTTATCACATTTAAGAATAATAAGGTTTTAAAAGAGGTTGTAGAAGGATTATCCCTTGATAATTTTGTTTTAGAGACAGATAGCCCTTATCTGACTCCAGAACCATATCGTGGTAAACAAAATGAGCCCTATAATGTACATTTTGTAGCCCAGAAGGTAGCAGAATTAAAGAAAGCTTCTATAGATGAGGTAATATCTACTACAACAAATACGGCAATTTCTCAATTTGACTTACATATATAATGATGTTACAATTTTGATAATGTATGAGGTGAATCATGATTATATATATTTTGCAAATTTTATATAAGTGGATTCAAGTTTTATTACTTACGGTAATTTCTTTATTCCGTATTGTTCCTTATCAAGATTTATATATGAATTTTAATAGTGGGAATGATTTGAAAGACACAACAGTTGTAAATGATGTGACACCATATACTACTGTAATTCAATATAATTCAAAGTTACCTAATAATCTTTCTAAGATTATTACACCTGGAATTGTAGGATTGTCATATGTAACTGATGATAATCTTATAAAGAGTGTACAAGAGATGGAAGCAGAAGTAATTGAAAAAGGTACAGGTGCTTATGGCCTTTTTGTGGGTACTTTGACAGGATATGGTCCAGACTGTGTTGGATGTAGTACAGTTGGTAATGTGGCCTGCAAGACACAAGTTGGCGGAAAACATAGTTTGATTACAGATGGAATTTACTATACAGATGAAGAGTATGGAAGTGTTCGTATTCTATCGGCTGCTACTGCTTTTCCTTGTGGGACAATTGTACAAGTAACGAAAGAAGGACAAATTCCATTTTATGCCGTTGTTCTTGATCGAGGTGGCTCTATGAATAGTGCATGGGCTCAAGGTAGAGTATGGATGGATTTAGCATATGAATCTAATGCTATGTCTGGAAATGATTCTTTAACGGGTAAGAATATTGAATTTAGTGTACAAAGATGGGGATGGTGAATATCCTCTTTAATTAAAAAATGCCAGCTTTATGTTGGTATTTTGCGTTTTACATTTTTATTAGAGTAATCTTTTGACATTATATTGTCAATTATTCTAATAAAATTTTTGTCTTCAATATTTCATATTCTGAGTGTATTGGTTTTGAGCATATCATTTTTTGTGAAAGAGAGTTATCATTGCTTTTTTACAATTATGTATGGTATATTATATTTGATTTAGAGGTGGTGCTATGGATTATTCTCCCAAAAAGATGCAGACAACATTAAGTGATTTTGATTTTCACTTTAAGAAAAATTTTGGTCAGAATTTCATCGTTGATGAGAATTTGATTGATAGTATTATTCGCAAGGCCGAAATTGATACAGAGACGCTTGTTATCGAGGTTGGTCCAGGTGTTGGTTCTTTAACTGCAAAATTAGCTAAATGTGCTAAACAGGTAGTATGTTATGAAATTGATAATGATTTACGACCTATTTTAGAGAATAATATCCCAAATGAAAATGTATATATTAAATTTGCAGACTTTTTGAGATGTGATGTTTTTAGTGACATTTCTATGTATACATATAAAAAGCTATATGTTGTGGCCAATCTTCCCTATTATATAACAACTCCTATTATTATGAAGTTAATTGAGGATAAGATTCCTGTGGATAAGATTGTTGTGATGGTGCAAAAGGAGGTTGGGAATCGTTTTAAGGCAACACCAAATTCAAAGGATTATGGATCTTTATCTATATTTTTGCAATATTATTTTGAAGTTCGTAAATTAATGGATGTTAGCCGTAATGTTTTTATGCCAAAACCGAATGTGGATAGTATTGTGGTTGAATTTTCTAAAACAGATAGAAAGTATGATGTAAAGGATGAATGTTTATTTTTTACTTTGGTTAAGGATAGTTTTACACAAAAGCGTAAAACACTTCGTAATAATTTAAAAATGTATGATTTAGATAGGATAGAGAAAGTTTTACAAAAATATGGGTTAACCTTATCGGTTCGTGCTGAACAATTAAGTATTTCTCAATTTGTAGAATTAGCAAATTCATTATGTTTATAGCAGTCTTTGTACTGTTTTTTAATTTTTTTCTATATACTTATAGTGGTGATACTATGTTTACAGTCTGTTATAAAATATTATGGGCAATAACTACTTCTATAATTTTATTATCTAGTGTTTATTTTACGAGATTATTAAAATGTGGTCAGTTAAATGTAAAGAAATTATTTTCTTCCTTTAGAAATTCTTCTAAAAATAGTGTAGGATTAACACCCAAAGATACATTAATGCTTTCTTTGGCAGGACGCATTGGTGTTGGAAGTATTGCAGGGATTGCGCTCGCTATTTATATTGGTGGTATAGGCAGTATTTTTTGGGTATGGATTACCACTTTTTTAATTGCAATTTTATCCTATGTGGAAACGTATCTTGGTATTTTATATCGTGAAAAAGATGAAGACGGTAATTATATTGGGGGACCTAGCTATTATATTAAGAATGGACTTCATAATAAGAAATTAGCTTGTTGGTATGCTGTTCTTATTATTGTTTGTTATATTGGTGGATTTTTGGGAATTCAATCGAATACAATTACTAGATGTTTGTTAGAAATCGTTTCCTTATCAAAATATTTTGTCTCTATTGCTCTAGTGATTATCACCTTTATTTGTATTTTTGGTGGTGTGAATGGAATTTCTAAAATTACGAGTAAGTTAGTTCCTTTCATGACTTTGTTCTATTTAATTTTATTTGCTTATGTTATATGTGTTAATTATACACAAATATCAGATATCTTTTGTAATATAATTAAAAGTGCTTTTCAATTTGATTCATTCTTTGGTGGATTTTTATCTACTTGTATTATTGGATTGCAGAGAGGGATTTTTTCAAATGAGGCAGGACTTGGAACTGGAAGTATTGCTTCTTCTACAACAAGTGCTGAAAATGCAAGCAGGCAAGGTTATTTGCAAATTGTAGGGGTATATATTACTAGTTTACTTATATGTACTGCAACTGCGTTTTTTATTTTGACAACGGATTATTTTACAGTGTCGTTTGTGGATATTAATGGAATTGAACTTATGCAATATGCTTTTTCCTATCATTTTGGAAATTTAGGAAATATTTTTTTGTTTGCATTTATTTTATTATTTGCTTTTTCTACTATTTTAACAGGTTATTATTATGGTGAATGTTCTTTACGTTTTTTAATAGGTAAGGGTCACTCTAAAGCTATTTCTTTGTTAAAGTGTATTACTTTGATTGTATTATTTTTAGGATGTATTATCTCTGCAGAATTGCTATGGAAGATAATTGATTTATTGGTTGCATTATTGGCCATTATCAATATTTATGCACTTTTTTCATTACGAGAAGATATTTCATTATAATAAATTATGAAAATGTGATAAAATAAAATTGGTGTTGTTTATGATTAATAAAGTTTGGGATCAAATACTTAAAGATGAATTTCAGAAAGATTATTTTAGAAGGTTAGGAGTATTTGTGAAGTCTGAGTATAAGACAAAACGCATTTATCCTGAGTATGAGCATATTTTTGATGCTTTTCGTTATACGGATTATGATCAAGTGAAAGTGGTTATTTTAGGGCAGGATCCATATCATGGAGATAATGAGGCCCATGGTCTTTCTTTTTCTGTAAGGGAGGGAGTTGCAATGCCACCTTCTTTGCGCAATATTTTTAAAGAACTTCAAAATGATGTGGGGGTAAAGAGGACGCAAACAGATTTAACAGATTGGGCGAAGCAAGGAGTTCTATTATTAAATTCGATTATGACAGTTGTGAAAGATCATCCTTTATCTCACAAAGAGAAGGGTTGGGAAATATTTACAGATAATGTTATTCGTAAACTAGGCAAGCGTAAAGAGCCCATGGTATTTGTATTATGGGGAAGTTATGCTCGTAGCAAGAAGAATTTGATTGAAAACTCCAATCATAAGATTATAGAAAGTGTGCATCCGTCTCCACTTTCAGCAAATCGTGGTTTTTTTGGGAGTAAACCTTTTTCACAAATCAATCAATTTTTAAAAGAAAATAATATGGAAGAGATACATTGGTAGGATAAACAGAGGTGAGCGTTATGGATTTGGCATATCAATTTTTAATGAATGATGTACATCTTAAATATGGTGATGTTGTAGTTGTGGGTGTAAGTGGAGGACCAGATTCTATGGCTTTGCTACATGTTCTGGCCCGTGTAAAGAAGACTCTTGATATTTCTATTGTTTGTGCACATGTGAATCACAATGTTCGAAAGGAAAGTGCTGAGGAGAAAATTTTTGTAGAAAGTTTTTGTCGTAACAATGATATTATTTTTGATAGTATGGTCATTGAGGATTATGGGGATGACAATTTTCACAATGAAGCCAGAAGTAAACGATATACCTATTTTGGTAAAGTAGTAAAAGAATATGGTGCTAAATATTTACTTACTGCACATCATGGAGATGATTTAATTGAAACTATTTTAATGCGTCTTGTTAGGGGATCTACTTTACGTGGGTATAGTGGTTTTTCGAAAATTGTTTCAATGGACGGTTATAAGGTTTTACGACCATTTATTCACGTTACAAAGCAAGAAATTTTAGAGTATAATAAAAAAAATAAAATTCCTTTTGTACAAGATGCTTCTAATCAAAAGGATGTATATACAAGAAACCGTTTTCGTAAATATATTGTACCAGAGTTTAAAAAAGAAGATCCTAATGTGCATAAGAAGTTTTACAAATTTAGTAAAACTTTACTAGAATATAATGATTATATAGATAAACAAGTGGAAAAGGTTATGCCAGATGTATTTGTTCAAAATACACTAAAAATAGATACTTTTTTAAAACTGGATCATTTGATTGCAATGAAAGTAATATATTATATATTAGAATCTATTTATCAAGATGATTTAATGTTAATTACAGATCATCATGCGGAATTAATTTACAATATTATTTGTTCTAAGAAGGCGAATACCTATATTTATTTACCAAACAATTTAAAGGCAGTTAAAGCGTATGATACATTAACGTTTGTTCAAGAAGAAATTAAGAGTACAGAATATGAAATCGAAATTATTAAGTATTTAAATCTACCAAATGGAAACAATATAGAAGTAGTGGATGCTAGTTCTAGTACTGACAATAATGTTTGTAGATTGAGCATAGAAGAGGTTAAGTTTCCTCTGCGAGTTCGTACTCGCCGTGATGGGGATAGAATGTATGTAAAAGGTTTGTTAGGGAGAAAAAAAATTAATGATATTTTTACAGATGAAAAAATTCCTTTGGCTGAAAGAGATGTGTGGCCAGTTGTTGTAGATTCAAATGATTTGATTGTTTGGCTTCCAGGCCTTAAAAAATCAAAATTTGATAAAACAAAAGAGGAAAAGTATGATATAATACTTAAGTATTATTAAAGGAAGGAGAAATTTATGAATAAAAAAACTGTAAAACGTGGGTTAATGCCCTATTTATTTATAGCGATTGTAATGCTTGGAATTATGTACTTTGTAAGTTTCGCAAATACCAAGGTTAACTTTATTACCTATGATGAATTCATGGGTGAGGTAGAAAAAGGAAATGTTGAAGAGGTTGTTTTAACACCAAGAAGTAGAGCAACAGTTTATGAAGTTACAGGTACTTTAAAAAGTTATGAAACAGGTGAGTCGTTCTTTTTTAGAGTTCCATTAGCAGAAGAATCTGTATCTAAAATAATTGAGGCTTCTGATGCACAAAAATTTACGTTAGATACATCTACAGATCCAGAATCTAGTGTATTGCTATTGTTTTTGGTTAATGTCTTACCAATGGTTTTGCTTGTAGGAATTGCTTTTTTCTTTATTACAAAGCAAATGGGTAGCGCTAATAAATCTATGGATTTTGGAAAGAGTCGTGCCCGTTTAAATGAGGATAGTAAGAAAGTCACTTTTAAACAGGTTGCTGGTCTCGAAGAGGAAAAAGAAGAAGTAGCTGAGTTGATTGACTTCTTAAAAAACCCAAAGAAATTTCAAAAAATGGGTGCTAGAATTCCAAAAGGAGTTTTATTGGTAGGTCCTCCGGGAACAGGAAAAACTTTGTTAGCGCGCGCTGTTGCGGGTGAAGCCAATGTTCCATTTTACTATATTAGTGGTTCTGACTTTGTTGAATTATTTGTTGGTGTAGGTGCAAGTCGTGTACGTGATATGTTTAAACAAGCAAAGCATAATGCGCCATGTTTGATTTTTATTGATGAAATTGATGCTGTAGGACGTCAAAGAGGTGCCGGTTTGGGTGGAGGCCATGATGAACGTGAGCAAACTCTAAATCAGTTATTAACTGAAATGGATGGTTTTGGAGCAAATGAAGGAATTATTATTATTGCTGCTACCAATCGTCCAGATGTATTAGACCCAGCTTTGCTTAGACCTGGTAGATTTGATAGACAGGTAACAGTTAATTTGCCAGATGCAAAAGGAAGAGAAGAAATTTTGTCTGTTCATGCTGAAAATAAATTATTTGCTAAATCAGTTAACTTGAAGAATATTGCTAAGAGAACTGTTGGATTTAGTGGAGCTGATTTGGAGAATTTATTGAATGAAGCGGCTTTACTTGCCGTGCGTAGGGATAAGAAAGTGATTACAATGGCTGAAATTGACGAAGCACATGATCGTGTTCTTATGGGTCCAGCGAAGAAGTCGCATAAGTATACTGAGCGAGAAAAGAGAGTTGTTGCATATCATGAAGCTGGTCATGCTGTTGTCGGAATTAAATTGGATGGAGCAAATGCTGTTCAAAAAATTACAATCATACCAAGAGGTGCAGCAGGTGGATATAATTTAATGCTTCCAAAGGAGGAAACTTATTTATCTACTAAAAAACAGTTGCTTGAAAGTATTAGTGGATTATTAGGTGGACGTGTAGCTGAAGAGGAAGTGTTTAATGAAATTACCACAGGTGCTCATAATGATTTTGAAAAGGCTACAAAAATAGCGAGAGCTATGGTTACTGAATATGGAATGAGTGATTTGGGACCTGTTCAGTTTGAACATCAAGAATCTAGTGTTTTCTTAGGAAGAGATTATAATAAGAGTCGTAATTTTTCGAGTCAAGTTGCTTTTGAAATTGACCAGGAACAACGTAAGATTATAAGTGAATGTTATGAAACAACAAAGAAAATTATTAAAGAGAATCGAGACTTATTGGATTTAATTGCTAATGCTTTGCTTGAGAAAGAAACTCTTACGAAAGAGGAAATTGATTATTTAGTGGAGCATAAGTGTTTACCAGATGAAGATTTAGAAATTGATGCATCTGATTTTAAGGAAGCTGGTTTGGAAGACCTTACAGTA
This sequence comes from uncultured Bacilli bacterium, assembly GCA_910584305.1. Classification (GTDB taxonomy): domain Bacteria; phylum Bacillota_I; class Bacilli_A; order RF39; family UBA660; genus CAKPTA01. The sequence continues at coordinate 84,383 of CAJTZW010000001.1, forward strand.
GCAGAACTTAAAGATCTTGCTAAGGAAAAGGGGATTAAAGGATATTCTACAATGAATAAAGAGGAATTGTTGAAATCTTTAGGTGATGAAGAATAAGATATATTTTAAATGTATCTTTTTTTATTGCTTGGTGAAAATAAAATTCGTTAAAAAGATAGCTTTATATTAAAAAGTATGTTAAAATGTATATTAGTGAATTGTGTAGAAAAATGGTGGTTAGCGTGGGAAAAGTTATAGCTTTAGTAAATCAAAAAGGTGGTGTTGGAAAAACAACGTCTAGTATTAATTTAGCTGCTTCTTTAGGAATATATAAAAAGAAGGTTTTATTAGTAGATTTAGATCCACAGGGAAATTCTACAACTGGAGTTGGCATCGGTAAAACGGATTATTCTGAAAGTATTTATGAATTACTAAAGGATGAGACTACTTTGCAAGAGGTTATTATTAAAACTAAATTTAAGAATTTATATGTACTTCCTGCAACTATCAATTTGGCTGGTTTGGATTTTGAGTTGATGGAAAAAAGTAAAGCTGATCCTGAATTTGTTAAGGGTAAGCAACTGAAGAAGTATATGGATGCTGCAAAGGATCTATTTGATTATATTATTATTGATTGTCCCCCTTCTTTAGGAATATTAACAACAAATGCTTTAACAGCTGCAGATTCTGTAATTATTCCAGTTCAATGTGAGTTTTTTGCATTGGAAGGAATTATGCAACTTTTAAACACAATTATGCTAGCACAAAAAAATTTAAACCCAGAATTAAATATTGAAGGTGTATTACTTACTATGTTAGATAGTAGAACAAATTTAGGATTGGAAGTAGTAGAGGATATTCGAAGTTATTTTAAAGAAAGAGTTTATGATACGATTATTCCAAGACTTGTTAAATTATCAGAAGCACCAAGTCATGGAAAGCCTATTATTGCATATGAACCTCAAAGCAGAGGTGCTGAGGCCTATTTGAATTTAGCAAAGGAAGTGATTGAACGAAATGGAGACTAAAAAGCGTGCCTTAGGGAGAGGATTAGAACAGTTATTTAACAATGAAAATTTAGATGTAGATGTTTTAGAAAAGACGATTTATGAAACTGCAACCAATGAAGAAATTGTTGAATTAGATTTATTTGAATTACGCCCAAATCCTTATCAACCAAGGAAAGTTTTTTCTGATGATGCTTTAATGGAACTTGCTAATTCCATTAAAGAACATGGTGTATTTCAACCGATTATTGTAAAAAAGAGTATCAAGGGGTATGAAATTATAGCAGGAGAAAGACGTGTTCGCGCAAGTAAACTTGCTGGATTAGAGAAAATTCCTGCCATTATTCGTGATTTTACAGATGAACAAATGATGGAAATTGCTCTTCTTGAAAATTTACAGCGTGAAAATTTAAGTGCAATTGAGGAAGCTTATGCGTATAAGGCCATGATTGAAAATTTACATTTAACACAAGAAGAGTTATCTAAAAAAGTGGGGAAAAGTAGAAGTCATATTACCAATATCTTAGGATTGCTTCGTTTACCTGCAGAGATTCAAAAAATGGTGACTTTAGGAAGTCTTTCGATGGCACATGCACGAATTCTTAGCAAACTTGAGAGCCAACAAAAGATAATGGAACTTGCCCATCGTGTTATTAATGAGAAGATTTCTGTTCATGAATTGGAAGAGATGGCTACTAATAAAGACATTGAAAAAAAGATAAAAATGACGCGTCGTGAATCGAATACAGTCTCTGATTATAAGTATGTTGAAGATATGTTACGTGATAAATTGGATGCGAAAGTTCATATTACAGATAAGAAAATAGAAATCCGCTTTACAAATACAGCAGATTTAAATCGTATTTTAGATATTATCAATGTTAAGGAATAGGTGATGCGGTTTGGAACAATTAATTCATTCTGGAATTATTATAGTATTGTTTATATGTATTTATTTTATTATCAATCGTATTATTAAGAATGTAATTCGTCGCCAATTTGTAAAAAATGGTGAGAAAAGAAAAAAAACATTGTTATTGATTGTGAATAGTATTATTAAATACTTTTTAATGATAATTGCCGTCCTTACAATTTTGAATGTATATGGTGTTGATACTACTGCGCTTATAACTTCTCTTGGATTATTAGGACTTGGCGCTAGTTTAGCTTTACAAGATACTTTAAAGGATTTATTAGCGGGGTTCTTTATTATTTTTGAGAATCAATATGATATAGGGGATACAATTACTATTAATAATTTTAAAGGCGAAGTAATTTCCTTAGGGCTTAAGACAACAAAATTGAAAGCTTCTACTGGAGAGATTTATACGATTGCCAATAGAAACATTCAAGAGGTTATTAATCATAGTTTAAGTAATTCTTTAGCCATTGTCGATTTTGAAGTTTCCTACAATGATAATTTATCTAAGGTGGAAACAGTTTTACAAAAATTATGTAAAAAATTGACTAAAGAGCTTCCTCATCTAAAGGGAGATGTAACATTATTGGGAATTCAAAGCCTAGGTAGCAATGGAATAGAGTATCGAATCACAGTATCGACAGATCCAATGGAACATTATGCAATAGAACGTTTAATTCGCAAAGCAGTAAAAGAAGAGTTAGAGAATCACGAGATTACAATTCCATATGCACAAGTGGTGATACATAATGAATGATTATAAAGTTGGTAGTTTTGTGATTATGAAAAAGCCACATCCATGTGGAACTAATGAATGGCAAATTACAAGAGTTGGTGCAGATATAAAAATAAAGTGTGTTTCGTGTGGAAGGAGTATTATGCTCCCACGTGTTGAGTTTAATAAAAAACTAAAGAAAGTAATTTCATAAATAGGAGGATTATATGCCACGATTACAAAAGAGAAAAGAAAAAATATTTGGCCCAGTATCAGTTATTATAATGCTTATATTGGCTATTTGTTTTATGAGTTTTATTGTGTCTATACTAGATTTGGAGAGTCATAAAACATTAATTTCGAATGGTACTTTAGAATCTTCGCTCATTAATGTGAGAAACATGTTTAGTTTAGATGGTTTAAAATTCTTTATTGGAAATGCTATTACAAATTTCAGTAAATTTGAGCCTTTAGTTTTAATTATTATTGTTTCAATTGGTATTGGAATATGTGAAAAGAGTGGACTTATTTATGCATTGGTTTCTCCTTTGAAGAAAATTAAAATGAGCGTTTTGATTTATTTTACATTTTTAATAGGAATTATTTCCTCTTTTATAGGAGATTATAGCTATGCATTATTTATTCCTTTAATAGGTGTTATATATAAGGATTTAGAAAAAAATCCTATGATTGGGATTTTAACTCTTTATTTGGGAATTACAATTGGATATGGAACTGGAATTATTTTCAATTATAATGATTATACATTAGGACAATTAACGCAAGCTGCTGCAATTTTAGATGTGGATAAAAATTATGGCTATGGTTTATTTTCTAATATCTATATAATGATTGTATCAACATTTATTTTAGCTTTTTTTGGTACAATTATCATTGAAAAATTTTTAATGCCAAAATTTACAAAGAAATATGTTTATGAAGAAGAAAATGTTTTGGTTTCGAAAAAGGCATTAGGAGTGACTGTTTTTGTTAGTATATTACTTTGGATTTTAGTAGTATATCTTTTGATACCATTAAAGTTGCCAGGAGCAGGGATATTGTTAGATTCAAGTGCTGATAGGTATATGGATCAATTATTTGGTTCTGGTTCAGCTTTTAGGGAAGGAATCTTAGTTATTATTACTATTATTATGATGATTTCTGGTTATATTTATGGAAAGCTCTCTAAAAATATTAAGAATAGTACTGAGTATAGTTTAGGATTGTCAAAGAATTTAGAAAATTTAGGGTTTATATTTGTTTTGATGTTTTTTACTTCTCAAATGATTTCAATTCTGGATTGGACTAATTTAGGAGATTTTGTTTGTGCAAAAGTTGTTGAGGTTATAGGTAATTTACAATTTTCTGGAATACTATTAATTATTGTCTTTATTTTAGGCATTGTCATATCTAGTATTCTGCTTCCAACAACTATGGAAAAGTGGGAATTAATGTCTCCTACAATTATTCCACTGTTCATGCGTTCAAATATTACTCCAGATTTTACACAATTTATTTTTAAGGTTGCAGATAGTATAGGAAAATGTATTACCCCATTATTTGTATACTTTATTGTAATGCTGGCATTTTTAGAAAAGTATCGTGTAAGTGAGAAGAAACAGATTAGTATTTTTGGAACATTGAAGAGTATTATGCCTACGGTACTTTTACTTTCTTTGATTTGGGTTCTTCTTCTTTGCTTATGGTATTTGATTGGAATACCAATTGGTGTTACCACAATGTCTACATTGTAAAATTATAAGGAGGGATTTATATGGGTTTGAAAGCGGGGATTGTTGGTCTTCCCAATGTGGGAAAGTCTACATTATTTAATGCTATCACAAGGCAAAATATTTTGGCTGCTAATTATCCTTTTGCTACGATAGAGCCAAATGTTGGAGTTGTTATTGTTCCCGATAATCGTTTAGAATTTTTGAACGCATTATATCAACCAAAAAGTTTAGTTCCAACTGCTTTTGAATTTACAGATATAGCAGGTTTAGTTAAGGGTGCATCTACTGGTGAAGGACTTGGGAATAAGTTTTTATCTCACATTCGTGAAGTTGATGCAATTTGTGAAGTTGTTCGTTGCTTTGAGGATGGAAGTATTACACATGTGGAAGGCGACATTGATCCAATTCGGGATATTGAAATTATTAATATCGAACTTATTTTGGCAGATTTAGAGGTTGTTGAAAATCGTTTAAATCGTATAGGTAAAAAGGCGATTATGTCAAAGGATAAAGAGACTTTAAAAGAGGTTGAATTCTTAAATAAAGTGAAGGAGTGTCTTTTACGTAATCAGGCAATTCGTAGTTTAGAATTCAATGATGATGAGCTTGCTTTGTCGTTGTCTTTTAATTTTCTAACGCAGAAGCCAATTATTTATATGGCAAATATCAGTGAAGAAGATTTAGTGAGTGATGGAAATCAGTATGTGGAAAAGGTAAGAAAATATGCCTCAAATGAAGGGGCAGAAGTCATTGTTGTGTGTGCAAAAATAGAGTCTGAGCTTGCAGAACTTTCTGATGAAGATAAAGCGCTCTTTTTAGAAGATTTAGGAATAAAGACTAGTGGTTTGGATCAGCTAATCCAAGCTACCTATTCATTATTAGGGCTTGCAACATATTTTACTGCAGGTAGTGATGAATGTCGCGCATGGACTTTTAAGAGAGGTATGAAAGCACCACAATGTGCAGGTATTATTCATACTGATTTTGAAAGAGGCTTTATCCGTGCAGAAATTATGAGTTATGAGGATTTGGAAAAATATGGCTCTGAGCTTAAAGTGAAAGAAGCGGGACGTATGAGATTAGAAGGAAAGGAATATACTATGAATGACGGAGATATCTGTTATTTCCGATTCAATGTATAAGAGGTGATTTATGAAAAATAATACAATGCTTTCTAAAGTATTTGGATGGATGTTTATTGGGTTATTATTAACGTTTATTACGGCATATTATTTAGCTAGTAATGAATATACTTTTTATAAAATATTTTCTGGAGGAACTTACTTTATTTTAGCTTTGATTGAAATAGGTTTGGTTATATTTTTATCTGCTAGGGTGCAAAAAATGCAACCTACAACAGCAAAGATTGTATTTATGCTATATTCCATTGTAAGTGGCCTTACTTTTTCATCAATATTTATTGTTTATGAGTTAAGTTCAATTATTATTTTATTCCTTGCTGCAGCTATCTTGTTTGGAATTTTTGCTTGCATTGGGAACTTTACAAAACTGGATTTGAGTAGGTTTGGTACATATTTATTAATGGCTCTAGTTGCTTTAGTGATTTGCATTATTATTAATTTATTCTTAGGAAATAGTACATTTGATATTGTAATTAATTTTGTTTGTTTACTAGTTTTTATTGGTTTCACGGCATATGATATTCAAAAGATTAAGAGATTATATGGTTCATCAGATAATGAAAATATAGCAATACTAGGTGCATTAGAATTATATTTAGATTTTATTAATATATTTATTAGTTTACTGAATTTATTTGGAAAATCAAATGATTAAATGAGGAAACAGATATTCATGATTTTGTGAGAGTAAAATAGTTTTTAGGAAGATATAATAGTCTTCTTTTTTTTGAATATATTGTAATGGTAAATAATATTTTAGAAATTTAGTAAAGTTATTATTTACATTTATACTAAAGTTTGTTATAATTTACCGTGAGTATTGATTTACTCCTTGCTTCAAAGGAAGCCGTAAAGACCATAAGGAGGTGTTGAAATGAAAAGTTATGAAATTATGTTTATCGTAAGACCTACATTATCAGAAGATGAAACAAAGCAAACTATTAAAAATTTTGGTGATGTTTTAACTTCAAATGGAGCTACTATTGTAGATTCAAAGGATATGGGTCAAAGAGAATTAGCTTATGAAATTAAAAAATTCAAGAGTGGATATTACTATGTATATCAAGTAGAAGCTAATGATGATAAAGCTATTAAAGAATTTGATCGTTTAGCTTTAATTAGCAGCGATATTATTCGTCATTTAATTACAAAAATAGAGAAATAAGAAGAAGAGGTAGTTTATGAACCGAGTAATGTTAATTGGTAGAATTACAGCAAAACCAGAATTAAGATATACTGGATCTAATATTCCATATACAAGATTTTCAGTTGCTGTTAATCGAACTTTTAGTAATAATCAGGGACAAAGAGAGACTGATTTTATTAATGTTGTTATATGGAGAAAACAGGCAGAAAATGTTTGTAACTTTTTAGATAAGGGCAGTTTAGTTGCTGTAGAGGGTAGATTACAAACAGGAAATTATGATGATAAAGATGGAAATAAACGTTATACAATGGATGTAGTTGGTGATAATGTTCAATTTCTAGAAAGCAAAGGGCAGGCACAAAATCGTGTAAATAGTTCTGATACTTCATATGGTTATCAATCAGAACCATCTTATCCTACAATGGATGTACAGAATGATCCGTTCGCAGATTTTGGTGATAGTGTGTCAATTGATGATAATTTCCTAGATTAGAAGGAGGAAAGATAAAATGGCAGAGTTTCATAGAAAAAAGAAAAGAATATGTCAAATGTGTGCAGGTAAGTCTGTAGATTATAAAGATGTTGACATTATTAAAAAATATGTTAGCGCTGATCGTGGAAAGATTGTATCACGCCGTATTTCTGGAGCGTGCGCTAAACATCAAAGACATATTGCTAACGAAGTTAAGAAAGCTAGATTTATGGCTTTAATTCCATTTGTTAAGTAAGATTTTGGAAAACCAGAATCTTTTTTCTTGATAAAATGGATATATTATTGTATACTGTGAATGATAATGGAGCTGATGATATGAAAAAAGGTTTTACATTGATAGAGTTGTTAGCAGTTATAATTATTTTAGCAATAATAGCTGTAATTGCAGTGCCTATTATTGGAAATGTTATAGAGGATAGCAAGCTTGGCGCTATTGAAAACAGTGTGAAATTTTATGTAGGAGAGGTGGAGTCTAGTTTTTCGGAATGGGTTATTGAAGGAATTCCATCAGGACTTCCGCAGGACAAAAGCGAACCTGGTTATATAACATTCAATGTTACGGATTTAGATTCAGTTTTAGAACTGAATAAGACAAAGCCGATTCGTGGAAGTGTTAAGATTGATAATAATTATAACAAAGAGAGTTATTATGGGTGTGTAGTTAATGCTGAATTGGTATATGATAATGGATATATTGCTACTTATACATATCAAAATAACAGGGCAAATGTTTCTATAGAGAAAACTAAATAGAGTATTTTTAAAAAGTGTAATGAGGAAAATATCATTACTTTTTTTATAATAGATAATAAAGTATCGTTTGAAGAAATTTCTGAAATTACAGTAAAAGAAATCGTTTGCTTTATTTTCATAATTTTTCGAAAAAGTCTAAATTTCACTTGCATTTCATATATTTTTATTGTATAATTTTGAATGTGTGGCACGCATTGATGTGTGAGGTTGCTGATACGCCAGGTTAAGTTGTCAATGAAACAAACCCAAATATCAGGTTTTTACACGGAGCGAGTCTATACTGGATATAGGCGAAGGGAGGATACAATATGTCAAAAACCAAGATTAGCATTAAGTTAAAAGCATTTGAACACAAAAGTTTAGATAGTGCTTGTGCTAAGATAGTTGAAACTGTAAAGAGAACAGGAGGAGAAATTAGTGGACCTGTACCACTTCCAACTGAAATCGAGAAAATTACAATTCTTAGAGCAGTTCACAAATATAAAGATTCACGTGAACAATTTGAGAAAAGAACACACAAAAGACTTATTGTTATCAACAATCCAAGCAAGGAGACAGTTGAGTCATTGACTCATTTGGAAATTCCAAGCGGTGTTGATATTCAAATTAAGCTATAATAATAGGAGGATGAGTTTATGAAAAAGGGAATCTTAGGTCGTAAAGAAGGAATGACTCAAGTATTTACTGAATCTGGGATATTAATTCCTGTAACTGTTGTTTATGTTGAACCAAATGTGGTAACACAAATTAAAACAAAAGAAAACGATGGTTATGAGGCAATTCAATTAGGATTCGATACAAAGAGAGAAAAGTTAGCGACAAAGGCTTCTGTTGGTATTACTAACAAGGCAAACACTACACCTAAGCGCTTCTTTAGAGAAATTAGGGGTGTAGATATTAATAATTATTCTTTGGGGCAAGAAATTTCAGTAGATATTTTCGCTCCAGGAGAAGTTGTTGATGTAACTGGAACATCTAAAGGTAAAGGGTTCCAAGGTGTTATTAAACGACATAATCAAAGCAGAGGACCTATGGGGCATGGTTCACATTATCACAGAGGGCCAGGGTCTATGGGAACGATGAGACCAATGCGTGTATTTAAAGGTAAAAAATTACCAGGACATATGGGAACACTTACTGTTACAATTCAAAATCTTGAAGTTGTTATGGTAGATGTAGAAAATAATTGCATTTTAATTAAAGGAAATATTCCAGGGCCTAAAAAATCATTAGTAGTGATTCAATCAGCTGTTAAAAATCCTGATACAGTGAGGGAAGCTGAAACTATCAACACTTATGTAGTAGAAGAAAGTACACCTTTGGTAGAGGAAACTGCAAATGAAACTGCTTCAGAAGTTGCTGAAGAGGTAGTAGAAGAAACTGTTTCGGAAGTTACTGAAGAAGTAACAGAAGAAACTGTTGCAGAATAGGAGGCACGAATCAATGAAAAAAATGTCTGTATTAAATATTAAAGGTGAAAAGGTTAATGATATTACTTTAAATGCAGAAGTTTGGGGGATTACACCAAATGATGCAGTATTATATGATGCAATTACTCTTGCAAAAAATGCAATGAGACAAGGTACACATGAAACAAAAACACGTAGTGAAGTATCTGGTGGTGGAAGAAAACCATGGAGACAAAAAGGAACAGGACGTGCTCGTCAAGGAAGTATCCGTGCTGCTCAATGGCGTCATGGTGGAATTGTATTTGGGCCACATATGAGAAGTTACGATAAAAAGATGAATCGTAAAGAAAGAAGACTTGCTTTAAAATCTGCTTTATCTTATAAAGCAATTGATAGTGAGTTAATTATTATTGATAAATTTGCTTTAGCAGGAGGAAAAACTAAAGAAGCAAAACAAGTTTTTGACAATTTGAAAGTAAATAAAAATATTTTGCTAGTTGTATCTGAACTTGACGAGAATACTATTTTAGCTACTCGTAATTTAGATAATGTTACTTTATTAGAAGCAAATGAGGTAAATGTTTTAGATATTGTTGCAGCGGATAGTATGATTGTTACAGAGGATGCCGTAAAAGCTATAGAGGAGGTGCTTGTTTAATGAGTAATTATAGAGATATTATTAAAGCACCAATCATCACTGAAAAAAGTGCTGATTTAGCACAGAATTATAATACAATTACATTTAGTGTTGATGTAAGAGCAAATAAAACTCAAATCAAACAAGCTGTAGAAAAAATTTTTAATGTAAAAGTTGAGAGTGTGAATACAGTAAACGTTAAACCTAAGAAAAAAAGAGTTGGACGTTATGTTGGAAAAACAAATAAGGTAAAGAAAGCAATTGTTAAATTAAGTGAAGGAAGTTCAATTGAACTTAACTAATATTTAGGAGGAGAAATTATGGCTATTAAGAATTTTAAACCAATGACTAATGGTACGCGTGGTATGACTAAGTTAGCTAACGAAGAAATTACTACTTCTACTCCAGAAAAGTCATTAGTTGTAACATTAAAGAAAACAGGTGGACGTAATAACCAAGGACGTGTAACTGTTAGACATCATGGTGGTGGAGAAAAAAGAAAATACCGTATTATTGATTTTAAAAGAGATAAAGATGGTGTTGTCGGAACTGTAACCTCTATCGAATACGATCCAAATCGATCTGCTAACATTGCTTTAATTACATATGCTGATGGAGAAAAAAGATATATTATTGCTCCAAAAGGTTTAAAAGTTGGAAATAAAGTAGAGAGTGGAGCCTCAGCGGATATTAAAGTTGGAAACTGTTTACCACTTGAAAATATTCCAGAAGGTACACTTGTACATAATGTAGAATTAAAAGCTGGAAAAGGTGGACAGATGGCTCGTTCTGCTGGATCAAGTGTTCAAATTCTAGGTCGTGAGGGAAAATATACTTTACTTCGTTTATCTAGTGGAGAGGTACGTAAGGTTTTAAGTACTTGCAGAGCTACTATTGGAGAAGTTGGAAATGCCGATCATGAACTAGTAAATGTTGGAAAAGCTGGACGTAAGAGACATATGGGAGTTCGTCCTACAGTTCGCGGTTCTGTTATGAACCCTAATGATCACCCACACGGAGGTGGAGAGGGTCGTGCACCAATTGGGCGTAAAGGACCAGTTACTCCTTGGGGTAAACCTGCATTGGGATATAAGACACGTAAAAACAAAAAAGCTTCTGATAAGTTAATTGTTCGTCGTCGTAAAAAATAGTGAAAGGATGGTTTAAATGGCTAGAAGTTTAAAAAAGGGACCTTTTGTTGATGGTCACTTAATGAATAAAGTAAAGAAAGTAAACGAATCTGGAAAAAAAGAAGTAATTAAAACTTGGTCTCGCCGTTCAACAATTTATCCTGAATTTATTGGACATACATTTGCTGTTCATAATGGTAAAGAATTTATTCCTGTTTATGTAACAGAAGATATGGTTGGACATAAATTAGGTGAATTCGTGCCAACCCGTAAATTTGGTGGACATGGCGATGACAAAAAGTAATAAGAATTAGTTATCAGGAAGGAGGACTAAAATGGAAGCAAAAGCGATTGCAAAAGGGTTAAGAATTGCACCTCGTAAAGCTCGTTTAGTTATAGATTTAATACGTGGTAAAAGCGTAGAAGAAGCTGACAAAATTTTAAAGAATATTAATAAAGAAGCAGCTAGATTGAGTCATAAAGTACTTACATCTGCTGTTGCAAATGCTGAGAATAATCTACATTTAGATAAAGCTAATTTATATGTTAAAGAAGCATATGTAAATGAAGGTCAAACAATGAAGCGAATGAAATTTGGATCACGTGGACATGTGGATCCAATTAAGAAAAGAACAAGTCACATTACAATTGTTGTAAGTGAAAGAAATTAGATAAAGGAGGTAAACTGATGGGTCAAAAGGTTAATCCAGTCGGACTTAGACTTGGAATCAATAAGACTTGGGAATCTAAATGGTATGCTGGTACTAAAGATTTTTCAAGATTCTTAAATAATGATGTTAAGATTAGAAAGTTTTTATCTAAAAAATTGAAAGACGCGGCAGTTTCAAGTGTGCTTATTGAAAGAAACGCTAGTAAGACTGATGTTATCATCAATACTGCTAAACCAGGAGTTGTAATTGGTCATGGCGGAGATGAAATTGAAAAGTTAAAAAAAGAATTATCGAAATTGGTAGATGAGAATGTACAAATTTCGATTATGGAAGTTAAGAACCCAGATATTGATGCTGCTTTGGTCGCTGAAAATATTGCACATCAAATTGAAAATAGGGTGTCATTTAGAATTGCACAAAAAAGAGCAATTCGTAATGCGATGAAAGCAGGAGCAAAAGGGATTAAAACTTCTGTATCAGGACGTTTAGGTGGAGCTGATATGGCACGTAGCGAGGGATATACAGAAGGAAATATTCCGCTTCATACTTTAAGAGCAGATGTTGATTATGCCCATAAAGAGGCTGATACAACTTATGGTAAAATCGGTGTTAAAGTATGGATTTACAAGGGAGAAATCCTTGCCTCAAAAGATAAAGGAGGTAATGTAGATGGCACTAATACCAAAAAGAACTAAATATAGGAGACCTCATAAATTACGTTATGATGGTATTGCTAAAGGAAATACTGAATTACATTTTGGTGATTATGGATTGATGGCTATGGAAGGTGCTTGGATTACACAACAACAAATTGAAGCAGCTCGTGTTGCCATGACTCGTTATATGAAACGTGGTGGAAAAGTATGGATTAATATTTTCCCTCACTTATCATTAACTAAAATTCCATTAGAAACTCGTATGGGTAAAGGTAAAGGTCAACCTGAAGCCTGGGTGGCTGTTGTAAAACAAGGAAAGATTATGTTTGAAATTGCTGGTGTAAGTGAAGAGGTTGCTCGTGAAGCACTTAGACTTGCTATGCATAAACTTCCAATTAAATGTAAATTTGTTAAAAAGGAAAGTGGTGAGACTAATGAGTAATCAAGATATTAGAGAATTAACAAGTGAGGAAATTCAAACTAAAATCGAAGAATATAAAGAAGAGCTATTCAATTTACGTTTTAGTCAAGCTACTGGAAATCTTGAAAAACCATCAAGAATTCGTGAACTTAGAAAATTGGTTGCACGTATGAAGACAATTTTACGCGAACGTGAATTAGAAGTTAAGGAGGGTAACTAATGGAAAAATCAATTCGTGAATTAATTGGTAAAGTAGTAAGTGACAAATGTGATAAAACTATTACAGTTTTAGTTGAAACTTATAAAAAAGACCCTTTATATGGTAAGCGTGTAAAATCATCTAAAAAATATGCAGTTCATGATGAAAAGAATGAAGCTAAAGTTGGAGATACAGTGCGTATTGCCGAGACTAGACCACTATCAAAGAATAAACATTTCCGTTTAGTGGAAATTGTAGAAAAAGCAATTATTTTATAATTGAAACTGGAAGGAGGATCAATATATGATTCAACAAGAAAGCCGTTTAAAAGTTGCTGATAACTCTGGTGCACGTGAAGTTAGTGTAATTCGTGTACTTGGTGGTAGCAAAGTTAAAACTGGAAATATTGGAGATACAGTCGTTGTAGCTGTAAAAAAAGCACTTCCTAATGGTACAGTAAAAAAAGGCAAAGTTGTTAAAGCTGTAATCGTTAGAAGTAAGTTTGGTCTTAGAAGAGAAGATGGGTCTTATATTAAATTTGATGATAATGCCTGCGTTATTATTAAAGATGATAAGAGTCCTGTAGGAACTCGTGTGTTTGGACCAGTAGCACGTGAATTACGTGATAAAGATTTTATGAAAATTGTATCACTTGCTAAAGAAGTGTTATAACTTTCGAAGGAGGATAACATGAAACTAAAAGTTGGAGATAAAGTTGTTGTTATTTCTGGAAAAGACAAGGGTAAAGAAGGAAAAATTATCAAAACATTAAGAACTGCAAATAAAGTAGTTGTAGAAGGTGTAAATGTTGTTAAGAAACATGTAAAACCAAATGGACAAACAGCAGGAAGCATAGTTGAAATGGAAGCTGCTATAGATGCATCAAATGTTATGTTAGTTGATCCAAAAACCGGTAAGGGTACCAGAATAGGACACACTATTGATAAAAATGGTAAAAAAGTTAGAGTCGCAAAGAAATCAAACTCTACCATTGATTAATTGGAAGGAGGGTATATATGAACCACCTAAAAGCAAAATATAACGAAGAAATCATACCTAGTTTAAGAGAAAAGTTTAATTATGAAAACGTTATGGACGTTCCAAAATTAGATAAAATTGTTGTCAATATGGGTGTTGGTGATGCTACTACAAATAGTAAATTACTAGAAGCAGCTATGGCTGATTTAGAGATTATTACAGGTCAAAAACCAGTAGCAACAACAGCTAAGAAAGCTATTGCAGGATTTAAGCTAAGAGCTGGTCAAGCAATTGGATGTAAAGTAACATTACGTGGGGAAAATATGTATAACTTTTTAGATAAGCTAATTCGTATTACTTTACCACGTGTAAGAGATTTTAGAGGAATATCTACAAAATCTTTTGATGGAAGAGGTAACTATACATTAGGACTTAATGAACAATTAATTTTCTCAGAAATAGAATATGATAATGTTGTTAAAGTACGTGGTATGGATATTGTTTTTGTAACAACAGCAAAGACAAATGAAGAGGCACTTGCTCTATTAAAAGGTTTCGGTATGCCATTTAAAAAGTAACAATATAGGAGGATATTATGGCTAAGAAAAGTATGATTGTAAAACAGTCAAGAAAACCAAAATTCAAAGTACGTGAATATACTCGTTGTGAGAGATGTGGTAGACCCCACGCAGTACTTAAAAAATATGGTATTTGCCGTATTTGCTTTAGAGAATTAGCATACCAAGGGCAAATACCAGGTGTTAAAAAATCTAGTTGGTAGGACTGAAGGGAGGATTAAATTATGGGATTTTCAAATGATCCAATCGCAGATATGCTAACACGTATTCGTAATGCAAATCAAATGCGATATATAGAAGTTGAAGTACCCGCTTCAAAAATTAAAATGGAAATTGCTAGAATCTTAAAAGAAGAGGGATTTATAAGTGATTATTCTATAAAGAAAAATGATGTTCAAAATATGATTGTTTTGAATTTAAAATATGGAAAGAATAAAGAACGTGTAATTACTGGATTGAAAAGGATTTCTAAACCAGGATTACGTGTATATGTAAAGGCTACTGAAGTACCTAGAGTATTAAATGGTCTTGGAATTGCTATTGTATCTACATCACAAGGTGTAATGACTGACAAAGAAGCAAGAAAAGCATCTTTAGGTGGAGAAGTTTTAGCTTATATTTGGTAGAAGGCAAGGAGGATTAATATGAGTCGTATTGGTAATAGAAAATTACTAGTACCTGGAAATGTTACAGTATCAGTTGATGGTAATGTAGTTACAGTAAAAGGTCCTAAAGGTGAACTTTCTACTGAAATACATAAAGGAATCAATGTTACTGTAGAAGAAAATGAGGTTATTGTCACAAGAGAGAGCGATAACTTGAAAAATTTTCATGGTACAGTAAACGCTAATATTAAGAATATGATAATTGGTGTTACAGAAGGGTATGAAAAAAGCCTAGAAGCTGTTGGAGTTGGATACCGTTTCAACGTAAGTGGTAAAACAATCACAATCAGTGCTGGTTATTCACATCCTGTAAAAATTGAGGTACCAGCAGGATTAACTGTTGAAGCAATTAGCAATACAGAAATTAGTATCAAAGGAATTGATAAATGTCTTGTTGGAGAATTTGCTGCCAATGTTCGCAAGGTAAGAGAACCTGAACCTTATAAAGGAAAGGGAATTCGTTATAAAGAGGAACATATTCGTCGCAAGGAAGGAAAGAAAGCAGCATAGTCTAATTAGTAAAGGAGAGTAATACTCATGATTAAAAAAGTATCAAGAAATGTTGTGCGTCAAGCTAGACACAGTCGTGTAAGAGCTAAAGTTAGCGGAACAGGTACAACACCAAGATTAAGTGTATTTAGATCAAATGGGAATATATTTGCTCAAATTATTGATGATGAAAAGGGAATTACACTTGTAAGTGCTTCATCAATTGATAAGGATTTAAAACTTAAGAACGGTGGAAATGTAGAGGCTGCTACAAAAGTTGGTGAATTACTAGCAAAAAGAGCAGTAGATGCAAAAATTAAAAAAGTAGTATTTGATAGAGGTGGATACCTATATCATGGACGTGTAAAAGCTTTAGCAGAAGCTGCACGTGAAAATGGATTAGAATTCTAAAAGGAGGGTAACTAATGGAAAATAGAAGAAGAGAACCACGCCCAAAACAATATGAAGAAGAAGTTATCAATATTAAAAGAGTTACAAAAGTAACAAAAGGTGGTCGTCATTTCCGTTTTGCTGCTACAGTTGTTGTAGGAGATAAAAAAGGTAAAGTTGGATTAGGTACTGGAAAAGCAAACGAAGTACCAGATGCAATTAAAAAGGCTGTAGAAGCTGCTACAAAAAATGTAGTTACTGTATCATTAGTTGATGAGAGAACAATTCCACATGAAGCGATTGGAGTACAAGGAGCGAGCCGTGTTATGTTAAAACCTGCTGTTTCTGGTACTGGAGTAAAAGCTGGTGGTCCAGTTAGAGCTGTATTGGAACTTGCTGGAGTTAAAGATATTTTATCTAAATCACTTGGATCAAACACAAAAATTAATATGGCTTATGCTACATTAAATGCATTAAAGTCTCAAAGAACAAGAGAACAAGTTGCTGCATTACGTGGTAAGAAAGTAGAGGAAATTTAATGAAATTACATACAATGTATCCTGCTGAAGGGTCAACTAAGGTTGCAAAAAGAAAAGGTCAGGGTGTTGCTTCTGGAAACGGTAAAACAGCTGGAAGAGGACACAAAGGACAAAATGCAAGAAGTGGTGGCGGAGTAAGACCTGGATTTGAAGGAGGACAATTACCTTTATTCAGACGTTTACCAAAAAGAGGGTTTACAAATGCCCAATTTAAAACTACTTATGCAGTTATTAATTTAAGTGATTTAAATAAATTTGAAGATGGTGCTGTTGTAACACCAGAGTTATTAAAAGAGATGGGATTGTTGAAAAATCAATTGGATGGTGTAAAAGTTTTAGGAAATGGAACTTTAGAGAAAAAATTGACTGTAAAAGCTCATAATTTTTCAGAAAAAGCTTATAAAGAAATAGAAAAATTAGGTGGAAAAGCAGAGGTGATCTAAAATGTTTGCCAAATTTAAGCAAATATTTGCTCCTCAAAATAAAGATTTACGAAAGAAAATTTTATTTACATTTTTTGGATTATTTATATTTAAACTAGGGACAACAATTGTTGTGCCTGGAATAGATACAGATTCGCTTGGGACTACGAATCTTGGATTTCTAGAATTGATTAATGCAATGGGTGGAGGCGCTTTAGAGCAATTTTCAATTTTTGCACTAGGGGTTATGCCTTATATTAGTGCTTCAATTATAGTGCAGTTATTGCAAATGGATATTATCCCTTATTTTTCTGAACTATCTAAACAGGGTGGTACAGGGAGAACTAAATTAAATCAAATTACTAGATATTTAGGAATTATTCTAGCATTTATTCAAGGATATTTCTTCTCATTTGCATTCGTATCCAATGGAACTCCTACAGATTATCTGACATATGCTTTAATCCTAACAGCAGGAACAGCATTACTATTATGGATTGGGGATCAGATTACAGCTAAGGGAGTTGGAAATGGTATTTCCCTAATTATCATGGCTGGAATAATTGCTACTCTTCCTAATATGTTTATGGAGGCATTTAATAGTTTAATTGTGACAACTTCAACACAGGCTATGGTACTTGGAATTATTAAGTTCGCTTTATTCGTACTATTATATATTGGTATTATTTTGGGAGTTGTATATATTGAAGGAGCAGAGCGTAGGCTTCCTATTCAGTATGCAAATCGTTCCACTACTATGGTGGGTCAAAAGCAAAATTATATTCCATTTAAATTGAATTCTGCTGGTGTTATTCCTGTTATCTTTGCTTCAGCAATTATAACAATTCCTGGGATCATTGCACAGGTGATAAAAAAGGATGGTTTTACTTTGTTTGTAAGTAAATATTTATCACAGACATCATTTACAGGATTTGTATTATATATAATTTGTATATTTGGATTTGCGTATTTTTATACATTCTTTCAGTTAAAGCCAAAGGAACTTGCAGATAATTTAAGTAAAAACGGAGGATATATTCCAGGAATTCGTCCAGGAGATGAAACTGTTAAATATGTAAGTAAAGTTTTAAAAAGAATTACAACAGTAGGAGCATTTAGTTTAGCGGTTATTGCTGCATTACCAATTTTGTTTGGTATGATTTCTACAATGCCTACCAGTGTCCGTGTAGGAGGAACAGGACTTCTAATTGTTGTTGGAGTTGCTTTAGAAACTTATAAACAAATTGATAGTGAGCTTGCAACTCGTTCATTTACAAGAGGAAGAAAAAGAAGATGAAAAATGTAATCTTTATTGCTCCGCCAGCTGCTGGTAAGGGGACACAAGCAAAAATGTTGTGTCAGAAATATGGCTTCATTCATATTTCCACAGGCGATTTATTAAGAAAGGCGGCAAGGCAAGATTCAGATATTCAAAATAAATTGAATTTAGGAACATTGATTGATGATTCTATTATTCTTGAATTAATAGACAAAGAAATTTGTGCATTATCTGATGAGAATGGATATGTATTGGATGGGTTTCCAAGAAATATAAGTCAGGCGAAGGCTTTTGATCAGATGATAAAGGGTTTTCTAAATTCTTCTTATGTCGTGATTTATATTGATGTATCTAAGGAGATTGCTAGTGAGCGAATTTTAGGTCGTTTGTATTGTCCAGATTGTGGTGCTAGTTATAATGCATTACTTCCCGATAATCAGCCTAAAAAACAGAATGAATGTGATAGGTGTCATTCTAGTTTAATTCAGAGAGATGATGATACTCCTTCTACATTTCAAGCTCGCTTTGATGCATATATAAATCATACTGAACCATTGTTGGAGTATTATAGAGTGCATCAGGTATTGTATACAGTCAATGGAAATCAAGATTCTTTGAAAGTGCATGCCGATATTATTCAAATATTAGAAGGTGAGTTATGATAACTATAAAGTCATCTCGTGAGATTGAATTTATGAAACAAGCGGGTGAAATTGTTGGAAACACACATCGCTATTTGGAAAAGTATATACAACCAGGAATTACTACAAAGGAATTGGATCATTTAGCCGAAGAATTTATTTTGAAGTCGGGGGCTACACCATCATTTAAAAATTTGTATGGATTTCCAGGATGTATTTGTATTTCTATTAATGAAGAGGTGGTTCATGGTATTCCTGGCAAAAGGAAGCTTAAAAATGGTGATATTATCACTTTAGATATTGGTGCTTGCTATAAGGGATATCATGGAGATTCTGCTTGGACTTATGCTGTTGGAGAAATCAGTAAAGAGAAAGAAAAGCTAATGAAAGAAACAGAAGAAGCTTTATTTGAGGGTCTTTCTGTTATTAAAGAGGGTGCTCATTTAGGAGATATTGGAGCTGCTGTTGAGAGTTATGCACTTGAGCATCATTTAGGAGTTGTCAAAGAGCTTACTGGTCATGGTATTGGAAGTTCTGTCCATGAAGATCCTGATGTTCCAAATTATGGAACAAAGGGAACTGGGCCAGTATTAAAAGCTGGAATGACAATTGCTGTAGAACCAATGCTAAATTTAGGAACAGCAGATGTGTTTATATTGGATGATGATTGGACAATCGTTACAGCAGATAATTTACCTTCTGCGCACTATGAACATACCGTGTTAGTAACTAAAGATGGGTATACGATTTTAACAAAGAGGTGATTAAGATGCCAAAAAAATCAGTACATAATAAGAAGACAGTTGAAGAAAAACAACCTAAAAAAACTTCCGCGATTGAAGTGGAAGGAAAAGTATTGGAAGTTTTACCAGGTTATCAATTTCGAGTAGAGCTTCCTAATAAGCATACTGTGACAGCTCACGTTTCTGGTAAAATCCGAATGAATTATATTCGCATTTTACCAGGGGATACAGTTACGCTAGAATTATCAGAATATGATTTAACACGTGGGCGTATAACCTATAGAAAATAGGAGGGAATATATGAAAGTAAAATCATCGGTTAAACCGATTTGTGCAAAATGCAAAGTTGTTAAAAGAAAAGGAAAAATCAGAATTATTTGTGAAAATCCAAAACATAAACAAAGACAAGGTTAATATAGGAGGTGTTTTATGGCACGTATTAAAGGTGTAGATATACCTAATAATAAAAGAATTGAAATTGCATTAACTTATATTTATGGTATTGGTAGAAGCTTATCTAACAAAATATTAGCGGATGCAAAAATTGATCCAAACAAAAGAGCTGGTGAATTATCAAATGATGAATTGGGATTCATTCGTGATCAAATTGATAAATACACAATTGAAGGTGATTTACGTCGTGAAGTAAATATGAATATTAAAACTAAGATGGAAATCAATTCATATCAAGGAACTCGTCATAAAAGAGGATTGCCAGTTAGAGGGCAAAGAACCAACAGAAATGCAAGAACTCGAAAAGGTAGAGGAAAAACTGTTGCCAATAAGAAAAAATAATTATAACTAAAAGGAGGTTATAGAATATGGCTTACAAAGCAAGAAAACGTAAAGTTAAAAAGAATGTACCAGAAGGTAGAGCTTACATTCATTCTACTTTTAATAATACAATTGTTACGCTTAGTGACAAAGAGGGGAATGCGATTAGTTGGGCTTCCGCTGGTACTTTAGGATTTAAG
Source organism: uncultured Bacilli bacterium (assembly GCA_910584305.1). Lineage (GTDB taxonomy): Bacteria > Bacillota_I > Bacilli_A > RF39 > UBA660 > CAKPTA01. The sequence goes on from CAJTZW010000001.1 coordinate 105,092, forward strand.
GGAAGTAAAAAATCAACTCCATTTGCTGCCGGAATGTCAGCAGAAGCTGCAGGTAAGGCCGCATATGATATGGGAATGCGTAAAGTAGAAGTATTTGTTAAAGGACTAGGTTCAGGACGTGAAACTGCTATTCGTTCTTTACAGACAGCGGGTCTTGAGATTTCTTCAATTACTGATGTAACACCTGTACCACATAATGGATGTCGTCCACCAAAACGTCCTCGTGGATAAAAGAAAAGGAGTGTGTTAAAGTGTTAAACTTTGAAAAACCAATATATAAATTAACAGATTATGTAGAAAATAATAATTTTGGAAGATTTGAATTAGAACCTTTGGAAAGAGGATTTGGTATTACAATTGGTAATGCTCTTAGAAGAATTATGTTATCAAGTATGCCAGGTAGTGCAATTGTAGCTGTCAATATTGATGGTGTTATGCATGAATTTCAAACTATGGATGGAATTATAGAGGATGTAACTTCTATCGTCTTAAATTTGAAAAGTGTGGTTGTTAAAAATAGTTCTGATGAGATTAAAACTGCACACTTGCATGTAGAGGAGGAAAGAGTTGTTACTGCTGCTGATATTATGGCAGATGAAGATATTGAAATTGTAAATCCAGATCAGGTTATAGCAACTATTTCTAAAGGTGGAAAACTTGATATGGAATTTATCATTGCAAATGGTCGTGGATATGTACCTTCTAATGAAAACAAGAAGTATATTGAAGACTCTAAAATTGGTTTTATTCCAATTGATGCACTTTATTCACCAATTGAGAGGGTTAGTTGCGATGTAGAGAGTGCGCGTGTTGGACAAGATGCAAGTTATGACAAACTGATTATGAATGTTAATACTAACGGCTCTATTCGTCCAGAGGAAGCAATGGCGCTCGCTGCTAAAATCTTAATTGAACATTTAAATGTTGTTACTAATTTAAGTGAAATTGCAGATACGACAGGTATTATGAATGCAAAACAAGAAGATAGTAAATTGAAAAAATTAGAAACTTCAATTGATGATTTAGATTTCTCTGTAAGAGCTTATAATTGCTTAAAACGAGCTGGTATTAATACTTTAGGTGATTTAACAGAAAAATCAGAATTAGAAATGATGAAAATTCGTAATTTAGGTAAGAAGTCTTTAAAAGAAGTTATTGATAAAATTAAAGATATGGGACTTAAATTCCGTGACGAAGATTAATAGTTAGGAGGAATATTATGGCTTATAGAAAATTAGGGCGTACTTGTAAGCATAGAAGAAGTATGTTAGCAAATCTTACAAAAGATTTGATTATGAATGAAAGAATTGAGACGACTGAAACAAGAGCAAAAGAAGTGCGTAAATTTTTTGATAAAATGGTAACTTATGGAAAAGATGGTTCCTTGGTTGCTAGAAGAAAAGCAGTGGCTTTCTTACAAAATGATAAAGAAGCAGCAAAAAAAGTATTTGATGATTATGCAGTACGTTATGCAAATCGTAATGGTGGATATACAAGAATATTAAAATTAACTGAACGTAAAGGGGATGACGCTTTAATGGTTATCCTAGAGGTAGTAGAAGGAGAATAATCCTTCTTTTTTGTTATGAAATGAATTCATTGATATTATCCATGATTTAAAGAACCTCAAATTTTTATGTTGTATTTGAAATATTTGTGGCTTTATTGTATAATTATACAAGAGTGTGATAGTATGAAGGCATTAATTACTGGGGCAAGTTCTGGTATAGGAAGAGGAATGGCAATAGAGCTTAGTAAAAGAGGATATGAGTTAATCTTAGTGGCCCGTTCTTATGACGAATTGACTCTTGTACAAAAAGAGTTATTAACATCTTCAGTAGTTATTGCATTGGATTTATCTATTTCACAAAATTGTATAGATTTATATCAACAATTGAAAAATGAGGAAATTGATATTTTGATTAATAATGCAGGATTTGGAGTTTTTGGTGAGTTTACTTCTACTTCATTAGATAGAGAACTTGATTTAATTCATTTGAATATAAGTGCTGTCCATATTCTTACAAAATTGTTTTTACAGGATTTTGTGAAAAAAGATAGGGGTTATATATTGAATGTTTCATCTTCTGCAGCATTTTCTCCTGGACCACTTATGGCCAGTTATTACGGAAGTAAATCTTATGTTCTACGATTTACAGAATCCATTTATGGTGAACTTCAGAAGAAGTATAGTAATGTTTATATTGGGGTATTATGTCCTGGGCCTGTGGATACAAATTTCAATACAGTTGCCAATGTTCAATTTTCTGTAAAGGCTATGACTAGTGAGAGAGTAGCAGGCTATGCAATTGATAAGATGTTTAAGAGAAAGTTAGTAATAGTTCCTGGGCTTTCAATGAAGTTTTGCCATTTATTTGTTCGTTTTGTCCCTACAAAATTTTTAATTAAAGTAGCTTACCATATACAAAGAAAGAAGGCTGAATCTAATGAGAAATAATAAAGGATTAACGTTAATAGAATTATTAGGTGTATTGGTTGTACTTAGTCTGATTGTGATGATTGTAACTCCTACAGTTACAAGAAATTTGAAGACATCCCGTATAGAATTATGTTATCACCAGCTAGATTCCCTTGTAGCGGCGTCTAAAAATTGGTTAACAGATAGAATTAATGACGATTATGATTCATTATATGATAATGGTATTTTTCAAAATCCAATCGTGACTGGGCAAGGACTATTGGATGGAGGTTATGTCAATACATTAGCTGATGAGTACTTAAATGTAGAGATTCAAATATTTAAAATAGGGGATACGTATGAGTATAATATTGATAGATCAAAGTATTGTGAGTAATAATGGGTCGGATGACTCTTTTGTTGTTTAGAAAATTATATTTTTTGGGGGAAAATAATTATGAAGAATGTAATTGAAATTGATAATTTATCTTGTTCCAAGGGAAATGTTACAATATTGAATTCGATTTGCTTGAAGATTCAACAAGGAGAGTTTGTGAGTATTGTAGGAACTGATGGTGCTGGTAAAAGTAGTCTTATCAAAAATTTATTAGGTTTTGAAACTTGTAGTTCTGGACTAATCCATATCTTTGATAAGGATTTATATGAAAATAAAAATGATATTTTAAAAAGAATTGGTTATGTGGCAGAAAATTGTGATAGTTCATTTGTTACAGATAGGGTAATTGATGAACTTTCCCTCCCTTTACGGAATCTTCATTTTTCTGAAGAGGAGATTCAATCAAAAATTCAAGAGATAAGTTCTTATTTACATATCGACCATATGTTGGATTGTATACCGCGTAGTCTAAGTATAGGGCAAAAGCAACTAATTTCACTTGCAACTGCTTTGATTATAAATCCCGATATTTTAATTGTTGACGATTCCTTGGATATGATTGATTTACTTACAAAAGATAAAATTTTATCTCTATTTAGGAAACTTCATAGAGAAAAGAAAGTAACAATTTTATATGTAACACATGATTTAGAGGATACTTTATATGCAGATCGTATTATATTGTTATCAAATGGGAATATTTGTTTAGATGAAAAAACAAAAACAGCTTTTACCAAGGAGAAAATTTTTCAGTCTTCAGGACTTTCCCTTCCTTTTATGGTGGACTTATCCAAAAAATTACAATATTATAATCTAATTGATAAGATAGAATATAATATGGACAGGTTGGTGAATAAGCTATGGAAATAAAACTTGAACATGTTAATTTTTCTTATCAAAAGGTGAATTGTGAGATGAAAGAGGTTTTTTGTGATTTAAATGTTTCTTTCTTATCTGGTAAAGTTCATGGAATTGTTGGGAAATGTGGAAGTGGAAAGACAACTTTTTTAGAGTTAATAGATGGTCTTCTTTTACCCAATCGTGGGAAAATATATGTTGGGGATTTTACTATCGATAATAATAAGGTTGATAATCTTAGTGATCTTCGGTCTCAAATTGGCTTTGTATTTCAAAATCCAGAGAATCAATTTTTTAATGCAACGGTATTTGATGAACTAGCCTTCAATTTAAAGTACTATGGTTGTTATTTATCAGATATTCACAAACGAATTAGCGATTCATTAAGGATGGTTGGATTGGATGATACGTATGTGGGTAAGGATCCTTTTCATTTAAGCAATAGTGAGAAGTGTAAAGTTGCGATTGCCTCTGCTCTTGTATACAATCCTAAAATCTTGTTATTGGATGAACCCACTAGGAGATTGGATGGTAAAAGTAAGGAGAGTTTGATAAAATTGTTACGTATTCTTAAGAATCGTTATCATAAGACAATTTTAGTAGCGAGTCATGATACTGATTTTTTACATCGAATTGTTGATGATGTTTATGTCCTATATGATGGAAATATTGTCTTATCAGGTGATAAGTATGACGTTTTTAAAAATACAAAGCAATTGAAAAAATATGGTGTAAAACCACCTAAAATTATTGAATTTTCAGATAAGGTTTTGCAAAAGAAACAAATAAAAATTGGCTATCGTGATGAGGTCAATGATTTGATAAAGGATATATATCGATATGTTAAATAGATTTTGATGTTCATATGCATTATGTTGGGGAGGTAACCTTATGAGATATTTAATAACATTTTCTTATGATGGAAGTAATTATAGCGGATATCAAAAGCAGATTGATCAGGTTACAATTCAGGATACAATTGAACAAGTGCTTACAAAAGTTAATGCGAATAAACCTGTTTTGATATATGCGAGTGGTAGAACAGATGCCCATGTGCATGCTTTAGGTCAAAGGGCACACTTTGATATGACAGTTGCTATAACTCCATTTCGCTTAAAAAAATCATTGAATAGCTTACTTCCAAATGATATTTATATCCGAAGTGTAGAAGAAGTATCGCAAACATTTCATGCTAGGTATGATGTTAAGTTAAAAGAATATATGTATATTATCAATATTGGAGAATATAATCCTATGGAGAGAAATTATGTATACCAATATAATAAAACGCTTGATATTGAGAAAATGAAGGAAGCGATTTCCTTCTTTATTGGTACTTATAATTTCAAATCATTTACAAAAAGTGATGATGAAAGAATGGATTATACAAGGAAAATTGTTCAAGCAAGTATTGATGTGGATTCTAATAATGCGAATCATGTTATTATGTCTTTTTTAGGAACAGGTTTTTTACGCTATATGGTTCGTAATATGGTAGGTACTTTAATTGAGGTTGGAGAGGGAAAAAGGAATAGCAGTGATATCTCAGTTATTTTGGCTTCAGAGAATAGAACTAGTGCTGGAAAAACTGCTCCTCCTGAAGGATTATATTTAAAGAATGTTTTTTACTAAAATGTTATATTTTAATTGACTTTTTATATATTTTTTAGTACAATCTTAATTGGTACATTTTATATCCCATGAAATGGGTATTGGGAACACTCGTTTCAAACTTTTGGTATTTAGAAAGGGAGATATTATGAAAAATACATATATGCAAAAAAAAGAAGATTTAGTTCGTAATTGGTATGTAATTGATGCTAGTGATAAGAATCTTGGGCGTGTTGCTACTAAGGCTGCACATATGTTAAGAGGAAAACATAAAGCAACGTTTACACCACATATGGATTGTGGAGATTTTATAATCATTGTGAATGCTGATAAAGTAAATTTAACTGGAAATAAGTTAAATGATAAAATTTATTATAATCATAGTGGATATACTGGTGGTCTTAGGGAAAGAACTGCTCGTGAAATGAGAGAGAGTTATCCAGTTGAAATGATGGAACGTGCTGTTAAAGGTATGCTTCCAAAAGGAAGACTTGGGCGTCAAATGTATAAGAAATTATTTGTGTATGCTGGATCAGAACATCCACATACAGCTCAACAACCAGTTGAGTTAAAAATGGATTAGGAGGAATTTTACATGGCTGAAAAGAAAGTTTATACTGGAACAGGTAGAAGAAAATCTTCTGTAGCACAAGTTAGAATGACTCTTGGAAAAGGTTCTATTACAGTAAATGGAAGAGATGTTCGCGATTTCTTCCCATATGAAACAAATGTAATGGACTTAATGCAACCGTTAGTTGCTACAAATAATGAAAATACATTTGATATTGTTGTTAAAGTATCTGGTGGAGGATTTACAGGACAAACCGGAGCAATTCGTTTAGGAATCACAAGAGCTCTATTAGAATTTGATGCTCCAAATGAAGGAAACGAAGGAAGCTATAGACAAATTTTAAAAAGGGCTGGATTTATCACTCGTGATTCAAGAGCGAAAGAACGTAAGAAACCAGGACTTAAGGCTGCACGTCGTGCACCACAATTCTCAAAACGTTAATTATGCATATATCGAAATCCAAGATTGTCTTGGATTTTTTTCAACTTAAGATATTAAACTATAGGATGTGGTAAGGTATAAGGCTAGTAGAACTAATAAATAAAATATCGCTTATTAAAAGAATTTATCTTCTTGTCATTAAGTATATGTCATAATTAATACTCAAATGTAAATATTATTTAAAGTACCCTTGATATATTTCCTGTTAAAAATAACAAATTTTTTATATTATGTTAATGTGAGAGGAGAAAAAATATGGATCAAGAAAAAATTGGAAAATTTATTGCTGCGTGTAGAAAAAAGAGTAATATGACTCAACAGGAATTAGCAGAAAGATTAGGTGTATCAGATCGCACTGTTGGGAATTGGGAAAATGGAAGGAATATGCCGGATTTGTCCTTATTTAAACCCTTGTGTAATGAACTTGGTATTACTCTAAATGATTTGTTGAGTGGGGAAAAGGTTAAGGAAAAAGAATACCAAGAAAAATTAGAAGAAAATATAATTAATACAATAAACTATACTAATAGAAAAATAGAAAATAAAAGCAATTTTATTGGTTTGACATTAATAGTATTTGGGATCTTGATTTCAATTACTGCTGTTGCAATATTTCCTAGCGAAAGTAGTTGGGGATCAATTTATTCAGTTTTTGGAGTAATCATTTCTTTAATAGGTGTTAGTAAATTTACAAAGCGATTATCATATGGTAAAAGGTTAATTTGTAATTTTAGCTATTTTCTACTATTTATATTAGTATTGATGGCAATCGATTATATTGGAGTCGTTAATATCCAACAAGCGCCTAGATTTTCAGTAATAAAAGTTTCTGGGGATAGTGTTATGTATTATGATACACCATTTTATGATGTAGTTAGGTGTAATGTTAATAAGGATAATGAGACCTTTAAAGTAATTAAAAATCAAAGGTATGATACAGACGAAATAGATGTTTTCTGTAGATAATGAATTATGATTTATAAGTTAAGTTACTAATTAAATATAAAAAGGTTGAAAGGTTATATTTGAAGGGCTATTTTTCAGGATACATCTAAAAGGTTCCATAAATACAGGGGAGTTAATTTACTAAGCATTAATATATATATAGTAAAACCAAGATTATCTTGGATTTTTTTGTGAAATAGGTGATTTTTAGTATTATATTCGTTATAATATATGTAGGAGGTCTTTATGAGAGTTAGTGATGAATGGAAAGATTATAGGATTATAGATGCCGGTTCAAAAGAGAAATTAGAAATATGGAAAGATGTTGTACTGAGAAGACCTGATCCTAGTGCTATGTGGGAGACTCATATGGATACTATATGGGAGGATGTTGATGGATTTTATCATAGGAGTAATAGAGGTGGCGGTTCATGGGAGTTTAGAAAGAAATTACCAGAATTTTGGACTGTAGAGTATCATGGCCTTAAGTTTAAAGTAAGCCCTACTAATTTTAAGCATACTGGTTTATTTCCAGAACAGGCTGCTAATTGGGATTTTATGATGAATAAAATCAAACAGGCCAATAGACCAATTAGGGTTTTGAATCTATTTGGTTATACAGGGGCGGCTACAATGGCCTGTGCTAAGGCGGGAGCTATAGAGGTGGTACATGTAGATGCTGCTCGTGGTATGGTTGATTGGGCGAAGGATAATGCTCAATTGTGTGGATTGGAAAATCACAAAATACGTTATATTGTAGATGATTGTTTAAAATTTGTACTTCGTGAGAAGAGGCGTGGAAGAGAGTATGATGCGATTATTATGGATCCACCGTCGTTTGGACGTGGACCATCTGGTGAGGTATGGAAATTTGAGGATAAAATAGCAGAACTGATAGCTGCTTGTATGGATATACTTACTGATAATCCTTTATTCTTTCAAATTAATTCTTATACTACAGGAGTGGGAAAAACATCAATTGAAAATATTTTAAGAACAACTTTATTAAAAAAATATCCGAATGGCTTAATAGAGGCTGATGAGATAGGTCTTCCTATAGAAAAAAGCGGTCTTATACTTCCCTGTGGGATTTATGGAAGATGGTATGAGAAGTAGAATATAATATTCATAATTTAAAAACATATATTTTAATAAGGTGATACTATGTTGCGTTATAAAGTATGTGTTTTATTTTTGTTTATAGTAGGGATTTGTACATTTAGTTTTGTAAGTGCTAGTACAAATGATTTGCCTTTATTTGGTAAAGTTATCTATATAGATGCTGGACATGGCGGGGTAGATCCAGGTGCAATGTATAAAGATATTATGGAGAAAAATATCAATCTAAGTATTAGTAAAATCTTAGAAGATAAATTGACAAAGATGGGGGCTATTGTTTATTTGACACGGTATGGAGATTATGACTTGGCTGTTAACAATACAATCAACCGTAAACGTAGTGATTTATCTAGACGTAGTAATGTTATCAATCGTTCTGGGTGCGACTTATTTGTATCGATTCATTTGAATGCTGAATCCACTGGGGTATGGAGAGGTGCTCAAGTTTTTTATGATGATATTAATCCTAAAAATAAAGTGTTTGCTAAAATATTACAGGACAATTTTAAAAAACGTTTAAATAGTAAAAGGGAGTATAAGCTTTCTAACGATTTATATTTACAAAAGAGAATAGAAAGACCAGGGGTATTGATTGAGGTTGGTTTTTTAAGTAATGCAAGTGACAGGTATTTACTTAAACAAGAAAGTTATCAAAATAAGGTGGCAACCTTAATTGCGGAAAGTATGATTCAATACTTTGAACAAATTTAGTTTATTATCACAAATTTTACACATTGTAATGGTAGTATGTATTTGGATATGAAAGAGTTCATCTAATATATTTTTTGTGGTATAATCTATTATAGGATTATAATAGGAGATAGATATTATGTCAAAGAAAATATTTAAAACTTTGGATGAACAAATTCAAATATTAGAATATAAAGGTCTTGTTATTCACGATATTGATGAAGCAAAGCGAATTCTATTTCGAGAGAATTATTTCTTTGTTAGTGGGTATCGTCATCTATTTATGAGATCTATGAAAGATAACTCTTTTATTCCAGGAACAACATTTGAAGAATTGTATGCTACCTTTGTTTTTGATAGAAGAATACGGAATATTATGTTTAAGTATATTTTGGTTATTGAAAACAATATGAAGTCTATTATTAGCTATCAGCTATCAAAGAAATATGGTATTCGTGAAAAAGACTATTTAAATCCCAAAAATTTTACACAGGACGGAATTAAAGTTCGTCAGGTTACAGATGTAATTAACAAGATGAAGCGACAAATTCGTGTGAATGGTAAACAACATACGGCAACATTGCATTATCTAAGTAATTATGGTTATATTCCAATGTGGATTTTAGTAAAAGTTTTATCCTTTGGAATTATTTCTGAATTATATAATATTTTAAAGGCAGAGGATGCATATAGTATAGCTGAGTATTACGATGTTCAACCAGAAACTTTATCAATTTATTTATCTCTTTTGTCAAATTATAGGAATGTATGTGCTCATGAAGATATTTTATATGATCATAGAACACAAAGACCGATTCCAGATAGTAAGTATCATTATTTATTAGATATAGAAATGACGGATGATGAGTATAACTATGGTAAGAATGATTTATTTGCACTTCTTATCATTATGAAGCAGATGTTACAGGAAGAGGAATTTCATGACTTAATTTATGAAATTGGGTATGAAATTGATATATTGGATGGTAAGGTGGATGTTGTTCCCTTAAATCTTATTTTAAATAAAATTGGTTTTCCAAACAATTGGAGGGATATTGATAATCTAGAATAGGGAGGAATTATGCAGAAGAAACTATCATACATTTTGAATTTATTTTTAGCAGTTTGCGTAGGTGTTTTATCGGCATTTCTTTATATTAGTCACAATGAAGAAGAGGGCAAGGATGATATAGAGTCTGTTGTTAAAAACGTAACAATTACCGAAACCAATACCATGAAAGAGGCAATTGCTAAGGTATATGATTCGGTTGTGGTAATTGAGGTTACAACTCGTACAGGAGGAGGTACAGGCAGTGGCTTTGTTTATAAAAAGGATGAAACAACAGGTTATATCATTACAAATCATCATGTTATAGAGGGTGCTGTGGCTATTTATGTAACCAATAGTGAAGGTATACGATGTGAGGCTACACTTTTAGGAAGTGATGAATACTCTGATATTGCAGTTTTATCAATTGGTGTTGATAATGTAATTGATGTTGCTCAAATTGGGGACAGTACAAAAACCGATTTAGGAGATACTGTATTTACAGTTGGATCTCCTTTAGGAAGTAAATACCAAGGAACAGTAACGAAAGGAATTATATCTGGTAAAGATAGACAGGTAACAGTTAGTTTAACCAATGGTAGCTTTGTAATGGAAGTACTACAAATTGATGCTGCTATTAATCCAGGAAATAGTGGTGGTCCTCTTGTAAATATGAGTGGTGAGGTTATAGGTGTGAATTCTTTAAAGTTAGTTGAGGACGAAGTAGAGGGAATGGGGTTTGCAATCCCTATAGAGTTGGTTATGACATCTGTGGAAAAGTTAGAAAAAGGTGAAACAATAGAAAGACCTCAACTTGGGGTTCAAATGATGGATATAGAAAACAGCTATTTGCTTTCTAGATATCAAATACGATTAGACAGTAGTGTTACTTCCGGTGTTGTTCTTCTTGCAGTAGAGGATGGGAAACCAGCACAGGTAGCAGGTCTTCAAAAAGGGGATGTAATTGTATCTATGAATAAAGCAGAAGTTAGAGATTCAGCCCATCTTAAGTATATGTTATATAAATATGAAGTAGGGGATTCGGTTGTGGTACAGTACATTAGAGATGGCAAGATTTTTGAAACTACTATTCAACTAACATTGGGATTAGAGTAGATATTGTATAAATCAAGAATTCGATTGGATAGTATATACAATTGAATAGTTCTATGAAGGTATTAATCTAGAGCAAGCTAGATACTCTTATACCAAGAAAAATAAAAAAACGATTAGTCGTTTTCTTTTTGTTTATTTTCGTTAAATTCAATATTGTCTAAAGCATATTCTACACATTGTATAATAAATTCATTTCTACTAATATCTATTTTATTGGCAATTTCATCAATCTCTTTTACTTTATTTTCGTCTATACGAATTGATATAACAATTTTTTCGCTATTTGCTGTTTTTTTATATGGTTGGAATTTTTGCATTTTATCACACCCCTATATATATAATTGTATTCTTTTTACAAATTAATTCATATATTTAAAACATGTATTCTATAATATGAATACATAAATGTATTGACAGATGAATTCGTTAATGCTACAATGTTGATATCAGTTAAGTTGGCTATAACTGACATTGTTTAGAACAGATAACATATGTGTTCATTTTTAGATAATAATGTTTTATATGGCATTTATTATAAATAGAAATAAGTTTTGTATATTAGAAAGGGAAGAGAAAATGATAAATACAAAGAAAATTTTATTATCAGCCTTGGTGGCATCTAGTTTATTTTTTATAATGAATGGTGTTAATGCTCAAGAAATTACTACAACAACTGGAGATAGTACAGAACAAGAGACTACAGCAGTTAGTCAAAATGCAGTTACATCTATTGAAGATGTAGAAATGTTTATACCTGATAGCATTACTCTCGATATCAAGGATACAGATTTATTTAGCAATAATGATGAAATTTGGGAAGGAATTTTGCATGAAAAAGCACAAGAGAAAATAGATTTGATATTCAGAAGTAATGTTGAATTTAAAACAGAAACTGTGACAAGTGCTATTCCAGGTATGGTTGGGAATACTTATGAACAAGAGAACTTCTTTATTAATGGGGTAAAAATGTATTATGATATTTGGGTTGATGACATGAATACCTTGACCGTATCTGTATATGAAAGAAAATCACCAGATTATTATTTTTGTTCTAGTGAAGAAGAATGTGAAGAAGAGGATATTGAGAAAACTTTACAAACAAGAAAAATAGTGCAAGTAAAATATAGTAATAGTAATCAATATAATACAGAGGATGAATCTTATGTAAAAAACGCTATTAAAAATGTTAATTTTGGTAAAGTAAGTGGTATATGGGATACAGATGATGAGGCAGCATATGAAAGTGGGTTACAACAATATCAAGATTATATTGCAAGCGCTATCAATGATGCATCGTTAAAGGTATACGCTCAATATACATCTGGTGGCGGTGATGGAGATTACTCTGTATTGGGAACTAGTGTTGCTATTGAAAAAAATGGTGTAATTTATGCTGTTATAGATGGCTATAATGCTTTCTTTAATGCTGTTACAATTCCAAATGATGTAGTTGACACGGATGAGGCCTATATCAATTATGCATTACCTAAACTACAAGAGATATGGAATCAATATACTATAACGAATGTGATAAAGATAGAAGATGATGTGATTTCAGCTGCTAGTTTTGGATTAAATATTGTCAATGATGGAATATTTTATAAGATTTTATTAGCTGGAGATTATTGTTATGAGGAAGAAGAGTGTTTTGCTAGAGTCATTCTGAAGAAAGAAAGTGTAACAAAAATTATAGACCATGTTTCGGTTAGTGATGAAGAAAATGTTACATTAAGTGGGATGGTTCTTGACCAAGAGGATTCTACATACAAGGAAATGTTGGAAAAATCTATATCGCAAGGATATGCGAATGTATTTGGTGCTTATGAATTAAAATTGGTTAGCGGGAATATTCAAGATGGACTAACAGTTACATTTAGTTTAGGAACAGAAAATGATGGAAGACAGGTTCTTGTGTTGCATAAGAAAAATGATGGTAATTATGAGTCATTTTTAAAGACTGTTCAAAATGGTAAAATAGATGTAGATGTTACAGAGCTTTCCCCTTTTATGGTAGTATTTAATGGAGCTATAGATAATACAGTAAACAATGTTCTTAGTAATTCTTCTTTAAATAATGCACAGACTTCTTCTATCGATGTTGTGCTATACTCTATTTTAACAATTAGCTCTTTAATAGGACTTGTTTATATAGTAATTAAAAATAGAAAGAAAGCAGCATAATTGCTCTTTCTTCTTTTGGGTTAAAAATATGAGAAGAATTAAGTTAAAAATTAAAAATATCGTATTGCTTTTGTTAGTTATAGTGTTTATATTTTCGATTAGTAGGGTAGTTTTATATTGTGTAGATTTACGTAAGAATACTAAAGATAGTAAGACATTGATACAGAAGGTTGTCAATATAGAGGTTGATGTTGAGACAAAAGAAGAGGCTGTAAAAATAGATTTTGATTATTTAATGTCTATCAATAGTGATACGGTTGGATGGATACAGTTTAATCAAGACAAGGTAAATAATCCTATCGTGCAGGCCAGTGACAACTCTTATTATTTAGATCATTCTTTTAATACAGAATATAATCAAGTTGGTACTATTTTTATGGATTATCGAAATGCATCTTTTGATGATAAAAATGTTGTATTATTTGGGCATGCTATGTTGGATGATACAATGTTTGGTTCTATAGAAGATATTTTTGATGATAATTTTTTTGATATAGAAGAGAATCATTATATTCAAATATATGATGCGAATAATGAGCTTTTAACATACCGAATATTTAGTTATTATATTATTGAAAAGGAAGAGTATTATATAACGACATCGTTTACTAGTGATGATGAATTTTATTCATTTCTTGATACGATTTTGAAAAGAAGTTACAAGAACTTTGACGTAGATGTGGCAACTAGTGACCACATACTTACGCTATCTACTTGCCATGGAACAGGGAATACAACTAAAAGAAAGGTTGTTCATGCTAAAAGGGTGGGGAATGTTTAGTATATAGGATTAAAAGAATTTTAGTATAATGCGTCTAAAATTCTTTTTAATTTGTTATATGATAAATTGATAAGAATTAAAGAATTAAAAATTAAAGAATTAAACTAAAGGTATATTTGTATTTCTTTTGTAGACAAAATTAAGTTGTTACATACAATATCGTGAGGAGGAACGTGTATGAATAACTATAAAATTGTTATAGATGCTGGTCATGGAGGAAGTGACCCAGGTGCAAGTGGTAATGGAATTGTTGAGAAGGACTTAACCTTGAAAATTTCTCAGTATATGTATGATCGTTTTAAAGAATTGGGTATTCCAGTTACAATGACTAGAACAACAGATGAAACTGTAGACCCTACTGAACGTGTGAATCGTATTTTAAATGCTTATGGAAATCGTAGTGATGTGATTGTTATAAGTAATCACATAAATGCAGGAGGTCGTGGGTTTAGTTACCATTGTTAGATTTAATTGGGTATTTAGACGACTGTATTTAAACGAAATAGTTGATAGATAATTTATTGAAGTGGTTAGAGTAGTGTTTATTTAGAAAATAAATGCTATTTTTTTAGAGTTGAAATTAAACTAATTAAAATTTACAAAACACCAATCAAAAGTCAAAAATAACATAGGTGTTTTATAAAAAAAGTGTTTACTTTATATTTGATTAATGATATACTAAAATTGATTTACAAAACGCCTAACAAAAATTAAAAATAATATAGGTATTTTGTAAAAGGAGGTAAAATATGATTTATTCAGGAAAGGAAGCATTAGAAAAATATGGAACAAGATATAATTTATCTAAAGCATTAAAGAATAAAGAAATATTTAAATTAGAACATGGTATATATTCTGACAAAGATTTAGTAAATCCAATGATTATAGCTTCTAAAAAATATTCAAGTGCTATTATTACTATGGACTCTGCATTTTATTATTACGACTTAACTGATGTAATTCCTAAAAAAACTTATGTAGCAACAAATAGAAATTCAAATACTATAAATGATGAAAAAATTATTCAAATTAAAGTTCCAAAAGATATTTTAAATTATGGAAAAGAGGAAGTTATAGTAGATGGTGAAAAAGTTAAAATGTATAATAGGGAGAGACTGTTAGTTGAGTTAGTCAGAAAAAGAAATCAAATTCCTTTTGATTATTATAAAGAAATAATATCTAATTATAGAAAAATTGCAGATGATTTAGATATGTATAAAATTGAAGAATATTTAGCTTTATATAAAAATGAGGTTAATCTTGCAGATGCATTGTTAAGGGAGGTTTTTTAGTGAATTTAGAGGATATTGTAAGACATAATATAGAAAATGGTTATGATTTAATTGATGCCAGATCTAAGGTAGCACAAGATGTTATTTTGAACAAAATTTCTAAAAGCAAATTTAAAAATAATATTACCATTAAGGGTGGTGTAGTAATGCATAGTATATCAAATTCTGTTCGTCGTGCTACGCGTGATTTAGATTTAGATTTTATTAAATATTCATTGGAGGATAAATCTATAATAGGTTTTATAGACAGACTTAATTCAGTTGGTGATAATATTACAGTTGAAATAATAGGAAAAATAGAAGAACTACATCATCAGGATTATCATGGTAAAAGAGTTTATATTAGGTTAATTGATATTAATAATTATAAAATTGATACAAAACTAGATATAGGTGTTCATAAATTATTTGAACTAGAGCAAGATGATTATTATTTTAATTTAAATGCAATGGAAGATGGAGTTAGTTTATTTATTAATTCTCCAGAACAGATTTTTACAG
This sequence comes from uncultured Bacilli bacterium, assembly GCA_910584305.1. GTDB lineage: Bacteria > Bacillota_I > Bacilli_A > RF39 > UBA660 > CAKPTA01. The sequence continues at coordinate 121,062 of CAJTZW010000001.1, forward strand.
AAAAATTAAAATCATTACTTAAATTAGGATTTATATCAACTAGATATAAAGACCTGTTTGATTTCTATTATTTGATTAATTATGATAAATTAGATAGAAAAAAATTATTAAAAGCATTTCAAGTAATAATACTTGATGATAACAATATGCTTGAGGAAACAATAAGGAATATATATTCTAGACTTGCAAGTATTTTTAATTCAAATATTTATAAAAGAAATTTGAGTGATCCAAAAAATAACTGGATAGATATACCTATAAATACTGCTATAGAAAGTGTTTTAAAATATATAGAAGAGTTATCTAGCGAAGTTGTTGGAGTTTAGGAGGTTTATAGATGGAAAAAACTATTGAAGAATTAACCTTATTACTTATGTATTTAACGTCATGGGAGGAAAAGGGATTCATAAGATATGAAAATGATGAAATAAAGGAAGGCAAGGTTAAAACTTGTTGGAAAGGTTATTCATTTGATGTAATTAATAAATTGACTGATGAAAATTATCTTTATTTTAGTAAAGGTAAGTCGATTACTTTAACATCAGAAGGCGAAGAACTAGCTAAAAAATTGATGGATAAGTATTTAAAGGTGGATTAATATATGGATAATTATAATATTTGGGAGAAAAAAGTTGAAGAAAATCATAAACGGAACGAAAATTTTATTAAAGAATTTGAGAGCTGGTTAATTCAAAAAACCTCACAAAGAAAACTATTAGAAAACATTTAAATAATGCAAGTCTATATATTAATGATTATTTAAATTATTATGATGCAAGTACAATGGAAGATGGAGTACATTATGTGTATGGATTTTTGGATGGTTGGTTTATAGAAAAATGTCTATGGTCATCAAGAAATTCATTAAAAGAAACTGTAGTAAGTATTAAAAAATTCTATCAGTGTATGAGCGAAAAAGAGTATGTTAGTAAAGATGATTATAATGAATTATGTAGTTTTATAAAAGAAAATATGGATGAGTTTTTAGAACAAATGGATGCATTTGAGAATGGAACATATTATGATATGTTTGATTAAATAAATTTGAAGTTAGTGAGGTAGTATATGCAAACAAGAAAAATGTATGAAAGAATAAGCTGGTATAAAAAGGAATATGTACATGAACAGTATTCTAGAATAGTTGAACATTTTAAAGATTATGATAAAATCACAAAAAAGAAAATGTTAGAAAATATATATAAAGTCTATAATGATTTTAATAATATTATAGATATTTGTACTACTAGAGAATTAAAGTATTTAAAAATGTTACTTGATAAAAGGAACAATCTGAAAGATTTATTAGATGATAAATATGAATGGGAAAGAAAGTTACTTAGAAATAAATTTTTAGTTCAAGATGATTATGATCAGGTGTTTATACCAGATGAGATAATTGATAAGGTAGAAATTGCGATAAAAAATGTTAATTGGAATATAACGAAAAAATTAGATGATTTAAATGAAATATTAGTAAGTTATTGTAAAATACAGGCATCAGCACTGCTTAATAGTGTTTGTTCTTTTGCATCAGGTATAACAGGCATAAATGAAAATTTAATTTGGAATCATATGTTAAACAATAAATTATTTAATTATTATGTGTTAGTCTATACTAAAGATTTTGGAACGATTGGAAATGACATACCTGTTGCCTTATATCAAGATTATTACTATATTGAAGAAGCGCTAGAAGAAGAAAGAAAAAAACAAGGTCTAGCAGGATCTCTACCAATAGATTTAAGAATTTATAAGACACTATTTTATAATGATTTTGATATTAATAATAAAAAAATAAAAAAGTTTTTGGATGAAATAAAAAAGCTACCATTTTTCTGGTTTTCGGCACTTGATGGTATTAGAGAATTTGCAGTATTAAATATAGATAGGGCTCCTTTAAAGAAATCAATTGAAAGTGTTCCGGCTTTAAAAGATTATGATTTAACAGAGTTTTTTAAGATATTAGATGAAGCTATGGATGAGATGCCTTCTGGGGCATTAAATGGATTTACTCCAAATCAGGCAAAACAATTAAAGATAGAAACAGAAAGACTTAAATATGAAAAGGGAAAAAAGTATACTGAACAACAAAACGCTTGTTTATCTAGAACGGATGCAAAACTCTTTTATAAAATCTATTTTGGGTTATTAGAATTTACTAACAACAAATATAAAATTAATACAAAATTAAAGGTATATAATAAATTAGGTATTAATCCTTATGAACTAAAAGATATAGTAGAAAAGTTTTGGGAAAATAAAGATGCTATTGTACTAGAATTTTGCATGGGTAATCCATATAAATTTAATAAAGAAGAATTAAGTATTACTAGTGAATTTAAAAAAGGATTTAGAGATTTAGTAATAATTGCTAAATATGAAAAAGAATATACTGCCGTTATGAATAAAGATAAGACATATATGATTAAGGGATTAAATGATAATATAGATAATATTATTTCTTATCAAAAATTACCTCAACCTGTAATGACATCTATTATTCCATTTAAAAATGTTTTAATTTATGATGGATTATTAATGGAATTAGGTATAAAGATGGGAAATGGTTTTGAGAAAGTGGTTTTAGAAGAATATTCTAAATCAATGAAATATTATCACTTATAATTCCATATGGAATATGTGATTCTAAAAGGCGGAAGGTTTCGTTACCATTGTTAGATTTAATTGGGTATTTAGGCAATCATATGTGAATTAAATAAAATGTACGATTAATCAAAAAAAATATTTTGAGGACAAGAATAGTCCTAAGATTAGATTTAAAGCACAAATTATCTGAAAATACTAAGAGAATATCTGAAAATGCTATAATTATAAGCAGTTAGGAGGTCTAAATTATGAGTGAAAAAGAATTGGATTCAAGCGTTAATAAATATGAAGAAGAATACAAACCTAATAACTATGTTAAACAATTACAATGGGATATGGCTATTGGACTTCAAGAAGTAGATAATTTAAAACCTTCTAAATATCTTAAAAAACTATTAGAAGAAAATGTCACTGGTGAGATGACTATAGAAGAAGTAGAAAAAGAGTTGAGAGAATATTATATTGAAAAGGAAAATAAAAATGAACTTAATCATAATGAACTAGAGTGTGATTTTGTATCTACCAGAATAGTTGAATTATTACAAGAGAATAAGTTTGAATTATCAGTAGATTATTTAAAATATGTTCATAAATATTTATTTCAAGATGTTTATGAATTTGCTGGTGAATTTAGAAAAATAGATTTTTCTAAACATGAGAAAATATTAAATAATGATTCAGTAGCTTATGGTGATTGTAATACCTTAACTGAATCATTAGAATATGATATATCTTTAGAAAAAGGAAAAAATTATAAAGAAATGAATATGGTTGGAGTTATTAACAATATTACTAAATTCTCATCTAGTATATGGCAAGTACATCCATTTAGAGAAGGTAATACTAGAACAACAGCTTTATTTATTGAAAAATATTTAATTAATTTAGGCTATAGTGTAGATAATAATTTATTTAAAGATAAATCAGTGTATTTTAGAAACGCATTAGTAAGAAGTAATTACTTTAATAATTATTTAAATATAAAAGAAGATAGTAGTTATTTAGTTAAATTCTATGAAAACTTGTTATTAGGTAAAAACAACAATTTACATTCACAAGATTTAATTGTTAAAGAATTATTTGATAAGGGAGATTAATCGTTAGCTCTTAGTCTTGCTTTTGATATATGGGAGTTATGCAAGGAAATAATCAAATTATTTATAGATGGAGTCTATTTTAGGATAAAACTCCATCTTTTTATTTATTTTAGAAATGAATTTAGTACCAAAGCCCAAAAATTGTCAATTTTTGTGATATAATTTTGTATATAAGTGGCTTTGGAGGTAAGTGAAGTATGAATGATAATGAATTAAAGAGTATCGAAGATAAATTATGGGCTTCAGCGGATAAGATGAGAGGTGCTGTTTCAGTATCTGATTATAAGTTTATTGTTTTAGGTTTAATATTCTTAAAATATATATCTGACTCTTTTGAAGAAAGATATAAAGAATTAATCGAAGAAGGATATGGCTTAGAAGAAGAGAAAGATAGCTATACTGAGAAGAATATCTTCTATGTTCCTAAAAATGCTAGATGGAGTTATCTTGTTGAGCATTCTAAAGATGAGAATATTGGGGAGGTTATTGATGATGCTCTTACTCTAATTGAAAAGGACAATTCATCACTTAGGAATGTTTTACCTAAAGACTATAATAGTCCTACTATGAGAAATGTTAACTTAGGAGAATTGATAGATTTATTTACTAATATTAAGGTGGGAACTAAAGATGCCATTGAAAAAGATATACTTGGAAGAATATATGAGTATTTCTTAGGTCAGTTTGCTAAGAATGAGTTACAAAAAGGTGGAGAGTTCTATACACCTGCTTGTTTAGTTAGAACAATGGTTGAATGTATTGAACCATACGAAGGCAGAGTTTATGATCCTGCATGTGGCTCTGGTGGTATGTTTATTCAATCATTGAAGTTTGTTCAAGAACATCAAGGAAATATTAATAATATTGGTATTTATGGACAAGAGAAGAACCCTACTACTTGGAGACTTGCTAAGATGAATCTGGCTATTCGTTCTTTAAATGGTAATTTGGGTAAATATGCTGCTGATACTTTTACTGAAGATTTGCATAAAGACTTGAAAGTTGACTTTGTTTTAGCTAATCCACCATTCAATTTGGAATGGGATGTTGATAAGGTTTCTAAGGATCCTAGATGGAGATATGGTTTAGCCCCAAAGAATAATGCTAACTATGCTTGGTTACAGCATATGATTTCTAAGTTATCACAAAATGGTAAGATGGCTTGTATTTTAGCTAATGGTTCTTTATCTGCTGGTGGACAAGAAGGAGAGATTAGAAAGAAACTGTTAGAGAATGATCTTGTTGATTGTATTCTATCAATGCCTTCTAACCTATTCTATACGGTTACTGTTCCTTGTTCTATTTGGATTATTAATAGAAATAAGAAACAAAAAGGACATACTTTATTTATCAATGCTAGTAATATGGGAACAATGGTTACTAGAAAATTAAGAGAACTATCTAAAGAAGATATACTTAAGATAGCTGATACTTATCATAGTTATCAAAACGATACTAATTATGAAGATGTATTAGGATATTGTAAGAAAGCTACATTAGAAGAAATTCAAGCAAATGACTGTGTATTGACTCCTGGTAGATATGTAGGAATAGAAGAACAAGAAGATGATGGTGTTCCTTTTGAAGAGAAGATGGCAAGATTGACACGAGAACTATCTAAACAATTTGAAGAGTCTCATAAGTTAGAAGAAGAGATTAAGAAAAACTTGGGGGCTATTGGATATGGAATTTAAGAAAGCTAAGTTATATGAAATTGGTGAAGTTGTTGGAGGATCTACACCTTCAACAAAGAAACCAGAATACTATGATGGTGATATGCCATGGATTACTCCTAAAGATTTAGCTGGATATACAAGTATGTACATTTCTAAGGGAGAAAGGAATATTACAAGAGAAGGATTTGATAGTTGCTCTACTAAAATGCTACCTAAGAATAGTATCTTGTTTTCATCAAGAGCCCCAATTGGATATGTTGCTATAGCAGAAAATGAATTATGCACAAATCAAGGTTTCAAATCAGTAATACCTAATAATGATATCGATTACTTATTTCTGTATTATTTGTTAAAGAATAATAAGGATTATATTGCATCTCTAGGTAGTGGTTCAACGTTTAAGGAAGTATCTGGAAGTGTAATGAGGGATATTGAATTTGATATTCCAGTTAGTAGGGATGACCAAATTAAGATATCAAAAGTGCTATACTCTATTGATTGTAAGATTGAATTGAATAATCAGATAAATAATAATTTGTTAGAGTTAGGGCAGCAATTATTATTACAAGATTTGAATGATGAGAAAAGCCAAATATATAAAATGGACGAAATATTTTATCATATATCTCCAGGTACCAATTATCAACCAGAAAGAGTATCTGAGGGTCTTCCTTTTCTAAATGTAAAAAATATAAATAATGGATATATCGATTGTAGTGACTCTAAATTTATATCTTTGGATGATTATAATAAAGTACATAAAACGTGGAAACCAGAGGAGAATGATTTGCTCATTTCAAGAATTGGAACTTTAGGATTAGTTGCTGTAATACGAAAGGAAGATTTGCCATTAGCAGTACATTATAATTTTTTAGATTTGAAAACAAACAAGATTCCTTTTGAATTTGGATACTTTCTTTTAAAATCAGATTATTTCCAACAAAAGTATAAGTTTAATATTAAAAATTCTGTTCAAGAGTACGTTACAGTAGATGATATTAGAAAAATTGAAGTTAGAATACCTTGTGCTGATAGTTTAAAAAAGTATAAAACTATATATGATAAAATACTTAATATACAGAGGGAGAGCAGAACATTAGAGCAACTACGAGATACACTACTACCAAAGTTAATGAATGGTGAAATAGACCTAGAAAACATAGAAATTTAGTCATACAAATAGTTATTTATAGGAGAACATATGAATATTAATGATTATTCTTATAAGTTTAATGAAAATATAAATAGGATTTCTAAATCAGATGCTAAAAACATAGTTGATTTAACAATAAAAAATTATGCGATATATAATTCTTATTTTGTTGAATTGCAAGAAATGCTATCAACTGATGGTAATAAATTGAATATTAAATTAAATGCTTTAAATTTTCTTTCAATGCACTCAACTTTTATGTTTAATAGTTTTATAAATGATCTAATTTCTAATAATTATTTTTCCACCAAAATCAATTTAAGAGTCATCATTGAATTTTACTTTAAATATTTATTTTTGTTATATAGTGATGATTATGTATCAGAATTATATTTAAATTTTAATGATATTTATTTATATAACTTATCTATGAAGTTTAGTAATATATTAAAAATGAAAAAAAACGAACAAGCAAAATTAAAAAGTAACTATGAAAAAATAATAAAAAAATATAATTTAAGTAATAATGTAAAAGAAGATTATTGGGTTAAATTAGCTCTTGAACATAATACCGGAAACAAGAATAATAAAAGTATTCAAAGTATTATAGGATGGTTAAAAGATAATAAAATGATTGAAGACGCGATTATTATTTCATATGAGGATAATTGTGATTATAATCATTGTGGAATAGGGTCACTTAATTATCAACAATTAATTGCTTTATATGATTCTCAGAATAAGTTTTATGATATGTATCAACCTATATTGAGTGAATTTAATTATATATTATTCAATATTGTCAATAAATTTATGAAAAAATATAAAGAATATTCCAATCAAGAAGTTATTGAGGTTATGTTAAATAATATGAATGATATTTTAAAATAAGGAAGTGATAACAATGTTCAATGAAGAACAATTAGAAGATATGACAATGTCGTTACTACACGACTTAGGTTATGATTGTAAAAATGGATATGATATTGAAAGAGATTATCATAGTGTTTTTAATGAAGATAGCTTATTTGATGATCTAGCTAATATCAATAGAGATTTTACTGATGATCAGATTAATGAAGCTATTCGCATTATTAAGAATCTTAATCAAAGTAATGTAGTTGAAGATAATAAGGAATTTACCAAATATTTATTACAAGGTGTTCCTGTAGAGGTTAAGACTAGCTCAGGTTATGTATTCAAGAATGTTAAGTTGATTGATTTTGATAATATAGATAATAATCACTTCCAAGCTATTAATCAATTTACTATAGTTGAATTTGAACAAAAAAGACCTGATATAATTATTTTTGTTAATAGTATTCCTTTAGTAGTTATTGAGTTGAAGACTGCTACTAATGAAGATGTTAAGTTAGAAGATGGGTATCTTCAATTACACAAGTATAGAGAAATCTCTATACCTACACTATTTAGATATAATCAGTTCCTAATTGTTAGTGACGGTGTTACTGCTAAGGCAGGAACTATTACTAGTCCATGGAGTAGATTTAGTGATTGGAAGAAGATAGAGGATACTGATTTAGTTACTGAGAATATGCCAACGCATGAAACACTGTTCAAAGGAATGCTAAGAAAAGATAGATTGTTAGATTTAATTGGTAATTATGTTCTTTATAGTAGTGATTCAAAGATACTTGCCGGATATCATCAATATTTTGGGGTTAAGAAAGCAATTACTTCAACTGTTACTAATGGTGCTAAAACTGGTAAAGCTGGAATACTTTGGCATACTCAAGGATCTGGCAAATCTTTCTCTATGGTATTCTATACTGGTAATATGATTAGGATACTATCTAATCCTACCATTGTCGTTGTTACTGATAGAAATGATTTAGATAATCAATTATATGAGACTTTCTATAAATGTTCTGATTATTTGAAGCAAAAGCCAGTACAAGCTGATAATCGAGGCGATTTAAAAGAACTACTTAAGGATAGAGTTGCTGGCGGAATATTCTTTACTACGCTACAAAAGTTTGAAGAAGAATCGGGTTTATTCTCCGATAGAGATGATATTTTAGTTTTAGTTGATGAAGCCCATAGAAGTCATTATGGTCTAGAGGCATCAATGAAACTTAATTTAGAAACTATGGAAGCTTATAAAAAATATGGAACTGCTAAATATTTACATGATGCACTTCCTAATGCTATCTATATAGGATTTACAGGAACACCTGTAGAGACTAAAGATAGATCAACTTCTTCTATATTTGGAGATGTCATTGATACTTATGATATGACGCAAGCTATACTTGATGGGGCTACTGTTCCGATTATGTATGAATCAAGAATGGCTAGAGTTGGACTTAATCAGAAGATACTTGATGAGATTGATAATTATTATAAGTTTGTTGAAGAGTCAGGAGTAGCTGATGATTCAGCAATTAACAAATCTAAACAAATGATGGCTCGTATTTCACAAGTTATAGAGGATCCTGATAGATTAGAGTTGATTGTTAAAGATATTATTAATCATTATGGAGAACGAAAGAATATGACAGCTAATCGTGCTATGGTTGTTGCTTATTCTAGAAAGAGTGCTTATACGATGTATAAGAAGTTCTTAGAGTTACGACCTGATTATGAGGATGTTGTTAATATGATTATTACACCTAGTAATAAAGATTCTGAAGAGATGCAACACGCTATAGGTACTAAGAGTGATAAGAAAGAACTTGAAAGAAAATTTAAGAGTGAGGATTCTAATGAGAAGTTTAGAATTGCCATTGTCGTAGATATGTGGCTTACTGGATTTGATGTTCCTTCACTTGGTACGATGTATATTGATAAGCCTATGAAAGCCCATAACCTAATGCAAGCTATTGCAAGGGTTAATCGTGTTTATAAAGATAAGACTGGTGGTCTTATAGTAGATTATATTGGATTAAAAGGTTGGTTATTAGATGCACTTAAAACTTATACGACAAGGGATCAAAATAAGATTGTTGATAATGAGGAATTAGTTAATGCTTTACTCGATAAGTTAGAAGTTATTGATAACATGTTTAATGGTTTTGATTATTCTAATTTTAAAGGGTTAGATAATACTGGTAAGTATGGATTAATTAGAGATGCTGCTAATATAATGTTATCTTCTGAAGATTCAAAAAGAAGATATATGAAGCATAGCCAAGATGTTAAGAATCTATATACTTTATGTAATGGTATATTAAATGATTCTGTTAAGGATAAGTGTTTGTTTATTATTTCAGTTAAGTCATTTATTTCTAAGATTACTAATACTGGTAAGTTGGATGTTACAGAGATTAATTCTACTGTTGGTAGAATGCTAGAAGAATCAATTATTGAAGATGAACTAATTAATCTTGGGGAATTAACAAGAGGTAACAGTTTAGAATTGCTTAGTGATACTATGTTAAGTAAGTTAAGAACTATGAAAGATAAGAATGTTGTGGCCGAAGTATTATCAAGAGCTCTTAGGACTACTATTAGTGATATTGGAAAGATGAATTTAACATTGCAAGAAAAATTTTCTACTAAGTTTAACAAGATAGTTGATATGTATAATGAGAGAACAGATCTTGCTGATATTGAGAAGATTATTGAAGAAATGATTATGCTTAAGAAGGAAATTGAAGAAGAATTTGCTAGCGGTAATGAGTATGATTTATCCCCTGAAGAGAAAGCTTTCTTTGATGCTTTGGGTGCTGATCCTGAGATTAAGGAGTTAATGCAAGATGATACATTGGTTCGGATTGCTAAGGAATTAGTTGAGTTGATTAATGAAAATCTTACATTGGATGCATTTAAGAGGGAGGATGCTAGAGCAAGAATAAGAAGTAATATTAGAAGATTGCTTATTAAGTATAACTATCCACCAATTAAACGTGAAGGTGCTGTAGATAAAGTTATTAAGCAAGCCGAACTTAAATATCAGAATTCAGAGATGTAGTCAATATATTAATAGGGGAAAGATATTAAAAATAACAACATAAAAGAAAAAAGGGGAATTAAATTATTGACTATAATAAATGAGTGATAGAATATAGTAAAATAGCAATGTTTATGAGAAGACTTAGGTTTTCTTTTTTCTTTTTTAAAGGAGATGATGTTTATGATAAATGTACGAAAAAATATCAATAATAAATAATTTAAACATAAATTTAAATAGGTGGTTTAATAATGGAGGAAGCAATCACGAATAAAATTTCATTTAAAGATCTTATTTTAAAATATCTGATTGAAGAGATAATAAAGGAAGAAAAAGGGGATTCATCCAATTAATGATTTGCAAATCTAATAAGATGATGCTATCATGGATGAGTCTTAATACCCGATTAATAGAAGGAGGTAAAAGTGAATAATAAATCGGGCATAGATTTCAATACTGGAATCTATATAAGATTATCTCAAGAAGATAAAGATAAAAAATATGAATCTGATAGTGAAAGTGTAATAAATCAAAGAGAATTATTAACAAATTATGTTAAAAACAATAATTTTAATTTAGTAGGAGAATATGTAGATGATGGATATTCTGGAACTGATTTTGAAAGACCTGGATTTCAAAAGTTAATTGAAGATATTAAAAATAAAAAGATAAATTGTGTAATAGTAAAAGATTTATCAAGACTAGGTAGAGATCATGTTATGACAGGATATTATATGGAATCATATTTTCCGGAGAATAATATAAGATTTATATCTATACTAGAATCTTATGATAGTTTTAAGAATCAAGCTAGTAATGATTCTTCAACATTTATAATTGCTTGTAATGATTATTATAGTAAGCAAAATTCAATTAAAATTAGAAATGTATTAAATGAAAAAAGAAAGAATGGAAAGTTTGTTGGAAGTTTACCATGTTTTGGATATATGAGAGATCCAGAGGATAAAGGACATTTAATACCTAATCCAGAAACTGCTCCAATTGTTAAACAAATATTTGAATGGAGAAAAAATGGAATAGGTCCATCTAGAATAGCAACTATGTTAAATGAAAAAGATTATCCAACACCAAGTGGTTATAAAAAGACTAATTATTCAACAAGACTTGTTAATAGAGATAAATGGAATATTTCTTCTATAAAGAAGATTTTATCTAACAGAATTTATACTGGGGATATGATTCAACATACACAAACTAAAGTTAATTATAAATCTAAGAAGAAGATAACCTTAGATCAAAGTATGTGGATGATAGTTGAAAATACCCATGAACCATTGGTAGATAAAGATACTTTTGAGTATATATCTAAATTAATAAAACAAAATACAAAAGATATACAACCTAAAAATAGAAGAGAAAAAAGACTTTTAGAGGGCAAATTATTTTGTAAAGAATGCGGTAATAGATTATCAGTTTTATATAGAAAAAACCATGATTATTGGACTGTTAATTGTAATAGATATGCAAGAGATCCAATTAGAGAACAATGTAGTTCACATTTCTTTCCTTATAATTATTTAGAAGATCAAATAATGGAAAGATTTACTAAAGATGTAAGTAAACAACTAGAAGAATTAGATTTTGAAGAATTAAATAAAAAAGTTCAAATTGAGGTTCAAAAACAAACTAGAAATTTAGATAATAATATTAACAATTTACTAATTGAAAAAGAAAAAATAACTAAAAGACTTACTGCTTTATATGAAGATAGATTTAATGAAGTAATAACAGCAGATACTTATAAAGAATTAGCTAAACCCTTTGAAGAAAAATTAAAACTTATCAATCAAAGTATAGATGAAGATCAAATTAGAAAATATGAAGTAAAATCTAAATTAAAAGAATTACCAGATTATACAAAGAAAATTAAAAAATTATTAGATTTAAATAAACCTAAAAAGGAATTAGTTCATTCTTTAATAGATAGAATAGTAATTGATGAAAGCAGAGTAATAACAATACAATATAAATATGGAGTTATACCAGATTGTACTTTTGAATACCAAAACTTAAATGTCGCTCGTAATCCTTATGGAAGAAAAGGAAAGAATCAATATAGTAAATAAGACTTCACTATTCAATTAGTGAGGTCTTTATCTTTCTTAGATAAAAGTATATAATATATACCTAAGGAAGTGAGAGGTATGAATATTTTACAATTATGTGATGATTGTGACCAATCAACAAACTTTAGTGAAGTAGTTACGGAATTTTATCATAAAGTGGTTAATAAATATAAATTTTCAAATATTTCACTAATTTCTTATGATGCATTTATAATAACAGCAGATATTTTAGAAAAATATGAAAAAAATAAATCGTTTTTTCAAAAGATAGAAAATCAAAAAAAGCCAATAGTTTATATTTATCATGCCAATAATAAACCAGATGATATAGGAATGAAAATATTAGCAGATAGATATAAGTTAAAATTTAAATTTTCTGATTGTTCAATTTTAAACACACCTAATTGGAACTATAAACCTGAATGTTATTCTAACGAAGAGGAAGCATATTCAATGGCATCAACAACAGGAGATGGAACATGCTTTGTAAAAGGTACAAAACAATTCTACATTTATAGAAAAGGAAATGTAGTAATTATGCACGACTTAGAAATTAGGTATGATAATCAAAATCAATTGGATAAATCTAGGTTAGCAAATATGATAAAATATATTTTACAAACTAATGAAGAAGAAAGTAATGTTGGTGTTGATTGGTTGGACAACATAAAAATACTAGATGATGAAATATTAAAGGAAAAGTATAAAAAAAATATGGAACAACAAGAAAAAATAATCAAAGAACGTCGCGAATTAAATAAACTAATGGAAAGCAATAATTATTATAAATCATTATTATATTGCAGTGGAGACAAATTAGTTGAAGTAGTTGAGGATGTTTTAAAAGAAATGCTAAATACAGAAATAGAAGATAAGGACTTAAAAAAGCAAGATTTGTATTTAAAATTGGATGATAAGCATGTGTTAATAGAAATTAAAGGTGTTAACCATCCATTCCAAAGAGACAATATTAGTCAAGTAAAAAGACACATAAAAGATTATGCTGAGGAAAATCAAATATATGGAGCTGATGTTGATAAATTATGTAAAGGTGTTTTAATTTTAAATCCATATAGTCTTCATGGCTTAAAAGATAAAATATCCAAAGACTTTTATAGTAAAGAAGTCATCGACGATGCAGAATATGAAAAAGTATGTACATTAGATACATTGACATTATTAAATTATTACTCAAGGTGGAAACAAAATTCTAAATCAATAAATTTGAAAGAAATATTACTGAATAGCAATTATAATGATCCTGATTATCAAGATATAATTAGTTTATAAATGCAGTAATCAATGGGAGGGCTAATCTTGTGGTGGCGATGGTGCTGAAGTAATCTATGCACTACGTAATAATAATAAACTTGCCGATTCTGTTTTAGAGGCACTGGGTAGAGCTGGTCAGGATATGCGCAAAGCGTATCAGAGAAGACTCCCAAGCGATACATCCAAAGATTATTATTTTATTCATAGAAATACTGGCAATACACAGCCTATTATTGTAGAGTATGGTTTCTTAGATAGTACTGGGAATGATGTGAACCAACTTAAGAATAACTGGGAAGAACTTGCGGAGGCAGTTGTTGGTGCAGTTGTAAATTATATTGGAGGATCATATGCATCAATTTCAGGCAATTACTATACAGTTAAATCGGGGGATAGTCTATGGAGCATAGCTAAACAATATGGTGTTACAGTGGATGAATTAAAACAGGCTAATAATTTAACTTCTAATGCGTTATCTATTGGTCAAGTTTTAAAAATTCCTGTTGAAGAGGAAAATACATCATCAAGTTATATCGTAAAGGCAGGAGATAATTTATATGCGATTGCGCAAAAATATAATACAACAGTGGATGCGATTAAATCTTTGAATAATTTAACTACTAATACTTTACGTATAGGCCAAGTTTTACGTATTCCTGGTTTGTCAGTAGAAGAGCCATCTACAGAAGTTGATTATGTTAATTATACAGTTAAATCAGGGGATACATTGTATCAAATTGCTAGAAATTATGGTGTTAGTGTAGATACAATTAAGCAATTTAATAATTTGACTTCTAATACATTGTCTATTGGTCAAGTTTTACGGATTCCTGTTGCTGTGGAACAAGAAATCATTGTAACTCCATATGCTGAGTATACTGTTAAACGCGGGGATACTTTATATAGTATAGCTAGAACTTATGGAACTACACAACAAGAAATTATGAATTTAAATAATCTTACTAGTAATTTGCTTAGCATAGGACAGGTGCTTAAAATACCGACGTCTACTGGAGGTACTACTTATGTTGTAAAAAGTGGTGACAATCTCTATTCTATAGCTAGGGCTTATGGAACTACAGTTGCGGATATTATGAATAAGAATAATTTAACTAATACAACATTACAAATAGGTCAAGTACTTAAAATATAGAATTGTATATTAGCTATAAAAGCATAAAAAGAGTAATTTTAGGAAACCAAATTAGGTTTAATATCTAAAATTACTCTTTTTTACTTTGAATGTAATGAAAAATTTTAAATAAAAGAATACTTTTAATGTATTTGTGTGCATACTCCAGGATCAGGATTATAAAAACAATGAGATTTATAACTTCCTGCTAAATCTTGATCATACCATGTTGATTTGCAACTAGCACCACTTGCTGGTGCGTAGAACCATAATGCATTTGTGGCTGGATGGTAGTACTCTCCTTTTAAAATTCTATCTGCTAAATTTAATTCTGTTGTTGTTGGGTTACTAAAAAATAGAGGGCTTTCTGTTCCTGAGAATTGATTTGCTTGATATATTGCATCATTAATGGTAGTTATATTTTTGAATGTTAAACAGTCTGCTAGAGCTCTATTTACAACTACATTTCCTACCATGAGCATTCCTAAGTTTCCTTCACCAACCGCTTCTGCTCGCATTATTCTCGCTAGCAACTCCCTTTCTTTTGTATTGTATTTAATAATTGCCATAAAATCACCTAATATAGTATATGTTTCCCAAAATAAATATTGTCTTTTAAAGAAATATATGTTATACTTAACGGCATAGGGGTGTAATTCAATGGTAGAATGACGGTCTCCAAAACCGTTCATGTGGGTTCAACTCCTGCCACCCCTGCCATGATTTGACTAATACTCCAGTTTTTTGGAGTTTTGATATATTTAGAAGGCATTTATGAAACCTGAATTACCAGTTAATAGAGATGAATGCTATGAGGCCTTATCCGAGTATTTATTTAGAATTTAGGGTAAAGTTAATAAAAGATTTGATTGATTTTATTAATAGCTAAAATGCATTAGCTTGCTTCAAGATTTAATGTATAGATTTAACATAGTAGGTTTAAGGCTGTAGAACAGCAGTCCTGTGGACTCCAGAATATTATAATTACAACTGTGTTTGTTACCATCATAGTGTTATATTTGACTATAGCATTTAGAGAAATAAAAGGAGGAGTGCTAATGAAGAAAGAACATGAGGAATTACCAGCACCAATTTTATCATTCGCTGAAACTTTGGCTGTTACCTGTATAGTGGATGTTCTACAGGCTTAAGTTTATTATGCTTTACTTATTGGAGTGGAGGCTTCTATATGATAATTTATAAAAATACTTTTGAAAATATTAAAACATTAAATTGTGATTTCCCAATTGAGGATTCGTATTATGCGGATGATTGCTTTGCTATTGTAGCGGATGGAATTACTAGGGATCCTATTGGTATATCGGATTTATATTCTGTTCCTTTTGAGGAGTTGAAGAGACTTTATCCTCGTCCAAGTGGTGGGGAGTTGGCAGCTAGAGAACTTACGAATTTTGCTACGAAATATATCAAGGATCTTGATATAAAAAGTAATTCGGAGCAGGCTATGCGTAATTTATTGATAGAAGGAAACCAATCTATCAAAGGACTGAATGATAGATTTATACCTATGTGTGATTATTTACAAAATGATTACTATGGTACAGTAGCTGCTTGTGCGACTATAATTGATAATCAATTGTATTATGCATATATTTGTGACTGTGGTGTTATTGTTTATGATAAGGATGGTAATGTAAAATTCCAAACAGAGGATGATAAAGCATTGTATAGTGATCCTTATATTAATAAAATCGGTATTGCATGGAATTTACCGGAATCTAGGATAATTGTAAGACGAGATTATCGAAATAATGTCAATAATATTCAGGATAATCAATGTGTTTCTTATGGAGCACTTACTGGTGAGGATGATGCTGTTTCCTTTATTCGAAGTGGTTGTATAAAAGTAGATAGTACTGATACTATTGTGGTGTATAGCGATGGTTTTACGAGTTTATTACGCCGTCCAGATTTTATCGATTTAGTAATCCATTTTGATTGTGATGTTTTTGAACAATATGTTGGGAAAGTTTCAAATACTGATTATGAGAGGTATGGAAAAGAAAAGACCTTAGTAATCATGAAATCATGTTAATTGTATTTACTTATTGACGCCTTGATATCAATGATATCGACATTTTATTATTTATATATTTTTGATGTGCATTTAGGTATCGTTGATATCCATATTAAAGAATGACATTCTAAGATTTGTCAATAAGAAATTAATATGATATAGTAAAATATACTGAAGAGACACGAAGTTTCATATTTTTTTGAAAATACGAAATAATGTGTTGGATTAGTGTATTTTATGTGGGTGATTGTATGAAAATAATGTTGGGTAGTAGGAATCCTAGTAAGTATGAGTCTCTTGAATTAGCTTTACATGATTTAGGTTATGAATCGTATATAATTGATGCCTATGATGTATCTTCAGGTGTTAGTAGTAAACCAATTGGGTTTGAGATTATAAGAGGTGCAGATAATAGGAATCAAGAATTGAAGAAAATTGCATATGAAAATAATATGGATTATGATTATTTGTGTTCTATTGAAGGTGGCTTTGCAATGGACGAGAATGGCTTACCATTTATAGTTACTTATTGTATCATTGAAGATGCAAAAGGTAATAAATCAACTGGTAAATCATTGGGATTAAGATTAACTAGAACAATGTATGAATATTTACGAAGTGGAAATTCTTTAAATAAAGTGATAGAACAAATTATTGGAAATGGCAATAATAAGCAAAATGGTGGGATTACAGGATATTTAACTAATGGTTTACTTAGTCGAGAGAAAGTTGACAAAGATGCAGTACTTTCAGCCTTTGTTCCTCTTTTATTTCAGGAACAAAGAAAATTGTTGGATAATGAGATTAAATTAATTGGAGAATAACAAATATTGAATTAAGAATTATTTACGATAGGATGCCTTGATATCAATGATATCGGCGTTTTATTATTTGGGTAAAAATATCAAAATCTTTTATAGCATTTTTTTTGCCATTTAATTTTCTAGTAAGTTTATGTAAAATAGTGTATAATGAAATTGTTATAAGGAAGGGATATCCATGAAAAGTTGCTTGATTGTATATAATCCAAGTAGTGGTAGAAGAGGTAAGAAGGACTTTTTGCGTGAATTAGAGCAAATATTATTGGAGTATCAATATTCCCCAACTATTATGACAACAAAATATAAAGGCCATGCGATGGAAATTGTTGAACAAGCTGTTTCTGTCGATTTACTTATATCGATTGGTGGTGATGGCACCTTCAATGAGGTTATGGTTGGAAATTTTCATAGACAAAAAAGGTTGCTTGTTTCCCATATACCTCTTGGAACTACGAATGATATTGGTACTATGTATGGTTTTGGGAAGAATATCTTTGAGAATTTAAAATTGGTATTAGAGGGAACTATTAAGAAGGTTGATATTGGTTTATTGAATAATCATCCTTTTATATATGTTGCAGGGTTTGGAAAATTTGTGAATATTTCATATGATACCCCTAGGGAGCTAAAAAAGAAGTTTGGGTATTTGGCTTATCTTATTGAAGGACTAAAGGAATTCCATGGTAAGACAAAAATGTATGAAATTGAGTATGAGGTTAATGGGCAGACGTATTCAAAACAGATTTCTTTTTTACTTATTTCGAATGCGAATCGAATTGCGGGAATTGATAATTTTTATAAGTCTGTGAAGTTGGATGACAATTGTTTTGAAGTTTTGCTATGTGATTTAACTACTAAGGCGGATATTTTGAAGAGCTTATATTATTTAACTACTAGGGATATTACGAAAGTTCCAGGATTTTACTTTTATAAGGCCAATTCATTTACCATTCGTTTTTCTGATATACCTAAGAAGTGTTGGTGTCTCGACGGGGAAAAATTTGATTCTGTTACAAAAGAGTACCATATTACATTGGAAAATAATGTTGAATTGCTGTTACCAAATAAAAATGTGAGTAAACTTTTTATTCATTAGAAGGAGTGCTGTATGTTTAGTGCATTTTGTGATTATTTTTTACTATTTATGATGTATTCATTTATTGGATGGATAATAGAGGTTATAAATTTCATATTTATTTCTAAAAAGGTTGTTGATCGTGGTTTCTTGATTGGCCCTTATTTACCTATTTATGGATTTGGGTCTCTTGCGATTATAATTTTTTTACAAAAGTATTCTAGTGATTTGATTACACTATTTTGTATGTGTATGATTATTTGTTGCGTACTTGAATATTTTACAAGTTTTATTATGGAAAAGTTATTTCATGCTAGGTGGTGGGATTATAGTAATGAAAGATTCAATATTGAAGGTAGGGTTTGTTTAAAGACTACAGTTCTTTTTGGTTTTGCAGGCAGTATAATCTTGTGTGTAGTGAATCCTTTGTTGCTTTCTATTTTGTCTATGGTTCCTTCTCTTGTTAAGACTATTTTGGCGGTTATTCTTTTTATCATTTTTGTTATTGATGTTTTGATTTCTCTTAAGGTAATTTTTACTTTTCGTACCTTTACACAGAATGTTCGAAAGGATAGTACATCTGAATTTAACAAGTTGGTAAAGAAGATGATATCCTCTAAATCCATTTTGGGAAAACGCTTAATGCAGGCATTTCCTAATTTGAAATTGAGTTTTAAAGAATTTACCAATAAAAAGATTAGGTTGTCTGTGCGAAGTAGGAAATGAGTTTCATTTCTTTTTTTCTTTTGAATATATTTTATTGGTGATACTATGCTTGATTTTAAATTGATTCTGAAGGGAATGCTGATTGGCCTTGCAAAGATTATCCCTGGTGTTAGTGGAAGTTTGCTTGCAGTTAGTTTAGGTATTTATCACATAGGGATAGAGGCAGTTAGTCATCCATTTCGAAATGTAAAGTATAATTTATGGTTTTTAGGTAATGTCGGTATAGGTATCTTATTTTCTATTGTCTTATGCAGCAATATTGTTGCATTCTTTCTAGCAAAGTATTCTTTTTTTACAATTATATTGTTTATTGGGTTTATTGTTGGGACATTTCCTCAGTTGATGAGGGAGACTCATATTCATACGAGGTATGATATTCTTATTATTGTAACAATTGCTCTTTTTCTTTTTATCGTATCTAGTTTTCGAAGCACCTCTGATTTTGTTTATCAAAATAGTGTATCTCATAATATACTTGTAATTTTATTTGGCTTTATAGATGCTGCTACTATGGTTATTCCTGGAATTAGTGGAACTGCAATTTTTCTTTTATTGGGGTGTTATCCATTTATCTTGGGGCTATTTGCTTCACTTACTAGTTTTCATTCTATTATTTCAATGATTTTTCCGTTGCTCTTATTTGTAAGTGGGCTTGTACTAGGTGTAGTGATTGTATCTAAGTTAATGGGATACGCACTACGATTTTATAAGAAGCAAACCTATTTATGCATATTTGGTTTTGCATTTTCTTCAATATTACTTTTATGCATAGATTTGTTTTCCTTTGAATTTCGTGTATCTAGCATTTCTTTAGGGATTATTTTGTTTATTTTTGGATATAAGGTATCATCTCATTTGAATACTTGACTTTCTTTTGCATACAATATGTTGAGGTGAGATTATGGAGAAAAAGTTACCAAAGGTATTTGCAAATAAAATTGATAAATCTTTGGATAATAATAAAAATTTATTTTATTCTGCAACTTCTAATGTATCTGAGTCTTCTTCAAGTGATATTTCCGAGCGAACTATAGAGCGTTCATTTCAAGTTAGTGGGGAAAATGTAAATCAAAAGATTAATTCTATTTTTGCTTCTCCTAGGTATGTGTATAAAGCTGATGTGGATATTACAACAAAGGATGGTATAATATCTAAAAGAGTGATTGGTAAAAATTCTACACATTTAATTACTATTGATAATGAACTTATACCAATCACAGATATTATCGATATCGATTTTAGTCAATAAAAAAACGAGGATTTCTCGCTTTTTTAGATACAATCAACAAAAGTATCGTTTAGACATCTAAGACTACATACACAATTTAAATTCATTGTGAAGAATGAATTTGTTGCTACATATGGAATAGTAGCAGATGTTGCTGTATCTGGATTGTCTGCCAATACTCTAAATGTTGCACAGCATCCATCGATTTTTTCAATTCTAAATACATTAGAACATACAACGCCTTCGTCTCCACAAGTTACATTTTCTCTAGTTGTAGGCATACTCCATGGAGTTCCATTTCCTGAACAAGTATATAACATGATTGGACGTGTATTGAAAGCGAAGCTAGTTGCTGTATTTCCTAAAAATCCTCTGTCACAAGTTTCTAGGCAACTATCATTACAAACTGCGTTTTGTTGAAGGATACATATTACTGTTAATATTTCAGAGATACATTTGCAATCATTATTATTGTTACACATATAATCCACCCCTTCTTTTATATTCACTATAACATATTCGTTTTTCCTAGGATGGTGTGAACAAATTACCTAAATATGTGTAGATTTTTAAATTATTTGATTGTAAATTGCTTTATTTCGTTATAATATAAATATAGAGGTGAGCTTTATGCGTGCGGTGGTTTTATCTGGTGGTGGCTCTAAGGGCGCTTATGAAATTGGTGTGTGGAAGGCTCTTAGAAAACTTAATATCTCGTATGATATTGTCACAGGAACTTCTGTTGGTGCTTTAAATGCAGCATTTATGACACAGAAGGATTATTTAAAAGCGATGTTATTATGGTTTAATTTAGATTCTTCCATGGTATATGATTCTACTGTGAATATTCAGTCCAACAAGGATTTTGTTAAGCATGCTAAAAAAATCCTATTGGATGGCGGAATGGGTGTTCAAAATTTAGAAAAGACAGTGAATAAATATATAAATATTAAAAAAATTTATAAATCTCCTATTGATTTAGGCATCATTACTGTGAAGTATCCTTTTCTTCAGCCAGTAGAACTTACAAAAAAAGAGATTCCACCTAATAAATTTACAGATTATTTAATCGCTTCTGCTTCTTGTTTCCCAGCATTTCCAAAAAAGAAGATTGATGATAATCAATATGTGGATGGTGGACTCTATGATAATTTGCCAATTAATTTAGCTATATCTATGGGGGCTACAGAGGTAATTGCTGTTGATTTGAATGCAGTAGGAATTAAACGTCGTGTAAAGAATAAGAATATTCCAATTCAGGTTATTTCTCCAAAGTCTAGTACAGGTTCTTTTTTGGTTTTTGATAAGATGTCTGCTAGGAAGGCAATTCGTCTTGGATATAATGACACTATGAAAGCTTATCATAGGTTAGAGGGAAACGTATTTACATTTAAGAAGGGAGTTTTACAGGCAAATTATGATAAGTATAAAGATGCTTATATTGAATTTTTTCATTCACTCTTAAATTCTCAAACGAAGAGTTTTGTTTCTAAGGTCATTCATTTGTCTATTTATAATAGAACGTTTCGGGAAATTGGAAATGACAAATTTTTTAAGAGATTCAATGAAATTGTTGAGAGAGTAGGGACTATTTTTAATGTTGATGAATCTGTAATTTATTCCATGGATAAATATCATAATGTTTTGTTTGAACGATTAGATGATTTCTCTAAACAGTCTTTTGCGGAGATTCATTCTAAACGCCATAGCTCTAAAATTAAACGTTTGTTTCATGATGATTTAATGATTGCCTATTTGTATCATTATTTGTTAGAAAGTTTTAATATTAAGGATATTTCTAATTTCATTTTGATTTTTCCAAATGCCTTTTTGTCTGCTCTTTATTTGTATGTTATTAAGGAAAGTAGATGATTTGCTATGAGGAAGTATATCAATGTATTTATAAGTTTATCTATTTTATTTATTCTATGTCGATTGTTATTCAATTTTTTTTATAAAGGTAAAGCAGTGAATTATACTATTCAAACTGACGGAAATCTATTTGAAGTCAATGAGTGGTATGTGAGAAAACAATCCAATCAACTGAATCACTATTATTTTGAAGTTACTTTAGAGGGTGATACTTTTAGCTTTCTTATAGGGGATGTTTTTAGAAAGAAAAGTTATATTATAGAGAATATCTATTCCTTTCAAAACGATCAATATAGCTGTATATTACCTGTTTTCTCTAATAGGAAAATAGAAACAGATATTTTGTGTTATGAAGATTCGATGCTATATCATTATAGAGATTTAAAAGGTCAAAGCCTTGAATTAGATTCTTTTGCGGATTCTATGGAAGTCTATGGATATCAAGTAAACTTTTCTGTTGCCTCTACCTTGACAAGAAATGGGATGCAGATTCAAAATGGTAATCTCGTTTCATCCCATATATTAGTTGTTCCTTCTTACAAAGGACTTTATGTCATTGATTCTAAAAATAAGAATATTATTACTACTTTGAATTTATTTAATCAAGATGTTTATACACAATCCATTCAAGGGTTGATATCTAAGTATTATGTAGTTGCAGATTATAATGAGTCTTATACTTTTCATAAGTTTATATTGATTGATGTAGAGAGTGGTAAACGTTTTTCTATTACTAGTAATCCAGCAATTTCTATGGATTCTTATATACAGGGAGCTATAGGAAATTTTATGTATATCATTGATCGAAGTAATCGAAGACAATATAAGATAGATGTATCTAATAAGGCAATTTCTATTAGTGGAAATACGAATATGGGAATACAGTATTATCAGAATGGAGAGTATGAAGCCCGAAGTATTTATGATGCTTTAAATCAAGATTTATATATGTATCCTTATAGATTGGAGTCAGATGTATATGACTTTGTGGATTTATATAATGGAATTTATTATTCCTATTTAAAAGTAGATAATGGGTATGATGTGTATGTGTCATTTGCAGAAAATCCTTCTTTGTACTCTTTTGGATTTCATCTTACTTCTATAGATAGAGTACAGTATGTTGATGATTATGTGTATTATATAGAGAATGATACTTTATCTTATTATCATCCAAAATATGGGGTTATAGATATTGCTACCTATTCTGAATTCTTTTATAATCAAAATTTGGATTTTTGGATATATAGAAAATGAGAACTTTTGGGTTCTTTTTTCATATAGTATATTGAGGTGGTAATGCGTGTATCAAATATATAAAGTTGAATCGTCAGATACATTAGAGAAGATTGCTCATAAGTTTGGAACGAGTATAGAAAAACTTCGTGAAATTAATGGATTGGGAGATATTTATGCAGGTGGCTATATTTTAGTACCAAACCAGATGATGAAACATGATTCGGATTTGTATATGACTTATATTGTTCAAAAAGGGGATAATGCATATGCGATTGCAAGACAATATGGGGTACCTTATGAAACTTTACTTCGAATTAATGGATTGGATGAAAATGATTACATTTATCCAAATCAGCAATTATTGATTCCAAGAAATAGTAATGAGGTTTATGTGACAAAAGATACTGATACAATTCAATCATTATATAATGCTTATAAAAATAATTGGGATTCTTTTTTATCTCAAAATCAAACAATCTATGTTGTCCCTGATCAAATGGTTACTTATAAATAAAAAGGTTTTGGAAAAATCTTTTTTTTTAGTGATTTCTAGTATATAATGTTAAGAGGATATGGAGGTAGATTATGAAACGTTTTGCAATTATATTAAGTTGTGTGATAATGATTTTTGTATCAGGATGTGGGAATAAGCTTACTACTTATGATGAAATTGATTATAGTGAATATTCACAATTAATTGAAGATGAACAGGACTTTATTCTTTATATGGGGTCTGCGACTTGTAGTCATTGTTTAAACTTTAAACCTACATTAGAACAGATTATTACAAATTATCAATTACATATTAAATATATTGATGTTTCCACATTAACTGAGAAAGAATATGCTGTTTTACAGAATAAGACAAAGTTGCAGGGGACTCCTACAGTTGTTTTTGTAAAGGACGGAATTGTGCAGACAAGTCCTAAAATTCAAGGAGAAATGACATATACTGCTGCATTAGAAAAATTCAAGGAAAGTGGATATATAAAATAGGTGATGGCTATGGATGATAAAATTGAAACATTAGAGATGGATGATTCGATTACTCGATTTATTGATTTATATGGTGAAGATTTAACAAAAAAGGTATATGTTACTAATCCAGCAATTGCACGTGAAGAAGAGATTAAACGTTTGATTATTGTATTGCTTACGCCCGAAAAATCTGGATTATTGATTGGAAAGCCTGGGATTGGAAAAACAGCAATTGTAGAGGGACTTGCTTATCTTATTCAAAAGGGAGATGTTCCTAATGTATTACAAGGATATCGAATTATTAAAATTGCTTCAACTTCTCTTACAGGAAATTTCCTAGTAAATGGCCGTGAAGAATTAGCGATTCAGGTACTGGTTAATGAGTTAAAGCAGATGGAAAAAGTAATTGTCTTTATTGATGAAATTCATACTTTAATTGGTGGTAGGGAAGATGGGCCAATGGATTTAGCCAATATTCTGAAACCTGCATTAGACCGTGGGGAAGTAAAAGTAATTGGTGCTACTACAACTATTGAATATGATACATATATTATACGTGATCGAGCTTTTTTACGCCGATTTGAAAAAATTGATGTATTAGAACCGAGTGCAGAAACTACGGTTAAAATATTGATGGGTTCACTGCCAAAGATTGAGAAACAGACAGGGATTCGTTTTAAGTATAATTCGTATGTATCTGAGATGCTAATTGGATCTATTGTAGATGCAACTTCTGAGTTTAAAAGGGTATATGGTCTTTCTGCTATGTATCCTGATATTGCTTTTTCTGTGTTAACGGCTTCTTTTTCTCATGCTTTATTTGCGAATAAAGAACAGGTAGATATTTTAGATGTATACGAAGCGATTAAAACAAGTAAAAGGATTTACCCAGATAGTATAGTGAAAGAACTTGCTTTATTCCGTGAAAAGTTTGAACAGTTTTGTGAAGAGGAGGGAGTAGTTCTTCCAGTTGTTACGATTGATCAAATTCAAAATAGCAATGATATTTATTAAATTTATGGTACAATAAAAGTAAGATGGGATGGTGATATTATGAAATCGATTTCGATATTTGGTTATATAAAAGTAGTAATCTTATTTGTCATTACAGTTTTCGTTGTCTTTGTTTTGTCAAATTATTATCGACAGAAGATTCAGTATGACAGGCAAAGTCAAGATGCTATGGGGTTTCTTTTCAATGTTAAGTATGATGAGTTATCTAATTTTCTGGTAGAAAAACATGATACTCTCATTTATATGTCACCTAGTTCTGATGCTACATTAGACTCCTTTGAGGAGGAATTAAAACAATATATTTTAGAACTAGAACTAGAGAAAGAATTTGCATATTTAGATAGTAGCAATTTTTCAAGTGATATGTATGAAGAATTTGTAGATAAGTTTTTCGCCTCTGACATATTGAAAGAGAAGGCTTGTCCAAATAGTAGCGCTAGTTTTTTGGCTGTGGAAAATCGTAAGGTGATTGATGTGTTATGCATTAATTCTGGTGATGCTACTATGAATGTGGTAGAACCATTTGTGAATATGCACGTGGTGGTTCAATGATTCACGTTGTTCTTTATGAACCAGAAATTCCTGGTAATACTGGAAATATTATGAGGACTTGTGCTGGAACTGGGGTTAAATTACATTTAATTAAGCCACTAGGTTTTTCTTTAGAGGATAAATATATAAAACGCTCTGCAGTCAATTATTTAGAATACTGTGATTATACTGTGTATGAAAATTATGATGATTTTTTAAGCAAGAATAAAGGTGTATTTTATTATCTGACACGGTATGGTAGAAAACCACACACATCTCCCGATTTTCGTAATGTGAATGAAGATATTTATTTGGTATTTGGCAAGGAGAGTACAGGTATTCCAAAGAATATTTTGAAGAATGATTTGACTCATTGCCTTCGCATTCCAATGAATAATCATATTCGTGCACTTAATTTATCAAACTCTGTTGCTGTTGTAGTGTTTGAGGTTTTAAGGCAACAGAATTATCCTGGTTTGTTATTCGAAGAGCCATTTAAGGGGGCAGATTATTTAGAAAAATAATATTGTATTATTTGTAAATTAATGGTATGATATAAAAGTAAGATAGGAGGATTCATAATGGTAAATTTTACTATTGCTGATTATATTTGGTATATTGTTGGAGGCTTAGCACTATTATTTATATTGATTGGATTTATTGCGGATAAGGCGGGACTTGCAAAAAGGGCTTTTAGTAGGGAAAATCAGCTTGTGAAGGTAAAAGAAGATTCTGTTAAAAATCCTGTTTCTACAAATGAAGTAAAGTCTCCTGACATGAATGAGGAGAAGCAAGATCTTGCTACAGTTTCAGACCCTGTATCTGAAGAGAAGTCAAATGAGTTGTTAGAAAATTCATACGAAGAGAGTAATGATTCTGCAGAAGAAAAAACTACCTCTACTACTAATGTTTCTAATCAAAATACATTATATTTAAATGAAACAGAGGTTCCTAGTGATGAATCTATGAATGATTTAGAAAAAGCATATTTAGAAGCAGAGGAATCTACTGAGGAGGCTGTGGATAATGAGACAAAAGATTTGAGTGAAATCAGTTCATCGATTGCTTCGGAGGATGCTGAAAGTGAATGGGGAATATCTCCTAATGATATTGAGGATTCTAAGAACCATGATGATATAGAACTACCTAATTTAGAAGATTTGAATGCAGATACAGATGAGGATGTTTGGAAATTTTAACATCTTTTTTTGTATAATAGAAAAGTCATACTCAAATTTTTGAAAAACGATTGACACAAACATTATATGAAAGAATTAGTATAAAGAACAAATAAAAAATAAGAAAAAGAATAAGTACGGTAGCGACTATCGGAGTTTAGGTCTGTGGAGCAGGTAGGAAACAAAGGCGAAGAAGTAGAAATGTTTAGGTATGAACCTAAATGACTCAAAATTTATTTTGAATTTTGTTCTGAACTTTTTTGAAATTAGTTTAAATTATAGCTTGTATGTGTTATAATCTTAATTATGAATAAATGGAGGTAGACATAATATGACTTTTGATAATATAACGGTATTATTTACAAAATTAATTGATGTATTGCTTGTATGGTATGCACTTTATTTTATATTAAGGAATCTAAGAAAAAATGTTAAAATGGTTCTTTTGTTTAAGGGGATCTTAATTATTGTTTTTGTTAAAATAATCAGTGATTTTTTCGATTTAGTTACGATAGGGTATTTGCTTGATTATGTACTTACATGGGGACCTCTGGCTTTGATTGTGATTTTTCAACCAGAAATTCGAAATGTGCTTGAGCATTTAGGAAGAAGTCAATTGTTGGGGCGACACAAGGTACTTACTGTGGATGAACGAGAAAAATTGGTTTATGAGATTACAGGGGCGATGGAATATTTAAAGAAATCTCGTATTGGAGCTTTAATGGTAATTGAACGTGATAATAGTTTGGGTGAGTACATAGAAAAGTCTAAAAAAATATATGCAGATATTTCTTCTGATTTATTAATTTCAATTTTCTTCCCAAACAATCCATTACATGATGGTGGAGTTATTATACAGGGAGATAAAATTACGAGTGCTGGAGCAGTATTCCCAACAAGTGATAATTTAAAGATTAGTAAGCGTTTGGGAACTCGCCATAGGGCAGCACTTGGTATTTCGGAGACTGGGGATTGTATTGCACTAATAGTGTCAGAAGAGACAGGACGACTTTCTATTGCAATGAATGGAGAATTAAATTACAATTTGACATTAGATGAGGTAAAACTTATTTTACTAGAGGAGTTGCGCCCCAAGAAATCCATGTTATTAGAAGAAGATGAAGAAGAGGAGGAAGTATTAGATGAAAATTCTGAAATCGATTAGAAATTTTTTCAAGAAAATAATTACTTTTATTGATAAAAGAATCGTTGTTCCAATTACAAAACTGGTTCTTCTAATTACTTCTAAATTTGATGCGAATAGTAGAAAATTTGAAAATCTATTATCACGTAATAATACATTACTTTTTGTTTCTTTGTTTTTAGCAGTTATTATATTTATAGTAATTGATCAAAAAATTATTGTTTTTACTGATAACGCAGCTGAAGTTTTAAAAAACCAACCAGTAATGGCAGTTTACAATGAAGAAGCCTATGTTGTGGAAGGACTTCCTGAAACTGTTGATATTACATTGATAGGTAGTAAAACTGATTTATATATTGCTAAACAGTCATCGTCTCATGATGTGACTGTTGATCTTAATGGGCTAAAGCCTGGTACTCATAAGGTGAATATTGAGTATAATCAAAATGTTGGTAATATTGATTATATGGTAAATCCGTCGACTGCAACAGTAATTATTTATCAAAAGGTGTCAGAGACAAGAACACTTTCTTATGATATATTACATCAGGATAGTTTAGATTCTACGTTGGTTATTGATAATGTTAATTATAGTACAGATAAGGTTGTTATCAAGGGAGCAGAGCATCAATTAAAGGATGTTGCTTCTGTAAAGGCTTTAGTAGATATTAACAATCTGGTATCACAGCAAGTTGGAACAGTCACATTAAAGGATGTTCCTTTAGTGGCTTATGATAATGAGGGGAGAGTGGTTGATGTTGAAATGGTTCCTTCTAAAATAGATGTAGATGTTCAACTGGCTTCTCCAAGCAAAGAACTCCCTATTAGGGTTGTACCAACTGGTGAGGTTAGCTTTGGGTTGGCTATTGGTTCTATAAATGCGAATGAAACCATGGTTACAGTTTATGGAGATGAAAGCGTTTTGGCTGATTTAAAATATATACCAGTTGAAATTGATGTTAGCGATTTAAAGGAAAATATGGAATATAAACTTGAACTTCCAAAACCTGTTGGTGTTCGTTCTATGTCAGTAAGTAATGTTACAGTAAATGTTACTTTGGATTCAGTTTCAAATAGGACACTTGATAATATTGGAGTTGAGCCACGAAACTTAGCAGATAATCTTAAAGTGCAAGCATTGGATGCTAATTCATCCTTTGTATCTGTTACGTTAAAAGGCGTTGCCTCGGTTGTAGATACAATTACTACAGATGACGTTACTGCTTATATTGATTTGAGTGGATATACAGTGGGTACATACGAAGTGGATGTACAAGTAGAAGGTAGTGATGTTCGTGTGCAGTATGCATCAAGGACAAAAAGGGTTAAAATTCAAATTGTAGAGAAATAAAAGAAAAAAAGCAATGCACTTGTTGGCGTTGCTTTTTCTTATGTTATTATTTTTCAATGTGATTAAATAATAATCCTATATTAATAATTCCACAAATTCCTACAATAATATATATGATTCTAGCAATGATATACATATCTTTGAAGATTGTGTCAATGATATTAATATCAAATAATCCAATAATTCCCCAAACAATGGCCCCAATAATGGTGAATACCAATGCTGTTTTTTGTAAGGTTTCCATAAATGCCATCCTTTCTATATATTTATATTTTTATCTTTTACTATATTTTTGTTTTTATACATAATAGATACATATTTTTACAAATTCATCCATATAATTAGATGAAATTAAAATTTGGGGTGAATATATGAAAAAAATAATGCTTGTTTGCTTGCTTTTGGTAAGCAGCTGTTTTCTGACTGGATGTTTTGGATCCAAAAATAATGATGTAATTGCTTCTTTTAAAAAAACTGTAGAAAAATCTAAGGCATATCACATTACTGGTGAACTTGAGATTGTGAATAATGAAGAAAGTTATTTATATGCAGTAGAAGTTGCATATAAAGATGATGATTATTTTAGAGTTAGTTTAAAAAATAAAACAAATAATCATGAGCAAATTATTTTAAAAAATGAAACAGGAGTATATGTGTTAACGCCTTCTTTGAATAAAAGTTTTAAATTTCAAAGCGAATGGCCATATAATAACTCACAAAGCTATTTGTTACAAACGTTGGTAAAAGATATGGATAACGATGATTCTAAGACAGTGGATATTACGGAAACGGATACAATTGTTACTACTTTGGTAAATTATTCTAATAATAAAAAGTTAGTAAATCAAAAAATTTATTTTGATAAAAAAGGAAATTTGAAAAAAGTTGAAGTGTTAAACAATGATGAAAATGTGAAAATTCGAATGACTTATAGTGATATCGATTATAAAGCAAGTTATGATTCTGATTATTTTAATTTAGATGCGAATATGGGTGTTAGCTCGGATACAGAGAAAACTTTATCTGAAATTGATGATATTATTTATCCAATGTATATGCCTGAGAATACGTATTTGACAAGTGAGGATGTCGTTTCGTTAGAAGAGGGGGAAAGAGTTATCTTGACGTTCTCTGGCGATAGTCCATTTATGATTATCCAAGAAACCGTGGATGTAGATAACACCTCCACAACAGTTCCAGTGTATGGCGAAATTGAATGGACTGGAGATACGCTTGGTGTTATGACAGATAATACTGTGAATTGGATTAGTAATGGAGTAGAGTATTATGCAGTATCAGATGTGTTAGAAAGTTCAGAATTATTAGAAATTGTGAATTCAATTAGTTCTATGCCAGTAGGAAAATAGATTTGTGTATCTATTTTCTTTTATTTATGATATAATGACAAATAGGTGATATAATGAAAAAGAAAGATAGTAGTAAAGTGAATAAGGTAAAAACGGATGTAATACAGGAATCTGCGACTGATGAACTTAGAAAATTATCTACAATTTTAATTACTATTGTAGGAATTATTTGTGTTTTTTATATTATAACAGTGATTGTAACGAAAAAAAATCAGTCTTTAAAATATGTAAAAGATGAAACTATTTCTCAAATTTCATATACAGATATTTTGGCCTCTGACATTTTAAGAAAAGAAGGTTCATATTATGTTCTAGTGAAAAATCCTAGTGATGTATATTTGCCTTTATTTGAAACATATATATCTGCTTATTCTCGAGTAGATAATCATTTACGTATTTATTCAGTGGATTTAAATGATGCTTTAAACCAATCTTATAAGGCTGATAAAAATCATTTTGAAGCTGATCAGTTGCAATTTCAAGATACTACGCTTTTGAGAATTTCAGATGGTAGTATTGAAGCAGTATATGAAACAAGTGATAGTATAGATGAACATTTAAAATCGTTGTTATCAGTATAGGGAGTCGAGCAATTTGACTCTTTTTTGTAAACTAAATTTAAAAAATTCTAATTCTTTTTAAATCGAATAGACAGTGAATTTTTCTTGTGATATAGTAGGGATAATGGGAGGTTAATAATGAATAAGAAGGATGAAAAAGTAGTATTTCATACGGCAGAAGTTGTTGCTTTAATAATTATTACTTGTGTTGTAGGAGTTGCAATGGGGTTCTTTTTAGGGAATCATGTGGACCACACTTTAGTAGCAAATTTTTCAGAGAATGAGTATGTTTCTGAATTTTTGAAAAATTATGAATATATTGTACAAAATTATTATGGTGAAGTAGATTCTGAAACTTTAATGCAGGGCGCTTTAAATGGCATGTTAGCCTCGCTAGGTGATGACTATTCTACAGTTATTACCTCTGACACGTTTGATGCACAATTAGATGGCAATTATGAAGGTGTTGGAATTGAGATATATCGCACAGGGAATGCAATTGTTATTTTAAATGTTTTTGATAATTCTTCTGCATCCAATGCGGGGTTGCAGGCGGGAGATGTCATTGTATCTATTGATGGTATTGATTATTCTGATAAAAGTTCTTCTGAGGTGACTAGTTATATTCAAAATTCTAAGGCAGAGTCTTTTCAATTTGAAGTGTTAAGAAACGGTGAAGCAATTTCGGTTACTTTGCAGAGAAGTAATGTGATAATCCCTTCTATTGAGAGCAAGACATTTGAAAAGAATGGGAAGAAAATAGGTTATATTTATATTGATATTTTTGCGAATGCAACAACATCTCAGTTTACAGAAGCCTTATTGTCCTTAGAAAACGAGAAAATAGACGGTTTAATTATTGATGTGCGTGATAATTCTGGAGGACATTTAACAACGGCAATTGATATTTTATCAAATTTTTTAGATAGCAAGAATGTGATTTATCAAACACAAACAAAAACCGAAACTAAGAAATTTTATTCCAAGGGAAAAGTTACAAAAGAATATCCAATGGTTATATTACAAAATAGGAATTCTGCCTCTGCATCAGAACTTTTAAGCATTTGCTTACAGGAACAGTATGGGGCAACTGTGATTGGGGAGGTTAGTTATGGGAAGGGCACAGTACAAGAATTGGTTGCTACAGGTGATACAGAATATAAGTTTACAACAAAGAAGTGGCTGTCTCCAAATGGGGTGTGGATTCATGAAGTTGGAGTTACTCCAGATATTATTGTTTCTTTAGATGATTCTTATCAAACCCAACCTAGTGAACAAACGGATAATCAATTACAGACCGCATTAAATTATCTAGCAGAATAGAATATCTTTATTTCCATCTATCTTTTTTTGACAAAAAAAGTTATAATGGTATTTGAGAGAAGGTGGCATATGGATAAAATTTGTATTGGTGATAATTTACAAATTCAATGCTATAAGCATAATAAACATATTCATCGTTGTTGGGATGAGGCTGTTGTATTGGATATAAAAAAAGATTATATAGTGTGTGGTAATAAGCGGACACTAGTAACGGAAGCAGAGGGTAGTGTTTGGAAAACGAAAGAACCAGCTGTTATGTATTATTTTAAGGATAAATGGTTTAATGTGATTGCACAATTAAAAAGCAATGGCGTTTCATATTATTGCAATATTGCTACACCTTATATTATAGAGGAAGGCACTATTAAATATATCGATTATGATTTAGACCTTCGTATTTTTCCGACGGGTGATTATAAAATATTGGATAAACTTGAGTATAAATATCATAAGAGATTGATGAATTACCCTCCTGAACTGGATTTAGCCATTAAAAATGGTTTAGATGAGTTAATTAAATTATATAAAAGCCATTCTAAAATTTTCAGTGCAGATGAGAATTTACGTTATAATGAGTTGTATGAAATTTTAAAACAAAAAAATGAAATGTAGTCATATTTTCGTAAAACTATAATATATTATAGAGAAGACATGAGGTATGAAATTTACATTTCATTTTTATGTTGGGACCGTTTGTTGACAAATTTCGTCAAAAAAGAAAAAAAGATGAAAAAAGATGTTGACAAGGGGATTGTCATTTGATATATTAGTAGT
>CAJTZW010000002.1 GCA_910584305.1 uncultured Bacilli bacterium
CTAAAAAATACAGATTTTTAAAATTCTCTTAACAGAAATTTTAAATCTGTATTTTGTACAATTTAAATATAGAAAATTTAGAGATGATTCATTTCAATATCTGTATTGAATTTATAAAGAGAAAAATATTCTAATAACAATTTATTTTGTTGTTTTGTAACATATTCTAACGTAACAATATCATTTTTTATAAATTCATCTATAATCGGTTCACAATCCAGGGGAGATGTTCCACTGTCTGTTGCAATCAGTATGTATATATTTTCGTATTGGGATTTAAAGGATTCTATTTCTTCTAAAGTATTACCATATTCTAACCATGGCAAATCTATCCAAGTAATATACGTTTGATAAGCCTGTAATTTCATATTGTAATAATCAATATCTTTATTACTTTGAATGTATGGAACTACACCTACATGTCTATCTGAATTTAGAAAAATTAATAAACTATTATCTTCTATATTGTTATTAATATAATCAGCAATTCCTTTAGAATCTGAAAAGGGCTCTCTTATATCAAATGGAATATAATAGGATTTATTTATCAAACTAGAAACTGCTAGTATAAAGATAAGAGTTTGAATCTTCCAATCTTTATTATAAAAGTTTAAAATGGTGATTATCACAAACAATATA
The DNA here is from genome assembly GCA_910584305.1 of uncultured Bacilli bacterium. GTDB lineage: Bacteria > Bacillota_I > Bacilli_A > RF39 > UBA660 > CAKPTA01. Next base: position 640 of record CAJTZW010000002.1, read on the forward strand.
CATGTTCTTTCGTACATTGTAAATGGCCAGTATAAATGAATTATAGTAAAAATACATAATGTTATACAAAGAATTAATGATAATCTCTTTTTGTAGAAAAATATGAATATAACAGAGATTAAAAAAATGATTGCCATAACATATGGAAATTCATTAACAAGTCTACGTGGGAAAAAATATTCTCCAAAGCCAACGAAAACTGTCTTTAGCTTTTCCACTTCCTGATATGATTCAATAATGTTACATTCATTAAAAGAAGGAATAATTTGGATACACAAAAATAGAAAATACAAAATAAATATTATTACTACCATTACAAATGTCTTTTTATTTAATGTTTTCCACCTTTGAATACATTCTATTAGAAACATAAAAGAGGCAATTCCTACCAGACCACACATAATTATATGGGTGTGTGCTAGCAAACACAAAATATTTGTATATATAATTGGGTTCTTATGTCTCTTTGGATAATATATAGAAAATAGGCACAATAATATAGGAATTAAACAGTAACTTCGCGCTATAACTGGTAAAAAATAAACAAATGTTGGATTCAATATGACTGCTACTTTTACAAGCATATTCCACTTTGCATAAAAAAGTATGATATAACAAGTTATACTAACAAGTACCCAACTAATTAAATTCATTGTGATAACTGGCAATCCTAACTTTGCAGGAACTGCTAACATTAGATGCCAAAGACAAGGATGTCCTTCGTATTTCATTTGGTTAATAATTTCTGGAATTGACAAATTTCTTGCAATTTCCCATGCTTGTGCTTCATCTGTCCATATTTCATGATTTATAACTAAAATGAAAGTTAAAATGAGATATAAGCCAAATAGTATATATTTAAACAATTTACTATTTATTATTGGTGATATTGTGTTAATATACCTCTGAATCATAAAACATACTCTCCACTCTATTTTCATTTTATCATATTGTACATATTTGAACAATTGATTTTTAATAAATTTTCTGTATAATATTTGATATAGATTAAGGAGCAAATACAATGAAAAATATACAAATCAATTATGAGGCAGTAAAAAAATGTACCAAAAAGACTCTTAAAATTGTGCGAAATGCATTTATAGGGACTATAACTGTAGCTATAGTAGCTGCAACTACATATATTGCTTGTGTTGATATATCTTTAGGACAAATACAATTTGATAATGATGAGGTAAGTGAGATTGTATCACAATACAATGATTCGCCCATTACTATTTTATGTTTAAATGATTCTCAAGGATTGAATTTGAATCCATGTTTTTGGCTTCCAAGTTTTCCAGAATATATTGCTGAAACATTAGAAAAAGAAGGTGCATCTGTGCAATTTATCAATGCCTCTTCTTTAAAATTTAATAAAACAAACCATATTGATAAAATGTTATACGAAAATTTAAGCTATAAAGAGATTAAAATCTTAAATGAATTGGGTGCCCAATCTGCCCTTAGCAAAGTTTCCACAGATATCCACTCCCCCATTGATTTTGGGTTTGTTGGTTCACTACTTGCTGATTCTGTAAAAGATGGGGATGAAGATATTTATATTTCTACAGTGTTACAAGAGAGCCAAAATCCAATCATTTTATATTCAAGTGGTGCGAATGACCTAATGAGGGAGCTAAATAACAATCCCCTTTCTATTTCTAAATATAGTGATGATGGCACTATCAATGAATCTTATTTATATAGTGTCTGTAAGGCAAATGATTCAGATACCTTAAAAAGAATCATGAATCAAATCTCTAACAATTTTAAAAATATCTATACACTAAACCCAGAAAGCCAAATTTATGCTCTTTCTATATATGTTCCAAATTCTGTTATGGATGAGTCATTTATCGTAGAGATTATTGATGAATATAACAATCAGCTACAAAAGATATGTGAGGAATATGGTGCACACTATATCTCTACAGCTGAACTAGCACCTATTTATATGGGAAATTCAAGTTTTCATATTAATGAAGTTGGTCATAAAAGACTTGCCGATTTCATTATTGGTGAAATTGCCAGTGATTGTTCTTCTTTTGATACATGTAAACTTGATAATACTATAGATATTCAACGAACAGATGAAGGGCTTAATGGACTTTCTAATCGTCTATATAATGACATAAAGTCTATCACACTAGAAAACTATAATTCGATATCTAATTCATATCTTATGTATGTTCAACAAAAGGTACAAAAAGAAATTGAAGGAGAGGTAGAGATTGCTAAAGAGGCTCTCCAAAAGATTCATACTCTTCATCGTTAATTCTTTTTCTTACGAAAAAAATAATCATATTTGCTATTCTAGACTGTTACCAAATACGTGTAATAGTCTTTTCTTTTAGAAAAATATTATAAGAATGATTTATTGGTTATGTATAAAAATATACTTTCATTATCTTTACAAAGAAAAAGACAAATAGTTTTTTGTTACCATTTGTCAGCAGTCTAAAATGAATAGTCATTTTGATATATTTAATTTTGTACAAATGTTCCCGTAGCAATTGAACCTATTGTAGCGCTTCCATTTCCACCAGCACCACCAGGTCCAACAGACGAAGAGGCTACTTTAGCACCGCCAGCACCGCCTGTAAAATCAATGATTCCGTTAGAAGTATAGGAATTTTTATAGAAAATGTTAATACTTCCTCCACCAGATCCTCCTCCGGCACCGTAATACGTAGATGCAACTTTACCTCCAGCTGAACCTTTTGATTCAATTGTACCATTATTGTTAATACTTTCTGCGTATATAATTAATAATCCACCTGTACCATTTTCTCCCAATCCATTTTTTAGGGTACTATTTCCGGCGGGGTTACCAGCTCCTGAAGAACCTTGTGTACCTGACTGGGCCCCAGATCCTCCAGCACCTCCATTGGATTTTGCTTTTGTTCCAGATACGGACATTGCATTCCCATAATTTCCGCCTCCACCAGATCCTCCTGAATACGAAGTACCAGAACTTCCTCCACCATAGGCATAACCGTCAAAAGTTGTGAAAGCAGAACTTCCTTTTCCTCCGCCACCTGTCATACGGCCTGTTGCAGAGGAACCCGCCACACCAACTGTATTTGTATCTGAAGTTGCCCCGCTAGCGCCACTTGCAGGAACATATTCATAGTTCCTATCTGCATTTTGCCACAAATATACATCTTGACCTGCAGCTTTCGCACCTCTTGCAGTCATGCTGATTTTTCCATTGTTAGTTAAAGTCCCTGTCACATATAATAACATTCCTTTAGGCCCACCATATGCTGTATTATATGCTGTTACGATTACATTTTCATTAATTGTTAAATTACCATCAACTTTTACTATAACCATATTTTGTGCGGATGTTGTTTCTGTTCCAACATCGGCATCATTACCAAATGTCATATTCTCGCTCCATACCTGGTCTCCTGTATAATTGTATATATGAGCTGAATAAATTTGCTTATTAACTGCTATATCACTTATAGTATCATTTTCTAGTGTATTTTGCTCTAAGTATCCCAGTAAACTATCATTGCTTACATTAATGCTTAATTTAACTTTTTTTAACCCTGCTGATACCGTTACTATAGCCTCTCCACCAGATTTGGCTGTAATCAATCCATTATTATCCACAGTTATAATAGACTCATTACTACTTGAAAAACTAGGTTTAACATCACTTGGCTCTATAGTATAATCAATTTGTAATTTTTCTCCTGTTGATAAAACGGGAGAGGATACACTAGCTACTAAACTTTTAACTGTTGCAAATTTGCAATAATCTGTAGCAGAAACATCTGCTTTTTGATTCTTATAATCAATATTATACCCATTAATACAAAAGCCTGCTGTTTTAATTTTTTTATTTTCAAAGGTTATAGTCACATAAGCAGGACTAGTTCCTTTAATCTTTATTTTCTCTAATTGCTGATCATCACTATCATTCCCCATAGTTAATTGATTCGATTCAGGTATTTCTATTCCCTTATCTGCATTAACTTGAGATAAAGCGATTACTTTTTCAGCCTCTTCTATATATACATATACTGAATCTAAAGCTGCTCCTTTTCTCGCTTTTTCTATTGTGTTTAATACTATTGGTATTGCAATTAAAGCTATAATTGCTAAAACTACAATAACTGCAAGTAATTCTATTAAAGTGAATCCCCTTTTTTTCATTTTGAACTCTCCTATCCTATTTAGGTAAATATACCATATTTTGCACAATAAGTAAATGAGAAATAATTCAATTTTTGCATTTAGCAAAAAATTTTTAACAACTCTGGGCACCTTCTATATTGCAATCTCGTCAAAAAAAAACAATAGTAGAAGATATCCTTCCAATCTATTGTTTTTTATATTCACTTATACATTTTATTTGGAGAATTCCCTTCCGCAACGGCTTCCCCATGCATCTACCATTTCTCCATCTTTATAAATTTTTAAAATCTCACAATTGTTAGGGCATGCATTGCATTCAAATCCTTTTGTTTCAAAAGATAGGTTCTTAACATCTAAACTATAAGATTTATCTGTAGCGTTCTTTTTGGCAAGAATCGCAATTCCTAGCGCTCCCATTAAATGGCTATTATCGTCTACTATAATATCTTCTTTTAAAATTTCCTTAAAGTATTTGACTACACCTTTATTTTTGCTTACACCACCTTGAAAAACAATTGGTCCTTTGATTTTTTTCCCTTTTCCTACATTATTTAAATAGTTTAAAACAATACTTTTACATAGACCTGCTATAATATCCTCTTTTTTATATCCTACCTGTGCTTTATGAATTAAATCGGATTCTGCAAACACAGTACAACGAGCAGCAATTTTTACAGGATTTTTAGAAGTAAGTGCAATATCACCAAATTCTTCAATATCAATCCCAAGACGTTTTGCTTGACTTGATAGAAAGGAACCTGTTCCTGCAGAACATAATGTATTCATTGAATAATCTGTAATAATTCCATTATCAATCATAATGATTTTAGAATCCTGTCCCCCAATTTCTAAAATTGTTTTCACTTCGGGATATAAAGACAGTGTCCCTACTGCATGCGCTGTAATTTCATTCTTGACGATATTCGCATCAACCATTAACCCTATTAGTTTTCGTGCACTTCCTGTTGTTCCAATGCCTTTCACTACATATGTATCATCGATGCCTTGTTTAAGTATTTCTAGTAATTTAGTCACTGCTAGGGAGGGATTCCCTTCTGTCCATATATATTCGGAAGAAATAATTTGGTTGTCATCATCAATAAGTACTCCTTTGGTAGATATAGACCCAATATCAATTCCTAGATAACAATTTTTCACGTTCTTTCCTCATTTCTATCATATCATAAAAAGCTTCTATTCTTGTTTTGATGCCTACTTCTGATGTTGTAGCATCAAACGAGAAAAAAATCACTGGAATTTCATATTCCTTACATATTTTGTTAATAATAGGCATCGCTCCTATCTCTGGTGTACAGAAAGAAGATTTAATATGAATGATGCCATCATATTTATGTTCACATAAATATTTTGTTCTTCCAATATTATCAGCCGCATCAGCACCCATTCGGTATGTTATATATTCTTTTGCGTACTTCAGGTACTTTTTTACTGCCTTACTTTTTTCAAATAACAGATAATGTACATTAGTATATCTCTTAACTTCTATCCCATACTCAGCAAGACATTTTTCTAAATTATAATTGGCAAAGGGTTCCATAATTGTATAGAGTTCTCCTATCACTCCTACACGTATCCTATTTACTGGTTTTTTCACTTTTATTTTTCTAAATTTTTTTCTATATTTATTGTACTTTATACGCAAATGAAGCGGATTTTTTACTGTTTTATATTCATTTAACATTTCCTTCTTTATAGTTTCAAAAGAACCCTTTTCTACTTCAAATCCAATATTCTTTCGAATATAATCATCTATTCTATCCATGTATTTAATCATTTGTTTCGTAATCCAAACATAGTATAAAGATTTTATAGGATGGAAGTTAGGATCTATTTTTTGAAATTGATGGCATATCTTTTTTACATCTGTTTTTCCTTTACTTACTAGATTTATATAGGTAAATTCATATCCCAAATCTTTTAATATTTTTTCTTGTAATTCGCTATAATATCCATATCTACAACCCCCACCAGCTTGAATTAATATATCTGCGCCATTTTCCAATGCCTCGATGAAGGTCCCAAGTGTATATTTGAAAGGTGTACAAACAAATTCTGGACTATATTTATTACCAAGTTCAATTGTCGTATTGGTAATCTTTGGTGCTACCATGATATTGGCATCCAATATGTGTGATAATAAATATTCTATGGGAACACTATAGTCCCCCATTTGCGGAAATGAAATAACATGTTTACTCATGAATACGTTTCCTTTCTAAAATATCTAAAAAACTTTCTAATCGGGTTTCTATTCCTGCATTTCCATCCATATCATCCACAATTAGATTTATATATGGTACTTTTAATTTTCGCATAACAAGTTCATTCGCAAGGGAATCTGGTCCACAAGGAAATGAAGTAATAAAAAGAATTCCATCTACTATATTTTGCACAAGTGCTATAGCACCAATATTTTCTTTACTATACTTGAAATAAAGCTCATGAGATAATGAATTACTAATCCTATTTGTCATATAAGAATTGAACTCATCACTATAGATAATCTCAACATCTTGTTTTTTTAAATACTTTATGATAGGATCCCCAATGTACGCATCATATATATTATATGGATGTCCAACCACTAAAATCTTGAGGCGATTGCTTTTTAACTTTGCCATATTCTTTTGAATATTCTTTTCTTTTTGGTTCTCAATAATATCTTTTGCTTCTTCATAAATTCTTTTGCTAGATTGTTTACTACAGCCTAAACGCATCCCTAGTTCAATCATCGCTCTTTCTTCGGTTTCTTTATGTGCTACATCAATATTATAGCTCAGAATCTGAATTGGAAATAGATTATGAATAATATCATAGGTTGCTAGAAAATTGGTACATGTCTGATTATCAATACCATAATTATCAATTCTTGGTATTAAAATATAATCACATTTATCTTTTAAATATGCAACATGTCCAATATAGTTTTTCATTGATACACACATTTCATCATTCGCATATTTCATTCCAAGTTCCATTATTTGCTTATTTGTAATAGGACTTACGACTACCTCACAGTCCAATGCTTTTAAAAATTGTTGCCAAAGGTTTCCATAGTAATAATAATACATACTCCTTGGAATCCCAATTTTCACCTTGTCCATATCATCACCTATATCATCTTATGGTCTTTTTTCTATTTTATGAATAAAAAAAGAAGACTATTATAGTCTCTTAATTTATCAATCTTTGAATCTCTTCTACTCTTTGTTCATAATTATCACTATTCGTTATAAAACTACCTACCACCAATACATCTGCTTTGCTTACAAGTGGGATGGTTTCTCTATTCAAACCTCCATCTACTTCAATTTTATAATGATATGAATTTTCCTCTCGTAGTTTATATAGTTCGTTTACTTTGTCTACAGAATTGGATAAAAAGGCTTGCCCTCCAGATCCAGGTACTACACTCATGATAAGAACTAGGTCAACATATTGTAAACAAGGAATTAGCGTATTGACATCTGTATCTGGACATAGTGAAATTCCTACTTTACAACCAAAACTATGAATATAATCTATCATTATTTTAGGGTTGTCTATCGCCTCTATGTGAAATGTTATATATTCTGGATTTAAAGTATGATATCTTTCTACATATGCTTTTATATCCTTTACCATTAAATGGATATCTAATTTCTTATTGTATGCCTGATACATATCTACTTTATTAGAAACAAAGTTGCCATCCATAATATCTAGATGGAGATAATCAGTTGAAGTTTCTTCTATTTGATTAATTTTTTTCATATCATCTTTTATTCCAAGGATTGATGTTGATAATTTCATTAATGTTTTTCCTCCTTTTTTTGATGTATAAATTGAAGATAATCTTCGTATCGACTTTTGAGAATGGTTCCATTCTCTACCTGTTTTTTTATCTCACAATAATTTTCTTTATCATGCATACAATCTTTGTATTCACAGTATTCTCTATACTCATTAAATTCAATAAAGTTATCACGAATGTCAGAAGCCGTCATGTTATCAAAATATAAGGCGGAAAATCCTGGTGTATCTGCTACCCAACCGTTTTCAATTTCTAATAATTCAACGTGTCTAGTAGTATGTTTTCCTCTACCTAGTGCATAGGAGATTTCACTCGTTTGAATTTGTAGACTAGAGTCAATGGAATTTAGCAAGGTGGATTTTCCTGCACCACTTTGACCTGTAAATACTGTAACTTTTTTTGAAAAAGATGCACGGATTGCATCAATTTCTGTATTTTCAAACACTGTATATCCAATCGATTTATAGTAACCCATAATATTTGCTATCTTATTCATTTCTTCTTTTGATAACAAATCTAATTTTGTAAAACATATGATTGGTTTAATATTGTTATATTCAATAATTGTAATTAACTTATTTAACAAATTAGATGAAAAGTTTGGATGTTTTACACTCGTAATGATAAACGCTTGATCGATATTACTGACTGGTGGTCTTATAAGTTCATTTTTTCTCGGAAAAATCTCTAATATATAGTGATTTATTTCATCGAATTGCACAATATCACCAACTAGAGGAGTAATATTCATATTTCTAAATTTTCCTCTAGATTTGCATACATATTTTTGCTCAGGAGTTGCTACTGTATAATCGTTGCTTATAAGTTTAATAATTTTCCCTTGCATATATTATTCAGATACCTTATCAGTACTTTCTTTATTACCAGTATTCTCTTTATCGTTTGTACTTTTTATTTCTTCCCATTTTGCGTTTAAAGTAATATTACTTGTAACTTTGGTTGAAAAATTATAACTTGATCCATCATTATACCACCCTAAGAATTTATATCCTTCTTTGGTTGGAGTGGTTGGCTGCCCAACTGTCGTATTTTCTTCTACTTCTACTGTTTTATAGGTTGTATTATCACTTATAAATGTAACTGTGTATATTTTTACTGCAGGGGCAATCGCAACTACCACTTTAAGTGTATCACCACTTTCAACTACAGTTCCAGCAGCCTTGGTTTGTGAAATGATACTTCCTTCTGTATAACTCGTTGTTTCCACAGTTGACTCTTCTAATGTAATCCCATTTTGTTTACAGAATGTTCTCACAGTTTCAATGGTATAATTAGTAGAAAAATCTGGATATAGTGTAACAATTTTAGGAATCGTTAACGTAATTGTTTCTCCTGATTTTAATTCCTGGCCTACTTCTATATCTTGTGAAAGAACAATATTTGCTTCAATCCCATCATCTATTGTATGTTCTTCTTCCTTTAATTCTACTACAAATCCATTGGCTTCTAAGGTGGCTTTTACTGTATAGTAATTTTGTCCTACATAGTTTTCAATCATATAGCCATTTTTTCCTTTAGAAACAATTAATGTGATAGTCGCCCCTTCTTTGGCTGTTCTTCCAATTTTTGGGCTTGTTTCTATTACATTTCCTTCTTTTACTGTATCACTCGTTTTTTCTGTCACTTCATCCTTAACATTAAATCCAATTTTCTCTAATGCCTTCTCTGCTTTTTCTACAGTCATACCTGATACATCTGGGATTTCAATTTCTTTGGTTTTCGTTCCAGATGGCAATATGAATAGTACAATTGCAATAATGAGGGCTACTATAGCAGCTATGATTCCTGTAATTAATAATACTTTGTTTACTTTCTTTTCTTTCTTTTCTTCACGTTCTATAGTTCTTTTTTCCTCATTTTGACGAACTCGACTGATTTTTTTAGTATCTTCCATAATTTCATATTCTGGATATTGGAAAACAATTTTTGGTTCATCTCTTCTATTTTTATCGAGCGCTGTTTTTAAGTCATTATGCATCTCCATGACATTATCATAACGATTTTTTGGATTTTTTGCAGTTGCTTTCAAAATGATATTTTCAATACTTTGTGGGACTTCGGGATTTTCTTCACAGACACTTGGTATTGGATCTTTCATTTGTTTGATTGCAATCTCAACTGCATTATCGCCTTTAAATGGAATCTTTCCTGTTAAAAGCTCATACATTAAAATTCCCGTTGAATAAATGTCACTTTTAATGGTTGCTCCATTTCCATTGGCTTGTTCTGGAGGAAGATAATGTACTGAACCCATCACAGAATTGGTTTGTGTAAGTTCATTGCTATTAAGTGCCATGGCAATTCCAAAATCTGTAATTTTTACTCGACCATCATCCAAAATTAACACATTTTGTGGTTTAATATCTCTATGAATAATATAAGATTCATGTGCGCAGGCAAGACCACTCGTAAGTTGCAACATAATATCAATAACCTCTGATAAAGTAAGTGCTCCTCTTCTTTTAATTAGACTCTTTAAAGTTCTTCCTTCGATATATTCCATAACAATAAAGTATTTGCCATCGTCTTCCCCTACATCATACATTTCTACAATATTAGGATGTGATAAACTGCTTGCTGCGATAGCTTCTCTTTGGAATCTGCGAACAAATTTCTCATCTCCTGCCAAATCTCCCCTTAAAATTTTTACTGCCACATCCCTATCTAAAATAATATCATGTGCTAAGTATACATTGGCCATTCCACCTTCACCAATTGTTCTAATAATTTGATATCTATCGTTAATTTTTTGTCCTCTTGCTATCATTATTCAGCACCACCTTTTCTTAAATATGCAATTGATATATTATCATTTCCTCCACGGTTGTTACATTTATAAATTAGTTTTTGTAATTTTGATTCGATATCCAAATCTTCTTGTAACACTTTAGCAATTTGTTCTTGATCCAATAAATTGGTTAATCCATCACTACATAGTAAAATCTCATCCACATCTCTTTCCACATCAAATATATCCATTTCAACTTTTGTTGTAGCACCAAGTGCTTTCATAAGCACATTTTTTCTTGGGTGATTCTGTGCTTCCTCTTCTGTAAGTTCCCCTGATTTTACGAGTAAATTTACCAAAGTATGATCTGTCGTAATTTTCTTTATTTTTCCTTTTTTTAATACAAAACCAGAAGAATCTCCTATGTTTCCAAATAATAGAAACTCATTTGTTAAAATGGCAAGTACAAAGGTTGTTCCCATTCCAGAACTTTCTGGATGTTCCGCTGTATATTTATAAATTAATACATTGATTTCGTTTGCAATCTCCTCAATCCAGTTAATTGCATCCTCTTTATTCCCAACAGAACTTAATTCTTTAAATCGCTTCCCAACATGTGTAATTGCAATACTAGAGGCAACCTCTCCGCAATGATGTCCACCCATACCATCTGCTACAGCCAGTAGGGTTTCTTCGCTTTGGTTTTTTACAATAATAACGCTATCTTCATTATGATCTCTTACTTTTCCCGGATCTGTAATATAAAAACTTTCCACTAACATCCCTCCTCATAACTTGACCTAAGTTGTCCACATGCAGCCATTAGCTTTGCACCAAATTCTCTTCGTATGGTTACATTTATTTTATTCTTCTTTAACGTGTCATAGAATGCTAAAATACGTTCTTGGCTACTTTTTTTATATTCAATATGGCTTGTTTCATTATAAGGAATTAAATTGACATAACAATTCATTCCTTGTAATAATTTTGCAAGCTCCGTAGCATTTTCATAAGAATCATTTACTTCGTGCAATAAAACATATTCAAATGTAACTCTTCTACCTGTCACTTCAATATATTCTTTTAATATTTTTATTAAATCTTTTAATGGATATGCTTTATTAATTGGCATTAATTTGCTACGCAATGCATCGTTTGATGCATGAAGTGATATGGCTAAATTGACTTGCCTTCCATCACTTATAAATTCTCTAATTTTAGGAATAATTCCACATGTAGATATCGTAATATGGCGGGCCCCTATATCGATTCCCTTACCACTATTTATAATAGATATAAAAGGAATCACATTATCATAGTTATCAAATGGTTCTCCAATTCCCATTAAAACAACGTGGGAAATTCGAATTTTTAAATCCTTTTCTATTTGTAAGATTTGAAGTACCATTTCATTTGTTTTTAAATTCCTTACTTTTTTCATCCTGCCACTTTCACAAAAAGTACATCCCATGTTACAACCTACTTCTGTAGATACACATAAACTATTTCCATAATCGTGTTTCATCAAAACAGCTTCTACTTTACTAGAATCCGCTAGTTCAAATAGATATTTGACAACGTCATCTCCTACGTTTTTAGCTATAATAGAAATGCTATCTAGGGTAAAGTCCTTTTTCATTTGATTCAATGTATCTTTCTTCACATTAGTCATCTCATCCCATGATGTAATTCTTTTTTTATATAGCCATTCATACACCTGTGTTGCTTTAAATTTCTTTTCACCTATATTTACAAAATAATCTTCTAGCATCTCTAGAGTAAATCCATATATACTTTCCATACTTCCACCCTACTTATAATTATAACAAAGAATCTAAAAAAATAATAGAAATTTCTATTATTCTTATTAAAATATCCAAATTTATCAATATTTGACTTATTTAGGTTTACATTATATAGATAATATGAAAATTTATGGTATAATAATGGGCAACAATATTTCTTATAATTTAGATTGGCAGTGAGATAATGCAAAAGTTTTGTTTTGATAATATAGATTTATTTTATTATCACTCTACACATATAGATATCGTTCGATTTTATTCTATTTTAAAATATGGGATTTTAAGCTCTAATATGGCAAAAGAAAGGAATCTTCCTTATTATCATAGAAATTACATTAATGCCAGTTGCAAAAACGACTATATTTCTGTATCCCATTTTCCAAGAACTATTTGGCATTATTTCCACATAAAAAATGAACTATATGATAATACGGCAAATAAAATAACTTTTGTCCTAAATGGCAGTATTGATGCATTAGAAAAACAACACTACAAAAATAAATATAAATATACAAATGAAAGACATGTTCTTGATTGTATAGGAAGAGAAGATATTCTTGGCGTTGTTATACGAGAACATGATATCAATAAAAAAATTAAAGATACTCCATTTTATTTAAAAAATAGCCATTTTGATGATTCCATAAAAAAATGTTTTGATAGTATTCTTTTCTTGAAGAATATCCATGGATATAAAGCTGATACTAATGAATTGTATAATCATATAGGAAGGCTTATGGAATCAAAACTTTTAAATTTATACGATTATACTAATCAGATAGAGCAACTACAAATATATATGCAAAACTATATAAGTGATGCATATTCATCAGTTTTAAATATTGAAGACCCGACTTTACAAGATATTCTTGCTTTATATTCTAAGGATATCTCAATGTATGTTATGACAAAGTACGATATACAGCCTATCTCAAATATAGAGAATTTAATACGAACTGAAAAGGATAAATATAATGAAGAATACCCTTATAGAGAGTATCAAAAAATAAGTCAAAAGGAACTTTCTAGATTAAGGCAAAAGGAATTATTGTCACTAGAAAGGACTAAATTGGAAGCAGAAATGTGTGAAAGTGATAAACAAATTTTTTGTGATGGTTATGCAGGGCCACTCACTAAGGAAGGAAATAAAGTCAAAGAGAAAATAATCAAGTTAAGCGAACACTTAACATAACTTGCATATTATTCTATCCTTTCTTGAAGTAGTAAAAAAGATGATTTTAATCAAACCATCTTTTTTATTAATCTTCTATATCGTCAGTACATGGAACAATTCTTTTGAGGGTTTTAGTAGGCCCTTTATATTCCATATCGTCTTCATCTTCTTCAATCAAGCCTAGATGCAAAGTAGAATCGTCTTCTATATCATCGTATAGGATGTTTTTAATATTATGTTGATTGTAGTTTTGCTCTACATCATATAATCTTAATATCTCTTCATCAGATTTTAATTCAAAAAATTTCTTTAGTTTATCATCTAAATTTAATTCAACGCCCTCTATTGACTTTCCCATAAGCCATATTTGCATATTATCATAATTCATAGAACTTTTTAGAAATTCCATTAATTCACAGATACTCATTACCCTTTGTTTTTCCTTTTTGATTTTATCTTGTAATTTCAAAATTCTTAATATACTATTATCATCTTCAACACCATAGAATGACTTTATTTCATCAGTCGTTTCTGGCACTAATTTCTCCCACATAATATACCTCCTAAATATTTAATAATATTAAATCATATATACTCAAATATTGCAAGTCTATCACATATACTTATCAATCATTATTTGCCTCATTTTGAAGGACAGATATACTTTTCTCTAAAGCGTTTTTGGCAGCCTCTTGTTCTGCTTCTTTTTTACTACTAGCGGTTCCTTTCCCATAGACAATGTCATCAATTTTAACAATTGTAGTAAAGATCTTATGATGGGCAGGCCCAGATTCTTCTATCACTTCATATTTTAAACTTCGTTTATCTGTTTGCACAAGTTCTTGTAATTTTGATTTATAATCACTAAAGAAGTCAAATGCGTTGCTCTCTACACAAGGGATGGCTGATAAGTAAATGAATTCCCTTGCTTTTTCGATTCCCTGATCTAAAAATAAGGCTCCTGTAAAGGCTTCGTAAATGTCAGCTACAATGGCCTTTCTATATTTTCCACCGCTTTCTTCCTCTCCATGACCAAGACGTAAATACTCATTGAGCCCCCATGCCTTTGAATATTCAAATAAAGCATTTTCGCATACATAATGAGCTCTCATTTTGGTCATGGTTCCTTCATTACAAGTGGTATTTTTATACAAATATTCACTCATAACGAGTTCTAAGACGGCATCTCCTAGATACTCTAATCTTTCATAACTTTCCACGCCAAATTCATTCGCATATGAAGTATGGGTAAAGGCTGTTTCATATAGTTCCATATTCTTTGGGTTTACATGTAATTTTTTTAATATTTCCATTGTTCTCACCTTTTCATATTATATCATGTATCATTATCTATGTATATTTATTTTACTTTTTTTTATTTTTTTAGTATAATGTTCATGGTGTTATTATGAAGAAAATATTCATTGGGATTATTCGATTATATCAACATATCCCAGGATCGTTTCATTATCAGTGTAGACATATTCCGAGTTGCTCAAATTATGGAATTGAAGCAATTGAAAAACATGGATGTCTTAAAGGTTCTTATTTGATGATTAAACGAGTTTTAAGATGTAACCCTTTTACAAAAGCTGGATATGATCCCGTCCCAGAAAGGAAGATTCGATGAAAAAGATTAAATTTATTATCAGTTTTAGTATTTTAATTTGCCTCGTAAGTGGATGCTTCAAGCGTGATGACTTAGAAGATATTACCATCTATACAACTACCTATCCAATAGAGTATATTACCAATTATTTATATGGAGAACACAGTACCATTTATAGTATCTATCCTAATGGTATAGAAATTGATAAATATAGTCTAACGCAAAAACAGATTGAGGATTATAGTGAAGCAGATATGTATATTTTTAGTGGCCTTACAGACGAAAAAGATTACGTCAACCCATTATTCAAATACAATAAAAATTTGATGATTATTGATGCTTCACAGAGTATGAGTTATACTTATAATCCCAATGAATTATGGTTAGACCCATCTAACTTTTTAATGCTATCTTTAAACATTAAAAACGGGTTAAATGAATATATATCAAATCATTATTTAAAACAAGAAATTACTGACAAATATGAAGAACTGAAACTACAGATTTCTAATATTGATGCTAAATTTAGTTTGTTATGTGAAAGTGCAGACAATGCTACATTAGTTGTCGATAGCAATTTGTTTAAATTTTTAGAGAAATATGGATTTACCATAATTTCATTAGATGAAACAACCGTTACAGAAAAGAATATATCTGATGTAATAAATTTAATTAATACCAATCAAATTAGTTATATATTTACTACCAATAGTGAGAATTTAAGTGGAACTGTTTCAAGTATTGTTCAAAATACAGGGGTTCAAGTTGTAAAACTTCATACACTTTCTAACCTAACGGATAATGAAAGATCTCAAAAAAGCGATTATATATCTCTAATGAATGAGAATCTTACTTTATTACGAAATGAATTATATAATGGTTAAACCGAATGATTCCATTCGGTTTTATAATACAAATTTTATAATCATAAGAAAATGAAAAGTACTTCCTGCCAAACAAAAAAAATGAAATATAGAATGCATATATTTTTTATATCGCCCTATCCGATATAAAACGGCTCCTATTGTATACATACATCCCCCTAAAATTAAATACCAAATACCAAGTTTATGCATATGTGACAACAACTGCTTTATCAATAAAAGGGAACCCCACCCTACAATTAGATGGCAAAATACAGATACCAATTGATATTTTTCTAAATTCTTTATGTTACATACAATACCTATACTTGTAATACAAAATACAGTGAGTAAAACAATATATCCAATTTTCCCACCAATCGCAAGCAGTGCTACTGGGGTATATGTTCCAGCAACAAGTAAAAATACCATGCAATGATCAACAACTCGTAAATACGCCTTGGCTTTCTTCTTTGGTGAAAGGGCATGATATAAGGCTGATACTACATACAATAAAATTAATGTACCTCCAAAAATAGAGCTACATATAATTTCTAAAGGATTCTTTGAAAGTAGCAACATGATAATTAATGCTACTATGGACAAGATTGCTCCTATCCCATGTGAAATAGAATTAATTCGTTCTTCTATGATACTATATTTGGGTATATATATTGATTTCATGATAGCCTCCTCATCATTCCATCATATGGTTTGTTTTTTATTTTATTCAATATGTGTTAAAATTATTGACATGTTCTTTAATATCATGTAAAATTATATTCGTAGTCGGAGACATACTCAAGAGGCTGAAGAGGCGCCCCTGCTAAGGGTGTAGGTCGGGCAACTGGCGCGAGGGTTCAAATCCCTCTGTCTCCGCCATATATGAAAATTAAAATAGAATCAGTTGATTCTATTTTTTTGATACCTTTTTCATGTTATATAGTCTCTTCTTCATTATCAAAGGTGGTCGTAATCATAATATATTGTTTCATTTATTGGCCTTTTTCTTATATTACTTACTATTTAAGCAAATTTTATTCCACCATCAACTCTTATAACTTCTCCATCAATATATCGAGATTTATCAGATGATAAGAATAAAACAACATCTGCAATTTCTTCTGGCTCTGCGAAACGCTTTAATAGAATTTTATCCTTTTCTTCTTTTAGATAATTTTTTGATAAATCTGCATTCATTTCTGTGTCTATCCAACCAGGTGCTACAGCATTTACATTAATATTAGGTGCAAATTGAATTGCAAGATTTCTTGTTAAGTTGATTAATCCGGCCTTGGAAGCATCATAATCAATACTATAAGGATATGTTGTATCAATACCATTGGTTGAACTAATATTTACAATCTTTCCATATTCCTGTTTCAACATGTAATTGCCTGCATATTTCGACACTAGGAAAACCCCAATCAAGTTTGTATCTAATGTATCCTGAAAGTCTCTTACCCTCTTGTCATCAAATTCACTATCTATAGCAATTCCTGCATTATTGACAACAATATCAATTCTTCCATATTCTGCTATTATTGTTTCAATCATATGTCTTACTTCTATTTCTTTTGAAACATCTGCCTGAATACACATACATTTTGTTCCATAACTAGAAATAATTTCAGTAATAGCCTCTGCTTCTTTGGCATTTGTTTTATAATTAACAATTACATTTGCTCCTGCTTTTGCGAATTTAACAGCAATACTTCTACCTATCCCTCGAGATGATCCTGTTACCAAAACAACTTTATCTTTAAAATTCATTTAAATCACGCTCCGTTTTTATCTCAATACCATATCTACTAAGAATATAATCAAAATATCTATTATACTCTTTAATAGTATTTTCATTGCAATCAACATAACCTAATGAAATTTCATTATCATAAGTATCTCTATAAATACAATCATTATAGATAGCAACACCATCCATTAATTTTAAGAAAATTGCTTTATCGTCCAAGAATAATCTATCTTTATCGATTAAATAAACCTTATAGGTAGAAGATATATTTTTTATAAGTAATGCAAAAAAGTAATTTTGTTTGAATAATTCTAATTCATCTTTACTACATATAAATAAATCAATTACTTTTTTTCCTTCTTTTATCTCTGTTAGTTTTTCAGTTAGATAGTTAATCTCACGCAAGGAATCATCATAAACTTTTTCATCATAAAAATTTATTACTTTTCTAACAAAGTCATTTTGTAACATCCTATTCTTTCGCGATAACCAATTGTAAGTATCATTAATAGAATCAAAGCTAAAAATCCAATTATCAGGAATCGTTTTTATTTCGGTAAGATCATATATCATTCCATTATAACTATTATCATTTTTTAATAAATCATTAAGTCTTTCAATAAAAATATGATAAATTCCTTTTTTAAATAGGTATTCCTTTTGTACATCAGTATAACAATTGTCATCCTGAATTAGGTTGGTAATCAGATAATTTATTACTGTAGTATCACTAGTGATTGTTCTTTTTTTACCACTAACAAATATTACCTCGATATGTTCTTTTTTTGGTAACTGATTAGCATCAGAATCATTTTCATCAATATAAATCAGATTGGTTACATCTTCATCTATCAAATTAATATCATTAGTGACAACATAATTTAGTTTTTCCATTTCCATATAATAGATAATTGCATCCATTAAGGTGCTTTCTTGATTAGACTTAATTATAATTTTCTGTGACATAAAATCCTCTTTTCCATCAAATTAATTTTCCTGCTTTCAGCGTGACTCATACCGTAATTTTCTATACCTTATAATATCGGCATCATTAATAAGACATTGCAGAAAAATTAATAACAATCTGCATTGCTAATATCATTATAGCCTAATTCTATATAAAATAAAAGGCTAAACTAATCATATCTCAGTTATTCTTCCAATCATTACCATCTATAAATGTTCAGAACTAGCTATTATCCATATCTTTACTTACATGATATTATTTCATTTTTATGTTATACTAATTATCCTTCCGCTTACTATTCAAAATCAACATTGTAGTACATACTTTGATAAACTCCCTTGCAATTTAAATAGGTTGTAGCGGACATATTTGGTACATCATAAATTACATATCCCCTGCAGTCTTCGTCTTCTAATATTTTGATTTTACTAGTTTCTTCTATTTCCTTTATTGTTAAAATAAGCTTTCCCTTTTCTATAGAAATATCTTTCATGCTCTTTTCTGCTAAGGATGCGATTTTCTTTTCTAAATCATAATATTTTTCATAATCTATTTCTACTTTTGATGAAGAAGTGAAGGAGGTTTTTGATTTTATTTGGGCATCTTTTTTTACTGGATTGGATATTTTATTATTATATAAAAAAGCACTAATAAGTAGACATAAGGATAAACAACCACAAATGGAAAGCATGGTAGCAAGACCCCAACCCCTGTTATCTAATCTCAATGAAGTCCATTTCTTCATTCATATCCTCTTTAAATTTATATAATTTAGCAGGTCTTCCATTTGTCTCTTCATTTTTATATCCAGTATCTTCTAATATATTCATATTCATTATTTTCTTTCTAAAGTTTCTTCTGTCTAACGTACGACCTAATACCCTTTCATACGCAAGTTGTAATTCGGGAAGTGTAAAATCGCTTGGAAATAGATTCTTTATAAATCTAATATTTTGTAACTTCCTTCGGATATATTTTGCAGCATCTTCAATAACTTCTCCATGATCATAGACAATTTTAGGAATTTCATCCACTGAAAACCATGCTATTTCATCATTTCTTTTTTTTCTTTTCAACTCAAATGCTTGGGTATCAATAATTCCAACAAGAGATGTTCCAATCACCCTTTCAACGGGAATTCTATCTAATTTACTATATACATGACATTGTTCTAGGCAGACATCTTTAAGTCCCACCCAATCATATAAGGCTTCTGTTGCACATTCTTCTATCGTTTCATTTGATAATAATAAACTGGTTGGTAGCATCCAATATCCTCTATATGGATCCATATCTCTTCGAATTAATAATACTTTTAAGCTTCCATCTTTATCAATTGTGAATAAGTTAATTAATACTTCTAACTCATTCATATACTTCATATCTATATTCATTTGCACACCTCTTTGCGTTTATCTTACACTATCAATTATAGTATTTTGTAAAATTTTTGTCAATGAAATTCAATTATTATACTAAATCCTTTAGAATTTCTTTTAAAGATTATCATAAAAAAGTTATATACGTTAAATATCATACAATAATTGTGATGAATCATGTTTCTAGATTGTTGAAAACTATCTATATGAATTTTTTATTTTGTCTATGCTAATAACTCATTTTAATTGTTACTCTATAAATTTAGGAAAATAAAATTTAAAAAAGCTAGAAATATTCTAGCTTAATTCATAAATTCTTCTTCTAGTGCTTCTAATGGTTCATCACTTGTAAATGGCACCTCTAAATCATAGTCAACTTGTCTATATTTTTTCGCACCAGTTCCTGCTGGAATTAATTTACCAATGATAACATTTTCTTTTAATCCATTTAAATGATCCACTTTTCCATGAATTGCAGCATCTGTTAAGATACGAGTTGTCTCTTGGAACGATGCGGCAGATAGGAATGAGTCTGTTTCCAATGAAGCTTTGGTAATTCCAAGCAGTACAGGCCTTCCTGTGGCTGGATTTTTACCTTCTAGAATTAATTCTTTATTTACATCTGTAAAATGATTAATATTTACCATTGTTCCTGGTAAGAACAATGAACTTCCTGAATTTACAATCTTAATTTTTGAAATCATACGCTTTGCCATAATTTCAACGTGCTTATCAGATACATCTACACCTTGACTGCGATATACTTTTTGAATTTCAAATAAGATATATTGCTGTACTGTAATTGGATCTGTAACTGTTAATAATTCTTTTGGACTAATTGCACCATGTGTAAGACGTTGCCCAGCTTTTACTTCTTCTCCCTTACTAACAGCAATTTTTGCACCATAGTTTGAACTATGTTCCCTAGTTTCTACATCATTCTTAACGCTGATTATAAATTTACCATTTTGTTCTTCAATATTACTTACTATACCATTAATCTCTGCAATGGTAGCTTTTCCTTTTGGATTACGTGCTTCGAACAATTCCTGTACACGAGGAAGACCCTGTGTAATATCGTCTCCACCAGCAACTCCTCCTGTATTAAAGTTACGCATTGTAAGCTGTGTACCTGGTTCTCCAATAGATTGTGCAGCCATGATACCCACAGCTTCTCCAATTTCAACAATAGAACCTGTTGCTAGGTTACGTCCATAACAATGTCTACATACACCTTGTTCACATTTACATGTAAGAACTGTACGAATTGCGATTTTTGTAATTCCTGCTGCAACAATCTTTTCTGCAATTTGTTCTGTAATATATGTATTTCTATCAACAATAACTTCTTTTGTTTTCGGATTTATAACACGCTTAGAGGTATATCTACCAATGATACGTTCTTCAAATGATTCAATTAATGTACCATCTGTATTGACAAATGATTCTACAACAACGCCATCATCTGTACCACAATCTTCTTCTTTAACAATGATATCCTGTGCTACATCGACCAAACGTCTTGTCAAGTATCCAGCATCAGCTGTTTTTAGAGCAGTATCTACGGCACCTTTACGAGCTCCATGGGTAGATAAGAAGAATTCAGAAATACTAACACCTTCACTAAAACTTGATAGTACTGGAATTTCTTCGGTTTCACCATTTGGTTTTGCAAAGTTTCCACGCATACCAACAAGCTGTGTAAGGGAACCTATATCTCCACGTGCTTTCGAATCAATCATCATGGATACAGAGTTTGTTCCTTTGGTTTGTTCTACCATATCCTTTAACTCTGCTGAAATCTTATCTTTTGCTTGTGTCCAAATCTCAATAACCTTCTCATAACGTTCATGATCTGTGATTAAACCTCTTCTGTACTGTTTATTGACTTGGTCTACAAGTTCCTGGCTCTCTTTAACCACCTGTGGTTTAATTGTACTTTCTTTAACGTCATCAATGGAAATAGAAATTCCTGATAGTGTAGAATATTTGAATCCCAAGTCTTTTAATTTATCCAGTACAACAGATGTTTCTGTTGTTTGGTATCTCTTATAGATTTGCGCAATTAACTTACTAAATACACCTTTGTTAAATGGATTCACGAGTGGCATATTTTTAATTTCTTCTGGGATATTGCTTCCCTTTTCTAGGAAGAACTTACTTGGTGTCATACCTTCTATATTTTCACTAGAACCCTCATTGATATATTGAAAAGTATCTGGGAAAATCTCATTGAATATAATCTTTCCTGGAGTTGTTACCAAATATTTGTCCATATAGGTATCTGGGAATAATTTGTATTTATAATTGCAAACTGGAATTGCAATTCTTGTATGAAGAGTGATTTCTCTTCTTTCATAAGCCATTAATGCTTCATTTTGATTTTTAAATACTCTACCTTCTCCAGATAATCCCTCTTTTTCTAAAGTTAAATAATAGTTACCAAGAACCATATCTTGCCCTGGAGCAACAATTGGTTTTCCATCTTTTGGTGATAAGATATTATTCGCACCTAACATAAGTACTCTTGCTTCTGCTTGTGCTTCATCACTAATTGGAACGTGTACAGCCATTTGGTCACCATCAAAGTCTGCGTTAAATGCAGTACATACAAGTGGATGTAGTCTAATTGCTTTTCCACCAATTAATTTTGGTTCAAATGCCTGAATTCCAAGTCTATGTAGTGTTGGAGCACGGTTTAATAAAACTGGGTGTTCTTTGATTTTCTCTTCTACAATATCCCATACCCTCTCATCCTGATTATCAATCATACGTTTTGCTGCTTTGATATTGGAAGCGATTTCTTTCGTTACAAGTCCATTGATAACATGTGGTTTGAATAATTCCAGTGCCATCTCCTTTGGAATACCACATTCATACATCTTCAAACTTGGTCCTACTACGATAACGGAACGTCCTGAATAATCAACACGTTTTCCTAGTAGGTTTTGACGGAAACGTCCTTGTTTACCCTTTAACATACTAGATAATGATTTTAATGGTCTATTACCAGCCCCTGTAATATTACGCCCACGACGACCATTATCAAATAAGGCATCAACAGCTTCTTGTAACATACGTTTTTCATTTTGAATAATGATAGATGGAGCCCCTAGTTCCATTAATTTCTTTAAACGATTGTTACGATTAATGACACGTCTATATAAGTCATTTAAATCAGAGGTAGCAAATCTTCCTCCATCTAGTTGAATCATTGGACGAAGTTCTGGAGGAATAACTGGGATTGCATCCATAATCATCCACTCTGGCTTATTTCCAGATTCTAAGAATGCATTTAAGACATCTAAACGTTTGATTAAACGAATTCTCTTTTGACTTGTTGAGTCTTTAATCTCATCAATTTCCTTTTTGATTTGTTCTACTTCACTATCAATATCTACTTGTGCAAGCAATTCTTTAATTGCTTCGGCACCCATACCTACTCTAAATGTATTTCCATATTTCTCATAGTAAGCACGATATTCTTTATCGCTAATTGTTTGCTTTTTCTCTAAAGGCGCTGCTCCTGGATCTAATACAACGTATGATACGAAGTATAATACTTCTTCTAAGTCTCTTGGAGACATATCTAGGACAAGCCCCATACGAGATGGAACGCCTTTAAAGAACCAAATATGTGATACAGGGGTTGCAAGTTCAATATGACCCATACGTTCACGACGAACTTTTGCTCTTGTTACTTCAACACCACATCGATCACAAACAATTCCTTTATAACGCAATCTCTTATATTTACCACAAGAGCATTCATAGTCTTTGGTTGGTCCAAATATTTTTTCACAGAATAATCCATCACGTTCTGGTTTTAGTGTACGATAGTTGATTGTTTCTGCTTTTTTCACTTCTCCATGTGACCACTCACGAATTCTATCAGGAGAGGCGATAGAAATTCTTAATCCTTCAAAATTATTTACATCCATGTATTATTCCTCCCCTTCCAATTCATCATTTAAATGCAATGACATTTCTAGCTTCATGGCATCTTCTAACTCTGACTCATCAATGTCATCAATATCATCTAAATCCTCAAATTCATCTTCTGTTTCTTCCTCTGCTGGTTCTTCTGAATCCACTGGAATAATCTCTGTATTTTCAAACTCATCTGTTGTTAGGAAACTATCTTCTTCAGATTCCTCCAACTCTTTTAGGTCTACAAATTTTCCCTCTGGATTTAATACTGTAATATCGAGTCCAAGTGCTTGGAATTCCTTTATTAACACTCTAAAGCTTTCTGGAACTCCAGAGGTTGGGATTGGTGTCCCTTTTACAAGTGCTTCATATACTTTTACACGACCTACAACATCATCTGACTTAATGGTCATCATCTCTTGTAGTACATTGGCAGCACCATATGCATAAAGAGCCCAAACTTCCATCTCTCCAAATCTCTGTCCACCAAATTGTGCTTTTCCTCCAAGAGGTTGTTGTGTAACTAAAGAGTAAGGTCCAGTTGAACGTGCATGTAACTTATCATCTACCATGTGGTGAAGTTTAATCATGTGCATTACGCCCACAGCGACTCTATTATCAAATTTTTCTCCTGTACGTCCATCATATAAGTCTGTTTTACCATCTTCATCTAATCCAGCTTCTTTTAAGGCATCTATAATTTCTTCACGAGTTGCTCCATCGAAGACAGGTGTTGCTACATAAATACCTAAATTTTTCGCAGCAATACCAAGATGCATCTCTAGAATCTGACCGATGTTCATACGAGATGGAACTCCAAGTGGATTTAGTAAGATATCGACTGGTCGACCATCTGGTAAGTATGGCATATCTTCTTCTGGTAAGATAAGGGAAATAACACCCTTGTTACCATGGCGTCCTGCCATCTTATCTCCAACTTGAATCTTACGTTTTTGTACAATATAAACACGAATTATTTTTGATACACCTGCAGGAAGCTCATCTGTATTTTCTTTTGTAAATACTTTAACATCATGGACAATTCCTTCCCCACCATGTGGAACACGAAGTGATGTATCACGTACTTCTCTTGTTTTTTCTCCAAAAATCGCATGTAATAATTTTTCTTCTGAGGTTAATTCAGCCATTCCTTTTGGCGTTACTTTACCAACTAAAATATCATCATCTTTTACCTCTGTTCCGATACGGATAATTCCATTCTCATCTAAGTTTTTGCGTGCTTCCTCACTAACATTTGGAATATCGCGAGTAAATTCCTCAGGTCCTAATTTTGTATCACGGCACTCTGTTTGATAGTCTTCAATATGAATAGAGGTATATACATCGTCTTTTACAAGACGTTCATTTAAAATAACCGCATCCTCATAATTGTATCCATTATAGTTCATGAAAGCTACTGTAACATCTTTTCCTAAGGCAAGTTCTCCCTTATCAGTAGATGGTCCATCTGCAATAACCATATCTTTCTTTACTTCGTCTCCAAGACGTACAATTGGAACTTGATGATAACAAGTACCAGCATTACTTCTTTCATATCCATTTAAGTAGTATGTATCCATTCCACCCAATGTCTTTACAATAATTTTCTTGGAATCTACATAATCAACGATACCATCTGCTTTAGCAATTACAACTGCTCCAGAATCTCTAGCAGCAATTGCTTCTACACCAGTACCAACACGTGGCGCTGCTGCTTTTAATAATGGAATTGCTTGACGTTGCATGTTCGCACCCATTAGGGCACGTTTACCATCGTCGTGTTCTAGGAATGGAATTCCTTGTGTTGTGATTGATACAACTTGTTGTGGAGACACATCAATATAATCTACTTGACTTGGTTTTATAATGATATTATCACCATGATAACGAACAGGAACACGCTCTTGAATAATTTTATTATTGTCATCTAATTCTACAGAAGCTTGTGAAATATAATAATCAAGTTCTTCATCTGCTGTCATATAAACAATTTCATCTGTAAGTACCGAATCTTTTACTTTTCTATATGGTGTCATAATGAATCCATATTCATTTACTCTCGCATAACTTGCAAGAGATGTAATCAATCCGATATTTGGCCCTTCTGGTGACTCAATTGGACAAAGTCTACCATAGTGTGATGGGTTAACATCACGAACTTCCATACCTGCTCTATCTCTAGATAGACCTCCTGGTCCTAAACTAGATAGACGACGTTTATTGGTAAGTTCGGCAACTGGATTGGTTTGATCCATGAATTGCGATAACTGACTACTTCCAAAGAACTCCTTAATAGCAGCTGTTAGTGGGCGAATATTAATAAGAGATTTTGGTGTAACTTCTGTTACCTCCTGTGTAGACATCCTATCGCGAATAACCCTTTCAATTCTTGAAATACCAATTCTAAATTGATTTTGTAAAAGTTCTCCTACTTGTCTAACACGACGATTTGATAAGTGATCAATTTCATCAAAGCTTCCAATGCCCTCAAGTAAATTCAAATAATATGAAACGCTGGCATAGATATCAGAAATCGTTAAACGTTTTACATCAGTTGTTTGGTCATTACCAATAATCTTAACAACTTTAGAAGCATCATTTTTAGAATATACCTCTATAACTTGTACTTTGTTATATGTATCAAGTTCACTATTAATCAATACCTCTTTAACACCATACCCGTCCGCTAAAATAGGTTTTAATCCTTCTAAAACATCTTTATCTACAACAGTTCCTGCTTCGTAAATTGTTTTTCCATTTACTATAATATTTTCAGCGAGTGTACATCCAAGCAAACGATCTACTACATTTAATTTACGATTAAACTTATAACGCCCAACGCGTGCTAAATCATAACGGAAAGCGTCAAAGAATCTAGTAATAAGTTGATTCTTTGCACTATCTAATGTAGATGGCTCTCCTGGCCTTAATTTCGAATGGATATCAATCAAGGCTTCATCTGTATTCTTATTGGTATCTTTGGCAATTGTTCTTTCTAAGTAGTCATTTTCACCAAACAAATCCATGATATCATCATCACTAGAAAGTCCAATCGCCCTTAAAAGTGTAGTAATAGGGACTTTTCTTGTTCTATCAATACGAACATATACTACGTCTCTTGCATCTGTTTCATATTCTAACCATGTACCCCTGGTAGGAATAATCTGTGATGTAACGACAATACGCCCATTCTTATCAACTTCTTTACCATAATAAGCACTTGGGGAACGCACCAATTGTGATACGATAACACGTTCTGCTCCATTGATAATAAAGCTTCCACTTTCTGTCATAAGTGGCATATCCCCTAAGTAGATCTCCTGCTCTTTGACTTCTCCTGTCTCATGATTGAAAAGCCTTGCTTCTACCTTTAATGGAGCTGCATATGTCGCATATCTCTCTTTACATCCCTTGATGGAGTATCTTGGTTCTTCAAAAGAATACTCCCCAAATTCTAACGATAAATTTCCTGTAAAACTTTCCACAGGAAAAATATCATCGATTACCTCTTTGATTCCTTTTGTCATAAACCAATCATATGATTCTTTTTGAATTTCCAATAAATTTCCTAATTCAATTGCATTTTTTGTCTTTGCATAATTTCTTCTTTCACGATGATCGCCAAATTTTTTAACCGTATAAGCCACTAAATTCACCCCTATATACTATATTTTATCAAAGAACATGCCAAAAACAATTTGGTATGTGTCAATTTATGATTTTATCAAATTATAGACAAATTGTCAATTATTTGAACAACAAATTATGTAAAATCCTTTATTTTTTGTAACGAGACGTACTTCATACTCTTTTTCTAAATCTCTCATTACTGTTTTTGCGCCTTGATCTTTATGAATTACAATCCATAACTCACCATGTTTTTTTAAATATTCTTTAGCATCAAACAATATTTTATATAAAATTGTCTTCCCAACACGAATCGGTGGATTGGATATAATAAAATCAAATTTTTCCTTCACATTTTGATATGCATCACTTTCATAAATTTGAACTGATACATGATTCAAGTCAGAATTCCTTCTGGCAAGTTCTAAACACCGCCTATTCACATCTATCATATGAACTTTAGCTGTCGTATTTTTTGCTACATAAATGCCAATAGGTCCATATCCGCATCCTATATCCAAGACCTGCCCTTTTATATTAGATATATCCAAGCTTTCTAATAAAGTTCTTGTTCCATAATCTAATCCTTTTTTTGAAAATACTCCATTGTCTGTTATAAATTCATAATAACCTTTGCCAATATGAACTTTTCGAATGATTTCATACGTTTTTATTGTGTCATCATTTTCAAAGTAATGTGCCAAAATAGTCATCCCCTTTTATAAGACGGTGAAAGCCCATACTAATATTTTAGTATAGGCTCTACATACTTCTCTTTCATTATTGTAATTCGATAGTAGCTCCGGCTTCTTCGAATTTAGCTTTTAATTCATCTGCTTCTTCTTTAGCGGCATTCTCTTTAACAACTCCACCATTGTCAGCTAAGTCTTTAGCTTCTTTTAATCCTAAACCAGTAATATCTCTTACTAATTTGATAACAGCGATTTTGTTAGCACCTGCACTTGTTAACACAACATTAACAGTACTTGGTCCTTCTTCAGTTGCCCCAGCTACTGGTGCAGCTGCAACTGCTACTGCACTTGGATCTACACCAAATTCTTCCTTCAATGCATCTACCAATTCTTTAACCTCAAGAATTGTCATTTCTTTTATTCCGCTAATAAATTCATCTTTTGTAAATTTTGCCATTTTATATTCCTCCTTTAAATTTACTATTTTTCTAAATTTTGACTATATAAGTCTAAACAAATTGATAAGTCGCGAACAACTCCAATAAGTCCACCTGCAAGCATTGTAAGTAGTCCTTCTCTTGATGGAATTGAAGCAAGCTCATTTAACATCTTGATATCTGCTACTTCCCCATCAACAACTCCAACTTTCATTTCTAGTGCACTATGTGTTTTTGCAAAATCGCTTAATGCTTTGATTGGAGCAATTGCATCTTTTCCAAATGCGATTGCCTTAGGCCCATTTAAATGGTCTCCTAAATCAATATTTAATTTTTCTAATGCTCTAGCTGTTAAAGTATTTTTGTATACTTTTAGTTCTGAACCAGACCCCCTTAAAATTTTTCTAAGCTCATTGGTGTCAGAAACAGTAAGTCCTCGATATTCAAATAAAACATATGTAGATGATTCTTTCATTTTATTTGCAATCTCATCTACCACTGTTGCCTTTGCATCAATAATTTTTTGGTTTGCCATCTCGCACCTCCTTATTTTCTTGTGTTCCGTATAAAAAGCCTTACAATCATTAAGACAGTAAGGCCGAAAGACTCAAAATAATTTCAAGTTCCTCGGTAGGATATTAAGCGTTTTCACACCTACTGTCTACGGTACATTATTTCTGCATGTATGCATTATAGCATATTATTTTTTAGTTGTCAAAACTATTTGTATCAATTTTTACACCAGGCCCCATAGTTGAAGAAACTGATATATTTAAAATATACTTTCCTTTTACTACAGCTGGTTTTGATTTTATAATTAAAGATACAAAAGTATTTAAATTTTCAAGTAATTTTTCATTGGCAAATGAAACTTTTCCAATAAGAGCATGCACATTGCCATAACTATCTGTACGATATTCTACACGTCCTTTTTTTACATCTTCTACAGCTGTTTTTGTATCCATTGTAACAGTTCCAGTTTTAGGGTTTGGCATTAATCCTTTAGGCCCTAAAATTTTACCAATTTTACCTAAAGCAGGCATCATATCTGGAGTAGCAATCATCGTATCAAATTCAAACCAATTTTCTTTTTCGATTTTTTCTAACAAATCAACGTCTCCTACATAATCTGCTCCTGCTTCTTGTGCAGCCTTTGCAGCCTCCCCTTTAGCGATTACAAGTACTCTCTTTGTTTTTCCTGTTCCATTTGGAAGTACAACAGCACCTCTTAATTGTTGGTCTGCTTTTTTTGTATCTAAATTAAGGCGAAGTGCGACTTCTACAGAAGAATCAAAACTTGCTACAGCAGTTTCTTTAACTAATGCGATTGCTTCTTCCTTGGTATATAATTTTCCTTTTTCAACTTTCTTTGAAGCTTCTAAATACTTTTTACTTTTCTTCATTTTCTAAACCTCCTTATGTGGTATATGCGGATTTTCCCTCCCACATAGGTAAAACCTATATGAATTAAAATTAATCTTCTTCTACTTTTACACCCATGTTTTTAGCTGTTCCAGCAACAATTTTCATTGCTTGTTCAACATCATAAGCGTTTAAGTCTGGCAATTTGATTTCTGCAATTTCTTTTAATTGCGCTTTTGTTAAAGTTGCAACTGTTTCAGTTGATCCTTTAGCAGATCCCTTCTTAGCCCCAGTTACCTTCTTAATTAAGAATGGAGTTGGTGGAGTCTTAATTACGAAATCAAAACTTCTATCTTCGTAAATAGAGATTTCTACTGGAAGAATATCTCCCATTCTATCCCTAGTTGCATCATTATATTTTGTACAGAATTCTTGTAAATTAATTCCGGCTGGTCCAAGTACAGTTCCTACTGGTGGAGCTGGTGTTGCTTTTCCTGCTGGAATTTGTAACTTAATTTTCTTTGTAATTTCCTTTGCCACGAAAAACACCTCCTATATTTTTTTCGCGAGTGGTTCTAATGATATCCGCATCAAACATCTCCCACTTTTTCTATATAACAAAATATATAGCTTTATCATGATATCATATTTTATTTTGTTTGTAAATATTTATTCCTAATATTTTGTGTTTTTTGTTTAGCATACTGTTTTGTAATCATTAATGAAACTTTATTTTCTTCATCAACATATATATATTGAACCGCAATATCGTCGCGATCCAAATCCTGTTGTACTCTTTGTGTCATTAAATAATTAAAATAATCTAACACACTATGATCTAAAGCATAGAACTGTTCTACTTCCACTTCTGGTATTGTTCCATACACTACAAAGCCATGTTTCCAATTCTTAATATCCTGTGCATATGTTTCAGAAACTTCTATTCCCTGCAGATAATTTTTAAGAACAAAGGCTACCTGTGGATCAATAAATAGTGGTATTGCAAGATAATCCCCAAGTTTATTTTGTAATTCATTCAATGGAGTATTTTTGAAATCTTGAATATTCCTTATAGCTAAACTTTGATCCTTTCGCTCACAAATTTTATCCATAGTATAATGTAATCTCACACGGTCAAATGCTGGATCTATAGATGCAGTTACTCTGCAATTGTTATTTTTCACATATAACTCTTGATGTTGAAGAACTAATTGTAGCATTTTAAGAAAATTTCTTTTATACCCATTAGTTTTTCCTTTAAATGATATATTAGAATTTTCAAATAGTAGTTCTAATGCATTTAATTTAGCTAAATTTGCATTATTTAAATTATTTCTATCTATCTTTTCTTTTATTGCTAGTAAGTAATGATATATTGTATCCATATGATTTTGTTTATCTGTAGCAATTAAATCTTCAATCAAAAATGTCTCCATCCTAACAATAGAATTGTCATTGAGCTTATTAAATAAGTCCTCTAATTTATGGCTTATATTACCCATATTATTTTTCCCCCTATACTACGTGACTATGCTTTTTCAATCTCGTTCAATGCCAATTCAACAGATGTCTCTTGGCCAAACAAGTCAAGCAATACTTCCACCTTCTGTGTTTCCATATCCAGTGACTTTACTTTACCAAACATGCTTGCAAATGGTCCAGCAATTACTTTTACCATATCATCAATATTGAGTGAATTCCCAATCTCTAAACGGCTCATTCCCATACTACCTAAAATTTTATCCACTTCTGCTGGAGTCAATGGGAAAGGTTTGGCACCTTTACCGGATGAACCAATAAATCCTGTAACACCTGGAGTATTACGAACAATAAACCATGCTTCATCATTCATTACCATTTCAACTAAAATATATCCAGGGAACATTTTTCTTGATTTTTCTTTCCCTTTCTCATCTATTTCTTTTTGTTCTGGAACAACCACTCTATAAATATAGTCTTCCATTCCCATACTATTTGCACGCATCTCCAATTTTTCTTTTACTTTATTCTCATGTCCAGAATACGTGTTAACTACATACCATTCTTTTTGCATACTACTTCACCACCACCTTTATTCCAGCTAAAATCAAATCTAGTCCTCCAAAAAAAACAGAGAATACTAGGATAAACGCAATGGTTGCAACTGAGTATTGAATCATTTCTCTTTTGTTTAACCATCTTACCTTTTTTAATTCACCTTTTACACCAACTAAGAACCTTGCAATTTTCTTCATATAGCACATCTCTTCCTTTTTAATATTTTTTCAAATAAAAAACACGCTTTTTTGTGTCTAGATACATAGTATCATAAAAGTTACTATTCGTCAATTATTTATATGCTAAATAGGAAAAATAATTTCATTTCAAAATAATAATGTAAAAAATAATCAAGATATCTTGATTATTCTCCTAAATTAAAACGATCAATACCCACTGTAAAATCTCCTACCAGTTCATTAAATTTCAATAAATTATTGGCAAGTTCATTTTTATCATTATCGTATTTAATTTTATCTAATTTCAATTGTCTTTTTTCTTCTTCAAATGCTTCCTTTTCTTCTAACAAAGACTTTCTATCTTCCTCTAATTTTTGTTGTTCTTTTTCTATCTTCTGTTGTTGCTCTTCCTCAGACTTTTTTAGACGTGCCAATTCATCGCGTTTATACTTTTCAAATTTATTCTTTTCATTTATAATTTTTACTTGTGTTTCTTTTAATGAAGTTAATTCTTCTTCGATTTCTATCTTTTTATTTTTTAATTTATTATATACTTCTTCCTTGTATTCTTTAATCTTTTGATAGTCCTCTGCTTTTTTGATTTCATGTTCTTCCTTACTT
Organism: uncultured Bacilli bacterium; assembly: GCA_910584305.1. Lineage (GTDB taxonomy): Bacteria > Bacillota_I > Bacilli_A > RF39 > UBA660 > CAKPTA01. The sequence continues at coordinate 33,790 of CAJTZW010000002.1, forward strand.
TTTTGTAAAGATTTTAACTGATCTTCTATTTTTTTCTTCATCTCAATATTTTTATTAAATAAATTTGTCGCTTCTTTCACGTTATTATTCACGATTTCAAAAATACTATTGATATCTTTAGTAGACTTTTGTGATTCTTTTACTATTTCAGATTCTGAAGAAGAGGAATCCTCTTCAGAATCCTCTGTAGAATATTCTTCTATCTCTTCTGCTTCATCTGAATCTGAGTTCTCTTCTGGTTGATTTATTTCAATGCTAAAATCATCATCTGAACTCAATTCAAAATCTTCTTGTTCTTCTTCCTCCACTTGATCTTCTGTTTTCGTACTTTTCTTGGTAAATGGAACAGAGTCACTTCGTAATAGATCAAAACTCATATCATTTGTTTTTTTATTTTTTTTATCACGAAATTTAGTGTCTAAAGATGAAGTTTCTACTGTTTCTTCCTTCATTTAAACACCTCCTATTTATCTGTGTCAGGCAATTGTTGGAATCCAGAATTAAATTGAGAAACCAATTCTTTGAATCTTGCACAACTTTGCGATAAGTTCTTGCTTTCTAATTCTAGTTTCTTTTCTTCTAAATCTTTGAATTTTTCGAATTGTTCTTTTTGGCTCATAATCTCTAATTGTGCATTTTTAATTTTTTCTAAATCTATTTCTTTTGTTTTCTCAAATTGTTCTCTTTGATTTTTTAATTCTTGTTCTTCTGTATTCAATTTATTTAAAGTAACTTCTTTTTCTTTATTAAATTGTTCAATATCTGCTTCTAATTTTTTTCTATCTCTTTCGATATTTTCTTTTTCTGTCTGTTGTTTCTTTTCTTCTAAATCCTTATATACACGGAATTGTGCTTTTTCCGCCTCTAATTTTTCAGATGAGGCTTTTACAGAAGCATCCGCAAGTGCAAGTTCTGCTCTCGTAGCTTCTGCGTCTGCATTGAATTGAGCTTCTTCATTCTGAAGTCTTAACTTTTGTGTACGCACGTATTCATTACATTGTGCTTTTTCTAATTCAATGCTTTCTTTCTGGCTTTGAACAAAACGTTCAAATTCTTCTCTTTCTTTTTCTAATTTTTCTTTTTCCTCTTTTAAATTAGCAGCATTGTCTGTCACATTCTTTTTCTGTTCAATTAAAGTAGAAATAAAATTATTAGCACCTGCGACATCATTGTATAAGCTGTCAAATAAGGCATCGAAATCTGCATTATCTTTTGTCAACTGATTTGGCATGCTTGGTGCTGTAGGCGCATTTGGATAATTAGGTGGGGTAGGTATAAATTTGTTTGATATTTCGGTATCTTTATTTTGTTCTGCATCAATTCCAAAAGTTTCTTCTAGATTAATGTCATCCATTTTAATTTCGTCCATTGAATTTCCATTTGTAGTGTTTTCTGATTCTTCATCTTCTTCCCTATCGTAATAGAAATCATCTTCTAACATTTCTTTATCATTTAATACTTCTGCTTCGTTGTTTGTAACATTTTCTAATTCTTCCATTATTAAAACATCTCCTTTTTATTCTTCTGTTAAATTAGTCCCCTATTACTAATATCATACCTAGTATAACAAAAAAAATGTAAAATGTACACCTTTTTTTTTATTTTTATGATTAAATTTTTAATCAATAGTGATATCTCCACTTGTAGTTATTATTTTAAGTTCATTCTCAGCATAGCGATTATTCCCTTTTATAAGAATATCACCTGATTTTGTATCTGTCTGAAAATAAATATTTTCTTGATTATTGATTGTAACATCTCCGCTGACTGTTTTGATATCTGAATTTTTCTGCAATGCTATTTTATGTATTTGTATGTCCCCACTAGTAGATATTGCCTTTATTTGGTATGTTAACGATTCCATCTCAATATCTCCACTTATTGTTGTTAGTGTCGCACTTTCTACTTGTTTTACATTTATATCGCCTGATGTAGTTTTAATATCGCATGACTTTATTGTTTCTATTTCAATATCTCCACTAACTGTTTTAATTTCTAGCATCCCATTTTCTAGTCTTCCTATCTCTATATCGCCACTTGTAGATTCAAGTATTACCGTTCCTTGGTATGACGAAGGAATTGATATTTCTATATAATTCTCATAAAAACAAAATCCTATACAGAAGTGCTTTCCTACATATTCAAGTTCCAGGTCTTCTTCTGTTAGACTTTCATTAATTCGATCATTTTTTGCACCATATGCGACAACTTGAATTGTATCAGATGTGTTCTCTTTAATTCGAATATCAGCACTTACTGTTTTAATTTGAATCTTCTCCTTTATATCATAGGATTTGTTATAAATCTGTTCTGTCTTAGAATTAAATAAGAATTCTTTTTTCTGAAGTCCTAATACAAGTATACTGATACAGATAGCTAGTAAAACTAATAATAGTAACAATTTAACTATATTTAGTGTATTACGATTCATAATGTGCCTCCTTTAGCATAAAAATAAGTTTAATAATTTCTTCTAGTAATGCATATATAATCCAGATTACCCATGTAATATGCCACGCTGATGTAATAAAACTAATTAATAGATAAATAATGGTTGTAAGAATTGCCAAAATTTCATTAATTTGTTTCACTATTTTATTTTCTCTTTTTTGTATTTTCTGAACGTTTTTTATATCTGCCTTTGGAGTCGATATAAAATAGTACACTAGCATGCTAGTGGCGATTCCTAAAAGCAATAAGAAGACACTAACTAAAATCCCTTCGTTTATAGCAAGTGTTTCTTCACCAAAAGCTACCCAGCTTATACTTACAAAATATAGAAAAATACTTCCAATTAATATTAGAATCATTTTTCCTCTACTTTCTGGTTTTGTGTTTTCTTTTATCACTTTTTTTCCAGTCAATAATTCATCTGTTGTAATCTGATATAATTCACATAGAGGAACAATCTTATCAAAATCGGGCGTACTTTGATCTGTTTCCCACTTAGAAATAGTCTGTCTAGATACATTTAATAAATTAGCAACCTCTTCCTGTGATAGATTTTTCTGCCTTCTAAGTTCAAATAATTTCTGTCCTACTTTCATTTTTCTCACCTCGAAATCATTATATTATATTTTGTAGTTGCGGACTACCAACTTGTCTTGGAAATTTGTCAACTAAGTTTAACATTCATATTCCTATATAAAGAATACAAACCTCTTTTAAGATTTGTATTTTACATATTACTTGAAGTTACTACTCTTTTGACTTTGGCCTTGATACGTTGTAAACAATTATCTATTGCTTTAATATCCCGATCTAGTATTTCAGCGATTTCTTTATACCCAAACTCACTCATTCGTAAATCAAAAACTTGTATTTCAAAATCAGTTAATTCTTTTCTTACAAGTTCTACTATTTCATTAAAATTTTCAGAATCAAGTAGCATGCTCTCTGGATTTTTTTTATTATCTCCGATAATCTCTTCAAGCAAAATAGAATTCTCACTCCCATGAATTTCTAACGGAAGAGAATCATTTAATAATTTATGTTTCAAACGGCGTGTTGCTGTTACAGCAGAAATAATCTTTCTTTCTATGCAAGTTTTAGCAAATGTATAGAAACTCGCATTTTTTTGTTCATCATATTCATGAATTGCACTACTTAACCCAAGCATTCCCTCTTGCACTAAATCATTCACTTCTATACCATTTTTATTGGTATATGCATACATTTTTCGTGCTATTTTAGTTACTAGTGGCATATATTTTTTATATAGTATTTCTGTGGCATCCTCATTGTTTTCTGCAATATAACTTAATAGTTCATTGTCATTGTACTCTTTATAATCCATTGTCATCCCTACTTTCTTTGACGGATTGCTTCATAAATCATAATTCCTGTAGCTACAGATGCATTTAAACTATTGGTTGTCCCAATCATTGGTATGCTAGCGATAAAGTCGCATGACTCTTTTACAATACGACTCATTCCATGGCCTTCGTTTCCTATTATAATTCCAATTTTTCCTTGATAATCAATCTGATCATACGGAGTTCCATTCATCTCTGTTCCAATAATCCAGAAGCCATTCTTTTTCAGTTCATCAATAGTTCTCACAAGATTTGTGACCCTTGCAATTTTCATATTCTCAATCGCTCCCGTGCTTACTTTAATTACAGTTGCATTCACTTCTACAGAACGATCTTTTGGGATAATAATTTCATCTACACCTGCTGCTTCACAGGTCCTAATAATAGCCCCTAAATTATGTGGGTCCTCTAAATGATCTAATATGACTACCATAGCATTTTCTTTTTGTAATACATCATCAATACTAGCATAATGATAATCTGGAACATTTATAATTATACCTTGATGCAGACCATTTACAAGTTTATCTAATTCAAATTTTTCCTTAAATTTAATTGGAATATTTAATTTCTGTATAGCAGAAATTAAATTTCTGTCATTCATATTCTTATAAATTATAGCTTCTGTAATTTTTTCTTTTTTTTCAATATATTCCTTTACAACATTTTTCCCATATATATACATGTTACTCACCTACTATAAAATTCATAATTTGTTCAATTCTTCCTTTTTCTCCATTTAAGTATAAATATCCTATTAAAGCTTCTAATCCCGTAGAATTTTTGTATGTCCTAATATCAGTTGTTTTGCTTGCATGACTTTTATGATTACGGGCTCTCTTAATCACTTGAAATTCCTCCTCTGTAAAGAAATCGCCATCTATCATTTTAGTTAAATATTCTGATTGCTTTTTTGCGCTTACATAAAGTATTGCTTTCTTTTGCAATTCATTTACTTTTACAATCCCTTGCCTTAGTAAATATTCACGAATAAATACTTCATAAATACTATCACCTATATAGGCAAGAGCAAGAACATTTATATCTTTTACTTGCAAATAATTTTGATTCATTTTAATATCTATCAAAAGTTATCCCTTTGATATATCCTTCCTTAATATCTTGTAAAATAATACTATAGACTTTTTCTTCATCTATAATACCACCACGTATTACACATCCACGTTTTCTTCCAATTTTTTCAATAGTTTCAAGAAAATCTTCCGTAACCTCTATTCCATAACGTTCTTTTACTACATCTGGATAATATTTAGAAAGTGTTTCGAGGATATAATAAGCTACCTCATCTAATGGTAATATTTCTTCTTTAATGGCTGTTAAACTGGCTAAATTTAGTGCGACTGTTTGCTGATCAAATTTTGGCCATAAAATTCCAGGAGTATCTAATAGTTCAATGTCTTCATGAATACGAATCCAATCCATATTTTTGGTCACTCCAGGTCTATTTCCAACATTTACAGCTTTTTTCCCAACCAAACGATTGATTAAAGTGGATTTCCCTGCATTTGGTATTCCGACAACTAGTACACGAGTTCTTCTTTGAATCATTCCTTTTTTCTCTCTTTTTTCTAATTCATTTTTCATCAAAAGGTTTGTAGTTTCTAATATCTTTTTGAGATCAACTGAATGTACTATGTCCATAGGTAACACGATGTATCCCTTCTCTTCATAGTAATGAATCCATTTGCCTGTTTCCGTGGTATCACATAAATCATACTTACTCATAATCATAATTCTTGGTTTTGTTTGAATATATTCATCAATATCCACAATCTTAGATGAAAAGGGTATTCTTGCATCAACCACTTCATATACTATATCAATCTTATCCATATTTTCTTTGATAAGTCGTTTTGTTTTAGCCATATGCCCTGGGTACCAGTTTATTGTCGTATTTTGTCGATTGTCCATTTCTATCACTTCCTTAGTTTTTTTATCATTTTTCTTTCCCCTAATGGTAATATTTCACTTACTTGTTCATCATATAAATTACTTGCTAATTCTACTGATGCCTCTAATAGCGATTGTAGAGTTTCATAAGGATTTTTATCATAATCTAATCTATATAACCAGTCGAGATACTTAATTTTAGAAGCATCGGTTGGTCTTCCATAAACAACTTTTCCACTATGTAGCCAATATCCAAATTCAACATTTGTGGTAAAGGCTGCCATATCTGGCAATTTTCTAGGCACCCAAAATAAAATTACTGTAGCATCTGTTAATGCTATTCTTTCCCACATCGCTTGATCAACATAATCTTCTTTAGGTTTCCAAGTAGAATATTCAGGAACATAAACTACTCCATCAAATCCCATTTCTTCTAATATTTGACAAGCCTCTGTTCTCCAGGAAGCAACATTCTCACCCCGTGGAGTTGGTCCTGCTAAAAATATAGATTTTTTCCCTTTTATAACATCCTGATCTGAGTAATTAATTATCATATTATCATCCTTTTCTATTATTTATATAAATTTTTTATAACCCTATTAATGCAATCTTTAGCGCTTCTATTATTATCTGAAAAACTAATTTTAACTAATGTACCATTTACTTTAAATACATATGGATTTTTTGTGGCAATTATAAAATCTAAGATTCTTTCTTCTCTACATTTCTTTCTACTTATTTTTATATCCGCTAAATCATCTACATCATCTAGACTGATATCTTCAATTGGAATATTCTTACATCTTTCTAGTTTTTCTTTTATTTCTTCTATATTATACTTATCCATTATTATCATCTATCTTACTTTCATTTAAGTATTTATTATAAAATTCATCCATGGAAGAGATATATTCTTGATCTTGAATTATTCTAAATTTTTCATACTCTCTTTCTGCTTTTTCTACTGCTTGTTTATGCGAAATATTTCCACTATTTTTTAATACATCTTTTCTTCTAAAATTCAACAAATTATCTGTTGCATCAATCCAATCTTGCATTGTCATAACGTGTCTTTCCTTCGCTTCATCTTCTGCAAATACTAAAAACATGTTCGTTAAATCATTTAATTTATTTAATTCTTCTTCATTCAAATAGTTTTTAGCAACTGTTACATCATACTTATATATTAGCCCATCAGGACTATTTTTCCAATTGGTAAGCCCCATATGTTTATGCTCACTATTTGCTCTTTCATAAATTAATTCTGCAGCGGTATGACCAGAAATAGCATAATGAAGTTTGTTTTGCACAATTTTAAAGAAAGTATAAGCACTCTCTGATTTTGAATTGTAGTCAGTTGATGTTGCAATAAATAAATCAGTTATTTTTTGATAAGACATTCTTTCACTTACTCTAATCGTTTTAATTCTTTCAAGTAATTCATCAAAGTATTTCACATCATATTTATTTCCTTTGATAAATCTTTCATCATTTAAGGCAAATCCTTTTGTCATATACTCTTTTAAAATTTTTGTTGCCCATATTCTAAATTCGGTTGCTTTTTTAGAGTTAATTCGATATCCTACAGCAATGATTGCATCTAAACTATAAACCTCTGTATTATAGTTTTTACCATCATTCGCAGTTATTTCCATTTTGGAAACAACTGAATCTTTATTTAGTTCTTCTTCCTCAAATATATTTTTTAGATGTTTTGATATTGCTGAAACACCAACTTCAAATACTTTAGACATTCCTTTTTGAGATAACCATAATGTCTCATTCTTATATATTGCATCCACAATAATATTACCATCTTTATTTTTATAAATTAATAAATTATTATTTTTTTCTTCTAAATTGTTCATTTTTTCGCCTCTTTTCCTTTATTTTAAACAAATATGTAAAAACTTTTTTTGAATAAATCCTTTATTTATAAGGCTTCCACTTTAGTTTTACATTTATCCTGATACCCCAATTTATACTTGTCGAATTTTGTCGATTATTTTCCATAGCTTTTTCACTTCTTTCTAAATATATTACTACATCAATTAAAATCTATATACAATTGAATTTTCTTGAACATCTTTATAGTTTATATTAACTTTAACTTCAAGAGAATTCAATTCAATATCAAAACAATTTCTTTTATTCATATAACATGCATCTGAAAACTCTTCAAATTTAAAATAAAATATTATAGAATCTTTTGTCTTCTTTTCAATATAAACATCAGTTGGCCAAATCAAAGCAGATTCATTGTTTTCACCAAAACAATATTCATTAAATTCAATATTTTGTCTTTTCCCTATTTCTGCGCTATTAATTTCTTTCCAATTATATATATGTACACATAAACTATATTTACCAATTTCATCTACAATATATAATTCTCCTTTGCTTAGTTCTATTTTACTTATTCCAATATCATTACCATTTAGAATCATTATATTTTGATTATTTGTCATGATTTCCACCTACTTATATAAGTTTTTTATAACTCTATTAATGCAATCCTTAGCATTTCTGCTATTATCCGAAAAACTAATTTTTACTAGGGTTCCATTTACTTTAAAAGCATATGGATTTTTTGTAGCACTATAAAATCTAATATTCTTTCTTCTCGACATTTCTTCCTACTTATTTTTATATCTTCTATATTATCTACATCATCTGGATTGATTTCCTCAATAGGAATATTTTTCTTTTATTTCTTCTAAATTATACTTATTCATTTTCTTTACCTTCTCCAAAATCTAAATGTAAATTAATTTCTTCTTCTGTTGGTAATTTTTCTAATATATCTTTTGGTATATATTTGTCTAATTTATAAGAAGATACACCAATTGGAAGATTCGTTCCTTTTAAAGACCATTCTACACTTAATCTATCTTTTTCTTTGCATAGTAATAAACCAATCGTAGGATTATCAAATTCTTTTTTCAAAATTTCATCCACTGCTGTTACATAAAATCCTAATTGACCAATAAATTCTGGTTTAAATGAAGTTGCTTTTAACTCAACAACAATAAAGCATCTTAATTCTAAATGATAGAATAATAGATCTATAAAGTAATCCTTATTCTCCATAGAGATTTTATATTGATTACCTACAAAGCTAAAACCTTTACCAAGTTCTACTAACAGATTTTTAATTTTATTTAACATAGCATTTTCTAAATCTAACTCTTTATAATCATTTTTCAAAGAAACAAAATCAAAAATATAGGGATCTTTTATTGTATAATTTGCTAAATCCGAATCATTTTCAGGCATAGTTATTTTAAAATTATTAGTACTGCTACCAATTCTTAAATGATACCCTTGTTCAATTTGATGAACCAACATTGATCTTCCCCAATTATTTTTTATAATACCTTGAAGATATATTTTTCTAATTTCTTTATTATCAATTTTTTCCATTAATACAATATTGTGTCCCCAAGGAACTTGTGCAACAAGTTGTTGCACTTCTTCATCATCTTTATATTCTAAATAGAATTTCTTCATATATTTTAAATTTCTTGTTGAATATCCAGTTGATGTTGGATATTCAAGTTTTAATTCACGAGAAATCTCATCTATAAATTTATTTCCATATGAAAAATTTTCATATAATATTTTCCCTAATCTAAAATATAACATAATTAAATTTCTGTTTACTTGAACAGCTGATTTAATTTGTACTGACTTAATATCTTCTTTAATATTATTAATTATTTCTTTGAAATCTTTTTCTATCATTTTTAAGTCTCACTTTCTATATTTTTAACTAACTAAATATGTAAAAACTTATTTTAAACAAATCCTTATAAATAAAAGTTTTAAGCATGGTTGTCTTTAAATCCCGATACCCCAATTTATATTTGTCAAATTTTGTCGATTATTGTCATTCATTTGTTTCACTTCCTTTAGATTTATTTTTAATTTTAGTTCTATTATTGCCTTCTTCTGAAACTTGATTTTCTTCCTGCAATAAAGAATTTTTACAATTTTCAAAAAAGTCTATTAATCTTATTTTTAAATCTGAATTTTGAATTTTGCTTCTAGCATCAGGACCAATATTTTTTATAAATACACCGTATTTTTGGTGGGCTAATTCACTATCTACATTCCCATGAAATATAATAACTATACTTTCATCTTTTCTTGTTATAGACATAAATTTTTTGAGCTTATTCAAAGTATTATCATCATCAATAGTAATTTCTCTATCTTCGCCTAATAAAATGCTTAAGTTAGGGTAAAGATAATCATCATTTTTAAATTCAAACAATAATTCACTATCACTATCTTTCGAATATGCGTCAAATTGAAAATCATCCCACATTGAAAATGTAACTATTTTTTGTAAAACTGTATCATTTATATACACTTTTTTTATAGAAATAAATGGTACATATCCACTATTATCCATTTCGATTAAAAGTTTTCCATCTCTTGTTTTAATTTCTTTTTCCAATTTGTTTTTTCCTCCCCACCTCTTGTTAGATTCAATTACCATTATCACTATTAATTATCTATATAAATGTGCAAAATACTATATATTATCTTTCTCTCCTAATAGTTTTATCTTTTCTGCATTATTCAGTATATCAAGTTGATATTTAGCAATGCTACCTAATATTTCAAATCTTTCTTCTTTATCTTTCCCTTCTTTAATTAATTCTGCATTATGTGACTCTAAATTGGATAACACTGTTAATTCATTTATTGTAGCATAATCTCTAACATTTGAGTTTTTTGCTAATTCTTGGTTAAGTTCTCTCCATCTTTTAGCAGTTGTATTAAACAAGGCTACATTTAATATGTCAGCTTCTTCTGCATACTTTATCCACTCTCTATCTTTATAATAATCGTTATCAGGTAATATATAGTTTTTAATAGCATTCGTATGAATTAGGTAGTTATTTTTTGTTAAAATTCTTTTTACATCCCATTCTCTATTTTGATTCTCTAACTCTTTTAATCTTTGAAACTCTTTTATTAAATATAACTTAAATACTGGACTTATGGCGGATGCAAACTCAAACGCTATATCCTTATGTGCATATGTTCCGCCATATTTACCACGTTTTGAATATATCCCGATGGCATTTGTCTTTTCACACCACTCAGTCACACTAAGTGTAAAAGTATGAAGCCCGGACCTACCTTTAAACCCGTCGAATTCGACGGAATTAAAATTTGGATTATATATTGATTCCCAAGTTCCCAAAAATTCCAAAGTGATTCTATTTCTTAACCAGTTTCTTATAACATCATCTGATGCAGATTTTCCATCTTTAAATTTTGTAAAATCGGAAATACAAATATAATCATTATCATTCATATTTGTAATATTCACTTTAATATTTTGAACTTCAATTATCTTGTTTGCCATATATTTGCCTCTTTTCTATATTTTAATATAAATATTGGGGTTAAATGTCGTAATCACCTTCCTAAAGCTATCATAAATAACACTAAAATTACTATACTTTTATCAAATTTTAGTGATTTTAACAATTTTTTATTAAAACTATGCAAGGTATAAAATCAAATAAATCATTTATTCATATAGGTTTTGTAGTGTTCTTAATTAAATCGTAATCAATCAGTTTATTGTCGAATTTTTTCGGCCATCATTATTCATTTGTTTCACTTATATACTTACTTAATTCTAATAAAAATTCCTGCTCTGATAACTTACTTAAATACTTATCAAAGGCCAAAGGAGAATTAGTAATCTCTGCTTCCATCCAACTTTCTATCTTGTAACTATTCATTTCATCAATCGAATTAAATTTTATTTCTACCCTGATTAGTCCTTCATATTTATCTAAATACTTTTTTATAGAAACTCTATCATCATCCAAATATAAATAACTATCTCTTATGATTTTTGAATATGCCTCTTTTTTTAATTTATTAAATTCTTCTTCTGAGATATTTGTTTTTGCTATAATAACATTGTCTTTGTCTAAAATTTCTTTTTCTAACATATTATTTTTACTTTGTATTCTTAAATTATCATTTATATAGTATCTTTCATATCTAATAGGACTATTAATATTCACTTTATCCAATGATTGAATAATAAATCTTCTAGTTAATCGCATGATATTTTCTCTCCCATCTTATCTATACAAATTTTCTATGTATAAAATTCATTTATAAGCATATCTATGAATAATATTATATCATGAATTATATACTTTTAGGGTTTAATTTATATAACTTGTTTCTTATTTACAGGTAATTTCTGTTAATGGTTATTCCCCTAATCTATTTATTTCTATTTTTAAAGATTACATAATAACAATTTCTAAAAAGAAAAGACCACTGTTTTTGGTCAATCGTCTAATAGATTATTTCATTTTTTTTTGCGATCTTTTGCAGCATCATCTTTTTTCTTTTTTCATCGTACTCATTGAATCTATCTTTTAGTTCACTTGAAATTATAATTCCATTCCTATCTTCTATTTCTGTTAATGCCACATTCATGTTCAAATCCATCATTTTTTCAAAGTATTGCCTCATTATTTTACTTTTTCTTATTAATCTAGCTATAAATTCGCAATTTATTAATAAATAATCTCCATCATTTTTTCTAAATAACTTATCAGTATATATTTCTCTATCAACAAAATCAAAGGAACTTTCATAATCATAAAGGGTTGTCAAATGTAACGCCCCATTTACCCTTTTACACAAAACATTAGCATCTCTATCACCTAGATTGGTATAGAAATTACGTACTATATATTTTGCAAGCTCCTCTTCTAGTGGATCATTTTTATATAAGAATGGTGAACTTAATATTCTTCGTATTCTTTTCAATTCATCTTTTGTTAGCTGATAAGATTGAACATATTCTACACCTTTCTTTCTATAATTTTCACTTAATAGACCACATATCCCTTTCTCATCTGATGCTAATGTATATTCTACTGTATCAAGTCCTATATATTTTGATATGTATTCTCCAAGAAATTCTAATACAACTCTTATAGCTGCACGAGTTTCCTTATAATAATATTTCTTATTTTCTACTTGTATCCAATGGTTATATATTCCTAACACATATGCAGGGATACTCAATTCCCTAGCTAAAGCTTATGAAGCTTCAATTTTTTTGTGTCTTGTTATGTCAATTGCCCTTAGTGGTCTTGTACTAGAAATACCCACTTGATATACTTTTTCTTCATTTCCCATAAAAAACTCCCTCTTTATTGGGAGTTATTATAACACTATTTTTGAAATTGTAAAATATTTTTGTGTTAGGATGGGTTTGGAAGATACCCAAACGAATCATTATTCATATTGTTTCAAATACTATTTCTTATCTTTTCAAAGATTTTATCGACTACTAATTTTTGTTGATACGATGTATCGTAAAAATTAATACCATTATCTTTACATAATTCTTTGTATTCTTTACTTCTGTCTATCCAATTTTTACAATTCTCTTTCCTACACTATTTCGACAAACTACAATCAAAAATAGTTTTATCCATTATATATTTTCCATAGTCTCTTTTCCATTTTTTATGTATCTCTGAATTATCAAATGTTTTTAGTGCGTTATTGGTCAAATGCATTTCTATCATTATATCATGTCTGTTTGGCAAAGTTGAATTTGAAATTTCTATACGAACACTATCAATGCCTTCTATTTTTAAGGCCTCTTCAAATAACTCATTTATAGGTTCAAATAGTTCTTTCTTATTTATATTATCTTTAAATTTTACAATTATATAATGTTTTATTTTCATGATTTCTATTTTCCTTTTCTATTTTCTTCAAAATAAGGTATTGTATAGTTTTATATTCTTTATACTACCCTTCCAAACTCTTTATTTTTTGTTTTTCTTTTTCTTCTGTATTTTTAATAGTTTCAAGCATTTCCTCTAATTCCCAATTTTTACTGGTGATTTGATATTCAATGCTAGAAAACTCTTTCATAATGTCATCTGTTTCTTGATAGCGATCCATGTCATAATAAAATTCTACTATAAATTCTTGTTTTAGATCTTGTAACTGTTTCATTGAATCTTGTAATACTTCTTGTGTTTTCTTAATACATGATTTTTGATGTTTTAGACTCTCCTTGATTGTTTTATAAGTAATATAGTTGATATCTTTATTTTCTTTTCGAATTACTTTTCTCATATTTCGAATTCTATTATTTAAGATAATTGTGCTTCCTAAAATTCCAACAAATTTATTTTTAAAGAGTGATAATGGAAGCAGGCTCAGTCCTATGTCAATTGTTTTTGATAGAAAATTATGAAGTCCAGTAACAAGTGTTGGTCTTTTTCTCATAATTTCAGCTTGATTGAATAGCTTTTTTAATTCATCTATATCACATTCTTGTTCTTTAATATTTTCTTCAATTGATGTTTTTAATATATTCAATTCCTTTTCTGTCACAAGGAAGTCTTCTTCTATTTTTTGTTTTTTTAACTTAGATAGTTCCGTATCACATTTTTGTGACAATTGATTGATTTCTTCTCCACTATATCTTAAATTGTAGGGATCTATTTCTTCAATATGTTCTAGTTCACGGATTGGTTTATTCTCATTTTCTTTTACCACTTCCTGATACTGTAGCTTTAATTCTTCAATTTCTTCTTTTATGTGCAAAATTTCTTCTTCCTGCTCATCTTCATCCTTTACTTGTTCTGGTATAATAAGTAGTGTTTTATCTAGTTCCCTTAATTGCTCCGTTATTTGTGTTATTTTTGCATATACACTTTCTTCAGGTTCTAGTTGTATATCTTCCTGAATGAATTTGCTTTTATGTACTTTTTTGATTGGTTCTACGGTATTAGTTCCCCCTTGGCCTAACCATTTGTTTTTACTATCTTCATTTACAGTTTCTTTTATACTCTGCCCTTGCTCTTTATCTTCTAAGGGTTTCAAAGGTGTTTTCTTTTTTTCTTTCTCTATATCTATGGCAAATCCCTTTAACTTTGACTTTTTGGTAGGTACCTCTACTTCTTTTTTTATTTCCTCTTTTGGCTCTTCTTGAAGAGAAAACTCTTTACTATCTTCTTCGGATTGTTTTTCTAGGATATCATTTTCTATATTTTGGAGTTGTTCTTCTTTTTTATATTCATCTTCTTTGATTTCATTTGACTCAACTTTTTTTGTTAAAATTTCTTGTTCTACTTCCTTTATTTCTTCTTTTAACTCTTCATTAGTACGTGATTCTTTTATCTCTATTTTCTTCAATTTTTCTGTTTTAAAAGATTCTGTACATATATATTCTATGGCAGCAAATAGCATTCCGAAAGTGAACTTTAAAGAATTTTTAAATCTTGTCGTAACAGCATGAATTGTAATCATTTCTTTTTCCTTTTTTTCTTCTGCGCATTTTTGTTTTAAAAATTCTTCTTCTTTTTCTTTTACTTCTTTTTCTTTTCTTATTTTTTCTATTTGGAGTTTCCACTCCTTAATTCTGTTTTTTAGGCTCCCCTTTTCACCCATATACAATCACCTCATTTATTTTAACATAAAAAAAGAATAAACAAAAGTTATTCCTTACATAAACTGTATAGTTTGGCTATAATGACTTGTGATAATGGAGCTCGATACAAAAATTTGCCTGATTCGTTTTCAATTGCTAGTATAATTTGTTTTACAATTGCGTCTACCCTTTTTCTCTCTAAAAAATTATGTATAAAACTTTCTCGGTTACGGATTGTCTGTATTTGGGATTTAAAGTAACTATCTATATTCATTTTCCCATATTTATTTTCAAACATCACTTGATTAAATCCAGTATAGTAAAAACCAGGTTCTATTAAACAGACTTGAATGTCTACATCCAACATATCTATTTCTTTCTTTAATATTTCAGCAATCTTAATCAAGCTAGCTTTTGTGGAAGCATAACTTCCGATAAAACGCATTGGATAAATACCCGCAAGAGAACTCATAATAATTATCTTACCTTTTTTCTTTTTAAACATGGATTTAAACACATTCTGAATTAATTCTAATGTTGCAAATACATTTACTTCATAATTATCGCGTACTAAATTGGTATCAATCTCTGTCAAGCTTCCTCCATAACTGACTGCAGCATTACAAATTAGGATATCTATATCTAATCCATCTATTTTATCTCTATCTTCTTTTTTTGTAACATCTAATACAAAGCTTTTTACATTAGTGTCATCTTTATATATTCTTTGCATTGACTCTAGTTGTTTTTCGTTATGTACGGTCGCATAAATTTTATATTCTTGTTCTTTTAGTTTATCAATTGTAGCTTTTGCAAGTCCACTGCGAGCCCCTGTAAATAATATTGTTTTCATATCCTCACCACTTTTAGTATAAAAAAAATTAGGTATTATATACCTAATAAGTTTATTTTTATATTCGATGATTTACATATTTTTATCTTTTTTATAAAGAAGCTTTTTTATATTTTCTTGAATATACTTAGGAACATAAAGCCTGCAGGAATCCATTATTTTAAACAATTGTGGATGAATATTTGCATAAATAATATTACTCTTTTCTAAAGTATATGTACCAAATATCTCTTTTAAATATGTCAGATATATTTGTTGATATGGATGAATTTTATTTTCTTCCCAGGTGCGAACTCCGAAAAAAGGAGTTGCATGTAATATGATAGGATTTTCCCTAGCATAATTATATTCCTCTTTATTATAAAATTGGCAATCACATGGTTTTAAAAATTTTTTTTTAAATTTTTTATAATTCATGTAAATATCATATGGAAATAGATTATATTCTAGAGGTAATACTTCTATATGATTTTGAAATGCAATATTTATAATATCCTGATCAGGGAAAAATAAAGGGTAATCCTTTTTTATAACTTCAATTATCTTATCATATCCCTTAATATTATCCCACATGTTAAAATAATTGACTAGTATTGGACATAAATTATTCAAATAGTCTTTACTCAAACGGTCCTTTACTGCCACTATAGCCTCTTTTTGTTTTTTGTTAGCAAATTTTTCTAAACTACCCACAATAATGGTATCACTATCCAAATACAGAAGGGAATCTGGACAATCAAAAATTATTTCTTGCAAAAATAATCTAGCATTTGGAATCCTTGCACCTCTCCAATTTGGAATCTTTAACTGTTCAATTTTCTTATTTACAGAATCAGCAGAGTATTTCTTTAAATTGGTATTTGGAAATAAAGACATAGTTTCTTCTAATAACTTAAAATGCGTTTCAGACAATCCATCATAAATTAAATAGATTGTAATATCTAAGTTGGTATTATTTTTTAGAAGCGAATATATTGAAACCATCATAGGCTGAAAATATGATTGGTCAATAGTATAACATACATTTAACTTACCCAATTTGTAACTTCCTCCTTTTTTTCTGCATATTCTATCATTATAAATCGAATAAGTCAATCTATTATCTCTTGTCATATTTTGGGGAATTTCACTTCTATATCAATTTATCCAGCGCTAACTAGATAGGTCCGTATATCTACTATAATTAGGTATCACTATAAGTTTATATTAACCTAATTTTATTCTCTATTGCTTTTTATATTTTGTAGTTCAAAACGGTATATTTGCCCATTCTTATTTACTTTGTCAGTAAATAAATTCATTGGGCGAACCCATAAGGGACTATTTTCATATAGTCCTCTATATACTACATATTTTTCTAATGTTTCGCTATGTGTTGCAATATCTTCTACAATATATAAATCTCCTTTATAATGTTTATAGATTCTTTTTATTTTAACTTCTTGCATATTTTACTCCTTCTACTATTTTTATCTTAAGCCATCTATATTTCCTTGGTTATCTATTTTCATGTCTAAATATGCAGCATTTTTAGAAAGGCCTGGCATAGTCATAATGCTACCCATATACACAATAATAAATCCTGCTCCATTGGATACTGAGATATCGGTAACTTTCATGGAGAAATTCTTTGGATGCCCCAACTTTTTTGCATCATCACTAAGTGAGTATTGTGTCTTTGCTATACAAATTGGCAATTGATACATATTCCATTCTGTCAGTTGTTTTATTTTAGAAAGTGCTTTCTCACTATATTCTACTTTTGCGGCACAGAATATTTCCTTACATATCACTTCTATCTTTTCTTTGATAGAAGATTCTATTTTGTATAGTTCATAATAATTACTTATTTGGTTACAATTACCAATAACTTTTTGAGCCAAATCGATAGCTCCATTACTTCCGTCTTGGTATGTACTGCATATAGAAGATGGGCAACCCAATTTCTTTACATACTCGCAAATGGATTCTTGGTCTTCTTTTGTATCATTAGAAAAGGCATTGATACATACAATAATATTTTTCGTATATTTTTGTAAATTTTCAATATGTACTTTTACATTTTCTAATCCTTTTTCTAAAGAACCCTCCCCATGATGCTTAATAGCTCTTACTGTTACATTCATAATAATAGTATCTGGTAATCTTTGAATATTCCTACCTTTGATATCTAAAAATTTAAGTGCCCCTAAATCCGCACCAAATCCTGCTTCTGTTACAACATAATCTGCCAGTTGTAAGGCTAAATTGGTGGCAATTACAGAACTGCATCCATGGGCAATATTCGCAAATGGACCTCCATGAATTAGGACTGGGTTATGTTCTAATGTTTGCACCAAATTTGGCTTAATAGCGTCTTTAAGTGTAATTAGTAAAGCATCTACACATTGCAATTCTTTTACAAATACTGGATTTCCATCTTTATTTTTTCCAACGAGTATATTCCCAAGTCTACTTCGAAGATCTTCTAAATTTTTACTTAAGCATAAGATTGCCATAACCTCAGAAGCAGTTGTGATCTGAAAATAGTCTTTTCTTCCATTTTGTAAAACAACTTCTCTTAATGCTCTATCGTTGATATCCAAGCATCTCTTTACATAAATCTCATTTGGGTCTAGCTGTAAGGCATTTCCTTGAAACATATGATTATCTATAATCGCACATAATAAATTATTACAAGTAGTAATTGCATGAATATCTCCTGTAAAATGTAAATTAATATCTTCCATAGGAATTACCTGTGCATATCCTCCACCAGTAGCCCCTCCTTTGATTCCAAAAACAGGTCCTAAAGATGGTTCTCGAAGCGTTGCTATACTTTTATATCCTAATTTGCATAAAGCATCATGAAGTCCAATGGATATTGTCGTCTTTCCTTCCCCATAGGGCGTTGGATTCATCGATGTTACTAAAATGAGTTTACTTTTTTTATTTTGTGGTAATGTCTTTATAATCTCTAAAGATATTTTTGCTTTATCTTTCCCATAATACTCTAAATATTCTTCTTCTATCCCAAGAGTATGGACTAAGTTTTGTATTGGAAGTGGTTTTACTTCTCTTGCTATTTCGATATCACTTTTCATATATATCACCTTTTATTTATCAACTATTCGTTTTAATTTTTGATATGCAGTATATTCATTTCCTTCTCTTTGACTATCACAAATTGTTATGAATTGGTCTTTTTCATAATAATGAAATTCTATATACATGGTTTCTAATTCCTTTAGTTTTTTTCTGAACTTTTCTTTTTGGATATCGTGAAAATTTTCTGGAAGATAAATTCCTGCATGAAAATCAAAATCATAAAAAAGATCCCTAAATTTCTCCTGTATTGGACCAAATGACATGTATACGACCATTCCAGCCTTATGCAATGCTTCTGGCAATTCTCCATCTCCTATAAATTGACCTAATTCTGGGTATAGTGTTAAAAAATCTCTATAACAAGCTATATGTGAATTTGTCATCTTATAATAAAAATATGGCAACCAATACTCTTTATAGTTATATTCTTTATTTGCAATAACATATAGTAATTGATCTCTTAAATTTGTATTATCCATACTACGAACTCCTTTGTTAAACATTCCTATTGTATCATATATTTAATCATTTTTATAGATAGATGTGATTGCTTCTGCTACTTTAATGCCATCCATAGCAGCGGTTGTAATTCCACCAGCATAGCCAGCACCTTCCCCACAGGGATAAATTCCTTTTACATTGGTATTATAAAAGGCATCCCTAATGATTCGAACAGGAGAAGATGTCCTACTTTCTATTCCCGCGATAATAGCGTCTTCTCTATCGTATCCTTTGATTTTGGTTCCAAAGTACTCAATACCTTCCTTCAATGAACTACAGATGTATGTTGGTAAGATTTCATTTAAATTCGCAAAGGTATACATTCCTTTAAAAATTGGTTCTATATTTCCAAATTGTGTTGACAATCTATTTTCTTTGAAATCTTTATATAACTGAATAGGTATTTTTCCTTGCCCTTTTTTATATGCAATTGATTCTAATTTTCTTTGAAATTCTAATCCATCTAACGGATGACTTCCAAAATCATCACTTGTTACAGTGACTACAATCGCACTATTCGCATTTTTACTATCTCTTTTATAGTTGCTCATTCCGTTAATTGTAAGCATTTTGTCTTCACTACTTGCATTTACTACATATCCTCCAGGACACATACAGAATGAATATACACCTCTTCCTGTGCTTGCTTGATATGTCAATTTATAACTTGCTGCTTTGAGTTTTGGGTGGTTGTTCATTCCATATTGGGAAATATTAATCATACTTTGTGGGTGTTCAATACGAATTCCAACAGAAAATGGTTTGGGCGTCATTTCTATATTTTTATCATATAACATTTCAAATGTATCTCTTGCACTATGACCAATGGCTAAAACTAAATTTTCACATGGAATGATTTCTCTATGATTTACTTCGATTGCAACTAATTTCTGATTCTTTATAGTTAAATTGGTTAGACATGCATTATATCGAAACTCCCCACCCATTTCCACAATTTTATTCCTCATATTTTTAATTACATTTCTTAAAATATCTGTCCCTATATGAGGTTTATTTTCATATAATATTTCTTCGTTTGCACCACATAAAACAAAGGTTTCAAAGACTTTTCGCATACGATTTTTTGAATCTTTGGATAGTGTATTTAATTTTCCATCAGAAAATGTCCCAGCACCGCCTTCACCAAATTGGACATTAGAATTCTGATTTAGTACTCCTGTACTCCAAAACTCCTGTACCGTATGAATTCTATGATCAACATCTTCTCCTCTTTCGATTACCAGTGGCTTATATCCATTTTCAGCAAGTAAATACGCACAGAATAGTCCTGCAGGACCAGCGCCTACTATAATAATCTGATTTTTCAAACTTTCTGTTCCATGGATGTTAAATTTATATGTTTGATCTGGTGTTTTTAAAACATCTTTTGTATTTTTTCTTAAAGTTTTATTTTCATCTATACAAGAAATATCGATTTCATAAATAAATTTCAGATTTGGTTTCTTCCTAGCATCAAGTGATTTCTTGTTAATTTTTATACTATGAATCTCTTTTGTATCTATTTTTAATTTAGTGGCTGTCTTTTTCAGTAATTCTTCTTTGGTATCCTTATTTATATCTACTTCTACTTGCCTTACTCTAATCACTCTCTACACCTCTACCTGCAATCATACCGCTTATCCAAGCAAAGCCTAAATTATATCCCCCACAATCCCCATCTACATCCAAAAGTTCTCCAGCAATATATAAGCCTTTCACCTTCTTTGATTCCATTGTAATTGGGTTTATTTCTTCTAATGAAACCCCACCACTACACACTTGGGCTTTATCAAAGGAATTGGTACCAATAATTTCTAATGGAAAAGCTAAAATCAATTCTACTAAAATTTTCTTTTCATTATCCGTTAGCTGTATCCATGACTTTTGTTTATCTATATTACTTATTTTTAGTAAAATATCAACAAGTTTATAATGTAAGAAACCTTCCAATAATTCGTATAGTTTCCTATTTGTCATTGCTTGATTTCTTTGACCCATCCATTCTATAAAAGCTTGTACATTTCCCGTAAACCAAGGAGCAAAATTAATCATAACAGCTTCTTTTTTGTGGGCATGTAATCCATTGGATACAAATCTACTTATATTAAATACACATATTCCGCTAATGCCATATTCCGTTAATTGTAATTCTCCTGATTCTTCTTTACAATACTTCCCATCTTCATATAATGTTAACGTAGCATATGTGCGTATTCCATTCCATAATTTAAAATAGTTACCCTCTCCTTTTAACTGAACAAGGGCTGGCAACACGGGGATAATAGTATGTCCAAATCTTTTTGCCAAATCATAACCAATGCCATCACTTCCCGTTTTAGGGCATGCTTTAGAGCCAGTTGCTAATATTAGCTTATCGCAAGTAATATGTTCTGTATCTGAATTTATTATAAATTCATTACCTTCTTTTTCAATAGAGTTTACGACTACATTTTCTATCAATGTTACTCCTTCTACCTCTACCTCTTTCTTAAGCGCATATTGTATACTAGCCGCAATATTAGGATATGGATAATAATATCCTTTGTTTATTTTGGGGACAATCCCAATCGAATGAAAAAACTCTAAGACAAGATTTTGGTTTTCTACTGTAATAATCTGCGACAAAATATCTGGATTTGAAGAATGATAGTGATTTATATCTTGATCTTCATTCCAATAATTACACTTACCATTTCCTGTTATTAATATCTTTTTCCCGCAGGTATTATTTCTTTCTATGATTGTTACTTGATTATTATTTCTTGCAGCCTGAATTGCAGCTACTAGACCTGAAGCTCCTCCACCTACAACAATGACTCTACTCATACGTATCACCTATACAGCATTATACCATTTAAAAGCATTAAAAAAGAAGCTATTTATGATTTATTTTTGCAATAGCCATTTGTAAAACCCGATTTTTATTTGGAATACATGTATTTTCTTTCTTAAAGGCTTCATAATATTCTTCTATCTTATTACATGGAATTTGATTTACCACTATTGGAGAAAATATTTTTTGAAAATCATTGGGAAGGTAGAATGTATTATTCGCAATATCTACTACCCCACCATCTTCTAACGAGTAATATGAATGATAATAGCGACCACTAAATAAATTTGACATAGTACTTGTTGTAATCATATCATTTATAAATTCTTTATAATATAGGTTCACCATTTCATGACACAATCCTTGCAACGGTATTTCGATATTACCTAATATCTTATCTAGTTGAAATACACGAATATCACCATAATCTGTATTTATATGGTATCCTATTTCTAATACCTCCATATCATTTATACTTGGTAATTTTGAAAACGAATCTTCTAATACTTTCTTTTGATACTGATTACTTTGTTTATTTAAACTAGGCTGATTTAATATGGAAATAAATCTAAATAATAGGTTTTGTTCATTGTATTTGAAATTCTGCATAAGGTACAACAATACCTCACAGTATTCTCTATATTGAGGATCTAATAATATCATTTGAATCAAACTAGTGTATGTGATTCCACAATTCTCCACAGAAAAATGGATATTAAAGTATAACTCTAACTCTTTTATAATTCCTTTACTTATCAATTCTGTTTCTCGTATTGATTTTCTTTCTGTTTCATTCATAATACGTTCATACGTTTCTTTAAAATTTTCCATGTCCAATCACCTTTTGAGATTATATTCTAGCATAAAAAGATAGAAAATCAATACCATAAAAAAAATGATAAGCTTTATAATATTGTTAAACATATAGAAATATGTTACTATATATATGATTTCTAAACAATTTATTATGCGAGAATGGCGGAATTGGTAGACGCGCTAGCTTCAGGCGCTAGTGGTTCATACTGTGAGGGTTCAAATCCCTTTTCTCGCACCAGATTGATAGTTACTCGAACTTTCGAGTAGCAATAGAAAACGACTTGCCAAAAAGTCGTTTTTATGATATTATGGATATGTCAAGGAAACTTGCATAAAATAAAAAAGGAATATCTAGTTTTGAAGCGCTAGGTACTATTCCGTTAAAACAGTATTAGTACCGACTTAAACAGTTGGTACTATTTTTATTAATATGATTAAAATCACAATAATAAGGAGTATTATGATGGTGCAAAGATATTTCTCTGACTTTCTCATAATGTCACCTCCTTCCACTTTTATAAAGTAAAGGAGAATAGTACCTAAACTAACTAAATATTCCTATAAAAATTATACTAGATAATTAAGTTTGTTACAATAAGTTTAACTATATTTTGTCAATTTAGAAAACACACTTGTATATTGCCAAAAGCAATATACTTAATGGGAGTTGATTTAATGAAACCGATAATAGGTATTGTTAGTAAGCCGTCTATGGAAACCGATATGTGGCATTATATGGAAATTGTCGATGATATTAGATATGTTTTAATAAAAAATAATGCTTTAGCTGTTGGTTTTCTTCCATCAGAAAAAAAGATAAAATTCAAAGTTGACGAAGAATTAGATACTTATGTTTTAACAGATAATGAAAAAAAGGATTTAGAGATGATACTTAGTAGACTAGATGGAGTAATACTAGAAGGAGGACTAGTTAGTAATCAATATGAAGAAGAGATTGCAAAAATTTGTATAAAGAAAGATATTCCTGTATTAGGAATATGTTCTGGATTTAATAATTTGATTAGAGCTTTAGATGGAAAAGTTCATATTGATTCTAATACTTTTCATAATCAATTTGGCTCAAAAATTGCGCATGAAGTAGAAATAGCAGAAAATTCTAAATTATTTAATATATTAAAAGAAACTAAAATAATTGTAAATAGCATTCATACCTGTATTGCAAATGAAAATGAAATAAAAGGATATAAAGTTGTCGCAAAGTGTCCAATTGATAACACAGTAGAAGCAATAGAACTTGAAAACAAAAAATTTGTAATGGGAATAAAATGGCATCCAGAATTAATGGAATCTATGAATTCTATATTTGCTGAATTTGTTAGAGTATGTGGAGAAAAATATGATATATAAAGGATATAAAATTAGAGTTAGATGTATTGATTGGGAACAAGTGGATTTATTAGATCGTTATTGGAAGCTATTTACTTCATATGTCGAATCAGAAAAGTTAATTGGATTAGGTATGAATTGGACTGAGGATTACTTATACTTTGATTATGCTTTAGGAGTTATAGATGATGAAGATACATTAAATAAAATAAAATCTATTGATTTATCTGAAACAGAATTTGATATAAATTATATTGAAATTAGTTTGCCTAATTTTGAAGAATGGGAAACATTTAAAGGAAAAGAAAAAGACTTGAAACAAATATATGAAAATAAAATTGATTGTTATAACAAACTATATAATTATGAATTAGAATATATTGATGGTAAAGGAAATTTGGAAATTAAAATTCACTATACAAGTGCTTAATAAAAATAGTAAGAAAAGTTATTATACCTCCTCCTTTAGGGCACCATTATTACAGATATCCGAACCTCTTATGGTTCGGTTTTAGTTGACAAACAAATTGATATACATTTTTAATAAATATACAAAGCGTCCGAGGCAAATAAAATTATTCCAGTATAATGGAATAATTTTACAAAAATTGTATATAATAGTATAATGTAAATGAGGTGATTTGTATGCTTATTAGAGAAAAATATTTATCTAAAATTAGGGGATTTTATCATACTGAATCATTAATAAAAATAATATATGGAATGAGAAGAAGTGGAAAATCAGTTATTTTAAATCAAATAATGGATGAAATTATTAATTTGGGTATTAATAAAGATAACATAATTTATATCAATTTTGAATCATTAAAATATGATTTTATAAAAAGTGCAAAAGATTTATATAACTATATTGAGTCATTAAAAGTTAATGATAATAAATATTATGTTTTTTTAGATGAAATACAAAAAATTGAAGATTTTGAAAAAGGAATTAATTCTCTTAGAATTACAAATGATTATAGTATTTTTATTACTGGATCAAATAGTAGAATGACTTTACTTGAATTATCAACTGATTTATCTGGAAGATATGTTAGTTTTAGAATAAATCCATTATCGTTTAAAGAAATAGTTGAATTAACAAATACCAAAGAACAAGATTATGAAAAATTATTATATGATATTTTTAAATGGGGAGGTCTACCGCAAAGATTCTTATTCACTAAAAATGAAGATAAAGTCAGTTATTTATCCAGCGTTTATGATTCTATTATATTGAGGGATATAGTAGAAAGACTAGGAATAAAAGATATAGCATCATTTAATAAAGTTCTACAATATATATTAGATACTGAAACTAGAGAATTTTCCAGAGATAATGTAATGGAATATTTAAAAAAAGAATATCATGAAATAGCTAATGATACTCTATATAATTATTTAGAAGCCTTTTCATCAACATTTATTATGAATAAAGTATATAGATATGATATACATGGTAAAAACATTTTAAAAACATTAAATAAATATTATGCTAATGATTTAGGCATTAAGCAAATTAAAACCAATAATGAAGAGATTAATTATTCGGTGGCTTTAGAAAATATTGTTTATAATGATTTAATAGGAAAGGATTATAAAGTATTTATTGGTAAAACTAAAAAAGGTGAAATTGATTTTATTGCATCAAAATCTAATAATTTTAAGTATATTCAAGTATGTTATGATTTGTCAGATGAAAATACAAGAAGCAGGGAATTTAGTGCTTTTGATGACATTGAAGATTCTGAAAAATACATAGTTACTTTAACAAAAGAAAACTATTCTAACAATGAAGTTAAACAAATAAATATTTTTGATTTCCTAATGAATGATGATTTTTAATATAATATGTCACCTCAGTATTGCTGATAAAATTAGAAAATTTTAAAATAGTTATAGAAGTTGATACAAATATTATATTGATTACTTAATTTAACGAGAAAAGTTTGAAATAACTTGCTTATCGGCACCAGATTGATAGTTACTCGAACTTTTGGGTAGTAATAGAAAATGACTTGTCAAAAAGTCGTTTTTATGTTATTATGGATACGTCAAGGGAACTTGCATAAAATAAAAAAGAACATTCAATATGCCAGTGTTGAGTGTTGCCATTTAATTGGTTACCACCTAACTCATGAGTTAGGTGGATTTCTTTTATATTAAAGTTACAAATAACAATAATAGTAATTAGGGAAATCTATTATATAGTTAACTAACTATGTAGGGGGATTATGTATATGATAATTCGAAATAAATTAGAAAGTATAGAAAAAATAAATAAATTAGGATTAAATAAATTTCCAGAGGAATTATTTAAAGATAAAGAAAAAGATAAGGTTAAAGAATTTTTAGAGAGTAATCCTGCTAAGTATTATGCTATTAGAGATAGATCAAAAGCAAGTGGAGTTTTTAAGTTAGCAGTTGATTATGACAAAGTTATGCAAGAAATTGAAGATTATAATTTATTTACAATCAATGTTAGTTCATATAACTATGTGGATAATCAATTGCTAGCTGGTGAAATACAGTTTTTAAGCAACAACGAAGTATATGCCACATTATCAACGAATATAGGTGCTTCTGCAAGGGATGCCACCCTACATCCAACCTTTAATATTAAAACTGATATATTTGATGATAAGACTTTAATGAAAATACCTCATTTTGATTATATTTATACTTATGTGATAAATAATAATTTAAAGGATGTTATCATTGAATTTGCTTTATTTGATAAAGAAGTTGGCATCAAAAAAGAAAAAATAATCGTATATGAGCTTAGAACTCATTATTAAAAAAGTATTAGTCCCCTAATACTTTTTTTGTTATTTATCCGTTGATCCAAAACCGCCAGTTCGAATTCCATCTGCATCATCATTATCTGCAATTAAATATTTTTGAAATATTACTTGTCCAATAACATCTCCTTTTTTGACTTCTAAATCATGGTCTAGAAAATTAAAATATTGAAAATAGAAATGTCCGTCATTGGTTTCATTTTCATAGTAATCAGAATCTACAATTCCAATGCTATTGGCCATAACAAATCCCTTTTTTGGGCCAGAACTACGATTGGCAAGCATATACCATTCATCTTCCTTACAGTATGCTTTTAATCCTGTTGGAATCAGTGTTGGTTTTTGCCCTGGTTTATATGCAGGAATAATTATATCTTCCGCTGCTTCGACATCATACCCTGCAGAATGAGCAGTACTTCTTTTTGGAAGATGAATATCTTTATCTTCCCATCCTTTTGCTACTTCAAATCCTCTTGTTTTCATATGTACTCCTTAACTATTTACTAATTCTTTTTCACTTTCAAATAAAATGATTTTATTTTGTTTTAATGATGATTGGACATCAATTACTCTTTGGTTAGAAGAACCTTTCCATTTTAAAATTGGGCTATATAAATCACACTGGTATTTTCCGTCTACTAGTACATCTATATAGTTTAAAATTTCTTTATCTTTTAGGTCTTTATCAAATAGAAAGCCTGACCAAATCCATATTGTTTTATCTGGATATGCTCTTTTAACTGCTTTTGCCAGTTCTGTTGTTCCTTCAATATTGTTTGGATGTAATGGTTCTCCACCCAAAATAGAGAGTCCAACAATATAGTCTTTTGAACAAAGTTCTAATATTTTTTCAATGGTCTTATCTGTAAACTCTTTTCCTAGCGAGAAATCATGAGTTTCAGGATTAAAGCACCCCTTACAATGAAATGTACATCCTTGCATAAAGATTGATACTCTAACTCCTGGTCCATTGGAGATATCCATTTTTCTTATTTTATTATATCTCATGATTATTCCTCAACATCTTTATTATCAATATGAATAACTCTTTCTTTAATTTCTTGGGTTCTTCCTTTATTCCAGAAATTTGCCCCAATATATCCACAAGTACGACGTGCTACATTTAATTTGTCATGATCTCTATTTCCACAATTTGGACAATACCACTCTAAATCATCATCAATTAATATTTCACCTGTGTACCCACATTCATGGCAATAATCTGATTTCGTATTTAATTCTGCATACATAATATTGTCATAAATAAATTTAATTACTTCTAATACTACATCTAAATTATTTGTTAAATTTGGTGTTTCAATATAAGAGATTGCTCCTCCTGGACTTAATCTTTGGAATTCACTTTCTAATTTCAATTTTGTAAATGCGTCGATTTCTTCAAATACTGGAACATGATATGAATTGGTAATATAATCTCTATCTGTAATTCCCTTGATACGCCCGAAACGTTCTCTTAAGCATTTAGCAAATTTATATGTGGTAGATTCAATTGGCGTCCCATATACACTGTAATCAATATCCTCTGCTTCTTTCCATTCATTACATTTATCTACCATATGTTGCATAACTTGTAGCCCAAATTCTTTTCCCTTACCATTATCCGTATGGCTATGTCCTGTCATGTATTTTACACATTCGTAAAGGCCTGCATATCCTAGCGATATTGTAGAATATCCATGGTGTAAAAGCTCATGTATGCTTTCTCCCTTTTTTAGACGTGCAAGTGCACCATGCTGCCAAAGGATAGGCGCTACATCAGAGGTAGCTTTACTCAATCTTTTGTGTCTCATTTGTAAAGCTCTATGGCATAATTCTAACCTCTCATCAAAAATTTGCCAGAAATTATCCATATCTTTATCAGAAGATAATGCCACATCAACTAAATTGATACTAACAACACCTTGGTTAAATCTTCCATAATACTTAGGCTTACCATTTTCATCCACATATGGAGTTAAGAAAGAACGACAGCCCATGCATGGATAACATTGTCCATTTCCATTCTTATCAATTTTTAACTCCTTCATAATTTTTTCAGAAATATAATCTGGAACCATACGTTTCGCAGTACATTCTGCTGCCAACTTAGTTAAATAATAATATTTAGAGTCCTCATGAATGTTGTCTTCTTCGAGTACATAAAGAAGTTTTGGAAATGCTGGGGTTATATATACCCCCTTTTCATTTTTCATACCCTGAATACGTTGGCGTAATACTTCCTCTATAATCATAGCTAGTTCTTCTTTATATTCTTCTGTTTCTCCAAGGTACATACATACACTTAAGAATGGCGCTTGTCCATTTGTTGTTATCATAGAATTAATTTGATATTGGAAAGTTTGAACACCATCTGTAATCTCTCTTTTCAAATCTTCCTTTGCATATTTTTCACATTCTTCTTTTTTTAGTTTTCTATCTTTATACTTTTGTAAATGACGTTCATAACTTTCTCTTACAAATGGGGCTAAGTGTGTAAGCGTAATGGTACAGCCCCCATATTGACTAGAATTTACTGCTGTAATTAATTGGGTTGCAATGGTTACTGCAGTCCAAAAACGGTGTGGCTTTTCAATCATAACGCCATTAATATTCGTCCCATTTTGAAGCATATCTTCTAAATCAATTAAATCACAATTATGAAGTGCATTTTGTGCAAAATAATCTGCATCATGGAAATGAATAATTCCATCCTCATGGGCTTGCACAATATCTTCTGGAAGTAAAAAACGTTTTGTAATATCTGTACTTGTAATTCCTGCCAAGTAATCCCTTTGCGTTGTAACTACCTTCGCATTCTTATTAGAATTTTCAGTATTCCAATACTCGCTTTCACCATCAATAAGCTCCTTAATGGCTAAATCAGTCGTATTGCTTTTTCGAACGAGTTCTCTTGTATATCTATATGTAATGTATTTTTTAGCAAGCTGATATTTTCCAATCGACATTAACTTCATTTCAATAATATCTTGAATATCTTCTACTAAAATTCTCTTCTTCCCTAGTTTTTCAATATATTTAATGATGTTTTTAATTTGTACGCTTGATGCTTGTTCATCATCATCTACTTCTTTATTCGCTTTTAAAATTGCTTGTTCTATTTTTTCTGGACAATAATCTACCATATGTCCGTCTCTTTTGATTACCTTCATTTTACATCCACCTCTCTGCTACCATGATAACTATATCATATTTTTATAAAATTAAATGTTGCAATTGCAACATTTATAAAAAAATGATATTATCTTATTAAGAGGTGTAAATATGGTAAATTTATTTGATCATATTAGTGATAGGAATAAAGATAAATTGCTCAAATTATTAGAAGCAAATATCTTTACATTTAAAAAAGATTCTATGATTCTATCTACCATAAAGGAGGAGAATGTTATTGGTATTGTTAGCTCTGGCTATATTCAAATTGTCAGAAATGATTATAACGGTAATAGAACAATTATTGAGGAATTGGAAGAAAATTCTATCTTCGGGTCTATGTTCTCCTCCATTTCTAATGATGAATATGATATTGTTACCAAAGAAGAATCTAAAATTATTATTATCGAATATGAAAGAATTATTAGAAGCTCTAATAATAACTATTCTTTTTACAATCAATTCATACAAAATTTACTACAAATACTATCTGATAAAATTAATGAAAAAAATAATAGAATTGAAATACTTACAAAAAAAACAATTCGTAATAAATTACTAGAATACTTTAAAATCATTTCCAAAAAGAATGGCTCTAAAAATATTTATCTCCCCTTTAGTTTTACTGAACTTGCAGATTACCTAGCAATCGATAGAAGTGCTATGTCTAGAGAACTTAAAAATCTAAAAGATGAAGGATTCATTGAAATAAAATCAAGAAAAATTACCTTATTATATTAAAAAATGTTATACAAAAAAGAACATCCTTATTCTAGATGTATCATACACTCTCACTAATAGGGGCTGTAGCGATGTATTGCCAAATTTTCTATTTATGTATATTTATTCTTCCATTACCAATTGATATTACCATTAAATGAATTTATAAATTGTTTCAACTTATTGATATATTTTTTACTACCTTCTAAGTTGCACAATTTTTCACATATTTTTTTTCGAATCCACTCTATCAAACAACAAATAATAAAAATACATAGTGACACTAAAACAATTTTAAGAAATATTGTATAACTATCAAATGGTCCATTGTCTATTTTTAATATTTTATAAATATGATTTCTTACAATTTCATTATCATGAAGTAAGTAGATACCAAATACAAAGCTAGATACTTTATTTATCCAATGCATTTTACACTTAAGTGTTTTGAAAAATTCAAAATAAAAAATTGTCTGTATCATAACAAACGGAGTAGAATAATTGAGATGAGTTGCTAAGATTCTTGAAGAAACCTCACTAAAAATAGAATCCATTCCATTTATTTGTGCTGCAAAATAATTTAGTAAAAAATTGGTAAAGCCAAGGAGGAAGAATCCACAGATTAAAAACATCCTATATCCATTTAAAGATATATTTTTAAAATGATATGTTTCTTTCAGTGGATATCTTCGTAAATATCCTCCTATCATATATATAAATATAAAATTAAAGAATGTATACCCATTATTCTCTACTACCCTATGTCCTGTTAAAAAAGGAATTATAGATAATACTATAAAACATAATATTATAAAATTTTTATATTCTTTTCTCGTTAATCGATCAATAAATTTATTAATATAATCGCTAAAAATATACATAATTAAATATATCTTAATAAACCAATAATTATTTAAAGAAGTAATTCCTATATTATTAATAACTGTTACAATTGTATAATTTTGGACCCATCCTAGGCGGATTGCCACTGTTAGAATCAGTATAGAATAAAATATAACTTGTAACAACAATTTAATTATTTTTGATAATTTAACAGTACTTTTTGATTGAAAATAACCAGATAATATTACAAATGAATTTACATGTATAATAATTAAAAATAGAATAACTTGTAATACTATTCTGATTGCTGGGTTCATACAGTTTGTAATTACATTCCCATGTATAATCACATGCCATACGACAATCAAAAACATTGATATAATTCTCATTAGTTCAAATTTTGAAGTTCTTATCTTTTTCATATATATCCCAAAACCCTTTACTTTTCCTATCAATAGCGTATCATATATTCTTTATCGCGTCAATTATATAATAACGAAAAAATAGGTAAATATACCTATTTTAAAATGCTTTTTCAAACAATTCTTTAATAGAATCTACAGTAACTTCTCTTGGATTTCCACCCGTACAAGGGTCTTCATATGCTTTTTTTGCTAATACATCGAAGTCTTCCTTTTTTGCTCCTACTTCACGCATATGTTGTGGAACTCCTAATCTTGTTTCTAAATTGCGAACGACTTCTACTACCTTGGTCACGGCTTCCTCATCTGTAATATTTTCCACATCAATATCAAAACACCTCTCTGCCATGACTCTAAAGCGTTCTTTACAAACTGCACCATTCCATTCAAGAACGTAAGGTAAGAATAAGCTACATGCAATTCCATGTGCTACGTCATAGGTAGCTCCCAGTTGGTGTGCCATCGAATGTACAATTCCAAGTCCCACATTAGAAAATCCCATACCTGCAATGTACTGGGCAAGCCCCATTTGCTCCATCGCCTCTTTATCTTTATTCACTGCCTTCTCTAAATTATGATAAATTAATCTTATAGCCTCTAAATGAAACATATCTGTCATTTCCCATGCCCCTGCAGTGATATATCCTTCCATAGCATGTGTTAGTGCATCAAGGCCTGTCGATGCTACTGTTAATTTTGGCATTCCTGCCATTAATTCTGTATCGATAATGGATAAAACTGGAATATCATGTGGATCTACGCAAACTAATTTTACGGTATTCTCTTCATCCGTGATTACATAATTAATGGTTACTTCTGCTGCTGTTCCTGCTGTTGTAGGAAGTGCAATTATAGGTAGTGATTTATTTTTTGTATCTGCAACGCCTACTAAACTTCTTACATCTGCGAAAGATGGATTTGTCATCACAATTCCAATTCCTTTTGCTGTATCAATTACAGAGCCTCCACCAACTGCAATTAGATAATCCGCACCTACTTCTTTACATTTTGCAACGCCATTTTGGACATTTTGAATCGTAGGATTTGGTTTTACATCACTATAGATTTCAAATAAAATGCCTGTATCGTTTAACGTATCTATTACTTTTGTTGTAACACCTGCTTCTATCAAATTATGATCAGTTACTAATAATGCTTTCTTATACCCTCTCGTTTTAATTTCATTTACAATCTCTTTTCTTGACCCCCAACCAAAATATGAAGTCTCATTTAATACAATTCTTTTTGCCATATTATTACCTCCACTATTATTATAACAGTATTCTATCGAAGTAGGATTAACTTAACACTTATATTTACAGTATTTTACATAATCTATTTTATATTCTTTCTTGGTAATGTTCTTTGCTTATATTTTCATTAATATAGTTCTTTCGATAAAAGTCCACTTTTTCTATCAAGTTTAGAAAATAATACAGTAATATAGGGCTGGGTAGAAATTATTCATTCCCACTCAGCCCCTTTAAATTTCTCAAATAGCATAAATATCCCTCCTTTAATATTTCCTCTAGTTTTGTACCATTATCTTTATGAATAAATTTAATATCTAAATTTCTTTTTTTACCACTTTTACTTACTCGTTTCATAGATCGTTCACCTCTATAAAATATATTATAAAAAAAGAAAATAATGAGTGTCTTTATTAGACAATTATTTTCTTAAAATAAAATAGTTCCTATTCTAGTATCTTACTAATATCCATTTTTCTGTATAAAACTCTAACGATAGTTATTATTCTATCTTGTTCATTAATAGTGTAAAACATAAGAAAATTCTTCACTTTGAAACTTCTATATTCATTTTTCAAGAAATTTACTTGTTGATAAATGGGATTATCATAAGGAAATTCCAAAATCTTATCAATACTGTCCACAAATAAATCTCGAAGTTTTCTAGCAGCAGTAATATTTTTTAAATTATTGGAGATATAGTAAATAATATTATCTACATCTTTTTTTGCAATTGGTAAAAATTCTAATTTATACATATTCATTATCCTATAATATTATTAATACTTTTTACAACTTCATCTTTAGTATATCGTTTTGTAGTCATACTCATTTCTTGCTCTGCTTCTTTTAATTTATTATAAATTATTTCATCAAAATTATCTGAGCGTACTTCAAAAGGCAGTTTTTGTTCCCTTAATACTGCCTTAATAAACATATTTACTGCAGTTGAAACATTCATTCCAACACTATTACAAAACTGTTCAAATCCTTTTTTATCATTAGCGTCTACCCGAACATTTAAAGTTAAAGATTCCATATTATCCCTCATTTCTATTACCATTATAGAACGTTTATACGACAATGTCAATACAATGTATTTTATTTTTAATACACTGTATATTAATATTATACACATAATTCAATCTAAAATGTATAAATATTTTAGTGAAGTATAAGCACTGCATTTAAGGTAATGGCAAAACTTCCATTTGTTTTTTATGAATATTCTGATTTTTCCGTTAATGTTTAAAACATTTTGGGATATTTTCAAAAGTTATTGACAATCTATCCATTGATTTTTTTGACGTATACGTCATTTTTGTTTAATGGTATTAAACTTGTCTCCTTCGCTGTAGAGTATTTTTCGGAGCTTTTTTCTACAAAATATTGAAGATTATACTTATATTAAGATATAATTCTATCCATTATGTATGTTTAGAAATATTTAGAAGGACTCCCATACTACATAAGGTAATAAGTAAACTACTTCCTCCATACGACAAGAATGGTAGTGTTACTCCAGTGACTGGGATTAACCCAACAACAACCATGAGATTTAAACATGCCTGAAAGGCAAGGCCAAATGTAATTCCAAAAGCTACATATTTACCAAATAGATCATTTGTATTTCTAGCAATATTAAATCCTCTGATAATAATCGTTAAAAATAAACTTGCTACAATTACAACCCCCATAAAACCAAATTCCTCACTAATAATCGAAAAAATAAAATCGGTTTGTGGTTCTGGTAGATAAAAGTGTTTTTGCCTTGAATTTAAAAATCCATATCCAAACAGTCCTCCTGGCCCGATTGCATATAGAGATTGTATAATTTGAAATCCACTGCCTAAAGGGTCACTCCATGGATTTAAAAAAGACAAAATTCTCTCTAAACGATATGGAGCCACTGCAATCAAAGCCACGATTCCAATTACGCCTACAATTCCAATTCTAAAGAAAAATTTAAAACTAACTCCACCTACAAATAGAAGTCCAATCGACGTCATCATAATAATAACACCTGTACCAAAATCTGGTTGTAACATAATAAGTCCAAACACTAATAATACAAGTCCTAAAATTGGAAATACTCCTTTTTTTATATCTTTTAAATTTTTTTCATTTTTGCTCATATATTTAGAGATAAAGATAATAAGTCCTAGTTTAGCAAATTCACTTGGCTGAATTCCAAAAGAGCCAATTCCAAACCAGCTACGACTTCCATTTCTAACAGTCCCAATTCCTGGAATGGCAACTAATATAAGCAAAATAAGGCATAAAAGTAATATTTTATTACTATATTTTTCATATAGTCGATAATCGATTTTAACAATGATTGATATTAAAAATAACCCTATTAAAAAGAACAGCCCTTGATGTTTTACAAATTTGAAAGCATCATCAAATTTATATTCTGCCCAAATGTAAGATGATGAATATACCATAATTATGCCAAATATACTAATGGTTAAAACAGCGATTAATAAGATTATATCAATATGTTTCTTTTTCATAGGATTCACCTCTTTATACTATATGTTTGTAAATAAAAAAAAGAAATCATTGTTTTCTTTTCCTATGAAAAAACAATTATTAAATAAAGATTTTATTGTACTCTTTATATAATGCTTTTTTTCTAAAACAAGGCAAGTTTCTTTTAAATAACCATACATGATTTGCTTATCAAGTGGTAAGTATGCTCTCTCAAAGACTAAAACACTATCCTCCAACCCACATTTTATACATCCACAATGTTTAAATGTTCGTCCTTCATAACTTTCATGGTCTATTCTAGAATAGACCAGAATATGTTCACAAGAATTATATTCTTCCGTTTTTACATCTGAGTATAAACCGATTTGCTTATTATATAGATTTTCATTTATTTTCTGTAATTACAAATATTTTTTTACTATCTCATTTTCATGAAGTAAATTTATTTCTTCTACAATTTTTCTCTTTGCTTTATTAATTCATTATATTCTCTTACTTTACTCATTATAAACAACCTCTTAACTCATAATTTTTATTACATTCAAATATCTAGCTTTTTATATAAAACTATATTTTTCTGGCTTTTACCTTTTTTGGTATTCCGTCTAGTTGCATTTGATATATATGTATGTTTAGCATTTTCAAAAATTTTTTTAATTCACACTCACTGACATTTAATAATTCTTCATATATTCTTGAAATGGTTTGAGACTCTTCATCGATATATTCATAAAGACAAATGTTTCTTAATATACTATTTCGGTATTTTTCAAATATTTGTTGTTCTTTTGTATGTGCTTTACCATGAATATATTTATTTAATACATGAAGGGCATTATAATTTTCTTTCCCAAGCCGTTTTAAAATTCGATAAATTTCATTTAAGTGATAAATATAATACGTATATTCATATATTGGTTCATCTTCCCACTGTAATTCATTATGCGACATCTGCCACGTCCCTGTATCTCTCCATGTAATAAATTTAATCATATCCTTTCCGTCATTTATTAAACTTTCTTCATGATAGGGTAATTTCGTTTCTTCTACTACTTTTATATCATAAGGACTATCCAGAATTAGTTTTTGCTTTATTTCTTCCAATTCTTTGCCCATTTTGAATTCATATAGCTTTATTTTTTCTTCTTCTAAATTGATAAACATTATTTTGGTCTCCTTTTCAATAGTTTCTGATATGATCTTTCTTTTGTAATATCATTCC
This sequence comes from uncultured Bacilli bacterium, assembly GCA_910584305.1. GTDB lineage: Bacteria > Bacillota_I > Bacilli_A > RF39 > UBA660 > CAKPTA01. The sequence goes on from CAJTZW010000002.1 coordinate 71,332, forward strand.
TTTATATAGTTCTCCAACTTTATTATATCATCATATGTCAAGACCAATTTTCATAATAAGAATTCTAAACATTATATCCATACCCCATAAACAATGGCAAGCATAGATCCAAGAAGTCCTATAATCCAGAATAATTTTACGATATCTCGTTCTTTCCATCCTTTTTTTTCGAAAGAATGGTGAATTGGAGTCATAGGAAATAGTCTTTTTCTTGTTAGTTTATAATATACAATTTGAAGAATACAACTGACAGTTTCTAAAACAAATACAATTCCAATAACAATTAGTAACAGCTCATGTCTAGTTAAGATTGCTAGTGTTCCAAGCACAGCTCCAAGCGGTAATGAACCTGTATCTCCCATAAATACTTTAGCAGGGCTTACATTAAACACAAGAAATCCTAAAAGTGATCCTACCATGACAAAACAAGTAATGGCAATTTCTTCATACCCTTCTAACCAGCCTGTGGCCCATGAGATAATTCCAAATGTTAAAAAGGCTATGAGAGAGAGTCCTCCAGCGAGTCCATCGAGTCCATCTGTTAAGTTTACTGCATTGCTACTAGCCACTAGCACAAATAAGATAAATAATCCATAAAACCAACCAATATCCCATTTAATTGACAATGAATGAATCCATAATAATGGTTCATTATCGGCCATCATGAACATATAAAAAAATACAATAGCGACAATGACTTGAAGCCCCAATTTTTGTTTTTCTGTTAATCCTTTATTATTGTTTCTTTTAATAATTAAATAGTCATCTAAAAAGCCAATCAAAGTATACCCTATCATAGTGAAGATGACTATGAGGAAGTTATAACTTAAGGATATTTTACCAAATATATATAATAATCCTAATGCTACTAAGCTTGGAACGATAAAGATAAAGCCTCCCATAGTTGGAGTTCCTACTTTAGAATGATGTTCTTTTTCTAAATATACACTTAATCTCTGGTCTACCTTTAATTTGCGTAAAATTGGTATAATCATCGCTCCAAAGCAAACAGCAATAATGAAGGAAACCATAACTGCTAGTACTGACTTTGTTAATATAAGCATATTGCACCTCTATTCTCCTAATAATAATCGGACTGTTTCCCCTTCAAGAATTCTAGAATTGGCAGAAGGTGATTGATAGATTACTTTGTTTCCTGTCCCCGAGTATTCTACTTTAAATTGTTTTAGTTCCTTAGCTGCTTCATTTTTTTCCATATTAGTTACATCTGGTACATTGATATATCTTTTGTCATTAAAATTATAATTTTTCTCACTAGCTCCTTCTGGGGCCTCTATATCTAAAATATCAATAGATGCTTCTAAAATAGACTTTGCAATCGGTGCTGCGACTGTTCCTCCATATTGTGTTACCCCCTTGGCATTATCTACTGCAACATATACAATCACTTCTGGGTCATTTGCTGGTAAAAACCCAATAAATGATACAATATAATTTCCTACCATATATCTACCATCTTGCACTTTTTGTGCAGTACCAGTTTTTCCTCCAACACGATATCCATCAATAAAAGCTGGCCTTCCTGTTCCATTTGTGACAACACTTTCCAAAGTATAACGTACCATTTCACTGGTATCTTCACTAATGACTTTTCTTACTACCTCACTATTAAATTGTTTTATGACTGTATTGGTTTCCGGCTCATTGATACTTTTTACAATATAGGGTTTCATTAAGTATCCGCCATTGATGGCAGCAGATACTGCTGTAATTTGTTGAATTGGGGTTACACTGACTCCTTGACCAAAGGAGGTGGTTGCAAGTTCTACTGGCCCTACTCTATCTAGGTTGAAAATAATTCCAGTACTTTCTCCATTCAGATCAACTCCTGTTTTTTGCCCAAACCCAAATTTGTCAATATAATCAAATAATGTTTCTTTTCCAATTCTTTGACCTAAAACAACAAACCCTGGGTTACAGGAATTTTCCACTACCTGTAAAAAGGTTTGAGCTCCATGTCCACCATGTTTCCAACATTTTATTCTGGCATTTTCTACGCCTATGCTACCACCATCATAGTATGTATCATTTTGTAAATCAACCAGCTTTTCCTCAAGGGCAGTTGCTAATGTAATTATCTTGAATGTACTTCCTGGTTCATATGTCATCCAAACCGGAAGATTCCTATTAATCTCTTCTGTTGTATAATTTTGATACTGACTTGGAGAAAAATTAGGACGGGAAGAAAGCGCTAGTATCTCTCCTGTTTTTGGATTCATAACAATTCCTAAAGCTTGATCGGGATTATACTTACTTACGGCATTGTCAAGTTCTCTTTCTAAAACTGCTTGCATTTCATAGTTTATGGTTAATGTAATATTCATACCATCTTGGGGTTCTTCGTAACTTTCTGTTAATTCCAATTTATTTCCTTTAGCATCAGATAAATATTTAATTGCTCCATAAGCACCTGTTAGATAATTATCATACATAAGTTCTAATCCACTAAGACCTTGATTATCAATTCCAACGAATCCTAGGGTATGAGAAAGCATCGTATCATATGGGTAAAATCTTTGTGATTCCTTTACTAAATACACACCATCTAAATGTAGTGCATCAATTTGATCAGCAATCTCATAGGAAAGCCTTCTTCCTTCCGGATGGACTCTTTCAATCGATGTTTTCTTAGCTACATGTGCATACATCGTATCATAATCCACATTTAATATTTCACAAAGTTTTTTAGTTGTTTCTTCTTTATCTTTGATTTGGTTTGGAATTAATACTAGTGATGTCGTTGTTTTATTATCGGCAAGAACCACTCCATTGGTATCATATATTTTCCCACGATCTGCTTCAATTGGTAAATTTCGACTCCAAAGACTACTTGCAAGGTTATTTAATTTGCTATAATCAATTACTTGTATCCAAAATACTTTCCCAATAATTAATATAAATAAAAAAATGATTACTAGCAATACTATTTTGATACGTGTATGTATGCCTTTAAAAAACATGAACATCACCTCTAGATAATATATATGCTTGGACAAGAAAAAAAGAACTTTAGTGTTCTTTTGCTATATAAATTATAGTTATATGTAAGTATTACCATAATGAGTTATTTTATAATAGTTGCTTTTCGCCCTCTCCTTTTGCTAGCATAACAACAATCCATAGGAGAATATATAATAGCATCACTATTAATAATACCCATCCTACAACTGGTACAATCATACAAAGAACCCAGCTATAGGGTGTGTTATATATTTCACTTCCTGGCACATTTAGTTTTGCTGCTACTTGACATGTAATTTGAACGACAAATATCAGGGCTAAGATTATGATAGGAAATACAAAACAAAGTCCTCCAAAGAACCAGTAAGTCCAATCTTGATACCATGCTTCTTCATCATACACATTTAAGTAATGAGCTAGAGCAAGGTTATATAATCCTAACGTTATAATTGTTAGTATAAGGTAAACCCACCAATTTCTTTTTTTTAAACGGTTCATATCATTCCTCTTTTCCTATATCTTTGTTTTTTCATTACTTTTGCTTTTTCTACCATTCCATCTAAATAAGCATCTGGAAGTGTGCTTTTATATAAATCTATTAAAGCGTGAGATAGATTATTGAATTGGTAATCGGAAAGATATTCTTCTAGGATATCCTCATTTTTTAATAATTGACATACTTTTTTTGCATTTCTAGTATTTAATTTCTTTGTTATATCTATCAATTTTTCCTCTATATATAATCGATTCATGATGTCATTTCCCTTTTCAAATCGTTCTTCGATATCTTTTCTCATCGTGTTTTTATCTACTACCATGATATTTTCCTGAAAATTTAAAACTACTGTAACATTAAATACAGTTGCGATTTCCTTACTTACACTATATGCTTCATATAATTTAGATTTTGTTTGACCAAAATTAACATAAATCGCATTTTGTTCTTCTATCAAAGTAAATTCACTAGAATCATCTTTATTTTTATATTCCATTAAATGGCTTATACTCTCTAACGTATTTTTATATTTCATCGGTTTCCTTCTTTCGTTACGATTTCACTCTCTGTTTTAGTTCATATAAAATATTTAATGCTTCCATTGGACTTATCTCTAATGGATTTATCTTTTTTAATTCCTCTTCTACTTCGCTTGTTTTTTGCTCCATTAATTCTTCTAATGGTAATGCCTCTTGTACCTTTATATCTCTTTGGCGCTCTTTATTTTCATAAACATTTAAGATTTCACTTGCTCTTTTAATTAAGCTATCTGGAAGACTTGCTAGTTTTGCTACATGAATACCATAACTTTTATCAATGCTTCCTTCTTTTATTTTATGCAAGAAAGTAATATTTCCATCATCTTCTTTGGCTGCTACATGAACATTTTTTAATGTTGTAAGTGTATTTTCTAAATCAGTAAGTTCATGGTAGTGTGTTGAAAACAATGTTTTGCACCCAATGGACGTATGGATATATTCAATAATAGACTGGGCAAGTGCCATACCATCAAATGTTGCTGTTCCTCTACCGAGTTCATCAAATAGTATTAAACTATTTTTCGTCGCGTTACTAATGGCATTATTGGCTTCATTCATTTCAACCATAAATGTAGATTCTCCGCTAACTAAATCATCACTAGCTCCAATTCGTGTGAATATAGCATCAAATATAGGGAGTATTGCTTCTTTGGCTGGTACAAAACACCCAATTTGTGCCATGATAACGGTCATTGCAAACTGTCTCATATAGGTTGATTTCCCTGCCATATTTGGCCCTGTTATTAATAGAATATTAGTATTTTCGTCCATAATAATATCATTGGATACAAATTCTCCTGTAATTACTTTTTCTACAACAGGATGCCTATCTTCTAGAATATGTACCCTTCTCTCTTCACAAAGGACTGGCCTTACATAGTTATTTTCTTCTGCTACCGTTGCAAATGCTTGTAAAACATCAATCTCACTGATTACTTTTGCAATCGTTTGTAAAGCAGGAATTGATTTTTTAATAATATCTCGGATTTCTATAAATAAATTGTACTCTAGTTCAATAATCTTTTCTTCCGCATTTAAAATAAGTGCTTCTTTTTCTTTTAGAATTGGGCTAATATATCTTTCACAATTTGCTAGTGTTTGTCTTCTTTCATATCCATATTCTTCTTTAATTAAATTGGTACTTCCTTTGGATACTTCAATATAATAACCAAATACTCTATTGTATCCCACTTTTAACGTTTTAATTCCTGTACGCTCTTTTTCTTCTGCCTCGAACCTAGCAACAAAGTCTTTTCCACCTTTTCGTAAATCTTTTAATTCATCTAATTCATGATTATACCCGTCTTTTATTAAATACCCTTCTTTGATTGACATAGGTGGGTTTTCGTAGATACTATTTTCTAGCAACTCATATAAATCATTCAATGGCTCGATTTGTTTATAAAAGTGAATTTTATCTAATACTTCATGGATTTCTGGCAATACTTTTAAAGAATTTTTTAATTGTAATAAATCTTTTGCATTCGCATTTCCAAAGGCAATTCTACCACTCAATCTCTCTAAGTCATATACCTCAAATAATAAATTACATAAATCATCTTTTATAATAAATTCTTTTAAAAGGGTATCTACAACATCATACCGTTTATTAATCTCATCTTTATCTATTAATGGATTTTCAATCATTGACTTCAGTGCACGAGATCCCATCGCTGTTTTTGTTTTATCCAGTAGCCATAGTAATGAATAATTTCGTTGCTTTAATCGAAGTGTTTCAACAAGTTCTAAATTACGCTTTGTATGAACATCCATTTTTAAATAGTTCTTATTTTCTTTGATAACTACTTTTTGTAAATGTGATAAGTTTCTTTTTTGAGTAGAGTTAATATAGGTTAACAAATATTTCATTGTTTCTATATATCTCATATCCGTAATATCTTCATATACATATCTATATTCTGTAAGATCCTCTATTGTATCAAATATTGTTGTTGTGATTTTAAATTGGTTTTTTAATATAGTATAGATGCTTTTATCAATTTTATCTGATAAAATGACTTCTTTAATTCCAATATTTACAATTTCACTTACAAGTCTCGTTGCATTATGTTCTAAAGCTATTACATACATCTCTCCTGTAGAAATATCTGCATATCCTACAATATAGGCATGCATCACATCTACAATACAACCTATATAGTTATTTTCCGTTTCTACTAAAGATTCATCATTCATAAACGTTCCCTTACTTATAATTTGAACAATGTCTCTTTTTACAATTCCCTTTACATTTTTAGGATCTTCTAGTTGCTCACAAATTCCTACTCTATAGCCTTTATCCACCAATTTCTCTATATAGAGATTGGCTGCATGGTGTGGGATTCCACACATCGGTATTTTCTCTTCTAATCCTGCACTTTTTCCTGTTAGGGTTAGTTCTAATTCACGGGACACATTAATTGCGTCCTCAAAAAACATTTCATAAAAGTCTCCCAAACGGAAGAATAAAATAATATCTGGATTTTCATCTTTGATTTCTAGATATTGCTTCATCATGGGAGTAATTTTATTTCTATCTACTTCTTCTCTTGTCACATCTATCACCTGTAATCCTATTATAACAAATGAAAAGTAATAAGTCCATGTACTTATTACTTCCTACGCCTCATTTCTCGAATGTGGCGCTGTATTACTGGAACTTCACTTGCATCCATTTGTAGTTTTATACAAGCATCAGCTACAGCATCATACTCAATATCTATGCCAAATTTTTTTTCTTCTTGTTCGATAGTTGATTCATTCTTATCAATTAAATCTGGAAGGTTTATCTTAAGGGCATAATTCCAAAATGGTTCCCCAATCCTTTCTACCAATTCTTTTAAAGATATACTAGAATTTAATAATTCACAATAATTCTGAACACTTGTAAGAAATATCTGTAATTTTTGCAATTCAGTTTTATTTTCATATTTTTCCAAATAGGATTGTTCCATATACATTTTCTCCATAATATTTAAATTTTAGTGGTTATTATATACTACTTTTTTGGAAATTGCAAATTATGAATTTGAATATAGTAAAAGATTAGCTACTGCTAATCTACTGAATAATTGCTCCAGTTGATGGCGCTACATAAATCTGAACTTTCCCGAAATCTCTAGTTTGGATGATTGCTACATCAGGCTGCGTCCAACCTAATATATTATACTCAAGTCCACCAAACTTTGCAGGATTTAAATTGGCTTTCGCATTCTCCTTTATAGGTGCCACTTTAAGATCATATACCGCCCAACTGGTTGCTGTTGCAGGTAAAATCAATTTTTGTGACTCAACTGTTGGCTCTGTTACTTCACTTTCTTTTTTCCATGTATACCCACCATCGTTTTGTATGACGTAATTGTCTGGTACACATAAATATTCATTTGGCTTTACTGCATTATATAACATATATACTCCATTAGAATTTTTATACCAGGTTCCAACATACTCTCCTTTTCCTACTTCTAAATGACAATGATTCCCTGTTGCATTACCACTAGTACCTTCGGCACATAGGTTTTCACCTTGTTTGATTACATCCCCTACTTTATGACGAACTTTATTATCATGCCCAAACATAACCACTAATTTTGTGACTTCTCCATTGGCACATAATACTTCTTCGTTGGATTCAAACCAGTACCAGTTTCCATATGAAGCACTTAAGATTTGTTTTATTGTTCCAGTAAAAGGTGCTAGTACCCAATCAATTCCCCTATCTTCTCCTGCTAAATCAAGTGCATAGGCACCCTTATGAGTACCAACATCATACCCTTGTGTAATTGTCATTGTGGGCATTGGAAATTTCGCCTTTTCCATATTATTCACCCCCTCTACTCTACTATTGTATTCAAGATGATTAAAAATGGAAACAGCAGTTGATTATGTATATATCAATTCTATAACAAGAAAAAAGTCTTTATTCCTTTAAAGACTTTTATATTTACTTTGGTGACCAGTACGGGATTCGGACCCGTGAATGCTGCCGTGAAAGGGCAGTGTGTTAAGCCACTTCACCAACTGGCCAAAAAAAATATGGCGCCTAATGTAGGACTCGAACCTACGACCTATCGGTTAACAGCCGAGTGCTCTACCAACTGAGCTAATTAGGCATCCGTTGTCATAAGACTACTTCATTATATACTATATATTTTATTTTGACAATACTTTTTTGAAATTTTTTTAATTTTTTAAAGTCTTATTTTCAGAGTAGTAATCATGAATTAACTTCGACATAAAAATATCTTGTGTTCTTAATCTTGAATTATTTAATTCTGTTATTAGTTGTGCATTTGCATCAAAAACAAACCCTTCGCTATTATATAAAATTTTGTTAATATTAAAATAACTTAACATTAGTAATAAATAATCCCCTAAAAATAATTTAGGATCCTGTGATTCTTCAATCACTTTGTTAAAACATTCATTAAATAATAATTGTATTTCGATTAACAGGTTATCATAAGAACAAAAAAAGATTCGTATTAACGAACCTTTATATGAACTTCTCTTAATTGTTGTTCTGATACCTCACTTGGGCACCCCATCATCTTATCTTCCCCACTAACACTCATTGGGAAGGCTTGCACTTCTCTTAAGTTGACTTCGTCTCGAAGTAACATTATCATTCTATCAATTCCTGGGGCCATTCCAGCATGTGGAGGGCATCCATATTGGAATGCATTATATAATGATTTAAATCTTTCTCTTACAACATCCTCTGTATATCCTACCATAGAGAATGCTTTTTCTAGGCAAGCAATATCATGATTACGAACAGCTCCACTTGCCATTTCATATCCATTACATACAAAGTCAAATTGATATGCTAAAATGTCATCGATATTTTCTTTTTCTAAAGCCTCTTTACCACCCTGTGGCATACTAAATGGATTGTGTCCAAAGTCATACTTACCCTCTTCTTCATTGTATTCAAACATTGGGAAGTTATTGATAATACAAAAATGATATTTATTTTTATCTATAAGTTCTAATTTTTCTCCTAGATAGGTTCGAATTTGCCCCGCTTGTTTTGCGGCAATAGTTTCTTTTTTATCTGCGATAAAGAATAAAACACTTCCTGCTTTTAAATTTGCTTTTTCTATTAAAATTTTTTTATCTTCATCTGTTAAAAATTTATCGATTGGTCCTTTAAAATTCATATCCTCTTGCACTGTAATGTATCCAATTCCAGGCATTCCTATCTTTTTCGCATAATCAACAACTTCATTGAACCATGAGTTTGACTTGCTAGCTAAGTCATCTACTTTGATTCCACGAACGATAACACCTCGAAATGGTTTAAAAAGAGATTCAGTAAATACTTCACTTATATCTATAATTTCCAGTGGATTACGTAAATCTGGTTTATCTGTTCCATACTTTAACATGGCATCTTTATAATCGATTCTTGTAAATGGACGGGGTGATACTTCTCTATTACTAAAGCGTGTAAATGTATCATAGAAGATTTCTTCTCCAATATCATATATATCTTCTTCCGTTGCAAAACTCATTTCAAAATCAAGCTGATAAAATTCTAATGTTCTATCTGCTCTACAATCTTCATCTCTAAAACATGGTGCTATTTGGAAGTATTTATCAAAACCTGCTACCATAAGTAGTTCTTTAAATACTTGCGGAGCTTGTGGAAGCGCATAGAATTTTCCTTTAAATTTACGTGATGGAACTAGAAAATCTCTTGCTCCCTCTGGACTTGATGCTGTAATAATTGGTGTTTGTACTTCATTAAAGTCCATATCTGTCATTTTATTACGTAGGTATGATAATAATTTACTTCTAAATAATATATTATCTCTTACTTTGCTATTACGTAAATCTAGATAACGATATTTGAGTCTTACTTCTTCATTTACTTCACGGGATGTTTTAATTTCAAAGGGAAGTGTTTTTGCTTGTGATAATACCTCTAAAGACTCTACAAGCACTTCTACCTTTCCTGTTGAAATCTTATCATTATAATCCTCAACACTTCGTTTACGTACAACACCCTTTACAGTAATTGTCGATTCTTTGGAAAGCCCTGTAAACATTGTATCATCATTGCTTACAAGTTGTACAGTTCCTTTGATATCACGAAGGTCTACAAATATTACTCCTCCATGATCACGAATATTTTCTATCCAACCAGATAATATAATTTCTTTGTCAATGAAAGATTCATTTATATTTCCACAGTATTCTGTCCTATATTTATTATTCATTGGATCCTCCTATCTTTTCTCAATTTCGGCTTGCATCATACTTCTTGCCATAGCAGGATTTGCTTGCCCTCTTGTTTTTTTCATAATTTGACCAACTAAGAAGTCTAGTATATTTGTTTTTCCAGCTTTATATTGATCAATTGCCTCTGGGTGTTCACTTAACACTTCATTTACAAATCCTAAGATTTCGTCTTCCCCACCAATTTGCTTTAATCCTTCCTCTTCTACAATTTTAGTAGGCTCGCGCTCTTCTGTAAGAGACTTATATAATACTTCTTTCGCTTGTTTTGAAGAAATCGTTTTGTTTCCCACTAATTGAATTAAATCGGCTAGCATTTTTGGTGTTACAAAGATTTTATCAATTTCTAATTCATATTTGTTAACATGCCCTAAAATAACACTTGTAATCCAGTTCGATACATCTTTTTCACTAACACCATATGAGATACATTCTTCAAAATAGTCTGAAATGCTTTTTTCTTTGACAAGAATGGTTGCATCATAGTGAGAAAGTCCATATTCATTCATGTATTTTTCTTTACGTTCCCCTGCGAGTGGTGGAATCGATGCTCTAATTTCTTCTAACCACTCTTTGCTTAATTTAAATTTTGGAATATTTGGTTCAATAAAATATTTATAATCAATCGCATCTACTTTGCTACGCATATAAATAGTTGTAAGAGATTCTTCGTCCCAACGTCTTGTTTGCTGTTCCATAGAATCATATGTTCCATCTTCTTTGGCTTCCGTTTGTCTTTCTATTTCATAGTTGATAGCGTCTCTTACACCACCGAAGGAGTTAACATTTTTAATTTCAATTTTGGTTCCCCAGTTTTTAGGATCTGTTTCATCTAGCGATTCTTCCATAATGGAAACATTTACATCACATCTGATTTGCCCTTTTTTAGAATCTGCTTCACTAATCCCTGCATATTGATACACACTTCGCATAGTCTCTAGGAAAGATACTGCTTCATCTGCAGAGTGAAAAATTGGTTCTGTAACAAGTTCCAAAAGTGGAACTCCTGCACGATTATAATCAATCGCGGAATAACTAGCATAATGGTCACTACTTGCAGCATCTTCCTCTAAATGGATGTTATTTATTTTAGCAACTTTCATTTCTCCGTTGCATTCGTATTTCATTTCTCCATAGCTTCCCACAGGTGCCGGTTTTGTCTCTTGGGTAATTTGATAGTTTTTAGGCATGTCTGGATAGTAATAGTTTTTTCTTTCAAAATATATGTATTCAGGTTGTTTGCAATTTAAAATCATACTTGCCATTAATGCTTTTTTTACGGCTTCTTTATTTACAACAGGGAGTGTTCCAGGAAATCCCATATCAATAGGGCGAATATTCGTATTGGCTATTCCTTTATATGAATTCTCAGCACTCGAGAAAACTTTCGTATTTGTTTCACTAATTTCACAGTGCATTTCAAGTCCAATCAATGCTTTATACTTCATGAGACACCTCCTTTGCTACTTGATTTTTATATTCCATTGTACTTTCTAGAGCATACGCAATATTTAAAACATTCGCATCATCATAGCAGTTCCCCGTAATATTTAAGGCAACAGGTAGGCCATCTATAAATCCATCCGGAATTGTAATGGATGGAAATCCACCAAAATTTCCTACTTGTAGGTGTTCTTCAAGAACGGTTGTATTCTCATCTAAAATATCTTTGTCACCATCTAAATGTTTGGCAGGGCCACTTCCAACTGGTAAGATTACTGCATCATATTCTTTAAATAGTTTTTTCCATTCATCCACCAAAAGTCTACGAACCCTTTGTGCATTAAAGAAATAACGATTTTTATTTTGGGCTTGCAGTACATAAGACCCAATTATAAAACGGCGTTTAATTAAAGGGGAGAAACCTTCTGTACGATATTTTTTCATCATGTCGATATAGTTATCTGCATCAGCTCTAGGTCCAAAGATAATTCCTGTTAAATTTGACATATTTGATGTTGCCTCTGCACATGAGATTACGACATATGTAGAAGCAATCGCATTTAATAAAGTTTGATCTATACTAACTTCTTCTATCTCCATGCCAATTTCCCTACATTTTTCCAATGCTTTTTTGAAATTTTCTAGGTGTTCTTTTAATTCACTACTGGCATTTGGATAGTTTTCGATATTACAAATTTCTTTAATATAACATAATTTTTTCCCTTTTACGTCTCCTGTTAAAGAAGAGGCAAGTTCTATGTTACTAGAGTCCCATGAAGTCATATCGTTTTTATCAATACCCTTCATCGTATCTACAACAATGGCAGCATCTCTTACATTACGTGTTAATACACCACAGTGATCTAGGGAACTTGCGAATGGGAATAGTCCATATCTTGAAATCATTCCATACGTTGGTTTATATCCAACAATTCCACAATATGCGACTGGTTTACGAATAGAGTCTCCTGTATCAGAACCCGTCGCATATGGATATACCCCTGCTGCTACAGCACAAGCACTTCCTGCACTAGAGCCTGCACACATACGTGTTCTATCCCATGGATTTCTAACAATTCCTGTATGTCCAGTTGTACCTGTTCCACCCATTCCAAATTCATCCATGACTGTTTTATTTACTGGAATAGCACCAGCACTTTCTAATCTTTCAATTGCAGTAGCTGTAAAAAATGGTACATAGTCTTTTAAGGTATTTGAAGACCCTGTAGACAAGATTTCTTTGGTACTATAATTGTCTTTAATTCCATATGGAATACCTGAAAGCACATTATCAGTAACCTCTACTTCTTTGGCATCATCCAATATAGTTACAAATGCATTACAAGATTCTTGTACTTCATGTGATTTTTCTAAAGACTCGTTAATTAATTCCTTTACAGTAACTTGTTTTTTTATTAATGCCTCATGTATTTCTTCAATACTCTTATTCATGTACATCATCATTCACCACCTTTGGTACTCTAACTTCATTTCCAACATAATCATCACAGTTTTGTAATAATTCTTCAATTGGAATTGACTCTTCTACTACATCTTCTCTTAAGTTGTATTCAAAATCATCTAAACACCAACTCATTGGTTCTACTGCTTCAATTCCTTCAATCGCATTGATAATATCAATATTCTTATCAATAATTTCAAATTCGTCTAAAACCATTTGATTTTCTTCTTTGGTAAGTCCTATTAACAACTTATCTGCATAATCATCTACCATTTCACTTGTGAATTTTGCCATTTGATTTTCCTCCTATTCGTTTTATTAATTGTCTTATTTTTAGTCCCTTTCCGTTTCTTTCAGGCAACTCTTTGTTTGCCTCGTCTTGTGGGCTGACTAATGATTCTATCAGTTCTTCGTATGTGAGATAAGGCCCTGGCATACCAGTCAATCTACAATACTCAAGCAGTTCTTCTTCTGTATAAGGTTCTCTTTTCCTTTCACCATTCATACGCTCTCCATCCCAAAAGTCATGTATCTGTATACCATTATTATAATTATCATTCATAAACATTCCTCCTCTATAACAAAAAAACAGTAAGTCATCCACAAGGGACGAATTACTGTTATTATCCGCGGTACCACCCTACTTATTACCAAAGGTAATCTCTTTATGTAATATGGTAACGGATTACTTCCGGCTTATGCTACTTAGTTTCACATAAGCAACTCCAGAGTGTTATTCACTATTGTATAATCGTTAGCTTCCACCATACCTAACTCGCTTTCATTAGGAACAATAGTTACTTCTCTCCATCAAAGTTCTTTAAAATACAAAAATAGTATAAAACAAAACAGCTACGTTGTCAATATTTTTACTATGCTTTAAATTGACTATATTATACAATTATTTTCTTTTTAATAAAACTTTCCCCTCATATACTTTTTCTGCTCCACCTGTTAATATCATTCCCTCTTGTTCCTTATACTCGACTTGCAATGTTCCACCTTTTTGAATAACCTGTACTAGCTCGTTCTTTTTAAATTCTTCTGTCTCGATACCCGCTGCTACACTTGCACAGGCACCACTTCCACAAGACAAGGTTTCTCCTACTCCTCGTTCCCAAATCCGCATTTGAATTTTTTGATCTCCCATTTTCTCCACAAATTCAACATTGGTTTTTTCTGGAAAAAGATAATGGCATTCAAAATCAGGACCAAGTTTATCTAATTTCAGTGAATAGATATATTTTGTAAAAACGACTGCATGTGGGTTTCCCATTGAAAGACAGGTAGTAGGGTATATTTGATCTTCTATAGATATATTTTCATTTACAAACAAACTCTTTTCTGTAATTACAGGTACTAGTTTTGGATTAAATTTAGGATATCCCATATTGACAGAGATTGTCTCTATCTCCCCTAAGTGATTATGGAGTATCACTTCTTTTACACCTGATTTGGTTTCGATTGTAAATTCCTTTTTCTGTGTTAATTTATTTTCATAAAGATATTTTGCAACACAACGAATTCCATTTCCACATATGCTTGCTTCACTTCCATCTTTATTGTACATTAACATTTTAGCAAGTGCGACTTCACTTGGGGTAATAAAAATCACGCCATCGCCACCAATTCCAAAATTTCTATCACACATATATTTGATATAAGGTTTAATTTCTTCTACTTTGATGTTTTTATGAAAGCAATCAATATAGATATAGTCATTTCCAGTAGCATGCATCTTTGTAAAATATAATTCTGAATCTTCCATATTACCTCCTATTATAAAAGTATTAAAAAAGACATAAAATCATGCCTTTTTTCAATATTTTTGAACTATTATTTAGTTTTCCTTATAGATTAGATGATATGGATACCCTTTTTGATCGATATTATCTAAATTTAAGCCTAAATTTTTGGCTATTTTAAGTAAAGCATCATATTCATTCATGATTGAATCTGTATATTTTTTTACCTCGATTTCTACAAAATAGCCTAATTCTTCCACATAATCAAGTGCGACTTCATATTTATCCAAATAAAGATATGTTGTTCTTACTTTATCAACGGTTGCTATGATTTCTAATCCCAAAATCTGGAATATTTTGTGTAAATTCTCTTCATTATCTATCTCAACTTCATATTCATCACAGTACTTGTTATCATACCAATTCTTATAATTTAGTATTTTCTTATTGCCACGTTTTCCAATTCTAAGCCACTCCGTAATTTCTCCTTCATTTAAGAACTTTCTATACGTAGGTTGGTAATACGTATCTACTTGTTTATTTTCCTTTACGTATATAGCATTCTTTTTCACAAATAACTCTAATTGTTTATATTCGCCTTTTGAAAGTTTTACCTTAATTTCTGTTTCAATATCATTCTTATCAATATCTCCATAAATTAAATAACTAACACTACAATCAAGAGCTTCACCCAATCGTATAAGCATTTCCAAGCCTGGTTCTGTTCGGTTTGATTCCCAGCTAGAGATGGTTTTATCTGTAACAAAAAGTTTAGTAGCTAGTTCCTGTTGTGTTAGGTTTTTCTCTTTTCTTAAATTTGAAATTCTACTCCCTACATTCATGTCATTTCCTCCCTGATAGAATTATACCATGCTTACTATAATAGTTTTCTCTACATTTTGTAGAGTGTGATTCTAGTTCTACTTACCTGAAAATGTAAAAGCATTATATTTCCTTTCTCAATATTTTTAAAAATCAGTTATTTCCATATATCGTATATCTTATTTCATTGCCTTATCTTCTTATTAACAAAATTTAATATGAATCCAAATGTTATGATTCATTTAATCTGATAATTTATTATATTTTTATTGTTATTGTGTTTTCTTTTAAGTATAATAGAATTCATCAGGGATGATGGTTGAATTTGTAAAGACCGAATTCGATTAATGTATAATCAATCAGTATCATCGAAAAGATATTCTGTAGTCGGAAGTGGAACTCATCTCTGAATAAAATATGCTTGTATAGGTATTTTAATATATAAATTTCAACAATAAGAGGAGGTGTGAAATATGGAATATGTTGTTTTGCAGGTAATTTTAAAAGAGAAATTAATTGGGGTTGGTTCTAAAAATCTAACACAATTAGAAAATATAATTAACGAACAAGCAAATAAAGGTTATAGACTGCATACTATAAGTACTACATCATCTGGTAGTTCTGGACTTCTTGGTGGAGATAGAATCCAAGCCACAATGGTTTTCGAAAAAATTAAATAAAAGAATCCTTGCTAGTATAGAAGGATAGTAGGAGGATTTATATGAATTCAGAATTAGAAATATATAAAGAAAAAAATTTTGAGGATATAAAACATACCAACAAATTAGGTAATGAATATTGGGAAGCAAGAGAATTGATGATTGTACTTGGATATTCTAAATGGGGGAATTTTAAAAAAGTTATAGATAAATCAAAAATTGCGTGTGACATTAGTAATAATAAAATAGAGGAACACTTTGCCAAGGCCGGGAAAGTGTTGACTGTGGGAAATAACGCAAAAATGGATATTGATGATTATAAGCTATCACGTTATGCTTGTTATCTTATAGTACAAAATTCTGATCCAAGAAAAAAGGCGGTTGCATTAGGACAAACATATTTTGCTGTTCAAACTCGAAAAATGGAGCTTTCAGAAGAAGAGTACACAAAGTTATCTGAAGATGAAAGAAGATTATATACAAGAATAAATGTCACCAATAAAAACAGATTATTAGCCCATAGTGCGAAAAAAGCTGGTGTGGAAAACTTTGGAAAGTTCAATAATTTTGGATATATGGGGCTATACAATGGAGAGACTGCAAAAGGAATTGCAAAAAGAAAGAAAATAGCAGAAAAAGAAGATATTTTAGATTACATGGGGAGTGAAGAACTTGGTGCAAATTTATTTAGAATTACCCAAACCGAAGCTAAATTAAAAAAGGACAAAATAAATAATGAAACAGACGCATGTGAAACTCACTATATTGTTGGTAAAGCGATAAGAGCAACAATTGAAGCTATAGGAGGAAACATGCCCGAAAACTTACCAACCCCTGAAAAATCAATCAAGGAAATTGAAAAGGAGGAATTAAAGAAGATTGGAACAAAATAAAATCTTATAAAATTATTGCCTTAAACGCCTCCTACATGTATATCTTAAATAGTTTTCTTTACAAAGACTTGAGAATATGCTAATATCTTTATACGAGGGGGTTAGATGTATGAATTATAAGATAAAATATGTAGAATTTAAAGATAAGAATTGGAACTATTTAAAAGTAGTTAACAATAATAAGACTATAATATACATTAATAGGAAAAAATAGAGGGATTTTTGTATTAAACTAACTGTTCATTAAAAGTATATATATACACTTAAATCCTATAACAATTAGTTGAAGAAGTAAATAAATTACCCTAAAATTTGTTACCAATAGGTATCAAATTAAAGATATTTAATATCAAATGAATGAAAATACAAAACAAAAAAGCGCTATTTATAGTGCTTTTAATCATAATAAAACCCTTGAACAACAAGGGACAATTCAATCTGGTGGACCTGAATGGACTTGAACCATCGACCTCACGCTTATCAGGCGTGCGCTCTAACCAGCTGAGCTACAGGTCCACATGTGTCTTAATGACTTTTATAGTATACCTTATTATATTCAACTTTTCAATACTTTTTCCTATTTTTTTTACAATTTTTTACACAAACTGTTTTCATAAAAGAAAACAAGAGATTTCTCTCTTGTTACCAAATAATTAATGAACCTAAAATAATAGCTAATAGAATATAAAGTACTACAATGCATAAGTATCCGTTTCCTTGACATCCACTATTACATTGTGATTGGTTGCAAGTTGGTTCTGGACGACTGTTGCATTCTTTATTGCAAGACATTTAGTTCACCTCCCTACTGAGCTTAAATATAAGCCCCAAGTATAATTATTAAAAGAATAAATAATACTAATACGATTGCTGCTCCAGATACTCCTGAATTACACATAAAGCATTCCTCCTTTTTTTATCTTTTCACAGTATTCTATGGTGATTTTAAATATTGGTGATTACTTCTAACTAAATTTTGGTAAAATATTGTTTTTTTTATTATTATTTGATAATATAATAGTGTTATTAAAGGAGGATATATATTACATGAAACAAAAATTATGGATGGTATCTCTTTGTGGGCTTTTCATTTTCACAGTAGGATGTGGTCACAAAGTAGAATTGCAAGATGGGAAAGAAGTTGTTGCTTCTGTGGATGGAAAAAATATTACTGCAGAAGAATTATTTGATGACTTAAAAAGGCAATATGGAACAAACATTCTTATTAATATGATTGACGATTTTATCGCTGATACAGAAATTGAGGATGATGATAAATCTCTGGAATATGCAAAATCACAAGTTTCAGCTATGAAATACCAGTATGAAGCTTCTGGATATAAGTTTAAAGATGTCCTTGCACAATATGGTTACGATAGTGAAGATGCCCTAATTAAGGTTTATCAAAAAGCTTATAAAAAGGAAGAAGTTGTAAAGAATTACTTAAAGGAAAATAAAGTTAGCGATGATGAAATTCAAAAATATTATGATGAAGAAATTTATGGCGATTATAATGCTAAACATATCTTAATTAAATCGACCGCTACGGATGATATGTCTGATGAAGAAAAGACCGCTGCTGAGGAAGCTGCCAAAGCTAAAGCAGAAGAAGTTATTCAAAAATTAAATGATGGTGCAGAATGGTCTACGCTAGTTAAAGAATATTCAGAAGATACTGGTAGTGTTGATAGTGATGGGTTAATTGAGAATTTTACAAATGGGGATGTCGTTGATGAATTCTTTAAAGCCGTTGTCGATTTAAAGGATAATGAATATACTACATCGCCTGTTAAAAGTACTTATGGATATCACGTTATTTTAAGAGTTAGTGCAACAGATAAACCATCCTTAGAAGATAAGAAAGAAGAGGTTCTAGATGCACTTGTTGATAATTATTTAAATAATGATCAAAATCTATATAGTTCTACATGGGTAGAAATTCGTAAAAATTATAATTTAACAATCAACGATTCTACACTAGAAAAAAACTATCAGACAATTATTGAAAGTGAATAATCTTCACTTTTTTATGTATCAGGAGGTTTAAAACAATGATTTCACCAATTTATTTAACTGACAAGGATTTAGATATACTAAAAAAATATGAGATAGGACATGGCACTGATGGAAGTGTTTACCGTGTTCCAAAGAAACTTTTGCAATCGAATAAAGGGATTTTGTTTAAACTATACCATAATCGAACCCCTATTTATAATGATAGTAGCGTGATTGATGAAGACGGAGTTAAAGTTTATAACAAAGCCACTATGAAAGTTGTTGATTATATAGAACCTATATCTTATTTTGTTGATACAGAGGAAATTCGCTTACGTTCTAAGGATGCTATATATAAAGCAATTGAAAGACAAAAATATATTTCTCTTACCGATCTTCCTAAACAACCTCTTTATCTCAATGGTCATTTTCAAGGATGTGGGTTAAAAGAACAACATGGTACACCAATCCATTATTTATCTTCACTCCCTATGAAGAAAAAGTTAAAAATTTGGAAGAACATAACTATGAAAACACAAGAACTTGTTGATCATTACATATACCCTACTGAACTTGATAACAGTCCCTTTACAAAAACAGTTTATAGGAATGAATTTGGCGAAGAAGAGGTTCGATTTGGTCATTCCCATATATTAGTAACACATTCACTAAATCCATCTCTTATTGATTTGGATGGAAAGTCCACTATTTACACTGAACATTTCAGTGATAAATATTATACTAAGATGATTAGGGCTTATAATACGTTACTTATTGAATTCTTATTTACTATTCCATTGGAAGAATTAGAAAATGAGTTAGATGGCGAGGCCCAATTAGAGATACGCCTAGAACAAGCTAGTGTACCCTCTAAATACCTAAAATCTTTATCTAGTCTTTCCTTAAATCTAGATGAGGTAAATGATTTATTAACGTTTGATTTTTGTAAGAAAAAGAAACTCTATTAAAATATGGGTTTCTTTTTCATCCTATATTATCAATCACTACTATCTCGTATTTGCTGGTAAAATTTTAGTTTTTCTTCATACTTCATTACCTGATACATTGGGCTTGGGGATGGCAAATAGATCGCATCTATATTCGTTTTTTTTTGAATATATTTTTGGTATAACTGATGTGCTTTTTTCCCAGTTACAAAAATACGAGTTATCCTTGTTTGTTTTAAAATCAGGTTAATATCATTACATTCTACATTACGAATAGAACTATCTTTTGAACCTTCTATATCACAACTTTTCACTACATCCCAAAGAGCAATATGATGTTTGCGAAGGAACTCTTCTTTATCTACTATTTCCTCCCCATACACATCTGCTAGTAACTTCCAAAACTGATTTTGCGGATGCGCATAGTAACTTTTTTTGTGTCTTGATACAACACTAGGCATAGAACCCAAAATTAATATCCTTGACGATTCATCATAAAGCGGAGATAATGTATGAATCACATGCATAGAGTCACCTTCTCATTCTTCTATTAAATACTCATCTATTGTTTCATTTATAATATCACTTGAAAAACCCTTTTGTTGTAATTTTTGTTTCAACTGATACCTCAACTGTTCATCATTATATTTTATGGAAAGTTTCTTATATAGTTTCATAATTTCTTTTCCAATCAGTTTGGTTTCATCGATAAAAAGATTGGCTGTATTTTCTTTGATTAAGTCTTTTGAATACCCTAAATTAAATAATTCTCTTTCAAGTTTTTGTTTTAGCATATACATAGAATCCTTCTTATTGGCTTTTACCTTTTTAGAAATAATCTTTTTTATCTTATTATCAAAGATTTCATCATTATAAGAAGATAAAATTTGCCTTACTTTTATAGTGTCTATATTTAATTTTTCTAATTCCCTTTCAATTTTATTGGGACCCCAATTTGTTAAATTTACTTTATCCTCTATGAACGCTTTGATATATCTATCATCATTTAATAGTCCTTCCTTTTTTAATTGCGCAATGATTTCATCTATCATATTTTTATCTTCCATATATTTCTTTATATATTCTCTAATTTCTTTTTCACTTCGTAATTTTATAACAATGTATTTTACAACCTTATTATATATCTCATAATACCCATTTTCTTGTTGCATCTTCATGTAGGTATCAATATCAATTTCTTTTTTTAAAAGTATATTGTTTTCTAAAATTACTTTATCGTATGTAATAATACTTTGTGCATCTATAAAATCAATCTTATATCTTGTTTTTGATACTTTACTTATTTTTTTTATTTTCATAGGCTACCTCGATTCATTATCCTCCTTATTATAACATGTATCATTTATATTTGTATTTATTTATTTCCATATTTCTCATTTTCATGTACAATGTATTATAGTAGGTGGTTATATGAATAAAAAATCGTATTTAATACATCAGAAATTACAGAGGATATTCACAAATAAATTTATACTAGGAATTATTTTTATGGTGTATTTAATTCTATCTTTTATAATTATGATAAATCATGAAATATGGACAGATGAAGCACAAGCATGGCTAATTGCTAGAGATCTATCTTTTTTTGACATTATAAAACAAATGTGGTATGAGGGGCATCCTTGTTTATGGCATTTTATTTTGATGCCATTTGCCAAATTTGGATTTCCAGTTATCACGATGAATATCATTAGTTGGACTTTGGTAAGTCTTTCTATATACATCATTTTATTTCATTCTAAATGGCATTTAATTGTAAAACTTATTATTATATTTAATCCTACCTTTATATATTTCTTATCTGCAATCTCTAGGTCATACTCTCTAATTTCACTTTGTCTTGCCTTGTTTGCTATTCTCTATCCACATAGAAAAAAACATCCCTTTCTATATGCAAATGTATTAGGGATTTTAGCACATACCCATATTATTATGTGTGGATTTGTTGGGATAGCTTCCATTTTGTTTCTTCTAGAATATGTGCCAGCTTGGAAAGAAGAAAAAAAACAGTGTATTACTATATTTCTAATTCTAATTATTTATTTCCTATTGCTTGCTATTGTCATCATTCCTTCTCTAACAGGTTGCGTATTTATCTCTAGTGAGGCACCCTCACTTTACAAATTATATGATACACTATCTTTAATATCTACGTTTTTCTTTCCAAATATGATGATTGATGTTTCCTCTTATTTATTATGCATTATGATTTTTATCATTTGTATATGTATTTTCCGTTTTAATAAAAAATTATTTATAATTTTTTTGATTTCAATTCTAACCTTCTTTGGAATCCATCTATTTTGGCCACATACTTTGTGGGAAAGAACTTGTATCCTTTTTGTCCTCATTGTATTTATTAATTTATATAACAGTAAGACATTTTCTCAAATTGTTCTTTTATTCATCTCTCTTTGCATTATGGGAAATCATTTTTCACTTGTTATATATGATATTTTTCATGACTATACGGATTCTAAAAATGTAGCTACTTATATCAATCAAAACGTACAAGATGGTTCCCTAATTATTTTTGTAAATTCAGATAGGCATGTATCTGCCATCCCATATATAACTAAAGATTTAGATTATTACAATCTGAAACTAGATTCTTTTCAAACGTATATTACATGGAGTTATCAAAATTATCATTTCATTGAATACAATTCTACACTTTCTAAAATAGAGCAATTGGCTACACAGTATGACTCTGTATATATAATGACAGCAAGTCAATTGGATTACTATACAGAGGATGTTACTGATGTTATAAATTCTCTTCTATCGGAAGAGAAAATTGAACTTTGTTATTCATCTCAACATAGATTCCAGATTATAGAATGGTTTTATCTATATCAATACAAATAAAAAACTTAATACTATTTTAAATGTATTAAGTCTTTTGCTACTTCTTCTAGTGCTCTACCAAGCATTTTTTTTGAAGTATATTCTGTTTCTTTCATTTGATAATGATCATAGTCTCTCATTTCTTTTGCCCGTTTTGCAATGATATTTACGAGTAAGTACTTAGATCCTACCTCATTTAGTAATTTATCAATAGAAGGATATATCATTATAATCACTCTCCTATTCTTATCATATAGTATATTTTTCTTTGTTTCAATTTATTTCTCTTATTTTGACATTATTTTACATTACTTTATAATTTCATGAATTAATTTTTGACTATAAGCATGCTCCCCTATTTTAAAACAATCTAAAACGTCATCTACTTTAATATCTTTATTTTCTATATATACTTTTGCTATTTCTTCATTTTCTAATACAAAATCTCCAACCTTCTTAGACAGTACAATTCCAACTCCATATTCAATATTATCCTCTTTTACAACTCTTCCTGCGCCTAATTGTTCGGATAACTCTCCTATTTTAAATGCATCTATTGCCTCAATAAACCCACTTTCTTTACTCTTAATCGAAATACAGCGTTCAGAAATTTTAATCTTCTCTATATCTCCATGTTGTGCTTTTATCCACTTCGTAAACACTTCATAGGCAGTTCCATCTTCAATTACTTTCTCTACTTCTTTTTTTGCTTCATCAATTGAAATATTCTTACCCATACTTACCATATAAGTTGCAAGGGTTATCACTAATTCCATCACATCTTTTGGACCATTACCTTTCAAGCAATCTATACATTCTCTGACTTCTAATCCATTTCCAACTGCATAACCAAGGGGTGCTTCCATATTTGATAAAACACAAATAACTTTTCTTTTGTATGATTCTCCAATTGCAATCATGGTTCTAGCAAGTGCTTTAGCATCCTCGATTGTTTTCATGAAGGCTCCATTTCCTACTTTTACATCAATTACGATAGTAGAAGCACCACTAGCGATTTTCTTACTCATAATAGAAGAAGCTATCAAAGGGATGGATTGTGTTGTTCCAGTAGCATCTCGTAAGGCATAAAGCTTTTTATCGGCAGGAACTAAGGTTCCACTCTGGCTAATGACAGCACACCCAATTTCATTCACCTGTTTTATGAAATCTTCTTTTGATAACTCTGTTTGATATCCATCTATAGATTCTAATTTATCAATGGTTCCACCCGTATAGCCTAAAGCCCTTCCAGACATTTTGGCTACTTTTAAACCGCAAGCTACAACAATAGGCACTAAAATAATTGTTGTCTTATCTCCAATACCTCCTGTTGAATGTTTATCTACTACAGTCCCATGAATCTCTTCTAAATTAATGGTGTCACCAGAGGCAATCATAATCTTTGTTAAGTTAATAGTTTCTTCTTCTGTCATCCCATTACATACGATTGCCATTAATAATGCACTCATTTGATAATCTTTTACATTACCATTTACATATCCGTCAATAACAAATTTTAATTCATCATACGATAATTCTTGTCCATCTTTTTTCTTTGTTATAATTTCAATTATTTCCATATCCTCACCATTTTTATTATATCAAAAAATAAGCACTTCTACGCTTATTTTATCTTAAATTGGTCTAACTTGTCTATATTTTGACACAATGTGTTATATAAATCTGGATTTTTACGAAGTGCTTTAATCAATTCCGCCTCTTCTTTTGAAAATTTTACCCCATATGGGATTTCATTATCCCTTACTACTGTATATTCTTGGTCAAATATATCTTCTATTTTAAGGTTTAATACATCTAATAAGTTTTTCAAATTTTCTAACGTTGGTGTTTTTGTTCCCTTTTCATATCCACAAATTGATACTTTACTAACATGAATCAAATTTCCTAGTTGTTCTTGAGATAAGCCTCTTTTGCACCTTTCTCTTTTTATCACTTCACCTTTGATCATTTTACACCTCCGTTATCTATTCGCTAATATTATATCAGTATTCTATATATAAATCAACAACTAGTTAACGAATTAACTTTTAATTAACTAATTCTATTGAAATTAATTTCAAGTTAACGTATAATTAATTTGGATGGTGGTTCTATGAATACATTAAAAGAATATAGAATACGAAAGAATTATAGCTGTCAAATGATGGCAAACATGCTCAAAATTAGCAAGACTTATTACTGGCAATTGGAGCAACGAAAACGCCGGATGACCTATGACATGGCAATACGGATTGCTAAAATATTCAATGTAAAACCGGATGACTTATTTTATGAAGACATGAAAAAATAAACCTAAGTTTATTTTTTAGTTATCCTTATTTTTGCTAGATAAATATGTAACTTTCTCTGCAACGACTTCAACCACTTGTCTTACAGTTTCATCTTGCTCGATTTTTCTTGTCTTAAGACTTCCTTTTACACCTAGTAAATCTCCCTTGTGACAATACTCTACAGCATTTTCTGCAATTCCTTTCCATAATGTACATGGAATAAAATCAGTATCATATTCACCATTTATATTTTTATAATTTCTAGGAACAGCCAATGTAATATTGGCAATCTTATTTCCATTTTCTGTCTCGTTTAATTCGGGATCTCTTACGAGTCTTCCGACCAATACAGTTTGATTTAACATATTTTCCTCCTTTCATTTGCAATATTATCGTAGTTTGTATATTATTACAAATGAATGATTTTTAAAATCTGCTACAAATTATTATCAAAAATTGAAAATCTTCTACAAAAAAATAGAATATCTGTTATTCTATTTTTTCATATATATTTATTTGTATTTTCTTAAAATTTCATCATTTATTATAAATTTTCTTTTATCTCTGGGAATAAATCATATAAATTATACCCAAGCAAATCGTCAAAATATTTTTTTAATTTATAGCTCTCCTCAATATGGTATTTCGTATTCTCATGAACGCCTTTTCTAATGATAAGATCAATCAATCTTTTATCCAGTGTATTGACTACATTAGTGCACATTAAATCACATAAATTGATTATTTTATCGTATATTGTATATTCATAATTTTCTATAAATTCTTTTTTAAAATTATAATTTTCACTATTTACATTTGGTGTTCCACCAGCCACACAATTAATATCATTATTCAAGTACGAGTGGGTTAAGCAAACATTGGCATACTCATTACTGTAGCCTAATTTTTTTATGTATTCATATCCTGTTATTACATGAGATTGCTTCCAATCAAATCTTTTTCCGATATCATGAATATACCCTAAAGTTGTAGCATAATCTGCATCTAAATGTAATGCCTTCGCAATTATACCCGCCGACTTGCCAACACAGATTGAATGCTCAATCCAATAATCATCTCTTGCTAACCCACGAGAATTGTTTAATAAAATCCAAGCTTCTTCAATCGTCAATTTCATTTACTGTAGCTCCTAACCAATTCATATAATTCTTTCCAATCGTTTATCATTGGAACATTTAAACTATATCTATAGTTGTATCTAGTTTTAAATAAATAACTCTCTATCCCACTTTTCCTTAAAAGGATGCAATTCATTGGTCTATCATCAAACATAATATCTACATTATTTTCTATACACTCTTTGCTTTTATCGATATTATTCTCAGTTAGTATTAATTTATCATAATCAATATCATTATTAACTAACCAATCTTTGGTTATTTGTTTTGGATTTTTCAATCTTCTAGAATTTCTTCCTGTTATTAAATAAATTTTATTCCCTTCTTCTCTTAATTTGGCTATATATTTTTTAGCATCTTTGACTACTTCTAAATGTTCAGTTATTTGTTGCAAATTATTATCTAGAAATACTTTAATCTCTTCTTTTGTCCAATCAAACATTCCCTGTGTTATATGTTCTGCAGTTTTATTTGTGATTCCCTTTCCTCTTTTGTTTTTATCTTCTTTTAGGAATTCTTGTAACAGAGCTTTATCTAAATCTGCTATCACATTATCTATATCCAATCCTATTGTCATATTGATTACCCTCTCAATTTATTAAATAGATCATTAAATATTTGATTATCATCTAAACTAGATACAAAATGTATTTCATGCCTATCTTTTGTTAAAATATATTTAGTAGTTTCATCTATATATGGGCAACTTACTGAAAATGATTTAAACCAATTTTCATTTATTAAATATGCAACTACACCTATATCCCATAGTACTTTTCTATTATAATTTTCATCATAGTAGTATTTAGAAACTTCTGCAAAACGATGGTATAAAAAGTTACATAACCCATTTTTATCCTTAATATGTTCGTCTAATTCATACAAAGATGTTTTTAAATTTGAAGCAACCCCTACGCATGGAATTATGGTTAGTTTACATTGCGATTCCAATACTATTTGTACAGCTTCTAAATCCTTAAAGTTTGTCCCTTTATTGTTATTGTCTAATAAAGTATTTCCACCTAGCCATATGATTTCAATTTTAGAAATTATTTTAGGTTCAAATTGTATTGCAAGAGCAATATTTGTTAAGGCTGCAATTCCTAATATATAGGTTTTTTCATTTTTTAAAGCAACTTCAATTATTTTTTCTACAGCATCATTTTTAGTGTTATATCCATTTGATATATAATCTGAAGCCCCCTTATAAATCTTATTATCACTATTTTCTCCGCACAAATCAAATATTTTTATAGCTTCTAAATAGCTGTTTTCAATACCACTATCTTTAGTTGGTAGTCTTTTATTTTGAAATGGCGCTATTGTAATTGCTTCAATGTTGAATAACTCTTGTGACTTTAATAGATATGCAACGGCAAATTGATCGTCACACTCATTATAAGTATCTGTATCTAGTATAACATTTTTCTTTTCTCTTTGATTACCTATATTCATAATAATTCACTCCACAACTTATTTTATATAAACATTATAACATTTTTATTGCAAGTAACAAAGAAAATGTAGTACCTAACTACATTTTTGAATGCTTCATGTATACCTTAATTAAATCTGGGTCATTTTGATTCTCTGGTAATTCATTTAAATCAAAGAATTTCATATTTTTAGATTCATTATCCCATCTTAATTCTCCAGAATACTTTCTAACGCAATATAACGCTGTATTATTGATTACGACATCTCCATTTGGGTAATCGTTTCGTCTAGATGATCCTGATACTATATCAATTAATTCCAAATCTTCTTCATTAACATCTAAATTGGTTTCCTCTTTTATCTCTCTAATTACAGTATCTTGAAATCTTTCACCTAATTCTTGGCACCCACCTGGTAGACCCCACTTATCTCTATCTGCTCTACTTTGTAATAAAATCTGTCCTTTTTCATTTACAATAATAGCTGCTGCACCATCCTGTAATAAGACAAATCTATGTTTAAGGGATCCCATACATAATCTTGTAAATACAGGATAACCTATAACATTACTCAACTCAATGATTTCATCTGCTGATAATGGTTCTATAATTTTAACCAATTCTTCATACGACAAATTTCTTTGTTCTTGTGTTGATAAATTTCGTATTCTATTAATTACCTCTTTATTAGACATTTTCTCCCTACTTTCATTAATTTCCTCCGCATTAACCCTATTTTAAAATCTATTTTTCTTCTATGTTTTCTAAAAATAGTTTTTTAGAAAAGCTACCACGTCTATCTCTTTTGTCATTTGTAATGCTTTTTTATATTTACTATCATCGTATCTCATCGCTTTATTTCTATTATAACATATTAAAAATAGTTTTTCAATAAATTGTTTAATTCTACTGCATATTCCATAGGAAGCTCTTCTCTAAACTTATCAATGAAGCCCATAATAATTAGTTCTTTGGCTTTTTCTTCATTGATTCCCCTACTCATCAGATAAAATAACTTATCCTTACTGATTTTAGAAACAGTAGCTTCATGTTCAATGAATGAAGTTGGATTGGATACTTTATTAACAGGAATTGTATCGCTTTTAGAAATATCATCTACAATTATAGTATCGCATTTTATAGTACTTTCTGAATTAAGTGCATTTTTACTAATATTTACAGTGCCTCTATAAGAAGCATTTCCACCCTTAGCAGCAATTGATTTACTGATAATATTGCTTACAGTATTGGGTGCTAAATGAATCATTTTAGCTCCTGTATCTTGTATTTGATTATTCGTTGCAACAGCAATACTAATGCAGTTTCCTTTGGAACCCTTTCCCTTTAAGATACAACAAGGATATTTCATATTCACCTTAGAACCTACATTTCCATCAATCCATTCCATTAATCCATTTTCTTCTACGATGGCTCTTTTTGTAACTAAATTGTATACATCGCTTGACCAATTTTGAATCGTTGTATATCTACAACTTGCATTTTTCTTTACATAAATTTCTACTACGGCGGCATGCAAGCTATCTGAAGTATAGGTTGGTGCTGTACATCCTTCCATATAGTGTAGACTACTTCCCTCATCTACAATGATTAAGGTTCTCTCAAATTGTCCCATGTTCTTACTATTGATTCGAAAATAGCTCTGTAAAGGTCTTTCAATATGGGTATTTGGTGGAATATAGATAAATGTTCCTCCGCTCCATACAGCGCCATTTAAAGCTGTATATTTATTTTCATCATATTTTACCAAATGATTAAAATACTCTTTAAACAAGTCTGGATATTTCTTTAATGCTGTATCTGTATCACAAAAGATTACATTTTTATCAATAAGTTCTTTAATCATATTATGATATACAACTTCACTTTCAAACTGCGCTCCTACACCATCTAAATATTTTCTTTCAGAATCAATAAGCCCAATTTTATCAAATGTGTCTTTAATATCATGGTCCACTAAATCCCAATCGTTTGTTATCTCATCTGTCATTTTTTTATAATAGTTGATCATATCAAAATCAATAGATAATTTTGGCCCAAATGTGGGGTTTGAAAGTTCTATAAATTTTTTATATGCATTGACTCTAAACTCTGTCATCCAATTTGGTTCATTTTTTATGTTTGATATTTCCCTAACTTTTTCTTCGTCTATACTTTTTATTACTTTCATAGAATCACCATATCTATTATACTAAAAAAAAAGTGATTTTTTTATCTAAAATTCACTTTTTTATTTATTTTTTAATCCCTATTTAAAAGATATGAAATTTCTTTTTTCAATCTATATACTTTTCTCTTTGGCAATTCTAGTGTATCTACTATTGATGTCACATATTCTTGTCCTTGTTCAAAATCTTGTTCCTCTTGTAATCGTCCTATTTCATCTCTTTTTAATATCCCATATTGTTTTCCTGTTAGAAGCTCTGTTGCAACGGTACTATTTTTATCAAATGTACAGAGACAATTCTTTTTCATTAGAAATTCCAATCTGCCAATTGTCTTTCCGTTGTAAGAACCACCTGTTTTTTCTAACGATAAATACTCTCCTATTGTCACATGATATATTGTTATTTTACTTTTTCCTATGATTCCTTTCTCTTTAAATCGACTAATAAGTTTCTGCTTATCAAGATACGGGATAGGAATATCTTCAACTTTCAATGCATATTCTCTATTTTCATTTATGGGTCTATCAGTCACAATATGACTATCTTCTATTCTTCCTAACAATGGATACCATTTATTTGTACCAAGCATATCAATTGCTATTTGAAGTTTTTTGTCGATAATACAAATACGTGTCTTTGCTACTTTTGGTTCGACAATTGCAATTTTCCCATCTTTCATCTTCTCCCTATCAATATCTTGAATATAGCCTGTTATTACTTGTTTTACACTATATCTACTCATACATCCTCACTTCTTCCATATCTTTTTGCTTTTGCTTTTTGAAAATCTATCACATTCTTATTTCCATCTACCTCTTGTTGATACCATTCTATTGTGTCTTGATATTGTTTCTTTAATTGCTCAGGCTCCTCCAAAAATTGAATAAAACCCCCCCTCATCTTCCGTTGGAATTTTAGCTCCATAATCATAAGTTTCGTATAAATAATATGTATTTAATTCCGTTTCGTTTGAATAATTAAAAATTGGGCATATCTTCCTCTGTGCTAGTGCCACCGCTAAATCATCAATTATAATGTCCAAACAGAAAGCCTTTTTAGATTCATCAAATTCAAATAACCTATAATTTCTATCACGAATAATCTTTTTCACCTGCACAAGTAAGAATAATTTTACTTTTTTCTCAATAAATTCATTTGATTCCATACTCTTTCATCACCTTCTCAAAGCCCCACCATGGTAAAAGTGCACATTTCTTCCGATTTGGTTGTTTATATATATCATCATATGCGACTGCTTGTTCCAATAATTCTTCATCATACTCTTCTTCATTTAGCATTTGATTAAAATTCTTATAGATTTCTATAGCTTCTTCTATCGTTTTACCTATTAGGGTATCAATCATAATAGAGGTAGAACTTGTACATATAGCACATGCTTCTCCATCAAATCTAGCATCAACTATTTTATTATTATCTATTTTTACCATTAAGTGAATTTCATCAATACATGATTCGTTATTGGTATCTGCTTTTATATATGTATCGTCTTCAATAAGCCCTCTATTTCTTGGATTTGAATAATGATCTAGTATAATACTTCGTTTGGTGTTTTGATCCATAGTATCCCTCTTTTCATTCTTATTGTATCACAAATTATAGGTTCACTCCAAGAATTGATTTCTATTGTACCATATTCTTCAATATTTTTAAAGTCAAAATTTTAATAACTAAAAAAGCCTAGATGGCTTCTACAATTAATTTAATCGCGGTTCTTTCTTCTCCTTCAATTACAATGTCTGTGAATGCTGGTATACAGACAAGATTTTTCCCAGAGGGTGCTACAAATCCTCTTGCGATTGCAATCGCTTTAATTGCTTGGTTCAAAGCTCCGGCTCCAATTGCCTGTATCTCTACACTCCCTTTTTCACGAAATACATTGGCAAGTGCTCCTGCAACAGAATTTGGATTTGATTTTGTTCCAACTTTAAGTGTTTCCATATAATTTATTTCCTCTCTTTCTTACAATAAATTATATGAAAAAAATTATTGGCTATGATAATTTATACTATATATTTTCCACATTTAATTCCTTCTTCAGGAGATTTTTCTAACATTTTCTTTTTTATGATGCAAATGGGAATATGGAGTCGTTTACTTTCTTCTAATACTTTTTTGGTAATATTATCATAACAAATTATATAACTTGGGGTGAGTGCTTTGTATTGGTTACCAACTTTTTGATTATTAATTTGAATTTCGCTATAACGTGCAATGCCTGAAAAATTATTGATAATATCTTCTGATTTCATAATTCTATTAACACGATTTGTAGTTTGTTCATTATCGTAATGATCAGTAGAATACACATCACTTTCATTTACGTGACAAATTCGTGGAATATCAAAATAAGCATATCCATAAATATAGCTATCTTCCTTAAATACAATGTTATTTTCATTTGAAATTAAAGTATAACAATCTCTATTATGAAAAGTTTCTTCTCTGAATGGTGTTTCAAGACATCTAACTAACATTGTATATTCTTTATCCCATAAATCATAAACCTCTATTTGATTATTTTCTTTGATAGATTTTACTAAACAATCACTTCTTTCATTCGTTTTAAACAATGCATTATTAATTTCATTATATGATAAATCTTTTAGCTTTCTTAAATGCATGTAAAAAATTGTATGAATGGACTTATTTTTATACTTGTTATAAAATTCTATTTTTTCTTCATTTGACCATTTTTCAATATTTAAAATCATCTTATAAATTTCAAGCATAGTATCATCTAACATGCTTTGTTCTAATTTTTCATTGTATTTAATTATTTCTTCAATATTTAATTTTACATTATTTAAATTATCTTCAAATAAACCATCTACTACTAATTGACTTAACATATCAGAAGTTTGTTTCTTAGCGAATTCTCCATAAGTAGAAAACTGCGGTTTCAGTATATTTAACATCTCGTTTTCGCTATCATACCCAGATACGATTTCATCATAATATTTAACTAAATTCTCACGCAGTTTATTGGATGGATTTGTTTGTTCAACAATATTTAAGTTAGTTCTCATATTCGTAATATTTAGACATTTTATTTTATCAAAATAAGCAGGATCACTTAATATTTCTTTACTAAATTTTATTCCTTCTTTCGATAGCTCTACAATATCAAAGTTTTTATATATAAATGTAGCACGTTTATCATTTAAAAAGAATCCTTTCTTTGTATCCCTACTAGAATTTTTTACAATTTTGGTTAATGTTTTTTCATCACCTATGTTTTGGATCAATTTATTTTGGTCTTCTTGTGATAATATATTTATAAATCTATATACGTTTTTTTCTTCATCCAGTTCTAAATCGTGAATTTTTGTCATCAAATGTTCTGCATCTTCATATGTAAGACCACTCATTAGTGAGGAGACTTCATACATATATTTAACGAAATATTTAAATAAATCATCATGATGCAACAGTATTTGTAAAGCTTCTTTGGGACTTTTTTCGAATAAAGCTCCAAAGAATATATATCCATGCTCTTTGTTGTTATTTATATAGTCAATTAATACATTATCTGGAAAAATTACAAATATTTCATTCATATCGATCATTTCAACCAATTTCCGGAAATAATGCCATCGATTTTTTTCTGACTCTTTTAGGTATGTTTGTAATTTTTTTACTATATTCTCATCTCTATACAATTCTAATCTTTTCTCTTTATCATACCAAGATATTTTAAATAATAAATCAAATGCGGACATTGTAATAATATCATCCTTATTTATCATAGTATCACCATATCACCATTATAAGCTATTATGTTATAAAATTACAAGTGGATTGCTTGTTAATCATGAACAAAAAAAATAGAAGAACCTCTTCTATTTTTCACCCTTTTTTTCTAATTTATTTAATACTTCTTTTGTTACTTCAATTGCTTTTTCACGAATTGCTTCTGCAGAGCGCTCAACTACTGGTGTTCCCTTTTCGATTGCATAACTTACTAAATCTTCTGCTTTCTCTTGAATTTGTTTTGCTTTTTGTTTTGCAATTTTTAAGGCTTTTTCTTTATCTAAATCTTCTAATTCCTTTTTTATTTCATAAATCTTTGCTTCCATATTTTCTTTAACTTCTTTGGCATCAATGTCTTTTACTTTTGTAAGTAATTCATCCATTTTCTTTTTTAATTCCATTCTAGTTTCACTTCCCTTTTTAGGAGCAAATAAAACTCCTAGTCCAGCTCCGATTGCTAATCCTGCAAATAATTTCCCTAATCCTTTTTTATTTTTATTCTTCTTCATTTTCATCTTCTCCTCCTTTTTTATGTTTAATTTTTTTAACTAATGTTGTAAATCCATTTACAATGAATCCAAGAGCTTTATCACTTATATCTGAAATCATATCAGTTGTATTGTCAATTACATTAAATAGATTATCTAGTTTATGAGATTTATCATTTAAATCATCCATAGTACGATTTACCTTATTTAAAGTAGTAATTGCCTTTACTGACAATACAATCAATACTACTAATAGTATAGCTCCTAAAGTATATAATATGATAGGAAATATTTCGTTAGCACATTCCATTATTCTTCCTCCCTTTTCTCATACATAGAATCAATTAAATCAAACAACTCACTGTCATTCAAATTGCTCTCTTCGTTGGGGGTATCATCAACAGAATCCTCTTTGGTTTCTTCTCGTTCTTTTTTCTCTTCCTCAGCTTCATCTAATGGTTCAGCATCATTCATATATTGGTTTATTTCTTCTAATTTTTTCTTTTGTTCTTCTAGTTGACGTGCTAATTGTTCTGTATCATCATCTACTTCTGCTTTATCTAATAAGATATTCTCTTCTAATTTTTCATAAGATTCATCTTTCTTTTCTGTTATCGTATCAAAATCCAATTCATTAAAGATATCCAATGCCTCTTGATTGGAAACATCATATTTTGAATCTTCACCTATATCTGATAGGTCATCAAATAGTGTACTTTCTAAATCATCTTCTAGTATTCCATAAGCTTTATTACGAATATCATCAACAGTAACATGTGATGATCTAGAATTTCTTGCAATGGCTCGACTACTATCTTTTTTTGTTGTAATGTCTTCCTTGCTATAATTTTTATCTAGAACTCCATATACAGGTGAAATAATTGGAGATGGTTTAAATATCTTTTTAGGCTCTGGCTCTAGTGTAACTTTTGCTCCTTGGTAAGGCTCTTTCTTTTGCTCCTTTGGTGTGGCTTTAGGTTTCTCCTTTGCCTTTGGTTTTTCTAAATCATCAAAATCTTTATCATCAAAATATACTGGAAACACAAATTTTTCCTTATTCTCTTCTGTTTTCGATTCTGTTACTGTCATCACTGGTTCCCTTGCAACAACAGTCTCCCTTCTTGGTGTAGTAGTTTCTATTGTTCTCGTTTCTTTCTTTTGTGGTTTACTTTCCTCTTCCTCTACCTCTTCTGTAAATAAATTTTTCATTTTATCCAAAAATC
Source organism: uncultured Bacilli bacterium (assembly GCA_910584305.1). Classification (GTDB taxonomy): domain Bacteria; phylum Bacillota_I; class Bacilli_A; order RF39; family UBA660; genus CAKPTA01. The sequence continues at coordinate 106,960 of CAJTZW010000002.1, forward strand.
CCATATAATTCACCTCTTTTATTGTTCTTCCTCTATTATTTCCTCACTATATTGTAAAAAGTTCTTCTCTTCTGTTTCCTCTCCGCCCTTATTTTTACTGAATTCTTCATATTTTTCCTCTTTATTTGTAAAATATTCTTCATTCAACATAAGGCCGATAATATTATCATTAAATTTAATAGTAGATAAAATATACGATGCATTTAGTACTACTTCATTGATGTCTCTTTTTTCTACTAATGCTTCTATTTTAGCATAATTATATACGAAATTTATCAAATATTTTCCATCTAACTTATTTATTTCTAAATATCCCTCTTTGTCACCATCTATCTTTCTCGAATAGTAAGCATCCTTCTTTTCTATATATTCAACTTTATTCTGGTAAAAATAATTCACAGCATCAATATATAAATAATAATAATTTCCATTCGAATATAATTTATCATTTAGTTCATTGGTATCAATATACGATACACCTCTTGGAATATAATATTTATACCCTTTACCAATTCGATTATATAAAGTATTATCTTTAGATAGCACTACGGAAACAATCGTATCAATATTCTCTGTATCAATACGTACTGCTGTGCATCCTGTCGTAACCGATAATACAATTATACTGATTATAATTGCTAACTTTTTCATTGCTCACCACTCTTACTATGATTATATCAAATTTTTATTATTTAGAAAAGTTTTTTCAAATTCTCGTGTATAGTGAATGTATAGCTATTCTTTGGAAACTTCTACTTTATAAATAATACAACCTCTACTTACAAACTTCTCTTCATATTCTGTTTCAATATTATCAATAAATGTATCCTCGTGCAAATTTAAACTCATCTCATCGATATGATATCCATAATCGGTAAAAGATTTTATGGAAAATTCAAAAAGATTTCGATTATCTGTTTTTTGAATGATTGTCTTTTTATCGCAAAAAATAGCATCATATTTTTTTAAGAAATCAACACTTGTAAGTCGTCTTCTTTCATGACGTGCTTTAGGCCATGGATCTGAAAAATTTAGATATAAGGCTGTAACATCTTTTTCAAACAATTCTTCAATATCATTTGCATCATATCGAATAAAACGTAAATTTGGTAAATCTACTTCCTCCAATTTTTGAATGGCACGTACTAACACACTATCATATTTTTCAATGCCAATAAAATTAATTTCTGGATAACGTTTGGCATTTTCGATAATAAACCTCCCCTTACCCATACCAATTTCAATATGTATATCATGATTATTTCCAAAGAATTCTTGGAATCTTCCTCTATATATTTCTGGATTATGAATAACATAAGAAGAACATCCAATAATTTCATGTGCACCTTTTACATGTTTTAATCGCATTAGTACCACCCAAAGTAATTATACCATGTATATTCCTCATTGTAAATCAAAGAAAAGACATGTATTTCTACATGTTTTTAAGGTATTCATCAACTGCAATATCATTTACTGGTTTTTCTTCCATCTAAGAGAAAGAAAAGATTAATGTTAATATTCCTAGGACAAGTATAATCAAAATTAATATTTCTATAGCAATTAGCACATATATTTTTTTATTACTAGTAAAATTGGTACCACTACTAACATTCATTCTATCTTTTCGGATTGCGAATAATATAAAAGGAATCGCTCCTCCAAAAGTTATAATTGATATTACTGTTAATAAAATATAATGTTTTGTTCTTGCTTTATATAGTCTGTAAGAGCTTATCAAATTTACTATGATATAAAATATCAAACATAGTATTACAATCCATGGAAAAATTATATTTTGAAGAAATATTCCGATTGCTAGCAACAATGCAACAAGTCCCAAGCTATAATGATTCCATGCTAATTTGGTTAATATACACATATTTATTAAAGGAACTACTGATAACCAGGGGTATTTTATATTTTTATCCTTTGCCATTTGATATAGAGCAGTTGATTTAAAAATATGTAATATTCCGAAGATGATTAACAAAAATAATATTACAGCGAGAAAAACTATTGCAATTTTCTCTAACATATAAAAAATTGTATCCATAATTTCTGCTATTACTTGAAAACCCTCCATCCACAACTGCATAATACCAATTTGTATAATTTTTATTCCCATAGTCCTCTTATCTCTCTGTCCCCAGTTTTTGTCTAGAATTATCTAAACATGAGCCATGCTCATAATTAGCAAAATATTCATTATATGCATCTGCAATTGTTTTTGTGGTTACTTTTATTGGGTTTGGATCAAATGTACCATCATTTTGTAATGTATATGTATAAGTAGCGTCAATAGGATAGTCTTCTTTTATATCGTTATAATTTAAAACATCATCTAGCGTTGGGTTATTTAAAGTTTCACCACAACTGTTACCCATCGCTAAATCATATTTTGGTAAATATACAATTAACCCTTGATCAATACGTGTCATTTCTATTATGAATTGATTATCTTTTAATTGAACTGATGGATGATCAGAAGAGCCAAAAGCAATCATCATATTGGGCCATATTGTATTTGTCTTATGATACACTTCCCCATTATCGTTAATAAATGATATATATTCATCGGTTCGTTCTGGTGCATGTTGTCTTCGGTATAATAAAGTTTTTCCAGCAAGATCAATATAGATCGAACAGGTGGGGTCATATCCACACCATATTTTATCTTCTTCAATGAACTGATCATTTACATATAACTTATAGCCGATTTGATTCATATTAGAATCTATAGAAATATTTTCTAACTTTACTGTAAAGTCATCATTTAGGTGGTAAGATACCGTGACAAGGTCTTGTACCATTTCCATATTATAAGTTATATTATCTTCTGTAGTTACCTGCCCTTCTATTTCTGTCGTAATACTGTTCCCACTATCTTTGTTTTCTACTTCATCACTATCATCCTCGGGTTCCTTTATCTCTTTTTCAGAAAGTACGCCGTCTTTATCTACTTGATTTTCCTTTTCAATCGGTTTCTTATTTGCTATATAGTATCCTCCAATACATACTAATATTATAATGAATACAACTAATATATATTTTTCTAATTTATCATGCATAAAAAACTCCTCTTAAACTATTTTTATGAACAATATTCATTAACACTCTTAAATTCCTCATCTATGATAAATTTTTTAAGTGTAGTATCATATTTAATTTCACCAAAAGTTGCCATTTCTCCTTCATACCACCATCTATCACAGTTTTTCGTATACAAAAGTTTTGTATCTATATTTTCTCTATCAATAGCAATGTCTTCTAGCTCAAACACTTTTTTACCATTTGCATCATAAATGAACAAGCTTTCAAACACTGGACCTGTGGTGCTACCAGTATAAAGTACTACCACTAAATATGAATCATTAAACGTATAAAAACTGGGGCTCCCACTTATATCGTCTAAGTAGAGCCTAATCCAGTAACCACCTCCTACTAATTCAAACGGTAAACTATTTTCTCCTATAGTAGCAGTCATATGAACGATTATTTTACTTTCATTATATAACGGATATTCCCAGTAATCACACATTATATATTCGCTTAGAATTGCATCATAATTTTCTAAAGTAGCAGTTGCTACATAAGTCCCATCACTTTGTTTTTTAAAGTATTTTGATTGTTCAATATCATAGGTTGGGGGCGACATTTCACCTGGGAGGATTTCTTGGACGTTTTTTTTGCATTGTGACTTGTCGAATGTTTCTTTTGTATGATCTACTAATTTGACTGGGATTTGTCCTTCTTCATAATGAGATGTATATATATATTTTACATTATTACTACTACTTGTACTATCACTATTGCTTATATTATTACTCTCATTCTCATTTATATCATTACCCTCATTTTCATTGGTATTTGTACTACTTGAATCTAAATTCACTATATCATATACATAATATTTACCATTATCATTTTTCTTAAATTGATATTCTAATCGATTAAATAATTCTATATTTTCTTCTGTCAGCTTAAAATTGTCCTCAGATTCATAAACCGTTTTAATAAATCCATCTTCATATCTTGCATATTCATTGTTTTGTGCATCATGAAGTACATATACAACGGAAACAGTTATTATGCTCTCTGTTTCTTGATAATCATAGATAAAATTTTCTATAGCATAAGGGCCATACATTCCGCCACAATTCGTAGATAAAACGTATATATCCAATGATGGGATATATTCAAAGAATGGACAGTCACCCATATGATTTGAGAAACTAGCAATATCACGATTAAAAATTTCTTGATAGCTACTTCTTAGACTTTCTTTGGTTAGGTATTTGTAATAACTTGGATTAGCAAGAGATTGAATAGACTTTTGATCACTACTACTTTCTTTAGAAATCATTTCTTCTGTAAGATCATCTACCATATTCTCATAATTAAATTTGAGTAGTAGATTTAATCTTTGCTCATCTGTATATTGTGATAGACTTCCTAATTCTAATGGTGTAACAGAAGAATTATACGCTTGCATATCTCCACCAACAACTTCAAATAATTGTTTTACTTCTTCATTTTTAATTTCTTTTTCAGAGAATACTTCCTCTTTATCTACTTGATTTTCCTTTTCAATCGGTTTCTTATTTGCTATATAGTATCCTCCAATACAGATTCCTACTACTAACAATATTCCTAGTATAATTATAACTTTCTTATGCTCTTTCATTTCATTCAGCATTATATTTTCCTCCTAAGTTTGAATAGTATCATTTGTTCTCTCTGTCGGTCACATTATATATTCTACCCTTGCTTTGATAAAAATAAATATACACCTAAAACTATCATTGCCATCAATACAAAATATCCAAGAATAAATATAACCCATTTTAACCAATATTTGTCATTTATTTTTTCAATTTCTTTACTTAACATAGGAATATCATGTTCATTTAAAGTTTGAAATAGGCCATCTTTAATATTAGCGTAATAATTTTGCCCTGCTTGGGAATTATTATATTTCGAATGAATGTAATCTGTCGCTTTCATCAATGGATTTATTACAAATGCTTTAATGAGTAATTCATTATTTGTGATATCGAACTTAAAACCCCAATGTCCTGTATATCTAATGTGAAGTCCCATATATCTAATATTCGTATTAGGAGGGCCAGATATAGGCATATATGTTTTTCCACTCTGGTGTGCTATATAATACATTTTCTCACTATCATAGTTAAAATGATTGTCCTCTAAATATTGATTTACTATATCTTTTACTAATTCTGTTTTGGTATATTCATCAATACCAAACTTAAAAACGGAAATCCTACTCATTTGTAACTCCCTTATTTATCAAAATTCTATATATATAACTATTATACTCTATTAAAATGATTTTTTCGTTTTGTAAAGAAGTATCCTATTATCACTATTATACCACAAATACCAGCAACTCCCATACCAACTCCTGTTTTTGGATTTTCTACTGTTGTTTCAACATTTGTAGCATCCTGTTTTGATTCTTCTTTATTCATAATTTCTGCCTTTGGTACTTCTGGATTCTGTATATTTGTATGATAAGAACTAATTCCATTATCAATATTTATCTTTAAATCAGAATAATATTCTATATCTTTTCCCTCATTAGTTTTATATACTTTGTTGTTATATTCTATACCATCTTTCTGTAATGATAAATTATTACTATCTATTGTATTTAACCAATTTCTAAAGTCTTGTGTATTATAATGTAATATTTCAGATACATAATTCAATACATAACTATTGGATACATTTCCTAAAACATAGTATGTTTCTTCTGAAGAAGCACTTGCTGATACAATACCATCTTTATATGTATAAGTCATCGTATATATTTTATCATCCTTTTGTGTACTAACTGTAATTATATTATCATTTGCTACTACATTTAAATTATATAAAGAACTTAATGAATCTTCTTCATTACTCGTCATCTTTTCTACCAATTGTTCCCATTTAGTAGAATATATATCCCAATCGAAATCTACATATAATGACCCAATATCATTTGCCTTTACAACCATAACATCAGATAAATCACGATATAAGCCATCTTCATTTTCATATGTTGTATAAATATAATAGTATGCATTGGCAACAATATCTAAATCGTAGTTCCATTCATTGTCGTCATCTGCAACTCGAAATACTTTACCTTCATGCGTTTTAGCATACTCCATTAAACTCGTTAATGAATCTGATGTATTATAAGCTAATTTAGATAACAACTCATTATCATTGATAATTCCAACCTTTATATTTAATGTATGACTACCTGTATTTCCGTCATTGGGGAATAGTTCAAACACAAACGCTCTATTAGACGAAGCAAATAAAGATACATTATAACGCTCTCCTAAATTTGGTAAATCCGGACGTGCTACCTTAATAGGTTCCTTAGTAATCTCACAATAATTATGAAATCCTTCCTGATGGGATTTTACAACATATGCATAGTTATATTCTGAAAGCATATACCAATCATTATCTACACTAATATGCCCTTTCTCATATATTCTCCCATCTAATTCTACAGAATACCAATTATCCATAAGAGACTTATCTGAGTTCCAAAGATCATCATTGCAACCATCTTCTTCACTCCACTCCAATGTTGGCATTTCATCATTCCCATTTACAAACTTAACATAGTAGTTTGCATCCTCTTCCTCTTCCATTCCATTTAGTATCATATTTAGGTCGAAATAGGTACCACTATGAGCAACATCTACAGAAATACTATACCCATCATTATCTACTGTTTTCACATATTCAGTTTCTTCTGCATTTACATTTGAAGTAAATATTCCAAATGTAAGTATAATTAATAACCATTTTAAATTATTTTTCATCATTTTTCTCCTTCTTATTTATCTTTTTCAATATTATTCACATGTTCCAGTCGTATTTTCACTAAACCATGCTTTAAACTGATTCATGTATTCTTCCACACCAATTTGCTTTGCTATCTCTTTTTGACCGTCTAGGTCATAAGTTATTCCAACTGCAGTATATCCCGTAATTGTATTATCATTATACATAATGGTAATATTTCCTTCCGCTGATTTACAAACTAATTTTTCTGATGTTTTAGAAACAAAGAAAAATACTGCTACACATAGAATTACAGCTATTGCTGTTATTCCTCCTATTATCGTTAATATTTTTTTCATTGTATACTCCTCCTTTATTATACAATATAATTCTAGCATACACCCCCCCCCCATTTGTCAATGGGGATGTGGGTGTATTGTCAAATTTTGGAAAATTTTGTCATTTTAGGTATAAAAAAGTAGAGACTTTTCTCTACTTAACAACAATATTCACTAATTTTTTAGGAATGGTAATAACTTTAACAACTTCTTTGCCATTTGTATATGTTTTTACATTGTCAATTTCGAAAGCAAGTTGTTTCATATCTTCTTCTTTCGTATCTGTATGAACTTCTATTTTTCCTCTTACTTTGCCATTGACTTGAACGACCATTTCAAATGTATCTTCTATTAATTTCGATTCATCATAGATAGGCCATGGTTCATAGGCAATCGTATCATTATGTCCTAGCATACTCCAAAGTTCTTCTGTCATATAAGGTGCGATTGGATTCAATAGCTTTATGAAATTTTCAGCATATTTTCTTGGAAATACATCTTCTTTATATACTTCATTTATAAATATCATCATTTGGCTAATGGCAGTATTAAAATTTAGTGTTTCATAGTCATCTGTAACTTTCTTAACAGTTTGATGATAGATTTTTTCAAGATTTTTGTTTTCTTTATCTTGTATTTTATTATCTTCATATAAACGGAATACCCTATCTAAGAAACGTTTCGCTCCTTCTACGCCTTGATTGCTCCATGGTTTATCTGCTTCTAGTGGTCCCATAAACATTTCATAAAGTCGTAAGGTATCTGCTCCATAGTCTCTTACAATATCATTTGGATTTACTGCATATTCAGGATATCTTTTTCCCATTTTTATGCCATTTGCACCTAAAATCATTCCTTGGTGTACTAATTTTTTAAATGGTTCTTTTACTGACACAATTCCCTTATCATATAAATAATTATTCCACATTCTAGAGTATAGCAAATGTCCTACGGCATGTTCTGGTCCACCTACATATAAATCAACAGGCATCCAGTGTTCTATTAATTTAGGATCCGCTAGTACATCATTATTATTTGGATCAATATATCGTAAGAAATACCAACTAGATCCAGCACTTCCTGGCATGGTAGAAGTTTCTCTTCTAGCCTTTTTCCCTTTATATTCAATATTTACCCAATCAGTAGCATTCTCTAAAGGAGCTTTCCCCCCTTGTGCTTTATAATCTTCAAGTTCTGGTAAAATCAGTGGCAATTCATTGTCTTCTAATGCCTCAATGGTTCCATCTTCATAGTGTACGATAGGAATTGGCTCTCCCCAATATCTTTGGCGGGCAAAAATCCAATCACGCAAACGATAATTTACTTGTTTACTTCCTAATTTTTTTTCTTCTAACCAGGAAATCATTGTATCAATAGCTTCTTTTTTATTTAGTCCATTTAAGAATTCTGAATTAATATGGATGCCATCTCCTGTCATAGCACTCATACGATTTACATATTCGAAGGTTTTTTTGTGAAGGGCATCAACAATTTCTTTATCAACAATTTCTCTGGTTACCCATTCAACATCAAATTTTTCGTCTTCGTCGAGATGTTGATTTACTATTTTGTTACTCTTTAATTCAAATAGAAATCCTGTACACTCAATTTGAAAATATTTATCCTTATTAAATGCATAGTAGTGATGTTTGATTTTAAACGTTTCATAAACAAGTTCAAAATCCGTATATCCTGTTTCTTCTTCGATTTCTCTTTTGGCACAACTAAGGGGTGTTTCTCCATCCTTGATTGTTCCGCCAATAAATAATCTACCTCCATTTTCATGCCAATTAATTGTCAAGTATTTGTCCTTTTCTTTATCATAAATAATAGCTACAATACTATTTTTTGTAAATTCATTTTCATTTGGAATTCCTGTTTCTTCCTCTAATACTTGAATGATTGGAATATTAAATTTACGTGCAAATTCATAGTCTCTTTCATCATGAGCTGGAACTGCCATAATGGCTCCTGTTCCATAGGTTGAAAGGACATAATCTGCTATCCAAATTGGGATTTCCATACCATTTACAGGATTGATTGCATATGCTCCTGTAAATACACCTGTCTTATCTTTATTTAATTCTGTTCTTTCCATTTCTGATTTGGTAGCGCATTCACATTTATATGCTGTAACTACTTCTTTTTGCTCTTCTGTTGTTATTTCATCTACAAGAGAATGTTCTGGTGATAATACACAGTATGTTGCGCCAAATAAAGTATCTGGACGTGTTGTAAATACTGTAAATTTTTTATCTGTATCCTTCACTTTAAAATTTACGTGGGCCCCTACGCTTTTACCAATCCAATTTCGTTGCATCTCTTTGGTTGATTCTGGCCAATCCAAATCATCAAGACCCTCTAGTAATTTTTCGGCATACGCAGGAATATCAATTACCCATTGTTTCATATTTTTGCGAACTACAGGGTATCCACCACGTTCACTTTTTCCATCGATAATTTCATCATTGGCTAGGACTGTTCCTAATTCTTCACACCAATTTACTGGCATATCCACGTATTTTGCTAGCCCATCTTTATATAATTGTTTAAAAATCCATTGTGTCCATTTATAAAAGTTCGGATCATGTGTAGATACTTCTAATCCCCAATCATAAGAAAGCCCAAGCAATCTTAATTGTTCTCTAAATGTTGCCATATTTGCTTCTGTAAATCCACTAGGATGTTTTCCTGTTTTAATCGCAAATTGTTCTGCAGGCAATCCAAATGAATCAAATCCAATTGGATGCAATACGTTATACCCTTGCATACGTTTCATACGGGATACAATATCAGTTGCTGTATACCCTTCTGGATGTCCAGCATGTAATCCTACACCTGATGGATATGGGAACATATCTAAAGCATAGTATTTTGGCTTTGAAAAATCCCATACATCTGTCTTAAATGTTTCATTTTCTTCCCAATATTTTCTCCATTTCTTTTCTATCTCTTTAAAATTATACATTATTTATCCCTCCTAAATTTTTTCTGAAATATCTTTCCTACAATATGATACATCAAGAGTTGTAATGGTAGTAAGCAGATAAAGCCAAGTACAAACTTCAGTACCAAATGATTTATAAAACCTAGTATAAATACAATTGTTGCAATAATAAATGAATTTATCATACAAATTGCAATTGCAAGTTGTTTTATATCTATTTTATTTTTATCTAATTTATACACCCCTACTAAATAATTAACATACATATTATCACTAAACTTTTGCAATCGTTTCTTATTTCTAACTACAAATGTGTAATATAGTGTAAACATCACTACCAATGTAATGATATAAAATATCAATTCCTCCATAAATATACCTCCTAGTTTTATACACAAAAAAGTATTATGTGTAAGGACGAGTTTTATCCCGCGGTACCACCTTACTTCACAATACTTATGCTCTTATACTTTAACGCAGTAATACGCCATAATGGAACTCCAAAGCAAGTTCATATAGTTTCCCCAAAAGTTTTCACCAACCACTTTCTCTCTTTGCAAGCAAACTATATTACTACTCTTTTTCTTCGTTTTTGAACTATTTCTAGTATAATATAAATTTTTCACTTATTCAAGCATTTTAGTAAATTAATACCTTTTAACCAATATTTATAGCATGTTTACATTTTTATTACAAAGAATCTATATCCTCATCCGTAAGTGATGTATACTCCATTATCTTCTTGATAGATACCCCATCATCTTTTAGTTTTTTAGCAATCTCTAGTTTTTCTTCTCGTCTTCCTTCTAACGTAGCTCCCTTTATCTGCGTATTTCTTACTTTTCTTTCTACTGCCTCTGCATCATATAAGCCTATTATCTTATCATCTTTACTAATTTTCTCTAATTCATTGATTGCATCATTCATATTTTCATCACTCCTTAAATTCTCGAGTTCTGATTCTTCCTTTGCTATAAACATCTTTAAATATTTCTCTAACTCGTTTACTTCACTGTTAGTATAACATACCTTCTTTAGGTTTTCTAGGTCTATATGATAACTTTCTATATTTTCACATTCTAACTCCCCACTATTTTCCTCTCTCATTGTAAATTTATAGATAATTTTATTTCCTTTATAATGAGAAAAATTATCTATATTAATTTGTATTACCTTTTCTATTTCCAAATAGTCATCTCCTCTATCAAAGCTTTCACTTCGTATCTTATTCATATATGTATGATTCTTATCAAAGATTCCACTATAATATGATGCATTCATCTCTATATTTAATATATTGTTTTCTACTCTTACCACAATGTCACTTTTATATACTTTATCTTTCTTATGACTGACTGGGTACTCCTTACTTACATATTCTGCTTCTAATAGTTTTTCTTCTTCTAATCCTGTAATTAAATGTATTAATCTTGCTTTATATCCCTTTGTATTCTCACTCATCATAAATGCTTTAAATACTACATCACTTGTTAATTCTAATAGTCTTGTCTCTGTTTTCATATGTCTCCTTTCGATAGCAAGAATACAAGATTTATTTTTCGTTTTCAAATCTATATTTTCTTATTTTTACACACTTAAAAATACAGATTTTTAAATTCTTAATAGCAGAAATTCTAAATCTGTATTTCTTGTTTCTCTATTTTATAAATTTGTATATATTTTAATTTTCTTCTTATGAAATTTGATTGATATACTCTAGTAGTTTTAAAAATAGAGTTACGAATTTTCTTTCTAAACCTTTATTTCCTAACTTACGCACTTCAATACGTTTTTTCTTAATAGAACGGTTGCTGAATAAAATTGCATCGATTTTTTCTTTCATCTCTGTTTTAATCTGCAGATCTGATATGATAGATTCAATATCTTCGTTGATAATTCTGACTGCATCAATTTCAATATCTTTACCTTTACAATTTAGTGTCAGTTGCCCAATCGTTGGAACTTCTGAAATCTCTACAATAAAGTTGCTCCCTTGTATATAACTATTTGATTCGATTTGTGTGTCATTAAAATACACAATTACATCGTCGGCTCTTTTTGTATTTCTAAATACAAATCTATAATGTCTTTTTTCTGGTACAATGCCACTCTTTCCTTCGGTTGCCCTTACAATAACTGTATAGTTATTTGGCATATAGTTATAGTCAATTGTACTAATTAGATATAATCCTTCTTTATAAAACTCACTTATACCATCATCTTCATATAAATTGTATGTATTACTTCTTCCAGGGAATATTTGAATTTCTAAATTTGTGGGTGGATTTGTATCATTTATATTCTCATTATATCCCATAGTAATGATAGAACCTGCTTTTGCAAACACTGGATAGTCTTCATCTTTGAAGAATGATATATGATTTTTTCCACCAAGAAACTTTTTCCCTGTAAAAAAATCATACCATATACCGTCTGGTAAAAAGAATTTATGTATAACACGATTCATGACGTAATCTTTTTTACGAATAATTGGACTTATAAATAATTCTGTTCCCAAATAATATTCATTTCTATAGTTTACATCATCATACATTTCCGGATATTTATAATAAATTGGAGATATTAATGGCATTCCGTATTTATGATATTTATATGATTCTGTATATAGATATGGAATTAGATGATGACGGAGGTGCAGGTAATCATTTACGATTTTATACGTTTTAATACTCCAACGCCATGGTTCCCTTTTATAATATTTTCCTCTGTCACTACCAAATTTTAAGATGGGTGAAAAAACTCCTAATTGTACATATCTTGTATACAATTCATTATCTTCCTCACCTTTATAATATCCACCAATATCATGGCTCCAAAAACTTACACCTATATTAGTTGCACTTGAATTATGGAGTGGTATAAGATTTAAGGTATCCCAACCGACAATAGTTTTGCCCGAATAAAGAACAGGATAACGGTGTGCTGCTACCATAGGATTTCTACTCATAATCATAGATCGTCTCTTATAGTCTTTTTTCATATCCATAAAGTGATAGTGATCTAATAGCCATAAACGGGTAGTATCTTTTTTACCATCATCGTCAATCCAGTAGAAATCAACTCCATACTGATCTAATGGATGAATTAAAACTTTTAAATATACTTCTAAAGCCCTACTATCGTATACGTTGAAGGGAATAAATCCTTTTTCGTTTTCATTTAGATACTTTTTTACATTTTCATACTGTCGTTCAAATGGATAAATTCCTTCCTTGGGGTTAATATTAAGTCCTACATGAACTCCAACAGAATGCATATAATCAATCATGCTTTTTGGGGCCTCAAATTTATCAAAGTCCCAAGTAAATCCCGTATCTAGTTCGTGATTATTGTAAGTTCTAACATGCCAGTCTTTGTCCAATAGAAGGACGGACAGAGGAATTTCTTTATCTTTAAAATTATTAATTAGTTCTTTCAAGGATGTATCATCATATGCAACATTTCTACTCCACCAGTTTCCAAGTGCATATCTTGGAATTAAGGATGGATACCCTGTAATCCCATAATAGTCTTTTAAACAAAGTGCAAAATCTTTTAAATACATAAACAAATAAATATCGATTCCGTTTCCTTCTCTTTGTTTTACAGTTCCGTCCTCATTCATAATCATACCATTTGAATCATCCAGGTATGCATACCCATAAGGAGAATATAGACCCATTTTTAACTTTAATTTGTTAGCGTTATCTAGAGATATTCCAGGGGAACCATAGTTTCTAGCTTCTGTTGCTTCTGGATTTCCATAATACCAGATACGATCTGAATTTAATAATTCTACTTTTAGATGTGCCATTGAATTAAATGGAGTTCCTTTAAAAGGTTTATTTTTTTTATATATTAGTTTAAAATACTTTGTTTCAATCTCTAAATGGCGATTATTTTCTTTTTTTTGAAAAGATACAGGGGGCATATCACGATACCAAATTAAGTTTGTTGGTCTATTTTCAAATATTCCATTCTCATTATATTCTAAGCGGATTAATCTTTCTGTTAAAACTGTGAATCTAAATTTATCACCAGTAATTACATTCGCATTATTAGGAATTGCTCTTTCGTAATCCATCTTAAATTGTTCACCTAGCATATTATCCCCTCCCTTTTATAATTCTTTTTATAATTCTTCGATTTTCATAAAATTTGTATGCTTTACATTTTGAAATGGATATCCTCCTGTGATAATAATTTTATTACCAGGATTTGTGTCTATCAATTTCTCTACTACTTTTTTGGACTTTACCATAATTTGGTCAAAGTTTTTAATCTCATCAATCTTTACAGGATATACTGCATAATAGATAGATAAGTTTTTCACGGTACTGTCATTTGGACTCATTGCAATAACAGGACAAATAGGTCTGAAACGACTCATTTTTTTTGCTGTATGTCCACTCATAGTTGGTGCCATAATAGCAACCGTTTTTAAGCGGTTTGCACATTCTGTAACACTATAGGCAATCATTCCTGTTGTATCCTGTTTTTCGGTTCTCATTGCTTTATCTGCCAATTCATAATAATTTACATCATATTCAGAAGATTCAATAATTTTACTCATTACTGATACGGTTTCAACAGGATATTTTCCTATTGTAGTTTCTCCACTTAACATAACTGCATCACAACTATCTAATACAGCATTGGCAACATCACTTACTTCTGCGCGAGTAGGTCTTGCTTGTAATTCCATAGATGACATCATTTCTGTTGCTACAATACTTACTTTTCCTGCTGTATGACACTTACTTATAATTATCTTTTGGATTCCTGGTATTCTTTCCATTGGAACTTCTACACCTAAGTCTCCTCTTGCTACTATCATTCCATCACATACTCTTAATATCTCATCAATGTCATCTACTGCTTTCTCTGTTTCCACTTTTGCTAAAATTCCCATATGGTCATTGCCTAAAGAAATTAATAAGTCATTAACTGCTAAAATATCTTCTGAATTGTTTACACGTGATAAAGCAACAAAATCAATGCCAATTTCATTTGCAAATGCAATATCATCTTGATCTTTTTCATTTAAGAAAGGTATATCCAAAGAAACTCCAGGAATATTTACACCTTTATTATCTTCAATAACTCCTCCTACTAGTACTTTGCATAAGAGATAGTCTTCACCTTTTTCTAAAACCTGTAATTCAATTAATCCATCATTTAATTTAATAAAGGTATTACATTTTATTTCATTGATAAGATTATTATATGAAATTGAAAATTTTGTAGAATCACCTATAATTGGATTCATATAAATACGAATTTTATCGTCTTTATTTAAATAGGCGCTTCCAGAGACAAACTTACCCACTGTAATATCTGGACCTCTTGTATCCATAATTACAGACACACTTGTTTTTAATTCTTCATTCAATTTATCGATTTTTTGTTTAATATCTGCTAAAAATTCATGATTGGCATGAGTCATATTTACTCTAACCGCATCTGTCCCTTCTAATATCATTTGTTTTAATATATCAATGTCTTGGCTGGCAGGTCCAATTGTGGTAATGATTTTTGTCTTTTTCATAGTATCACCCTATTATAGATTATACCAATTTTTTTAGGTAATAAAAAGATAAAATTTAATTTTTCACAACATTGTGTCAAGCGGACTGACATTTGTATACATTTTTTGACAAAATCTTATTTTCATGAGTAAAAAAAGCCTACTTTATGATAGGCTAATTATTTTACTGAAAAATTTATTTTTGGCATTTTGGACAGTAATAGGTTCCTCTTCCTCCGACTGTGATTTTAACTATTTCAGTTGCACAAACTGTACACGCTTCATGTTCTTTATTGTGTATTAATAATTCCTGTTGAAATCTTCCATGGACGCCTTCACTTGACTCATAGGAACGAATTGTAGTTCCACCACTTTGAATTGCTTTTTCGAGTACTTCCTTGGTATATAAAATAATATCCGTTGCTTCTTTTTTCGTAATTTTGCAACATTCTTTCAAAGGGTTAATATGACATAAAAATAAAATTTCATCAGCATAGATATTTCCAATACCTGCGATGATACTTTGATCTAGCAAGGATGTTTTAATAGGTATTCTCTTGTTTTTATATTTTTCTAGTAAATACTTTTCTGTAAGATTTATATCCCATGGTTCATATCCTATTTCTTCTATTGCTTTATAATTCCTTAAATCTTCTTTTTTTACTAAGTGCATTCTTCCAAATTTACGGGTATCTTTATAACGAAGTTGTGTACCATCCTCAAACTGAAAAATTATATGTTCATGTTTTTCATATATATCCTCCCTTGTTCGAATAATGTACTTTCCTTCCATACGCAAATGACTAAGCAAATAGTAATTGTTAAGTTCAAAAAGGAGCCATTTACCACGGCGATGTATATCACAAATAGTTTCTCTTTTAATATTTTCTATAAATTTTTCTACTACTGGACTTGCGATAATATTTGGGTATCTTACTATTACATTTTCAATTTTTTTGTATAGTACTAAATTTTTTAATGTTTCTTTTACCGTTTCGACCTCTGGTAATTCTGGCATCATCCCACCTACTTTCAATGTGTCATGTGAATTTGTTCTTTAATTTTCAGTAAAATTTCATCATCTACTATATCGTTTACCTTGAGTACAACGGCATATACTAAATAGTATTCTCGTAGATAGACTTCTTTTATAGTACTGTCATCAAGATTGGTAAAGTCGCTTAGAAAATTTTTAAGTCCATAAATTTGTTCTAGTAGCTTATTTCCCTTTGCCGTTCTCTTAATTTTCCCATATTTTATAAATAGAATTAATCTAACAATAAAGATAATTGGTTCAAATGAGAATATGCATAAAATTATAACCATAGTAATTCCAAGTATCATTTCTAACATAGTGGAAGATGAGTTTCCTATTACAAGGGTCGACAAAGCTAACAAACATACTAGAAGAAGTGGCAAAATTATTAAAGTAGAAAATAACTGTATAATATCCTTTTTTGTCATTGTATATTGAATATATTTGTCAGCCACCATTTCTTTCGTAACCGCATTTTTATATTCACTAAGCTTATTTGTATTTTTAAAATCTGATGTAACTAGATTCAATAGTATTTTATCAGAATTTTTTAAAGAATCATCACTTTTACCTGTTACAATGAATTTCCCATTTTGTTCTTCTATATATCCATCTAATTGTAACTTTAATAAATGAGCGGGCACATCTCTATCAATATCTATAGTAAAATCTACTAGGTACGATACAACACTTGGAGATATTTGTTTTAAATCCTCTCTAAAATATTTTAAATCGAATTTAGGGTGTTCTTCATTCTTGCGAATTGTTCTGGTATGTACAACACGATATATAATATATATTAAAATTGCAAGTCCAAAGGGACTAAATATAAATATAAGTATACTAAATACATAGTATGATAAAATTGGAAGTATAATCTCCTTCATATTACTAAAATTTAAGGTTTCTATTACTATTACGTCATTACTCATCATTAAAGTCCAAGCTATAATATTAATAGAAAGAAAAGACCCTACTACAATGCCTATATGAATCCATTTATATACTCTTTTTCTTTTATCCATATTCTCCTCCATATATTCCTTTAAAATATTGTATCATATAATTGATATAATAAAAGCAAGTTTTTGCTTGCTTTTGATTTTTTATTAATCTCATGAATAAATTTCCTAACACTATAGGAAATAGATATTAGTTCTCATATTTTATTGTCTTAATTAATTCCTTACCTTTCTTTGGTATTTCGTCAAAGCTAATTTCTGATATCTCTTTATATATAATATTAAATAAGGAATATGGATTTTTTAATATTTCTTCCATTTGTAATTTTAATGTAGAAGGGATGGCATTCATAAAATCATCAAGATTCCTATATCCTTCATTTATATACTCTATATCTTTGCTCCTTCTTGTCGTATGAAAAAATACAATATTTCTAATGAAGAATCTAACCATAATATCCTCTAAATCACTAACATTTGATATATCGTGTTCACCATATGTACGATATATATATATTAATTTCTTAAGAGATAAAGCCTTTTTTTCAGTGAATCCTTGTTGGAATAATAATTGTAATGTTATGTTGGCAATATCGCCATTAGTTGTTAAAAATCTAGACTTGTATCTAGGAAGTTTAAAGTCATTAATTAAATCCATTTCATACTTAAGAGTGCTTTCTAATGTACTACAACCATACGTTGTAACAAAATCGCTATTACGATATGTATCTAATGGAACTAAATTAGTATCATAATAACCTCTATATCTATTTCCATTCTTATTTGTATATAATAATTCAAAAATACACATATTAGACATTCTTTTATCTAAAGAGAAATTAAGATTATCAACTTTTTTAGCATCCTCAAATGCTATATCAAATACTTCTTTTAGCAAGGATTTATTTTTTCCACGACTTATATTTTCATTATAAACTAAACATACATCTAAATCTGAAAAATTAGATATATAACCGTATTTTTTATAAAGTGGAAAAGAACCATAGATAAAGCTCGAATTCTCATATGGGGTAATTGCTTCTAACAGCATGGAATATATATAGTCTGAAATAACTAAGTTTGGATCTAACTGTTTCTCTTTCTTTAAATATTTTAATATAGATTCAAAATGTTGTGAATTAATTACTAGTGGTGAATCATTCGTTCTTACTAATTTTTCAGTATATCCTATTAATAAAGGTTTATAATTTTGTGCTTCACAACACACATTAACAAAAGGATTTTCACCAATATTTCTAGTATGAATATGTCCATGGTAATTAATTGCATTGCTACTATTAAACTCTTTAACTAATGCTTTAAAATTAATACCGTCACATTCATTTTCACGTAATGGATAGTGAGACAAAAATTTGTCATTAATTTTTATAGGATTGGTGAATATTCCTTCAAAGCCTAAATTTCCATAACAATGTGTTAGATTTTCTTCATCATGATTGCCGAGCAATAAATATTTATGCCCATTCATTTGTGCTAATAAATCTTTTATAAAGGATTTTTTAAAAGAAAAGTCCCCAAGGAAAATGACAATGTCATCCTCTTTGACAACCCTATTATGCATACCTATAATATACTCATTCATTTCTTTAACATCACTAAATTCTGGTCTTTGATACCTAATGATATTAGAATGATAAAAATGATGATCACTAATAATATATATTTTTTTATTAGGATGTCTTTTACACAAAATATTATAGACATCCTTATAATGTGAAGATATCATTTAATTTCCACCCCCTTTAATAATAATTGATATTCTATAACAAATTTTTGTTAAAGTCAAAATATCATAAATTTCTTTTCTTAATTACTATTATAATTATTATTTAATTACAGAACAAAATCCAAAATAAATTTCGAATCATTTAGGTTCACACCTAAACATTTCTGCTTCTTCGCCTTCGCTTCCTACCTGCTCCACAGACTTAAATTCCGATAGTTGCTACCGTACTTATTCTTTTACTTATTTTTTTATTTGTTCTTTATACTAATTCTTTCATATATTGTTTTAATCCTTCAAATAATATATTTACTGATGCATTATAGTCTCTATCTAACTCACTATGACATTCTGGACATATATATTTTCTTACACTTAAATCTTTGGTTATTTTATTTTGATATCCACATACGCTACATATTTGACTACTTGGATAATATGTATCTACTTTGTATAATCTCTTTCCTTTCCACTTGCTTTTGTATTCTAGTTGTCTTATGTTTTCCCCTAAGGTTACATCTGTTAAGGATTTTGCAAGTTTGTGATTCTTTACCATATTTTTGATT
>CAJTZW010000003.1 GCA_910584305.1 uncultured Bacilli bacterium
CCATTATATTACACATTTTTTTATCATTTTACAAGTTTTTATTCATTTTTTCTTTATTTTCTGGGCATTTACTTTTTTACGCCACTGTATTAATCCTTACGTGCAGTTTCTTTGAAACTTAACGCATGACTATAGCTAACGATTTAAATATAAATTATTTCTTATAAAGGAATTCTATATTATAGAACTAACATAGCAATTACTAATACAACAATAATAGCTACTAGTAACATAAGTAAGTATTTCCATACTTTCTTTAAATATTCTCCATAAGGAATATCTAAATATGTTAAACCAATAACTAACATAACACTTGTAGGTACAATTAACATTACAATTCCGTGAAGATATTGTAATATTAACCCAATAAGTGGCAACTCAGTGTATAAAGCTGAAATCTGAGAATACAATGTATTTAACATATAAGGAAAATCATTGTAGAAAATTCCTCCGATAAATCCAACTACTGACATAGTAACTATATTAAATTTATTCGTAATTCCAAGGAAGAAATCAGCAATTGTCGCGAATATATTCATTCCCGAACTGTTTGAATTCATAACTAAGAAGATCACATTCGCAAGTAATGCATAAAGTGCTACCTTTAACATCTTTTTCATACCAGATACAAATGTCTCTACAAGTTCCCCAAACTTAATATTGTAAATCCATCCTAATAATAAAGATGCTACAACAAGTAAGAATGAAAGTTCATAATTAGACCAATATCCAATTGGATCTACAGAACCAATCAAATTTTTGAAAATTGGATATCCATTGATTTCAAAACTATTGATAGACTCATAAATATTGTTGAATAATTCTACGCCAAAGCCGTTCGACCAATTATACATACTAACAAGTGCAACAATCATCATAAATATAATGATTACAACCATTGGAGTAGCACTTTTTTTCTTATCAACAATTCCATCATATAATGGAATAATAGCTTCTTCTTTTACATCTTCTTCTTTTTCTGATTTTTTAGTAGCCTTTTTCGCACTCTTCTTTTCTAGATCCTTGCTACCAACTTTCGATATAGTAAATAACAAAATACCAACAGAAACTACCAAGAAAATAATACGATATAAGATGGTAGAATTCATATCTACATCTAAGAAATACTTAATATACCCATTGACATTAAATCCATAAGTAGAAGCCATATTTCCAACCAAAATAGCTCCAAATGTAGATAAAAATGCTGTTAGCTTCTTATATCCTAAAGACATAAGTACGGCTACAAAGAATGGAACCAATACAAATAAAGGAAGTGTAAGCGCTGTTAGTGATGATAGTACAGCTAAAATTACAACAGATAGAATTACAAATTGAAATTCTTTTCCTTTAAACTTTTTACTAAGCCCTTCTACAACATTACCATACACACCTGTTTTGTTTAAAACGGCATAAAATCCACCAATTAATACAACCACAAGTGCTGATAAAACAAAGATAGAACTTGTACATGTAATAATTGGATAACGAATTAAGTCAATCAATCCAACTGGCGATGTACTTTCAGAAATAAGTTCACCACTTGAAAAAGCACCTGCTGGAATAATCCAACTTAAAACCACATAAGCTATAAAAATACCTGCAATAGCTTTAATTAAACTATTTTTTTTCATTTTCTTTACCTCCAGTACAATTATATCAAAAATTATAATTTTTATAAAGAAAATTAACAAATTTTTCTAATTTTCATATATTTTTCACAATTATTTACGATATAATAAATCCTAGGTGATACAAATGAATCCATTTTTATATACAAACCACAATAAAAGGTATCATACTCTAGATTACTTTTATAAGAAAAAATTTAATTCCAAAGTGTGCAAAATTAGTTTAAATGCCGGATTCACATGTCCAAATATAGATGGAACAGTAGGAACAGGTGGATGTATTTATTGTTCTAGTAAAGGAAGTGGCGATTTTGCTGGAAAAAAAGAAGATTCCCTAATAACGCAATTTCATACAGTAAAGAAAATTTTAGATAGAAAATGGAAAAACTGTCTATACATAGGATACTTCCAAGCACATACCAATACCTATGCCCCACTTTCTATCTTAAAAGAAAAATACGAATCTATTTTAACCATTGAAAATGTAATTGGATTAAGTATAGCAACAAGACCCGATGCTATCCAAGATGATGTATTAGATTATTTAGAAGAGCTATCAAAACGCACTTACGTAACAATAGAATTAGGGTTACAGACTATTCACGAAAAAACATCCATTTTTATCAATCGTTGTCATACACTACAGTGCTTTGAAGAATGTGTAAAAAGGCTTAGAAAAGGAAACATCAATGTTGTAGTTCATATTATTAATGGACTACCATATGAAACAAAAGATATGATGATAGAAACAATCAAATATATAAATAAACTTGATATACAGGGAATTAAAATTCACATGCTACACATTTTAAAAAGAACAAAACTAGAAAGAATATATCAAGATAAGCCATTCCCAATTCTTACAAAAGAAGAATACGTTGATACTGTATGTACCGAGTTAGAATATTTAAGACCAGAAATTGTCATTCATAGAATCACAGGAGACCCAGACATGAATGACTTAATTGAACCCTCTTGGCTAGATAAAAAACTATGCATTCTAAATGACATTGATAAAGAATTAGAAAAAAGAAAAACATATCAAGGTTTTCGTTTAAATAAAAACAATCTAATTCGTCAAATACTAGACCCTATTATCAAAAACAAAGACTACGTCATAGATACAACCAACACCTATACAGATCTACTTATAACATACGTTCCAAAAAAGAATATACTATCAACACCAACACCAGATATGAGAGGAAAAATCACTACAATTATAACATCATATATAAATACAAATATAATTGACTCCTATATAACGACACTCCATAACAATGGATTTATACTAATTGTAACAAGACAAAAACCAAATATAAATTTATATAAAAATTATCATATAAACTATTATGAATTTGAGAATCAAATATACATTATAAAAATAGATAAAAATACATTGAATAAAAAATAAGCAATGTATTTTTTATATCTATTAGAATACACTGTATATGAGGTGAAGTATGTATACAACTGATAAAACTTTTAAAGAAAAAGTAAGCAAAATAAAACAAATGTCAAAAGAAGAACTCTTTCTATTCATAAAGACAAAATACAACCAAATTCCTGAAGAAATCCAAACCTCTTTAGAAAATTATTTTACCACATTTGATTATTGGGGAAGATTAGATTCTAAAAATGGTATTTTTGAGGAAATTCAAAGAAAGGCAAATTCTTTATATGATCATATTGACGATTTTATATGGTTATATGAAAATTTAAAAGACTACCGTTCCAAAAAAGTACTGCTAGCAATCCTAACAAATTATTTTGAATATGATTTTCAATTATTAAATGAAGCAAGAGAGACAAACTTCCTTCCCTACTTTGACGTAGATATTGTTCCATGCACCAAAGAAGAAGTGATTGTAGATTTGGGCGCCTATACTGGAGATACGATTATAGATTACATAAAAACATATGGTATAGATTATTATAAAAAAATATACTGTTATGAAATCACAGAAAATACCTTTGACATTCTACAGAATAATCTATCCTACTACCCAAATATTGAATGTAGAAAAAAGGCAGTCAGTGATAAGAAAGAAACCCTTTATATTGAATCCAACAAGGTAGATGCCTCCGCAAATGTAGCAAGAGCTTCTGGGGATATCGAAGTCGAGGCAACTACTATAGATCTAGATATAAATGAACCTGTTACAATGATTAAAATGGATATTGAAGGAGCTGAACAAAAAGCTCTAGAAGGGTGCAGACAAACTATTAAAGACTGTCATCCAAAACTACTCATTTCTGTATATCACAATCATGAAGATATATGGAAAATTCCAAAAATGATTGACGAAATTACTCCAGGATACAAATTCTATTTACGATATTATGGAAATAACATATTTCCAACCGAAACGACATTGATTGCTATTTACCAAGAAAACAAATAAAAGAAGCGCTTCGCTTCTTTTCCTATATCCTATTTATCTAAATTCCGAAGATTCCTTTGTGCCATCATATTTTGCTGGTAATCTACATTCTGTATAGGAATACTTTTCTTGATAGATTCTTTATCAGTTCTTTTCTGATACCGATCATGAATTATCTCTTCAATAGAACGAACCCCATACTTCTTTTTCTGAAGTATAGGAGGAATTGCGGTTCTCTCTATATTTTTAAATCCCTTATGAAATTCATTATATCCCATAGTAACCTCCTATTTTACTGTATCTGGTTCAAGTAAACTAAGCGAAACCTTCTTTTTATCTAAAAATATTTCATCAACATAACAATCAACAATGTCTCCCACGGATACGACATCCATTGGACTTTTTATAAAATCTTTAGACATCTTAGATATATGAACAAGTCCATCATTATGAAGCCCTATATCAATAAATGCCCCAAAATTTACAACATTTCGAACTGTTCCTTGAAGCTTCATACCAACTTTTAAATCCTCTAACTCTAATATATCACTTTTTAAAATAGGTTGTGGCATATCATCCCTAGGATCTCGATTTGGTTTTTTTAAAGAGGTAATTACATCTTTCAATGTATAATGATCTATACCAAGTGAATTTGCACAATCCTCAATATCAATACAATCCAATTTAGCAATCAAATCAGAACTTCCAATATCCGATAAATTGGCTTCAATAGAATCCAACAATTTGAGTGTTACCTCGTAGCTTTCAGGGTGTATAGATGTTTGATCTAACACATTATCACCCTCTGTGATTCGTAAGAAACCAATGGCTTGTTCATATGATTTATCTCCAAGAAGTTTAGCTTTCTTTATTTCTGCACGAGAAGAAATTCTCCCCTTCTCTTCACGATAAGCAATAATCTTATCAATTGCCTTTTTGGTAATACCCGAAACATATTTTAATAATGATGGAGAAGCTGTATTGACATTAACTCCTACACTATTCACTGCCTTACTTACCACAAAGTCTAAACTTTCACTAAGCCTTTTTTGAGAAACATCATGCTGATACAAACCTACCCCAATTCCATCTGGTGGAATTTTAACAAGTTCGGATAATGGATCTTGTAATCTTCTTCCTATGCTCATAGCGCTTCTCTTTTCAACCGCTAAATCCGGAAATTCTTCAATCGCAACTCTAGATGCACTATAGATAGATGCACCAGCTTCAGATACAATAACATACTTGCAAGATAAATTATATTCATGGATCATTTCTGCACAAAACTTTTCAGATTCACGAGAGGCAGTTCCATTTCCTATCGCAATAATATCCACATGATATTTCTGAATAAGTTTGGCAACAACTTCCTTACAACCTTGAATTCTATCGTTCGTATTTCCATTTAAAAATGGCCTTATCACAGTAGAATCTAAATACTTTCCATTTTTATCCACAACAGCGAGTTTACAACCATTAACAAAACCAGGGTCAAAAGCCAAAACAATCTTTTCCTTCATTGGTGGAGTCAACAGTAGTGCCTCCAAATTTTTTCCAAAATTATCAATAGCAACTTCCTCGGCCTTCTCTGTTAAATCACTTCGGATTTCCCTTTCAATCGATGGGAAAATTAATCGTTTATAACTATCTAAAATGGCATTTTTAACAATATCTACAACACCCGCATTCTTATCTTTGATAATTTTATTCTCTAGATATTCTAATATCGAGGTAGCATCTACATCAATAGATACATTTAGTATCTTTTCTTTTTCACCACGATTCATTGCAAGCACTCTATGTGATTTTACATATTTCACTGGTTCAGAATAACTATAGTACATTTCATAGACCTTATCTAAATCTTCCGCTCCCTTCTTAAGAGTAGAAGAAATAACTCCATTTCGATATGTATAAGAACGAATCCATTTACGATAAGATGCATTATCACTAATCCATTCAGAAATAATATATCCGGCACTAACAATAGCATCATCGACAGTTGTAACCTTCTCATTTAAAAATCGACTAGCAACCTCTTTAATATTCCCATTTAGCTTAAATGACATAATCATCTTCGCAAGTGGTTCTAATCCATTTTGAATGGCATCCGTCGCTTTCGTTTTTTTCTTTTCCTTATAAGGTCGATATAAATCCTCCACTTCAACCAATTTCATGCAAGCCATAATCTGGGAAGATAACTCTTCTGTTAGTAATCCTTTCTCATCAATTAAACGAATTACATCTTCCTTACGTTTTAATAGATTCACTTGATAAGCATACACCTCTTCTATTTTTCGAATCTGTTCCTCATCAAGTGCACCAGTAGCATCTTTACGATAACGAGCAATAAAAGGTACCGTATTTCCTTCCTCCAACATCTTCAGCGTTGCCTCTACTTGTTGCTCCTTAATCTGTAAACCAGAAGCAATCCCCTCTATAATATTTTGATTCATATTTTACACCTCTACGATATTGTAACATGGATAAGGACAGTTGTAAATTGAGAATAATATTGATTTTCTGTAAAATAAAAAGCCATCACTCAGATAGCTTTGGCCTTCTACTTTCCCTTAAATCATGATGTTGATCCTTTAACTTTTGAAATTCACTTTTCTTATATTCAAGTTCACGAATACTATATCCCGCAGCACCCGCTAACAAAGTTATAGGTACAAACCCTATACACCCATATGCGAATCCACCTAGACTACCTTCAAAAACACTAACTGTCTCGTAATTTTTCGATGCAAGGGAAACACACATTGCATAACCTAATACTCCCAATGCCAAGGACCCTTTTCCAAGTAGTTTTATAACTGATATTAGCCTTTTTGCCTCCCTTACTTCCTCTAATTTGTTAAACATCAAATCACGCATATCTTCTAGTTCCCAGTCAACACTCTCTAGTTCCTTTTGAATATCACTGAGTGATACATTATTCTCTTTCAAATAATTTTGAAATGGTTCAAAACAGCTATCTCCTAGGCATGAACTAATCTCATCAAATGATATGCTATTCTTCACTAAAAACTCCCTTAATTCTCTTAATTCTTCAATCTTCATACAGATGCCTCCTCCTGTAATTTCTGATATTGTATCACCCCACCCCCTCCATTGTCAATGGAAGGTAGGTTTTCTTTATAATTTAAGGTATTATGATAATAAAATAATCTTATATACAATTAATTTACCTTATATAAATGTTCCTTAATTTTCTGGATTGACTCTTCACTCACCATATCTTTTTCTGAATAAATCAAACTCACAAATTTTTTATAATCTTCTTCATTACCAGCACTCATATCATATCGAAATTCATAGCCCTTTACTAAAGCAAATAGTTTTAAAAGTAAAATAACTGTTCTAGTATTTCCATCAAAAAAGGGTTGATATAACCATATAGAAGATATACATTTACTTAATGTTTCTGATAAAGTATATAAAGTCATATTCGAAAAATCACTTATCATAACGTTTTGAATTAAATTATTAATTCTCCTTTGATATTTTTCTTCGCAACGAACCTTATCCTTTCCAAATAAATATGTATGAAGATGAATAAGAAGTTCAAAATAAGGCATAGATTCTAAATTAAAATCTATATTAAAATCATTATATTTTTGAACAAATTCAAAATGTTCCATAAAATCACCATGTTAGATATTATAACATAAAAATATAGAAATAATATAAACTATTTATGCTTTTTTAATGTATCTTTTAAAGGTATCTTACTTCCCTTTTGAATCACATCGATTCCATACTTATCTTGCAATGTATCAAGTAAGGTATCAACAGTTTCATCCTGAATTCTATCATCTATATCTTCAAACAAAGAAGGTTGATAATTTACTACATCAACTAAACCATCTAAACGCAATCCAATTAAACGTACTGGAGTTTCATCATACATTTCATCTAATATCTCTTTAGATATCTCAAAAATCTCTTTGGTAATATTTGTCGCATTCATAATTTTCTTCTGATGTTGTTTTCTTCTAAATTTAAAATCTTTGAGTATAACCACCACAACATGCGCATATTTTCCTTGCCTGCGAAGACGTAGAGCTACTTGACTAGAAAGTGCGTCCAAATAAGAATATAAAATTGTCTTATTCGTTATATCTTGTGATAATGTAATCTCATTACTAATACTTGTAGGATCCAATACTTCACTTACAACAGGAGATTCATCAAAACCTTGTGCAGATTCAATCATATGAACTGCCTGATTTTTAAAATACTTTGATAAATATACAACATCTGTGTTTGCTAAATCCGCAATTGTATGAATATTCAATTTCTCAAGTTTTTCACACGTTTTTTTACCAATACCAAAAAGGTCTCCAATTGAAAGAGGATACATCTTCTCTTTCACTTCCTCTTCCCACAATGTATGTACCTTGTTGGGTTTCTCAAAATCAGATGCCATCTTCGCACACAATTTGTTATTCGCAATACCAATATTTACGGTAAAACCAAACTTTGTATAAATATCATCTTTCAATTTGTACGCAAATGATACTGCATCACCATACAAATTTCTTACACTAGTATAATCCAAATAACATTCATCAATAGAAGCAATTTCAATATCTGGAGTAAACGTTTGAAGATAAGAAAATAAAGCATTACTCTTTTCTTGGTACATTTTATAATTCGGTTTATAAATCCGTAAAGCAGGACATTTCCTCCTTGCAGAAAACAAAGTATCCGCTGTCTTTATCCCCATCTTTTTAGCTGGCATACTTTTAGCAAGAACAATTCCCTTTCTCGCAGCTTCATCACCACCAATTACAGCATAACTGTTTCGAATATCATATGTATATCCCTGTTCTAATAATTCTACCGCAGTCCATGATAAAAAAGCATTGTTTACATCAATATGAAAAATGATTCGCTTCAAAACATCACCACCAAATCATATGAATTAGAAGAATTACATCAATAGTAATCTCTCATTCTAAAATTTTTAAATCTTGTACAATAATTTGTAACTTATCAAAGCGTTTTTCAACTTTACCTATTAAATATAAAATATTGCCTTCCATAAGATTGTCCTGATACTTCGTATACACCCTAGGAAATACTGTTACATCTACACGCATAATCTCATCACTACCTGTAATAAAACACATCATATCATTCTTCTTTGTTGCCACGGTACGTAAGTGATCAACATATACAATCGTATGAACCATTTTATCAAAATAATCTTGTAAATTCTCTAATGATATAACATTTGGGTATTTTAATTTATATTCTGTTACAGGATGATTGCTTAAATAAAATCCAAACACTTCCATTTCATGTTGCATACATTCCCTACTAGAATATTCCTCTACAAGTTCTAATTCTGGAGCTAATGCATATTCCTCATCTAAATCATGAATCAATTCCCCATAATTTAAAATCAAATCTAAATTATGTATTAATGTTCTTTGATTAAATCCAAACCCATCAAAACATCCAGCCCAAATTAAATTCATAATAATCTTTCGATTTACAGTTTTACCATACACACGTTTTATAAAATCATAGATAGAAGTAAATGGTGCCTTTTCCCTTTCTTTTAAAATAGAAAGTGCTGCATTATCTCCAATACTTTTTATATTGGTAAGAGGATAACGAATCTCTCCATTTTCAATAGAATAAGCATCAACACTCTGATGAATATTCGGTTTCAAAATAGAAATATGATTTTTTTTACATTCATAAATATACTTCTTTGTATTTGGAATAGACCCAATTGCCATAGTAAGCATACTCTTCATAAAATACAGTGGGTAATGTGCTTTTAAGTAAGCTAACTTATAAGCTATAACTGCATAAGCAACAGAGTGTGAACGATTAAATCCATACGAAGCAAACTTTAAAATCAATTCATAAATTTCTATAGCCAATGTTTTATCATATCCTTTGGCAACAGAACGCTCTACAAATTTAGCTTTTTCATTTAATAAGATATCCTCTTTCTTTTTACTCATAGCTCGTCTTAAAACATCAGCCTCCCCTAAAGAATAACCCGCCAAAACACTTGCCACCTGCATAATTTGCTCTTGATAAATTAAAATTCCATAAGTTGGTTTTAAAATTGGTATCAAATCAGAATGGAAATAGTTAATTGCCTCCTTCCCCTGCTTTCTACGAATATATGTATCAATATTATCCATCGGTCCTGGTCGATATAACGCAAGTGCAGCAAAAATATCCTCAAATGTATCTGGACGGAATTTCCTTAAAAAATTCATCATCCCAGTAGATTCAAATTGAAAAATACCAATTGTATTTACATCATGAAATATTTGTAACGCTTCTTTATCATGAAAGGGGATTGTATCAAAAGAAATTGCAACGCCAGCATTTTGAATCTCTTTTAGAATATTTTCGATTGTTCCCAAAGTAGTCAAAGAAAGAAAATCCATTTTAAGAAGACCTAACTCCTCTAAATAATTCATAGAATACCCTGTTAAATACATATTCTCATGTTTATATAATGGAACTACTTCATCAATATCATAATTACACATTACAACTCCAGCTGCATGTACTGAAGTATGCCTCTTTAATCCCTCTAATTTCAAACTTACTTTATATAAAGTCTGTAAGGAATCATTGCCTTCCAAAAATACCTTAATTTTTGGATTCCGTTGGTAATTTTCCGTCAAAGAAAGCCTCGCATCAATCATACGGCACAAAAAATCAATTTGCGCAAGTGGTGTATCCATAACTCTTCCTACATCACGAACTACTTGTTTTGCTCCTAGTGTTCCAAAAGTGATAATTTCAGCAACTCTTTTTTTGCCATATTTATTCACACAGTATTGAATTACCTCATCTCTTCTTGTATCTTCAAAATCCATATCAATATCAGGCATAGTAATACGCTCTGGATTTAGAAAACGTTCAAAAAATAAATTATATTGGATTGGATCAATATCAGTAATAAAAAGACAGTAAGCCACCAAAGACCCTGCAGCACTTCCCCTTCCTGGGCCAACCAAAATACCATTTTCTTTAGCAAATTTTACATAATCCCAAACAACTAAAAAGTAATTACAAAATCCCATTGTTCGAATTACATCAAGCTCATACTGAAGTCTTTCAATATATTTTTTACTTACTGTAGCACCAAAACGTTTTTTTAAACCCTCTTTACATAAGTGCCGTAAATAAGAATCACTAGAATATCCCTCCGGGCAATCGTATACTGGAAGTA
The DNA here is from genome assembly GCA_910584305.1 of uncultured Bacilli bacterium. Lineage (GTDB taxonomy): Bacteria > Bacillota_I > Bacilli_A > RF39 > UBA660 > CAKPTA01. The sequence goes on from CAJTZW010000003.1 coordinate 11,238, forward strand.
AATCCTTTGAAAACTCTATCTCCAAATCACATAAGGAAAGAATTTCACTATTGCAATTCCTTTCATAAGGTATTTCTGACAAAAATTCTAAATAATAATCCTCAGTTATTATCGGAATCTCTTTTAAGACCTTTCCAGAGGCAATGGCACGTAAATAACGTAAAAATCCTTTTTCTCCTTTTTTTAAATAAAGAATTTCCTTCATATATACAATATTAGCATATTCTTTTTTCAAATTCTCATATTCTTCCTTTGTAGAATACCCAAAATAAAGATTCTCATAAGAAGGTAATCGTTCTATAATATCCTTAGAAGAAAAGGGAACAATACAAATTATATCCGAAACAAAACCTCCCAAATCCTCTATTTCTAATACCTTTTCAGATTGAATCGTAGATAACTTTAATAAATTCTTATATCCCAAAAAATGCTTAGCATACAAAATAATCTTACTATCCTGTATAGTACACTCTAACCCAATAATCGGCTGGATTCCATTTTCTTTACATAATTTATAAAACTCCATTGCACCAAATAGATTAGCGTCAGTAATTGTCAGAGCAGGAAGTCCCATTTTCTTAGCATATTCCACAAGTTCTGAAACACGAATTGTACTCTGCAACAAAGAATTTTCTGTTTTTATATATAAGGGAACATATGTCATAAAACTACCTCCATTGAATCTAATTTTACTATATTTTTCTTTTTTTTTAAAGAAATTCAATCATAAATATTTGACTTTATCATAATATTATGGTAAAGTTATAAGGCATAGGACGAATTTATATTAAGGAGGATGTATATGGCAACTAAATTAACAAGAAAAAAACCATTATTTGGAAATAGAAGATCCCACTCATTAAGGGCAACTAGACATGCACAAAAACCAAATTTACAACAAATTCGTTTAGAAGATGGAACGAAAGTAATAATGAGTGCTAGAGAACTTAGAACTTTAAGAAAAGCATCAAGAAAAGAAGTTAATGCAGAAATTACAGAAGTCGCAGCATAATTTACAAGATATAGAAATATATCTTTTTTTATTACTTAAATCACAACCAACACTTAATCTTTACATCGCCATCCTTGCCTATATACTATTTTAGCAAACATACGTTTGTTATTCAATACTTTTATCACAATTTATAACAAAGAAAAGCGATTTTAAAAATCGCTTTTCTATAAAAGATGTGAAAAGGAGAGTATTACCAAAATCATAATACTTGTTAGTTCACAGTAAAACTACGCCATGTACTATTAAAGTAGCCTGCTAAGATATATGCGGTAATAAAACATATATCCAATATTTAATTTGTATCAATTACAAAATTTTATGCTCTTCTTCTCCATCTAATCCATAATAACTTGTATTAATAGCAATTCCAAGTACAAAAACATAAGCAATCAAATAAATCCAAATCATTAACATAGCAATGCTAGATAGCCCACCATAAAATCGATCATAATTTGCAATATTATTCGCATAAAATGCATACAAAGCAGTAACTACTAACCATCCAGCTGTCGTAAATAATGATCCCTTATTTACATATTTACTAGATATCTTTTTATCAGGTGCCATCGTATACAACGCTTTTACCAATAAGAAAATAACAATAAATGCTGTTGGCCATTTTAATAAAATAAATAAAGAATAAATATCAATTGAAATATAATGAAATATTTCTAAACTCAAAATAAATTTTAAAATAATATTTCCAAAAGCAAGAACGACCAGTGCAAAAACAAACATCAACATCAAAATGATTGTGAGAAAAAATGCCTTTACCCTACGAAAAATATAATTAGCGTCTTCTGTTTTATATAAAGCATTTGAAGCCAAAATAATCGCATGAGCTCCATTAGAGGCTACAATAAATCCAATGATCAATAACACAATCATATGAGGAGTTTCTGAACTTACCGTAAAAAAAGGTTCTAATAAGGAAACAATCCCCTTCGGTAAAAGACCATTAACCATTGTTGTCACATCTAATATAGATACAGATAATAAAGAGCAAATAACCCCAACCAAAGTAATTAAAGGCATAATAGAAAGCACTAAAAAGAAAGCTAAATTCCCAGGTAAAATTCGCATTTCATGTTTCGATATAATCTGAAAAAATCGTTCAAGATAACTTTTTATCCTTTGCATAGTATCACCTCTTAAAAGGAGCAAAGACTATCTTTGCTCTAATTACTTATCTCCTCTTTATTGCTACGCATGTCTAATGTCGCTTCATTGATTGCATCATCAATTGTTTTAATACCATCTTGAATCATGCTATATCCTATAGCAGCTCCAAAGCCATGAGATAATTCTTTAAAATCTTTACTCAATTTTCGAATATAAGAAACAACCTGTTTTTCCTCATATTCAACCATATAGATTAAAAATTCATTCCCATTTGTACGAATAATTTCTGTATTTTCTACTTGTGCTTGAATTAAAATATTAGCTGCCTCTGTAATAACCTTATCCCCTTCTTCATGTCCATAATTATCATTAATATAAGCAACATTATTTAAATCAACAATAATAATACATTGTGGATAAATCTCACTACTATCCCACTTGGCAATAGAATCATTCAAATAATTTCGATTTTTCAAAGAAGTTAACATATCAATATAACGCAATTTACTATCTTTACTAATACTTGTATTCTTCTTTCTATTTGTTTCCTTACTTTTCATCAATATGATAAACATAACTATCAAAATAAGAACACCTGCAAGTAGCATATAAAAAGCCATACTATTTGTTAAATCTTCAGAGAACATCTTGTAAGTAACTTTATTTTGAATTGATTTCTCATTCATAAAACTCAAATAAAAATTAAAATAAGAATTGAATAATTGATTAGCTTCAATATCTCGAGCAATAAAATCATAATCATACAACAAATCCGTCACATAATCTACTTTGTAATCCTTTAACTTAGTTTTAGAATAAATATCATAAACGGCAGAATCAACTACTAAAATCGTATTTTTATCTAAAGAAGATAAAATATCATCCAATGTATCATACTCTTTTACAGTAATACCATATGTCTGCAATAATGATGAAATTTTAGAATTTCTAATGGTTGAAACCACTCTTCCTTTTAAGGAAAAAAGAGAATTAATTGTCAAATTATTTGAAATGGAAGAAATTACTGCCAACTTTTCATCATAGATAGAAACAGTCCCTACAGCATCCATATCAAAGGAATCTGTATCACCAAGTCCAAACATAAAATCAACTTTATTCTCGTTAAATGCTTTCGTTAAATCCTCAATACTATCATACTCTATATATTTAACATCAACATCCGCCGTTTTAGCAAAAGCACGTATTACCTCTTTATTAATTCCAACCAAATGCTGATTTATAGTTTGATCATATGGTGCATAGTTAACAAATCCATATACATAACTTTTACTTCTAAATTGAGTCTTTTCCTGCTCTGTAATATTATTAAATAAGAAATACATTTCAGAAAAATGGGTAATATAAGAATGTTCTAAAGACTCTGAATTCCATTTCTTAAAATACTTTGTAATAATACTATTTAATTTCGAATTGGTTCCTAGATGTAATACTAGGCTTTGTCCCATTTCAGTAATATTATACGCATTATATAAAGAATCATGTGTCGATAGTTCTTCAAAATACAAAATTTGAGGTAAAACAATACCAGAAACTTCTCCATTTTGAAGAGCCGAAATCAACTCTCTTGTATTCTTATAACTTTTATATTGTAACCCACTGTTTGCTTGCAAATAGTAATTTATATCAGCCATATCATCAGATAAGACACCCAGCGTCATAGCGGGAATTTTATCTAAAGATCCATATTTCACATTTTGACTTACAAAAATCGCATAATGATCTTGATAAAAAACAATATCGCCTTCACTAGGAGTGCTCACAAATTCAAAAGCATATTCAGTAGGAACCTCTTTTCCGATTGCATAAGGCAATTTATTAAACTCTAGTCCTGTATTCTCCTCGATATCCTGAACAAAATCAAATAAAACCCCCGAGCCACCATAACTAAACACTGGAATATCATTTAAAATACCCAAATCAATTACAGTATTCTTATTATCCTCAATCCATCTTTTATCCATTAATGTAAGCGTTGAATTCTTATCCTGCTTTATAAAAAGAAAATATCCAGTCAAGCTGAGTGCAAGAATTACAACAAAAGCAACGATACCCCCAATTATAATCTTTTTCTTATTCATACATACCACCTAACTAATTGTTACTCCATACAAGCACTTCACTTGTTTTATGCTTATACCCAATGATTGGGTACTTTTCACTATTTTCGTTATCTGAAGTAAGCATCACTTCAGCATCATAATATCCTTTTTCTTCATCAGAAAAATATGTAAGTGCTTGATCTGCATAACCTTTAGCAACATCACGTTCTAAACCATCTTCTACACGAATCACAATATCAATAAGCTTTCCTTCTAAGATATACTCAACAGAAGTTACACCTTCTAGCTTACCTATTACATCCTTCATTTCACTTACCTTAGTATCGTCAATTTTGTAACTACTAATACCACTTAAACGGTTCCCATATAAATCACCACCATAATTTGGAATTAGGAAACGGAAAATCGCAAAAGCCAAAATAATAATAATTAATAAAACAGAAATTGTACAAGTTGTAAATTTATGCTTACGAATAAACTCCATCAATTTCATCTCCATTCGTGAATACATTATACTATAAAACAAATGTTTTTTCAAATTTTTGTAATTAACATATTTGAATTTACATACAATTGACAATTACACAAAACAAAGGACATTAATATTTCAAATGCATCTCCACTAATAATAATATTCTTTATTAACAGAAAAAATTTCCTTATAAAAAAGTACTTAATAGTATCTCATAACTATCTTAACACTATTTCACTATTTTACATATTATATTACCTCGACAACATTTATTTTTATACAGATCCGTCATTCATTTATAAATTAGGAAAACTAGTCACTTTATATTAGTTTAACATTTAGTTGTAATAACCTACAGCCAATGAATAAAATTATATGAACATTTTTCAAATCTATCACATATAATATGATAGATATAAATTATTCTATGAAACAAGCAATTGATTATATATAAACCCAAGCCCTATCCTATGCCACCAATAATTTTACAAAAATTAAAAGAAATAGTTGACAACCATATTTCAATCTAGTATAATTTAAAATGCCTACTGAAATGCGGATGTAGTTTAATGGTAGAACCTCAGCCTTCCAAGCTGACTACGGGAGTTCGATTCTCCTCATCCGCTCCATTGAGGTCCAAACTCGCATACTAGAAATAGTAAAGCGAGTTTTTAAATATACTTTATAGGACAAAAAAATTTCATTTTACATTTGATAAATACTAGGTATAAATGGGCTTCCTGATAATATAAAATAAAGTATAATTATAGAAAAAAATTAATCATATTGCTTATCTGGTCTAGTGGAAATGAACCCCAAACTGTTTCCTAATTGACAGGTTGTTTCTTCAAAATCGTTCGAACTAGTTGCAACAAATTGTAATCATTCTATAATAGATGACATAGAAATCAAAAATTGTATATAGTGTAGGCAAAATATGATATAATACTTAATACAAAAGGAGTGATTAGAATTGGATTTAAAAGAAAAATTAGCAAAGCTGAAAATGAGTCTTTTAGATTCATCTTCATTAGATAATAGAGACTACGAATTTGAGGCCGAATTAGAAGATCATCCACTTGGTAACCAAAATATTTATCGATTACATTATATTAATTATCATAGAATTGGTGAAAGTTATGGACAACGAGGTAATAATGTAGGGGTTATTGATTGGCCATTTAAACCCTTTGTATTACCAAATGGAATGAGTAGAGAAGATTCTTTTAAAGTTTTATCATATTTGACAGATTTTATAGAAACCCAATTAAATTTAGAACCTTGTTCACATAAAAGTGTTTCCATATTAGATAATGTATTAAATTTAGAAAGACTAGGTTTCAAAAAATTAAATATATCTTTAGACATTGCTTCTACTAATGTTATTGATTTATTTACAGTATCTGGAAGATTACAACTATTTAAAAACAGTAATCACTACCAAAGATATTTTGAATGGTATACTGAAGGTATTACATTTGATGAAGTAAATAATATTTACAATAAGTGTGGAATTCAGTTTTATGATTTAGTTGATATAAGTGATTCTTTCCAAAATCTACAACTAATAAAGAAAACATAAAATTTATTTTTCATTCTTACTTTTAAAAAGAAATTAGATATAGATAGTTCTAATTTCTTTTTCTATTCAACATTTGATATATACTATTTTTCAGCCCTAATGATAAAATTATATCTAATTTATCAATATGGGCTTTTCTTGTTCTAAACTATGTGCCAATGTCCTATTGGAATTGATTCTGTATTCAAAATTAATTATATCTAGTATTTTAAAATAATACGGTATATGTGTTCCGCAAGAGTAAGCATGGAAGAGCAGGCCCGTGAAGGGTTTAGTCTCGAAAGCATAAAAAGATTATGTGATTATAAGAAGTATAAGATTTACAAAGTTTATCGTGAAGAAGGAGTTTCAACTAAAAATATGAAACACCATAGATTTTAGAAAATGATTCAAACAAGATAAATAATTTCCTGACTTAAAAATTAGGATTATTTTCTTTTAGTACTTTTAATATTACATATTTAACATGTTCTTTTGAATTATCATTACTAGTTGAGTAAAAATGGATTAATTTAATACCCACGGTTTTGCATATATTTATTACCTTTTGGTCTCTTTCTTTTCTATCTTTTCGCAAATGAGTTCTATCATTTATTTCTACTAATAAAAGTAGCTCTCTATAATCTTCTGTAAAAAAGGCAAAATCTATGTTTCTAAAGAGGGCATTATTAGTTCTCGATTTTTGTAAATTTGATTTTGGCTTTTCTATAATAGAAGCTAAATTTAATTGTGGGTGTACAATCAAATTATTTTCTGTAGCTATCTCTTTAAAAATATTATAAAAATATCTTTCATAATTACTTATAAAGTACTCTTTAGGATTATATATATCATATTTAAAGCGTGTATCTTTTTCATTTCCTTCAAATGCATTTTTATCATTTTTTTGCGTTTTTCCATTTCCACCTATTAATGCAACAATAGTGATTATAAATATTAAAAATAGTCCAACTAATAGAAAACCTAACATTTAAACATCCCTAACTTTCTAGAAACAGTATAACAAAAAAATGGCTAAATAGCCATAGATTATTAAAATAACAGGTCTTTTACTTATTAGAAATCATAGCGCCATTAAAAATGTCTTGCTTGAGCATTAAAGTATTTATTATTAATCTTAGTTATTCCCTCTTCAATTAAATTTTAGATTATAGAAAAGCAGCACTGTTATTTATTTAATAAACTCTACTCCATCTTGAAGTGTCTTTTTGATTGTTCGAGATTCTAACAAATCTAATACAGCATATAAAATCAAAAAACCACCAATAATCTGTGTAATTACAATAGCACCTTTAAATGGATTTAATATAAGAACAATTCCAAGTAAAATATTAAGACTTGAAATCACAGCACTACGAGACCACGAAGCATTCTGATAATTTCTAAGATTCATAGAAAATTGTAACTTTACTACACCATTAACTAAAATCCATACCCCTAAAATTAGCGGAATAATGGAAGCAATCATATTAGGCTGTGAAATAAAAATAACTGCAACCACAACACCCATAATTCCAAAGATAAATCCAAAATCAAATAAATCACCTGTTCCACGATTTGAAAAATAACGAATCAAATTCATAATCCCATTAACAAGAATAATAATTCCTAAAATATAGGATATTAACGACAATGTAGTTTCAGGTTTAATGATTAAAAATATTCCTACCAAAATAAATATAATAGATGTAATCGTTGAAATTTGTGATAATTTCCTTATATATTTTTCCATAATTACTACACCTTACTCTCCCTTTCCTTTTTGCTATTTTCTTTTATATCTTCAATTTTATCACTAATATCTTCCTTAAAATACCCTATTGTTGTTAGAATAATGATAGCCAGCGGAAGCGATATAACAATTCCAAGAATACCAAATAGAATACCCCCTGCAAAAACTGACATAATCACTACAAGAGGTGGAACCTTATTTGTCTTACCATAAACCAGTGGATTAATTACATATCCGTCAACTGCTGACAGGACAACAAAAGCAATCACAGTTCGAATAAATAAGGAAGGACTAACTACTATAGCTGTAATAGCTGCTAAAATATTTGTAATAATACCCCCAAAATACGGAATTAAATTTGATAACAGTGCTAAAAACCCTAAAAGAATCGCATTCGGATGTCCAATAACAGTGTAAACAAAAGTATATTCAATTAAAGAAATAAACATAATTTTGACAAAACCAGATAAATAATTTTTCATCTCGCGATCTAATAATGACACAAATCGGTAAGCACGCTTAGACCTTTTCTTCAAAAATATCTTAAAGTTCTTACGAATACTTTCCATATCAAGTAAGAAATATATTGAAATAGAAAATACAATAAAAATAAGAGTTAGATATTGTATAGATACTCCAATTACATTTACAGCTCCATTGGACACATACTTTCCAAGATTTACAATGATATCATTAAATGCATCAGATAAAGAAGTTTGCAAGTTTCCTATATTCAAATCATAATTCAATGATATATCCTTTAAAAATGTAATAATTGCACTAAATAAATTCGTAAGTTGCGAAAATAAAAGTGGAAAAACGGTAATACCAAAAAATACAACAATACATAATACAAGAGTGATAATAATGGCTACCCCAATCCCTTTTGGAACCTTATGATCCGTAAAAAACTTTAGCAATGGATACAATGCATAAGAAACCACAAATGAAACAAATAAAGGAGCCAAAATTGTGATTAACTTATTAAAAATTCCAATCCATAAGTTCCCTGTTTGATACATCAGAAAAACAATTAAAATAAGAAGTGCTGTATTAATCAGCTTAAAATCAATTTTATTTTTAATCATACTTTACCTACTTTCTAAAACAATAGTAACAGGTCCATCATTACATATAGAGACTTTCATATCAGCTCCAAATATTCCCTTCTCTACATGTATATGCTTTGCAAGTTTTTCATTAAACTTTCGATACAAAGTTTCAGCTTGGTTTGACGACATTGCATCAACATAACTAGGACGATTCCCATGCCTCACATCTCCATACAAGGTAAATTGTGAAATACTAAGAATACTTCCTCCCATTTCCAATATTGAATGATTCATTTTTCCATTTACATCATCAAAGATACGAAGATTCAGTACTTTATGAACCATATAATCAATATCCTCTTCAGTATCCTGATGTGTAAATCCTACAAGCAAAACCATACCTGTGTCAATATGCCCAACAATATTATTATCAACGCAGACAGACGATTCTAAACTCCTTTGTACTATAATTTTCACTATTTAAAAATCCTTTCTACTTCTAATACGGCTGGATTTGATTCAATATCTCGAACAAACTTTTCCAAATCTTCCTTATTTTTAACCAAAATAGTTATATCATATGTTACATCATCATGATGCATAAAAGTACTTACATTTTGTACCAAAATATTTTGATTGGATGTTTTTGATACAATATCCAATAACATATTCTCAATCTTCTGTGCGTGTATCAAAAGAGTTGTAGGATACTTCTTTTCCGTAACCTCATTCCAATGTACACCAATCGTTCTTTCATCTATATCCTTGACATTAGGGCACATTGACCTATGAACTGTAATTCCGTATCCTTTTGTAATATACCCTATAATTGTATCACCTGGAACTGGTTTACAACAAGAAGCAACATTTACCTTGATATGATCAATACCCTCTACTAAAATATCATCCTTTATCTCAGACAAATCTACATTCTTTGCCTGTTTCTTACGAAGTAATATATCTTCTTTAGAAGAATCATCTAAAATCAAATGAAACAAAGAACCAACAGTTAATCGATTACTTCCTAAATTCATATATAATTCTTCTATATTTTTATACTTATATTCCTCTAATATCTTTTCAATATTCTCACTTGATAGAAATTCATTAAATACAATCTTACGTTTACGGAGTTCTTTAAGAAGAAGTTCCTCTCCATGTTTCTGATATTCTTCTTTATCAATTTTATTAAAAAATGACTTTATCTTATTACGAGCCCCAGTTGTCTTGGCCATTGTAATCCATTCACGACTAGGCCCAGCAGAGTTTTTATTTGTATTAATCTTTACAATGTCATTATCATGTAACTCATAATCCAAAGGAACAATATTTCCATTCACAATTGCACCAACCATTTGATCACCCACTTTAGAGTGAACACGATAAGCAAAGTCAATTGGATTTGCACCACTTGGAAGTTCAATAACATCTCCATTGGGTGTAAATACATAAATAGTATTCTTAAACACATCTTCTGTAACTGATTTTACAAAAGCCTCATCACTTGCTTCTTCATTATTAAGTTCCATAATAGAACGGAAAAATTGCAATTTAGACTCCATACTATTTTGAATCGCAGGTTTACCACTTCCACCATTTTCCTTATAAGACCAGTGAGAAGCTATACCACGTTCAGCCACTTCATCCATCTCATAAGTACGGATTTGAATTTCAAATAAATAACCATCAAATCCAAAAACAGTTGTATGCAAACTTTGATACATATTTGTTTTAGGCATTGCAATATAATCCTTAAAACGCTTAGGCAAAGGTCGATACTTAGAGTGGATTACCCCAAGTGCTTGGTAACATTCTTGTTCTGTATTTACAAACACACGTAAAGCCAGTAAATCATAAATATCACTAAATTTCTTACCTTTATCCAATTTTTTGTAAATACTATAAATACTTTTCGCACGGCCCTTTATTTCATGTGTAATTCCATTTGTATTCAAAAGGGTAGAAACACGATGTTTCATCTCCTCTACAACAGAATCCCTCTCTACCTTGGATTGATTTAATTGTTCAACAATACCAAAATAAACATCTGGTTTAGAATAACGAAGACATAAATCCTCAAGTTCACTTTTCCACAAATTCATACCAAGGCGATGCGCTATTGGAACCAAAATATCTAAAGTTTCTTTTGCTTTCTCCTTTTGTTTGTGTTCAGGATGAACCCAAAGTGTACGTATATTATGTAATCGATCTGCAAGTTTGATAAAAATAACTCGTACATCATTACATAGCCCCACTAAAATCTTTCTCTGTGTTGCTATTTGAGAAGCATTCTCTGCAGAATCAAAATTAAGTTTATTAATTTTTGTAACTCCATCTACAAGATCCGCAATCACTTTGCTAAAATCACGCTCCAACTCCTCTTTAGTTGTTGGAGAATCTTCAATTACATCATGCAGAAGTCCTGCACATAGCGTTTCATAATCAGCTTGTATATCTGTTAAAATATAAGCAACATGTAAAGGATGTTCAATATAATCTTCCCCTGTTAATCTATAGGTTCCAAAATGAACATTGGCAGCAAAATCATATGCCTTTCGAATCAGAGAAAGCTGCTCCTCCTCCTTAATATATGTAGATACCTTTTCTATCAAATCATCAAACGTAATTTTGATATTTTTTGCCATATTATCACTCCTTTACAAAGCCTTCAATATTTTAGGAATTAATACCTTTTACTTTTAATTCTTCTGTTTCCTTCTCTTCATACCATTTTTTCTTTGCAGGCTTTCCAATATTATGTTTTTCAATAAAAATCCAAAGTTGACTCGCTATAAAAATCGATGAATAAGATCCTGCAATTAAACCAATTAATAATGCCACATTAAAATAGAAAATCTCATGTGATCCTAGGAAAATAAGCGCAAAAACAGGGAACAATGTTGTAATGGTTGTAATTAAACTTCTGCCTATTGTTTGACATAAACTTACATTTACAACACCTTTTAAATCATCTAGATTCTTAACACTTTTGCCTTTTAAATTTTCACGAATACGGTCAAATGTAACAATTGTATCATTAATAGAATATCCAATAATAGATAAGATCGCAGCTATAAAAATTGTAGAAACTTCAAATTTAAATAAACTAAAGATAGCTACAATCATTCCAACATCATGGAATAAAGCAACAAGCCCGCTAATTGCATAACTAAACGTAAAACGAAGAGAAATATAAATGATAATACCTATACATGCAATCACTAACGAATAAATAGCATTTTTAATAAGTTCACGCTTTACAACATTGGATACAACACCAATATCCGTTTTCGCTTGATACTTTTCAACAAAATACGTCTCCGTTTTAGTAACCTCATCTTGTTCTAAAGAATTATCGACAACGATACTTACATTTGTATCATCAATATATTCAATAGATTCTAAAGTAAACCCTAACGTTTTAATATCTTCTTTTAATGTATCCTCTGTAATATTCTCTTTAAGTTGTAAGGTAATAGAGGATCCACCTTTAAAGTCAATACCTAAATTCATACCCTGCATACCAATCGAAACAATGCCCGCTATAAGTATAACAATACTAATTGTGACAAAGATTTTACTCTTCTCTACAAAATTAATTTCCTTAATTCTCTGATTTTTCTTTTCATTTCTATCTTTTCTAAATCCAATAAAGAAATTTTGCTTTTGATCAAACTTTCCAGTCTGTACAAATTTATTTAATAAGAAACGTACAAGCACTACCATTACAATCATTGTAACAACAATACTAATCATAAGCATTGTAGCAAATCCTTTAATACTACTTTCACCAAAAATAAACAAGATAATAGCTACAATAAATGTTGTAATATTAGAATCAACAATACTTGCAAGAGACTCCTTATTTCCAAGCGAACATGCATTCTTAAATGATTTACCATGCCCAAGTTCATCTTTAATACGAGCAAAATTGATTACATTAGCATCCACTGCCATTCCAATACCAATTACAGCAGCTGCAATTCCAGGAAGTGTAAGTACTCCTCCAACTACCCAGAAAGTCGCAAATGTTAAAAATGTGTATAAAACAAGTCCAACAGAGGCAACAAATCCTGCAAAATGATATACAACAATCATAAACAAGATAATCAAACAAATTCCAACAACACCAGCAACAAATGTTTTTTGAAGAGCATCTGCCCCAAAACTAGCTCCAACTGTTTTTGAAGAAATCTCTGTTAGTTTTGTTGGAAGACTACCAGAATTAATCAAATCGACTAAATCCTCTACTTCCTCCATAGTAAAATTTCCTTGAATAATGACATCGCTAGCAAAACCTTGCGAAACCGTAGCAGCTGATAAACATCCTGAAGAAGAAGCAGCCCCACAAGTAGTGGTAGAATAACTATCTACACCCTCATCAAAATCAAGCCATACAACCATTGTGTTATCATCAGACTCACTCAATTTTTTAGTCACTTTATAAAATGTATCTTTATCTTTTACAGAAAGTGATACAGCAGGTTTTCCACTAGCATCTTGTCCTACTTTAGCCCCACCACTTTTCAAAACATCACTATTCATAAGTAAATTATCACTTGTATCACGGAAAGTTAAATTTGCAGCACTACTAAGCAACTTTCTAGCATCTTCTGAGTTCGTTACTCCAGCAAGTTGCACACGAATATGATTGCTTCCCTCAACCGTAATTACGGGTTCTGATACTCCTAAAGTATCAATTCTTCTTAACATCGTTTTATATGTACTTGTCACCATATCAGATGTCACATCTCTACCATCAATCGATGATACATCATATAAAACTTCAAATCCGCCTTGTAAATCAAGACCAAATTTTAAACTTTTAAATAACCAAGGCATACAACCTAAACTAACGATAAGTGTAATTAAAACATACACAATAGGTCGAAGCACACCCTTTTTCTGTATTTCCTTTTTTGTCATAATATATCCTCCACTATTCTTCATTGAAATAAACACTTCTTGTATTTAGATTCAATTTATGGCGTAAATAACTATCTATATACGCATCCCCTGTATTTAACACATCACTAACCATTTCAGCCAAAGAGAGTCCCTTTGATTTTACCCATTTTATCTCTTTTAAATAGTTCCATATATCAGCTTCCTTAATATAACTATACCCATTTCTTCTCATTTCCTCTTTTTTTGTACGAAGAGCAGGTGCAAGTCTATCATACAACTCTTTTTCTGATGTAAAAGTAATGTCCATATTACATCCTCCTTATAATAAATGTGTAAATACTCACATATACATTATATATGATATACAAACATTTTTAAAGGAGAATTTATGAAAAAAAGTAAATTTATTCAATCCACAATTATTCTGATTATTGGCGGATTTCTAACAAAAGCTCTAGGAATGATAATTAAAATTATCACATCAAGACTTCTTGGAACAGAAGGAATTGGAATTCACATGCTACTGATGCCCACCATGAGTCTATTTATTGCCATTGCACAACTAGGATTTCCAATCGCAATCAGTAAACTCGTAGCAGAAGATACAAAGAACAATAAAAATCTTGTGTTCTCTATTATTCCAATTTCTTTGATAATTAATATCTTAATATTTCTAGGAATTTTCTTATCAGCAGATTTTATTGCAAATACACTCCTCCATGAACCCAGAACCAAATTAGCAATTCTTTGTATTGGATTTGTACTTCCCTTCGTCTCTATATCATCGATTATTAGAGGATACTTTTTTGGAAAAGAAAAAATGTTTCCACATGTCATCTCAAATGTAGTAGAAGATATAGTAAGAATTATCATTCTCATACTCGGAATACCCATCTTCTTACAATATGGATTAGAATTTGCCGTTGCATTTTTAGTCATATCCAATGTAGTTAGTGAACTTACATCCATCTTAATTCTATTCTTTTTTCTTCCAAAAAACTTTAAACTTCAAAAAAAAGATTTCGTTCCAAACAAACGAAATTTAAAAGAAATATTCAGCATCAGCATCCCTACAACGGGAAGTAGACTCATTGGAAACATAGGGTATTTCTTCGAACCAATTATACTTACCAGTACCCTACTTTGGATTGGATATGACAATAATTTTATCGTAAATGAATATGGAATTATCAGTGGGTATGTAATACCCTTACTATTACTCCCTTCTTTCTTTACAATGGCGATATCACAAGCACTCATTCCTATTATCAGTAAATCAACAGCACATAAACAATATGAATACGCAAAGAAGAAATTAAAACAAGCTATTTTCTTCTCCCTACTTATTGGTATTCCTATGACAATACTTTTTGAAATCATCCCAGAATTGCCATTAAAGCTTATTTATAATACAACGGAAGGAATTAACTACATACGTGTACTTGCTCCTATTTGTTTACTTCATTACATCCAGTCTCCTCTATCTAGTACATTACAGGCAATGGGAAAAGCAAAAGATGCCATGAAAGGAACACTGATTGGAATCCTCCTTAGAACGTCTGCCCTATTTATATTCTCAGCAATTCATATAGGAATGTGGGGACTTGTCATTGCAACCAGTGTCAATATCATCTATGTCACATTATATGATGCAAGTAGAATTAAAAAATATTTAAACTGAAATCCGTAACCAACAGGAAAAGAAAAAACACCTATTCTAAATAAGTGTTTTCATTTTATTTATTATTTATATATCCATGAATATTTATAAAGATTGCAAATAAAGTAAGAAGCCCAATAACTGCCATTAAATATTCTCCTCTCGAATTGCCTCTAAAATATTTTCATGTTTAATCTTACTTGATGCATACATCATTGTAATAAATACAATAATAAACACACCAACTGTAGCAACCAATATACTATCCCATGGAATTACAAAGACACCACTATCCGCTATACCACCGAATGATTTATATAATAAATATACAACACCAATCGATACTGGAAGGCCATATAATAAAGACTTAACCCCCACAAATAAACTCTCAAATGCTAAAATTTTATTAAATCCTTTTGGCGTAAGTCCCATACTACGTAACATAGCAAACTCTTTACGACGTAAGTTAATACTTGTATGAATTGTATTGAATACAGAAGTAACTCCAATGAGTGTAACCAAACTAATGAATCCATATAACAATATTTTAACAACAAGAATCATATTCTTATATACTTTTAATTCTTCGTCAATATTATAGTAGTGAAAAGAAATTAAAGTTGAATCTTCTTCTAACTTATCTAAATAAGTATTCAATCCATCATATTTATCAGCCTGAATATAAACACTATAATCAGGACTTATTTCCTCTCCAATATAAGAAGAATACATCTCATGATTTACAAGTATAATCATCTCATTTTGATAGCCTAATTCTTCCTCTAAACCAAGAACATTTTCTTTTACTAACACAGCATCATTAATTTCAATATTACATTCAAAACTTTCCTCTTCTGTATAGTCATCATATGTCACTTCACAAAGACGAATTGCACTTGGTATTTCTTTATATTTTGCAATATCATAACTCTTTCGATCGCTACCACTATAAATGGTTCCCTTAAATCGATTTAAAACAAATGGTACATCTTCTGTGATATTCGCGCTCTTTTTTAGTTTTGCATATGTAGCATCATCAACCCCATACAATGCAACTCCTATACTATTGTCATATTTAAAATTCATTTTTTTAACAAAATCACTATCGAACATTTCCCTAGATAAGGATTCTGTCATAAAATAAGAAGATTGTAAAATCGTATAATTATCTATTTCTTCGTGACTGACGATTTCATGAATTTGATTCTGAATAATCTTTTCATCCTCACCATACATATTAATGGTTATATTATACTCAGGTAAATTAAATACATCCACAGTACTTGTAAATCCATAATATAAAATACCACTAAATGAAACAAAAAGTACAATACTAATGAAAAGAGATAAAATCGTAATACGATATTTCTTTTTATTTCGTTTCATATTTTTAAGAGCAATTTCACCTTCTACCCCAAAGATAGAAGAAATCCACTTTGGAGTTCGAATCTTTTTGCCTTTTATTTTTATATCATCATTTTGACGAATGGCTTCAATTGGTGTAATACGACTAGCACGAACCGCAGGTAAATACGCTGATAAAATAATAACCACAATCATAAATACAACTGGGATAATAATAAATGTTGGATACACTGCAAGTACAAGTGGAAAACTAAATACATCTGGAAGCAATGCATTAACAATCGTAAGTACTATTCCAATCCCAATAAATCCACCTAAGATTCCAAGAGGGATTCCTATAATTCCAACGATAAATGCTTCAAAAAATACAGTTTTACGAAGTTGTCTTTTCGTAGCTCCAATACTTGAAAATAAGCCAAACTGCTTTTTCCTTTCCATTACAGAAATTGCAAATGAATTATAAATGACAACAATACAACCAATCGATATTAACACAAGTATAATCACAATTGTTGTATAAATAGAACTCATAAAGTTATCATATCGACTTACCCCACTCATAGAAAGAAGAGAATCATTATACTCTAGTTCATCATATATAGCAAAATCTAAAGACGAAATATTTTTATATCCTAATGATTCTGCAATATCATTTCCGTACGCATATGCTTTCTTTATATTTTTAAAGGTAAGTAACATAGTATAAGAAGAATCTTCATTAATATCACTTACATATGTAAATATACTATATCCTGGAGCTGAATAAGATTCAATATAACTTCTCTCGACAATTCCTACAATGTTGTAAGTAACCTCCCCTTCTTCTTTAAATTCCTCATATCCCTCTTCTTCATCCGCATAATAATAATCATTTACTACAAGCTCTTCTCCATTTAAATAACGTTTACCAATAGATAAAGTAATCGTATCCCCAACATGTAAATCAATACCACCATTACTTTTGATATGATCCGAAATCACTATTTCCCTATCATTTTTAGGAAGTCTCCCTTCTTTTAAAGAAAGTAGTTTTAAAAATGAATCAGAAGAACCTACAATATGATAGTATGGTTTATACTCATTCTCACTCTCTATTTTCGCATAACCAAGACTTGTATAATAAGAAGAAGACGCAACATGAATATTCTTCTCTATTGCGGGCATATCACTTCCACGAATAGATGAAATGATTACATGTTGACTTCCATTTTTATAAATAATTTCCTTTACAGAATTATCTCGAATAGAAGAAAACAATAATCCAATACCAATCATAAGCGCTGTAGAAAGTATAACACCTATAATCGTTACAATGGTTCTTTTTTTATTCATTGAAAGATGTTTAATTGTTAATTTATTTAATATATTCATGCTTTTACCAACTCATCTGATACAATTTTTCCATCTTCCAATGTAATAATACGATTCGCATGAAGTGCCAGACTATGATCATGTGTAATCATAATAATAGTCTGTTTATATTTTTCATTTGATAATTTTAACAATTCAATGATTTCCTTACTAGATTTACTATCCAAGTTACCTGTCGGTTCATCAGCAAGTAATAAAGCAGGATGATTCATTAAAGCCCTACCAATTGAAACGCGTTGCTGTTGACCACCAGAAAGCTCATTTGGTAAATGCGCAACACGCTTTTCCAAACCTAAAGTCTCTATTAGCTCATCCAAATATTCTGTATCAGGTTTCTTATTATCTAACAGCAATGGTAATGTCATATTCTCCTTCACATTTAAAATAGGAATTAAATTATAAAACTGATAAATAAGTCCCACTTGTCTTCTTCGAAATACAGCCAAATTAGTTTCATTCAATTTATAAACATCTTCTCCTCCAACATATACTTTACCACTCGTAGGTCGGTCCACCCCTCCCAAAATATGAAGCAATGTACTCTTCCCACTACCACTTGCTCCAACAATCGCAACAAACTCTCCCTTTTCTACAGAGAAACTTATATGATCTAGTGCCTTCACCAAAGTTTCTCCTTTTCCATAGGTTTTACACAAATTATCTACTTTCAGTATTTCCATAAATACCCTCCTTCAAACAATACCATTATAGTAAATATATATGACACTCCAGTGACTCTAACTATGACAATTTTGTCACAAATATTATCCATAATTATCTTATCATATATTGGTACAGATAAAATAAAAATCCAAACTATAAAGTTCGAATTCTCTATTAAACAAAATCATAACATATATCTTATTATTCTGCTTTAAATTGTAACAACTTTGTATTCATATATTTTTAAATAGCATCCTAGGATTAATATTTGAAAAAAAGTAATACAATTTAATTGCATTGCTACTAATATCATTTCACCTTTTATTATATGCTAAATGAAAAGCATTTCGATTCATATCAACCTCATTACCTAATGAATACATGCTAGGATAAAGTTCAATTTCTTCCCCTGTAATCTGATGCAGGTTACAAAGTGCTTCTTGATGTTGTTCATAAGTAAAATAATTCAGTCTTTCTCCTGTTGAAAAAGCATATAGCTTAATAAATATTCTTTTCTCTATATCAAAGAAATACTTATAATAAGAAATATTGCAATCATTAAATACATCTTTCAATAATTCATTAATAAAAGTTACTCCACTCACAAACCCAACATTTGGTCTATCAAAATTCATAATTCTCTCGATCATTTTAAAAGTGAAGTAATTATATTTTTCTAAAGGTAATCCACTTTTTATAAATTGACACTCACGGTGCATCTGTAATAACACTTCTTCCAATTTAATTTTTTTTGTATAGATATTTTGATCGATTTGACAGAATGAATACTCCTTTGCAGAGATTTGATAGAAATTCTTTATTTCCATACCAAATTTAATTCTAGTTATATCTTGATTGCGACTTGTTAAATCAGCAATAAAATTTCTCCCATCAATTTCTATAATAACTCCAGCATGCATATCATTTTGAATTACTTTAGCGGGAATATTAAATGCAGATAACAAATCTACATACATGTACGCCCAAGAGTAACATATGATATTAAAACCTTGAACATTTTCTATGTCAACATGCCAATTCTTTAAAATCTCCCTTTCCTTTTCTCCTACAAAGATATACACAGGATCATAATTAAAAAGCTCCCCAGTCCTTATATAAATATATCTAGCAATTGTATACGGATTATTAATTTTCAATTGTCTAATTTCTGTTCTTAATCTTTCTAATAAATTCATAAAAATTCTCCTGTCTATACCAAAATATCATGTACTCTTTTATAATTTTCTTTGCGTCTCATAGCTTTCTCTATCTATACATATAGACCTTGATGAATTTTCTTTTACATATGTTTTTGGTACCTTTCTACCCAGAGATAAATTATAAGCTCTCATCGAGGAATAATTTGATACATAAAATTCTACTTCCTCTTTTGAAATTTCCTTTAACTCATATAAATTATCTTCATTTTGTTTATATACAAAATAACATATATCTTCTTTTCTAGCTATAGCATAAACTTCTATAAAAATTTTTTTGTCATTATGGAAAAAATGAACATTAGAAGGTCTATAATCCTCTGATATAAAAGTCTGTAATAAATCATAAATGAATTTTAATCCCTCTACATACCCTATATTAGATTTTGAAAAATTACCATTCATAAAAGTTTCTATTGTTTTGAAAACTAAATAAACATATTCTTCCAAGTCAGATTTAACTCTTAAAAAGTCTAATTTAGTTTTAATTTGATTTAATACCTCTTTTGTTTCATAATTCACATTATTGCTTTCTGCATTACACTCATCTGCTATCAATCGATTATGTGTCTTTTGAAAATTATAACAAGTTTCCATGCCAAATTTAATTCTTTTAATATCCTGATATTTTATCATTAAATCACTAATATAAGTCTCTCCATTAATATAAGATTCTACCAAAGCATGATCTTGTGTTTTTATAACTCTTGCAGGAATACAAAAAGCAAGCAATAAATCTACAAACATATAAGACCACGAATAACAAGTAGCATTAAAATCCGTAATATTTTCTATATCAAAGCGTTTGTTTCTAAGTTCTTCCCTGCCACTTTCATCTACAAAAGCCCAAAGTGGGTCATAATTAAATAACATACCAGTTCTATAATATAAATAATCTTTAATTTTCACTTTATCTGTTAACTGTAACTGCTGAACTTCCTCCTTAAGTACCGCCAATAAATTCATAAAAAACCATCCCCTTTTAATGCTGTATTATAACGCATTCCATTTTATCTGTCAAATTCTTAATAAATTATGAAATCACTTTATAAACAACACAATTTTATCTTAGCAAACGCTATTTTAATTTTTTATTGTAATACGTAGAATATTCAATAAAATCATTCTTTTTATAAAAAGAAATTGCTTGCCTATTATTATGAAATGCAAGTAATCGAATATATGAAGCTCCTTTTTCTTTAGCTGTTCTTTCAAATTTCTTTAATAACAATGTGGCAATTCCCTTTCTTCTACATCCCTCATCTACGCATATATGCTGTAAATAAGCCACAGTATCTTTGTACCACCACTCATCATTAGGTATATTTCCATCCACAAAACCAACAATTTTATCCTCTTTATCTACAGCAACATAAAAAATATTATTACTATCGCTAATTCTATTTTTTAGTTTTTCTTTTCCTCTATTTGTTTGATAACATCTTTTCTTTAAATTATCATCAAAGTGGTTCTCTGTAGCTTCTAACTGAAGCTGTAAACTGAGTATTTCATTAAAATCCTCTTCAGTTACCAATCTAATATCCATTTTTATCACCTTACTTTAAATATAAAACTATAATAAATTATCTTGCCTATTTAATTTCTTCATACTCTATACTATCACAAACAACATAAAAGAATGGATCATTTTCATCACTAGCAAAACATATAAGTTCTTTATTATTTAATGTAATATATTTCAGAAACGCATCATTTATATAATCCCAAGAAAATATCTCTCTATTATTTACTTTTTCAATGCCATTCAAAACCATTTTTAACTTTGTCTTATTTGTATCATACGTACCATCTTCTTTTATGATTGGCTTTCCTGCCCACAATACATCTATAATAATAACCATCTGTGATTTATAGATATCATAATGAATATTTGTAATATAACTATCATGAAAGTCATGGTAATAAGCAATAAAAGTATCTATATTACTCTTTGTTATCTTATTCATTATATCCCACCCCTTATATATAATTATTATACTATATCTTTTACCCTTAAATTATAACACTTTCAATATTTTTTTCTTTTAAATCACATCTATTTTACTATTCCTATATAGCTAGTGATTCCCACTTTAAATCTTATATGCTCCGCATCCATTATAAGCTGTTGTTTTAACATATCTTTTGATTTTCTCATGAGAAAGGCTTCCCAAATCCAGTTCTCTAAAGCGATTGCTTTTACTTAACAAACGACAGTTACTACCATCCTCAAAAATATAATAGCCCTTTGAATTACCAATTAAAATCATTTCTTCTTCTATTCCAACCCTATCACTAAATATATTATAATTATTTTGATTTAAAGCATTTTTTAAATACTTAGTATGCTCTCTTTTTACTTTTTCAGGTAACTGTTCATATAGATTAGAAGGAATATAAGGGGAATTACAATACTCACATATATATGAACAAACAATTTTTCTTTCTTTAAGATATTCTATTGTATAATCTAAATCATCCTGTGTTTCAGTAGGAAACCCACTCATTAAAATGGTATGTATATTTTTCCCGGCTTCTTGCAACTTTGCAATATAAAAATCATACTCTTCTAAGTTATGCCCTCTACCCATCTTCTTAAGTAGTCTATCTGAAGCGGTTTCTAGTTGCATACTAACTTGTTGCACCTTAGGACTATGCATTAATTCCTCTAATAATTCTGGGTACATATTCCTAGTAGTTAATTCCAAAACAGCCAACTTCCATAAACCCTCTTCCAAAGACAAATCATGTATTAATTGATGTAACATTGGTTTATTATACAAATCAATCCCATATAAAGTAGAGTTATCACCACCTAAAGTGATACATCTAGTTCCCTTGTGAATCAGTTTCCTTAAATAGGATAATAACATATCATATGGTACAGACTCAACCTTTGAATTATTATAATTCGTTTTACAAAAAGTACATCGATTACTACAACCATCCTCAATAAAAAATTGAATAGAAGCATTATTGTTATACATATACCTTGTTCGATTTTCTAATCTAGTCTTATAACTATTCCTTTGATTCATCCCATAAATATAATTGTATAACGGTACTATCCAGTCTTTATTTTGAATAATTTTAATTGCTCGATCATCATGAAAATTCCTTAATATATCATTCATTCTTGTTAAGCACCCAACAATTATCAATGTAGCGCCATCTTTTTTCAAACGATTCACATCATATAATTCATTTAAACATTTTGTAATGGTATCCTCAACACCGCCACAAGTTATATAAACAATGTAATCGGCTTCTTTTAAATTGTCAGTAAAATTTAACATTTCATCTTCTTGAATGGAATTAATTAACTTTGCAACTAATGGATATTCTCGAATACATCCGTTTAGAAAAATATCTATCTTCATAAACTTTCCCCCTAAAATTATTTCTTATTATACAAAAAAGAAAATAATAAAGCAAATCTAACCATAAAAAAAACACTACAGTAAACTGTAGCATCCTTCTATTTAGATTCAAACATCATTCCTTTATAGTATTTCCAAGTAAGAACCCTAAATGCAAGTTTATCAATCATTGGTTCACAAAGAACCCCTGTTTCTAATGCCTCTTTAATCGCCACAACATCTGCTTCATAATCGGTTGTAATGATTAAATCATTTCCTGCCAAAATCGCCTTTACAGCAGCATTATCTATAGAAGAAGTAGCTCCCATTGACAAATCATCTGTCATAATAATTCCTGTAAAATCAAGTTGATTTCTCAAAATATTATGAACACTTGCTGATAAAGAAGCAGGCATACTTGGATCAATATTGTTTACTGTATTATGACTAACTAAAACTGCTTCAGCACCAGCCTCGATTCCCGCTTTAAAAGGAGGCAAATCATTCTTTACAATATCATCATAAGATCTTGTATCGATAACTGATCCTGTATGAGTATCACTATTATTTCCATACCCTGGAAAATGCTTTAGTGTATAGGAAACTCCTGTCCCTTTACTTGCTTCAATAACTGTTTTCGCATATGTCGATGTAAGATTTGTATCTTTTCCAAAAGATCTTTCATACATATAATCACTTGGATTTGTCGATACATCCACAACAGGAGCTAAATTCAAATTAAGCCCTAAATTAGATAATATTTTACTTTTATTGATAGTATCATCCTTGATAAGAGAAAATCCACCCTCTGTATATAAATCTTGTGATGATTTAAATTTAGAATCTGCAAGATTTGAATTACTACTAACACGTACTACTTTCCCACCCTCTTCATCTACTGCTGTTAAAAGAGGAATTTTTGAATTAGATTGTAAGTTTTTAATCATATCCTGTACTTCTGTTTTTGTTTTTCCTCGAAAATCCTTTTCAAAAAACACAAACCCACTAAATTTATATTTTTTTAAATCTTCAACTGCACCTACATCTGGATAACGTACTAATAGAATCTGCCCTATAACCTCATCCAATGTAAGTGTTTTTAATTTATTAAATGCCAAAGTATAATACTCACTAAAAATACCATTATCTAACCAATCTGTTGGAATATTAACCATATCATAAGCAACTGGAATCACTTCATAATCTATAACCGAAACTTCCTGTTTTTCACTATTTTTATCTAATAACCCAGTATACGAAATTACAACAGTATCTCCTGCTTCCGCATTAATATCGGCAACTTCCATTGTATAAATTCCCTGATGACTATCTTGTACTGTAATAGTAGAATCTGTTGTATAAAGAACTGTTGCCTCTAACGTATTCTTATCTTTCTCATAGTCTTTAGAACGTAAAAACAAGGATAACACTCCGACAAATAAAACTATTAAAAATAATATTGCTCCAATAATCGATTTTTTATTCATATAACCACCCATTACAATTATATACCCTTAAAAAAAAAAATATGAACATATATTTAAAGCGCCTAAAATTAGACGCTACACAAATAAGGATAACACTTAACCAACATTAAGTGTCCCTTTTAGAATATGCATAAATATAAAATCTATACTCTAAATTTATAAACTATATTTAACTTTTATTAACATTAAACATTACCTTATATACCTCTTTACAAAATCAGGCTCTGTTTCCGCAATTTTACGTAACGTATCTTGTTCATTTAAATGGTGTAGAATTTCCTCTATATTTTGCTCTACATAATTTAAATCTTTCTCTTTGAAATTTACAACCCCATTTTGATGTAAGAAAAAAGCCAGATTAATATTAGACACAAATTTTCTAAGTGGAGTTGCTGAGTGTGTATATGGATCATTTATAAAATTCCTTGTATACTTTGCATCCTGCCTATAAATAGCAAACTCTGCTTCATGACCTATATAGTAGTTGACTAATATAGAAGGTAATGCCACCAATCCATGAACAGAACCACCTAATTTCTTTAAATGTTCATCGTTTGTCTTATAAAAAATACTACGATATACCTTTCCATAATTTCTCAGATCATTCTGTATTCCAACAGCTTCTTCTCTTGAATTTAGAACCTGTTCTACCTCACTTGTGCTGAATTTATGAGTAATTTGAATTTGCTTTCTACTTATATCTTTAGAATATATTTGACCATTTTTACCTACTACAAAAGTAAATACAATCGCATTGTTGCAAGATTCTACATTAAAAGAAAAGTATTTATCTGACAAAGATTTAGGAAACATAGGAATCATTTTATTTGCGCCTTTAATACGATTTCCCCTTCGATAAACTTCTTTACATAATTCTCTATTTCCCTTTAAAAACGTTGGAACATCTGTAATATAGGCCTTTAACACATATATATCATCAAATTTTTGAATACTGAAAGCCTGTTCCAAAGTATTAGAACTAGGAAAATCTATTGTAATAATACGAGGTGCTGAATCCTTTTCTAAATTATCAAAGGAAGTTTTTATAGAAGAAATTACTGTGCTAGGAAAATCTTTTACAAGAACAATCTTCCCAGACATGAGTTTCTTTTTCACATCATAATCTGATTTTACCAAATTCATAAGTTCATCATAAATCGAATAAGCCTTATTTTGAAGATTTAAAAAATTCTTTACATCATCTATCTTCAATCGAAGATATTGATTCTCTACAAAATACTCTAAAGCATCTTTTAATAATGCAAAATTATCAGCAGATATATCAGATGAAAGAGAATGCTGCATCTTCATTAAATATTTATCCAAAGTCTTATAAGAAACTTTCTTCTTATCTAATTCCTCCATAAATTGTTGAACTATTTTATAAATTGGAATCTCTTTCATATCATATCTCATATAATCAATCATATCATTCATCTGTATTTTTTCTTTTCTGGTAAAATCTGAATAATCATAACTACTCAACAGCATCACTAAATCACCTTTAGAATTAGACTTACTAAAATACTCCTTTAACAAGCTCTCTATCATCGACACGGAAAGACAAGATGATGCATGCTCCAAAAGAAGTTTCATGTAATCATAATATTCTGTATCAGTCAAACCTTTTTTCTTTTTATAGTTTAATTTCTTAATCTTGCTATAGTTATCTGTACCATATAATCGATCTTGTGAAATGAATAATAAATTCTGTAGCTCTTTCAAAATTGTATTTTGTACTTTCCCATCATTTGAAAACTTTCTCTTTACAAAGCGACTTAAATGACAAACCTTATCCATCTCTTCTTTCGTAAAAAATCTAGATGTACCAATTCGGGTTTTTAAGTAATAATTAATTTCATCAGACAACACACTCTCTGAAAGATTAGACACCTTACAAAATTCTACCATTTCCGCCATACTTAAACTTATAAGTTCCATAAAACCTTCTTTCTACTACTCTACGCTGTAAATACACTATCAGTGTAATAAATATTACTAGTTAAAACCATTTTTATGAAAATAATATTAAATATTACCACACTTTTCCATATTCAATATAGATTCATCTAAATCGATAAAGCCATTTCTACTCCATAACCACAAAGCGGTATGAATATCAATTGGTTTATATTTAGTGCCTTCAAACAACTTATTCCACCTATCAATTACAAGCAGTTGAACATTAGAACTTTCTAATTCTTCATCAGTAATTAATCCCAATCGATGCGTTGCTTTAATAACATGTGTATCTGGTGCTACTGTTAAATGTCCTATATTTGTGTACTCTAATCCTGTATACTGCCAAAGCACATATAACCAATAATTACAAATCTTCGTTCCTGATAAATAAGGAAATCTAGCTTTATTTTTCTTTTGAACAAAGTCTCGTATCCTATCCACATCATAATCAAATTCTTCAAATAACTTTCGTATATCTCCACCATAAAATTCTACAAATGTATTACATAATTTAATCCATATCTCTGTTTGTTTATTTTTCTGAAGAGCTACTTTATATTTGGTTAGTGCATATTGTACTTCTTCAAAAGAATGTTGTAATACCGCATTAGGATCAAACACAAACCGAGTTGTATCATCTTGATATGTTCTATTTGCACTTTCCCATAAAGTATAAGAATTTCTCTGATAATTTAACGCCATTGGTAGCGTAAAATACAAATAATTTTCTAAGGAATCTTTCTCTAAATGAGGATTCTCATCCTCAGGCATAAACTCTCCCCCAAGTCTACCCTGTTTCCACATCATAAATAGAATATCAATTTTTCTTAATATTTCATCTTTCATACAACCCACCTAACTACATAATAACACTATTTGTTATCATTAGCAATCGTAAAACCTTAATATTCTAAATGAAAAAACTATATTCATAGAATTGAATTTTTAATTCCAAGAATATAGTTTATTAACTTCAATATTTATTCTTTATAATCATAATCCCACAAACTAAGTTTTCCATTCACTGGTATTGGTTCTATCCGTATTACATTTTCTAATTTAAATCCATAACCATCCCATTCTATATGTTTTATTATACTAGAATATACGAAAGAATTTTTTTGTTTTAACATTTCTCTTGCATCATCATCTATTTTTATACAATCTGTAATCGTAGCCTTTGCTATGATACATCCTAAAGGATACTTTAAATTTAAATGACGATAACGCTCCATAGCCTTTTTATCGATACCCTTTCCAGCATGAATTAAGATTTCTCCTCTATACTTTGTTCTCCATGTTCTAAATTCATATTCTTTTAAACCCTCTGCGATTAAAGTAGCAAAAGGCTGTTTGATTGTGATAACTTTCATAAATCAACCCCTTAATATCAAAATTTATTTTTTATGATTTAATTGATAAACGAAGCTGTCATTGATTGCATCAATATCCTTTTTATCAGTAAAAACATCATTTTCATACATTTGTAACCTATTCAATAAACTTCTAAATCTATTTAATATTTCTATCTGCTTTCTATCAGTATTGCCCCCTACAATCATCTCCTGCTGTAATTCACAATCTAATTTCTCACTATACCATTGTATTCCAATGTTCTCCAGCAATTCAATTCTTTCTTCACTTATTTTATGGTCACGGCCTCCTTTCCCTTTATAAGCTGCCCTCTGGGTGTTAATCCATTCCCCTAACTTTACACCTTTCTCATTCTTTTCATATCCATTTACTGTTTTAAAATTGAATGGTATATTTAAATTGCCATGATGCTCATAGTATGCTTTAGCTAATTCATACATATCATTCCACTTACTATCAAAAATATTCCATGCCATTCCAATTTTTTCTAGTAATTGAATTCTTACTTTATTAATCTTATGATTTTTATAATTTGTTCTTTGCGTACTAATCCATTTTCCTAACAATACACCTTCATCATTCTCTTCATACCCATTCACTGTTTTAAAATTGAATGGTATATTTAAATTGCCATGATGCTCATAGTATGCTTTAGCTAACATATACATATCTGGCCATGTCATAGTTAATCTATTCATAATTAACCTCCCTAAAAATCTTTGTTCTCTGCAAAGAATCAAATAGAGTTATTCTACTTACAATTGTATACTTAATAACTCCTTCAAATTTCATATATGTGATACGCACTATAATAACATAAAAGTCTATCTATGACAAGCCCTAGAATGCTTACCAATATAGTTTTAGTAACCTCTTATTAAATAGTAAATTACATCTTTTAAAAGTTTGTTAACTTATATAATACATCAAATAATGTCAATAAAATGCGCATAAAGCGCATTTCAACGATATAGTTTATACCAAATGGTAATAGTTAGAAGCGGCCACCACCTCCGCCACCACCAAACGAACCACCGCCAGAAGAAAATCCGCCACCAGAACCAGACCCAGAGGAAAATCCTCCATCACTACTAGACGAATGTGCGGCAGTATAGGCACTTTGAGCAGAACTATAGGACTTTGTTATAGCTCGTGATATATATCGATTCATAGTATACAAATCAAGATATATATTGAAAGAATCATTTGGTGCATTTACCATCTCTACTTTCATAGCTTCTATGACCTTTTTTGCGCAACCAAATACAGTCGCATACACCAGATATTTTTCCCACAAAGCAACTTCTATCACTTCTTTATCATAAAATCTTCCAAAATCATT
This sequence comes from uncultured Bacilli bacterium, assembly GCA_910584305.1. GTDB lineage: Bacteria > Bacillota_I > Bacilli_A > RF39 > UBA660 > CAKPTA01. Next base: position 41,002 of record CAJTZW010000003.1, read on the forward strand.
TAAAAAGTTTCTAAAAGCTTTCCATTTTCTATAGTCTTCAGCACCTTTTTCTGTTCTTTTATTTGAATAGAACATACAAGGCATGAGTCCAATTGATAGCACTAAAGTAGTAACATAAATAATCACAGATTGACGATAAAATTTCTGGTCACAGATAAGTATAATCTGAACAATTGAAATAATTATACAAGCAAATAACGCAATACCAAAAATCGCCTTATCTTTAGAGCTCGAAAATATAGATACCGATTTAACAACTGCCAAAACAATTACAAATAATAAAAATGGAATCACTAGCAATGGAACAATTGATATCGCTAGTATTATAAAGAAAATTATAAGAAAGGATGTAGGCTTACCATTTTTCTTCTGTTTCTCATCAGATTCAAAAAACATATATTTTCTCGCATTAGAAAGCGCCTTCCTTTGATAAGAATTCCATCGTCTGATAAACCCATCATAGTCCCCTTTCGCAGCAGTTTTCATATGCTTAGTTTCTATACTAGATTCGCCATTAAAAATCAAATCCAACAGTTTTGATTCTAAATCCGTTACTAGTATTTCACCACTCTCATTCAATGTTAATCGATAGTTTTTAGAAGTCAATTTCTCAGCAATAATAATTTTTCTATGAATTAAATCAAGTAAAGTCGCAGTCATTGCACTATCTTTAATTTTTTTATGAAATAGATAAGATACTGTCTCAGGAGAATAATCGCTAGGAACTTCTCTCCAATATTTCTGACTAAACTCTGTCTTTGGATCCTTTACATACTTTTTATAAATAGAATATCCAATAAACAATATAATGGCTAATAAGATAAAACCGAAAATATAATTTATCCTCTCTCGAGCTAACTCTGATTCTCTAACAACATTCTCAACGATAACAAGCTGATTCAATAATTCATTTTTAACATCCAAATTATCAAGTATCTCGATTTTCTCCTTCGCATTTTTATATGAAAGATATGTCGGATACTCTAAAGCAACTGCTAATTCTTCTCTTGCCTCAGCTTCCTCTATCCCATCAAGAATTAATTTAAGATTTGAAATTTTTTCTAAATATTCATTTTTTATATCAGAATCAGGAAGCTTATCTACATATCTGAGTGCAGATTCATAATTACCCCTTGTCGGATCAATCTCAAATTGATTTACATGTGTAATCGCATCTTGTAATTGCATTTTCTCTTGATTTTCTCTTTCATAATTTGCCTTTGCTGCAGCATCCTCTTCATATAATAAAATCTTATCCAATGCATTTACATTCGTTTCTTTCTTACTATCTTTTATAACATCTAAATCAAAAGTAGCTCTAACATCAATTGCCCTATAACTACTTAAATTTTGAATAGATGCATATACAGTTTCTGAATTCATAATTTGAACAGAACCATTTAATGGTCCATGCCCCCAAACTCTGATATTGGTATTCCCTGGAAAATGAAGATACCCTTTTAAATTACCAACCGATTCTGTAAGCGCATTACCAACAATATTCCATCCAATTTCACCAACATCATTATGGCGAATTGCCATATTTAAAATACGATATTTGATATAAAATGCTTTATGATAACTAGATGGATTATACATTAAAATACGATTCCCATAATTTTCATCATCCACTGTATAAACACCATAATCACCTTTAGAAGCACTGTATACTTTTTCGAATATATCCCCACCAATATTTGAAAAATCAAAACTAGAAGTAACTGGAACCGCCCTTATCTCAAGAATCTCAAGTCCTGTTCCATTATGAATAGAACTACCACCAAAAGAAGCCATAGCAGGATCAAATTCATATACACTAGTATTCGCATATTCTATAATTCTTTCAAATCCATTAAAATCTCCCGTTAAATTAAAATATTCCTGCACCAAAAGATCCCCACTAGATTCAACCGTCGCATCAATATAATAGTTTTCAATTCCATACGCCTTAACACAAAAAGGAAAAAACATAATAAAAGTGAAAAAAAGAATTTTTAATTTATTCATTACTCGTACACCTTACCTTTAGTTAATTATACCATAAAATAATACGAATGATTATAAAAAATTGAAAAATAAAAATGCGCATAAAGCACATTTCAACGATATACCAGATGGCAGTAGTTAGAAACGGCCACCACCTCCACCACCACCAAACGAACCACCGCCAGAGGAAAAGTCTCCACCAGAACCAGATGATGAACTTCGACCAGAAGACAAACCATATGACCTACTTGAAACTCTATATACAGAATAAATAGAGTCTGTAATACATTTAGAAAATTGTAAATCACAATACATATCCCCTGAAATAGAAGAATAGTCATCTATTGATTTTAATCTCATAGCTTTTAAAATTCTCTTCGAACATCCAAATAAAGTCGCATATACTAAATATTTTTCCCAAAGTGTAACTTCCATCACTTCTTTATCCTGAAAGGATCCAAAATCATTTAAAAATCTTTTAATAGCTTTCCACTTTTTATATTCTAAAATTCCTTTTTCTGTTCTTTTATGAGTTTTACGTAAAATAATCAGTGATGCAATAGCGCCAATTAAAATCATAAAATATATCCATATATAAACATTTGAAATTGCCATATCCTGTAATTTATATATACAAAAAAGAATTATATCACCATAGATTATGCCAAAAACAAGCTTTTTTAAATCATTCGTTGGAGAACCTAATATCAACTCTATAATACATATATAAAAAAGTACAAGAAAAATAAACCCTACATTTAATGAATATATAAGTATCAACAACAAAGGAATTAAAAATGAGAAAAGAAGGAGAAGAAGTATATCACCTTTTTTTGATTTAGATTTAGATTCACTATCTTTGCCATTATCAATTCTCTTCTTTTTAGACTTTTCTATATCTTGTTCATAAAATTCATATTGTTTTGCAATTTCTAAACATTGATTATAATAATTACTATAATTCATGTGATAAGATTGCCTAGCTTTCTTTGCATATTTTTTAATATCTTTAGTCTCAATACTACTTCTTTTATTAAAGATAAACTTTATAAGTTTTTCATAGACAGGGGGAATTGTATCATTATATTCCTTATTCAATATAAGCTTATAATTATTTTTCCCTTTCTTTTCGACCATAACTATTTTTCTTTCAATTAAATCAAGCACTGAGGCAGATAATGCACGCTTATTTATTTTCTTATAAAATAAATAGGAAATAGTTGTCGGAATATAATCATCATCTATATTTCTATAATATTCATGATTAAAGAAAAGCTTAGAATAATATCGTCTATACACCAATATTCCTAAAACAAGTAAAATTATGATACATAGAACAACTTCCACCCATTGTATCAATCTGTTACGATTTGCAAGATTAATCTCATAAAGAATAATCTTATCCAATGCATTTACATTCGTTTCTTTCTTACTATCTTTTATAACATCTAAATCAAAAGTAGCTCTAACATCAATTGCCCTATAACTACTTAAATTTTGAATAGATGCATATACAGTTTCTGAATTCATAATTTGAACAGAACCATTTAATGGTCCATGCCCCCAAACTCTGATATTGGTATTCCCTGGAAAATGAAGATACCCTTTTAAATTACCAACCGATTCTGTAAGCGCATTACCAACAATATTCCATCCAATTTCACCAACATCATTATGGCGAATTGCCATATTTAAAATACGATATTTGATATAAAATGCTTTATGATAACTAGATGGATTATACATTAAAATACGATTCCCATAATTTTCATCATCCACTGTATAAACACCATAATCACCTTTAGAAGCACTGTATACTTTTTCGAATATATCCCCACCAATATTTGAAAAATCAAAACTAGAAGTAACTGGAACCGCCCTTATCTCAAGAATCTCAAGTCCTGTTCCATTATGAATAGAACTACCACCAAAAGAAGCCATAGCAGGATCAAATTCATATACACTAGTATTCGCATATTCTATAATTCTTTCAAATCCATTAAAATCTCCCGTTAAATTAAAATATTCCTGCACCAAAAGATCCCCACTAGATTCAACCGTCGCATCAATATAATAGTTTTCAATTCCATACGCCTTAACACAAAAAGGAAAAAACATAATAAAAGTGAAAAAAAGAATTTTTAATTTATTCATTATTCGTACACCTTACCTTTAGTTAATTATACCATAAAATAATACAGACTATTATAAAATATTTTTATAAAATTGAAGAATAAATGTCGTTCCAACTTTCTTTTGGGATTCTACTTTAATATAGCCATTTTGTTTTTCAATAATGCTCTTTGCCATATTAAGACCAATCCCAATACTCTCCTTATTTGTATTCCCATGATAAAATCTCTCAAATATGTGAGGTAAATCTTTACTGGAGATTCCTTCACCAGTATCCTGAATCTTAATTTCAGTGTAAATAGGATTCTCTGTATAGGAGATAGTAATCGTTCCAGCCACAGGTGTATGTTCATATGCATTTTTTATAATATTAACTAGCGCTTCAACGGTCCACTTTTCATCCACAGAAATACAAATATTGTTATCCCCTTCTATAATAATATTCTGCTCCTTTAACTCTATTGGGATTCGAAGAGGAGAAATTGCCCTCTCAAGCAATTCATATACAAAAACATTCTCTTGTTTCAGTGTAACCATTCCACTATCTAACCTAGATAATTTTAAAAGAGATGTTACAAGCCACTCAATTCGTTCTAATTGTGCACGATTTTTACTAAGCATTTCTTTCTTTTTCTCATAATCAATATCATCATTCTCTAAAATATCATTAATCACATACATACTAGTCAGTGGTGTTTTTAACTGATGTGAAATATCTGACAAAACAGAAGCTAAGTGCTTTTTTTCATGACTAGAATAATTTTCTTTCTCCTTTAACAAATTCGTAACTTTATAAATATCATTTTTAAGAGAACTAAACTCACTCTCTTTATATTCACGAATATCAATAGAATAATCTCCTTTTAAAACCCTATTAAAATAATCCTGAATCTGTTCTATTCTTAGATATTCCTTTCTCTTGTCATATAAATAAATAAAAAGCAAAACGAAAATAAATACAATCCCTATTAAAAGAGTATGATAAACCATCTGCCATTTTAAGTCTTTCAAAGTTCCCATATATTCATAGCCATCAATATCATTAAGTCCATACTTCTGTAAAATACGCTCCCCATCTTCTGTAGAAATTGGATGAATTAATGAATCCATAACATCTTCTTCTAAATCAGGATACTTGTTAAAAATAGAGGATACAATCGAATTATAATTATCATACAATATCTCTTTATAAGAACGATACAACATGTAATTAGATACAATAGAAACACCCAAAAATAATGAACTTATTATAATAAAAATCTTTATATATCGTTTTGTACTTGTATGAAACATTTACACACCTACTTTATACCCTATACCACGAACCGTAATAATAATTTTGGGAGAATTTGGATCATCCTCTATTTTCTCTCGAATTCTTTTTACATATACAGTTAATGTATTGTCATTTACAAAAGCTTCATTCACATCCCATATATCAGCAAGAATCTTTTCACGACTAAATACTGTATTAGGATTTAAAGCAAGAATTAACAAAATCTTATACTCTAAAGCTGTCAGCATAACATCAATTCCATTTTTAAATACTTTGGCTTGTTTCATATCAATTACAACATCATGTAACTCTATAACATTGGAATCATTTTTCCCCTTCGTTCTTCGTAAAACATTCTTAATACGAGATACAAGTTCCCTTGCTTTAAATGGTTTTGTAACATAATCATCTGCTCCCATATCAAGGCCCATAACAACAGATACTTCCAAATCATTTGCGGTCAAAAAGATAATAGGAACATCTCGAACCTGTTTCATCTCTTTAAATAAATCAAAGCCACTTCCATCCGGTAAGTTTACATCAAGTAAAATCAAGGCAATAGAATCATCAAAACATTTCCTTGCACACTCCATACTATCTGCTTCAACTACAGTAAATCCTTCTTGTTCTAAATAATACTTAAGCCCAAGACGAATCGAACTATCATCCTCTATCACCAAAATTTTAGACATATGTATCACCAAATCCATTATACTATAAAAATTCAATCTATGAATGACTTTTTTGTAACATTAAAATAAAGATAAAATGAATGGAGAAAGCAAAATAGATGTAATATTTACAACAATATGAAAAACCATAGAAAGTCGAATATCATGATACTTTTGATATATAAAGGTAAGAAAATATCCTATAAAGCAAGCGAATACAATCTGGAATATACCCCCTGTATGAAATAAAGCAAAGATAAGAACGGATAGATAGAAAGCAACTTTCCCACGAAATACTATTGAAAGACGTCCATATACAATTCCACGAAATAATAGCTCTTCTAATATAGGACCCAAAATACCAGTTGCCACAATAACAGTGATTGTAATAGAAGTTGGGACCATTTCAACCTGTAAAAAATGTTTACTCATGATAATTAAAAAATTAAGAACAAACGACAATAAAAATGATACTACACATAATAAAATAATCTTCTTAATAGAGACAGGCACTCTTGCTACGCGATATTTTTTATATATGAAATAAAAAAGGGGTATAAATATAAGACACTCAATTCCTACAATAAATAAAGTTTGACCATCCATATAATTTAGTAAAATCCCATTCGAACTAGCGTCATCCCAATTGACACCAGAATTCTGTACCATATAAACAAGCATAAATACGCCACAAATAAAAACTTGACCAATTCCAAACAGAATTGGCCAAAGTAATACCTTAACAACTTCTAAAAATTTAGAAATCAAGATTATTTTCCTTTAGGTTCCTTAAACATCTCTGAAACAGTTGTTCCAAGTGCTGCAATATTTTGAAGTTCAGATGGAATAATAATTTTTGTGGCTTGACCATTGGCTACATTCGATAATGCTTCAAAACTCTTTAAAGTAAGCACAGATGTATCCGCTTTTGCATCCTTTAATAAACGAATTCCTTCAGCTTCTGCTTGTTTTAATTTCAGCATTGCCTCAGCTTCACCCTCTGCAATACGAATTTGTGACTCTTTATTTGCTTCAGCACGTAAAATCGCACTCTCTTTCTCACCTTCAGCAATTAGAATGCTAGATTTCTTTTCACCCTCTGCTTGTAAGATTTTCTCACGTCTTTCACGCTCTGCACGCATTTGTTTTTCCATAGCCTCTTGTATATCACGAGGTGGAATAATATTCTTAACCTCTACACGGTTTACCTTAATACCCCATGGATCAGTTGCCTCATCCAAAATAGAACGCATTTTAGAATTGATAATATCCCTCGATGTAAGTGTTTGATCAAGTTCTAACTCTCCAATTAAATTACGAAGTGTTGTTGCAGTTAAATTCTCAATAGCGCTAATAGGATGTTCCACTCCATATGTATAAAGCTTAGCATCCGTAATTTGATAATACACCACTGTATCAATTTGCATCGTTACATTATCTTTCGTAATAACCGGCTGTGGAGCAAAATCCTTTACAATCTCTTTTAAAGTTACTACATTTGATACACGATCTAAAAAAGGTAACTTAAAATGTAATCCATTCTTCCAAGTCGTATAATAAGACCCAACTCTCTCAATTACATATACTTTTGCCTGCGGTACAACTTTAACACTTGGAATAATTAATACCACAACCAAGATTAGTAAAATTATAAAAATATCCATACTTAATCCTCCCATTTCCCTACTTTTAATTTTACACCATCTATCTCAAGTATTTTAACAATACTATCGACCTTAAATTCTTCATTAGAAATCGCTGTCCAACGCTTCCCATCAACCTTGACTTCACCAGAATTGTTTAAAGAAATATTCTCTGTAACAATCCCCTTCATACCAATAATTCTATCTGCATTTGTTCTCACATCATTCTTGCGAAAAAACTTAGAAAGCAAAGGCCTTGTCGTTATCAATAAGACAATTCCTAAAATTACAAACACAGCAAGTTGAATAAAGAAATTATCAGTTACAAATGACAACAATAAAGAAACAATTCCACTTGCAACAAACCAAATTGTTGTCAAATTAATTGTCATAACCTCCACTGCAGCAAGTAAAATAACAATCATTAACCAAATATAAAACATATGAATCACCTACTACCAGTATACTATTAAACTTTAGAAAATACAACAAAAAACGACGATTAGTCGTTTGCTATATATTAAATTTCCAATCACTTTTGATATGTATACGCTTGTTCTTCTTGAGTAGATGCTATTGTATTATTTTGTACCGATGTAATTATTTCCTGAAGTTTGGCATTATACTGATTAAATTGTTGTGCCACTTTGTCTGTTTCTTCCTTTGCGCGTTTAGCAGCTACTTCAGCTTTTTGCCTCTCAACAGCTTCAGCATACAATTTCTTTTTCAAGTCTTCTATTTGTGCTTCTAACTCTGCTATCGAAGAATCTTTTTCTCCCACTTCGGTAGTTAGTTCATCTATCGTAGTTTGTTGAGATTTTATCGTATCATCCTTTTCTGATACCTTTTTGGTATAAACATTTACTTGACAAGTCAATGAGCTTTTATCCAATTGAAGTTTCTGATTCTCATCCTTAAGTGCTTTATTTTCTGTTCTTACATCATTTAAAGTATTATTCGTAGCATTTAATTCTTCTTGCTTTTGAGACAAAGCTAATATAGCACTCTTTTGCATATCAGTCATGGCTATTTTAAATGCATTTGTCATTTGTTGCATAGCAATACCCATATTCTGATTAAATGTATTTGTAATTGTGCTGAATTGATTATTCAAGTTTTCCACATCTTTAGTTTCATCATCAATAACAACTTTTTGGTCAGGGTGCACATTTTCCGATGTTACATTACCATTCGAAGTTTGCATATTATCGGAAGAATTCTGCTTACCATCATTTACATTAAATTCAATTGTTGGATCTTGATCTTGATTTTGCACTATATCTTCCCCTTCCTCTTGCTTCATAATTTCACGTACATTCTTACCTATCACATCTCGTATTGCTAAATTGTTATCTACTTCTGGCACCTTTGAATCAAGTGCTGCAATACTTAACTTTTTAGGGGCCTTGTTCACTTCTTTTTGTGATATACTTTGTGACTCCCCTAGATTGCTATTTGTAGTATTCATATTTGATACCCATTCATCAAATTCAGAAGATATTTGTTCATCCCCAGCAGGAAATATTGGAGCGTCTATTTCTTCTTCAACATGTTTTTCTCCTGGTTGTCCTAATTCAAAAGGAACAGTATTTAAATCTTGTTGGTCATTAAAAGATACTGGCTCCACAGTTTCACTAGGTTCAGCAGATTTCTGACGTTCTTCTTCTTGTTGTACGCGCAATTCTGTAAGCTCTTGCAATTTTTCTTCTTTTTTCCTTTGTATATCTTCTAGTTTATTCTGATAAACAGCTTCAGCAAAGCCACCTTTACTTTGTTTTACTAATGTATTATTTTCTCTTTCAGTAAGTTTATTTACATCTTTTTCTAATTTACTAACTTCTTTGTCTAAATTTTCATTTTTGGTAAACTTTGCTCTACATTTTCTAATAGCAGTCAAAAATTTATCTTTAAATTTGATTTTTTTAGCATCATAAGTATCTAATTCCATATCAGTTGAATGCAAATCCATAGAACTTAAGATCTTAAACATATCCTTAACTGATTTATCTTTTAGTTGGTTTTCATCTTTCATATCTATTCATCTCCCCCACTTTTAATGGTCTGTCTCATTACTTCTTTTATTTCTTCCCATTCTTGTTCTGTTTCAATAGAACTTAAATGATAACCATCTTCCTTTTGGGTAACAGTAGACGCATAAACAGTGACCATACCATTCTTATCTTTCTCATTATATGTATACACTAAATACTTTTTATGTGTAGAATTAAGTTCAAAGAAGATTAAAACTTCACATTCTACTTCGTCCCCATCAGGTGTAATTAAAGTAATAAGCTCTCTTTCCACATTTTCATCTATTTTACCAGGCATACACTAACCTCCTCTATATTCTTACTTTAGTCATTATATCATAAATGAAAAAGCATAGCAACAAAATAAAACAAAAAAATATAAAATCCTGTTTTATGAAACAGGATTCACATGAATGGTAATATACTGATACCGCTCGTCTAAATCATGGATTTGCATTTCTATATCATCCGCGATTTTATGAGAATCACGAAGTGATAAATCTCCATCCATAGAAAGTTCACAAATAATACTACAAGAATACCCAAACTTTAATACATTTAACCTATCTATATTTACAATTTCTTCATTAGACAATATAATATCTCTTATTTTCTGTAAATTATTCTCATCCGTTTCCTGTTCCCCGATAATAACACTCACATTTTCTTTAATTAGACAAAAACCTGTATGTACAATAAAGATACCAACAATAACACTAGCTACTATATCCGCATATTTAAATAGGGAGAAAACAGATTGCAGTTGCATACAAATACCCGCTACTAAAACTACAATAGAACTCACTACATCCGCACTACTCTCTTTTCCACTGGCAAGTAAAATCGCATTATCATACTTTTTACCAGAATGAATCAAATAACTAGATAGGGCATACTTGGCTAGAATTGTAAACAGACTCACAAAAATAACATAAACACTTGGAATTATCAAATCACGATGCATACTATTTGCAATCAAAGATAACCCTATAAAAAGTACAACCACACCAATAATTAAACTTGTTAAATACTCTAATTTACCATGCCCAAAAGGATGTTTCTCATCAGCTGGTTTACTCGCAAATTTACTACCAAAAAAAGCCACAATATCCGTAGATAAATCACTAAAAGAATGTACACCATCTGAAAAAAGAGCACTAGACCTTCCTATAATTCCAAATACAAACTTAAATAAAGCTAAAAAGAAATTAGTTATCATACTAATTCTTATAATATGTGTAATATGTTTCATAACAACCTACCTTTTGTATAAAATATATGATTTCTACTTTGCCTCATACCAATTATATCCATAATTAATATCCACATTTAATGGAACTTTTAAATCACAAACATGCTCCATTGCATCTGTTACAATTTCAATTACTTTATCTTTTTCATCTATCAATGTATCGAAAACAAGTTCATCATGCACTTGAATCACCATTTTTGACTTTAAATTCTCTTCCTTAAAACGTCTAGCAATATCTACCATAGCCTTTTTAATAATATCCGCACTAGTTCCTTGAATTGGTGTATTAAGAGCAATCCTCTCTCCACTCGCACGAATAATATGGTTTTTATTTTGTAACTCTTTAATATAGCGCTTGCGATGCATAAGCGTTGTCACATACCCATCCTGATAAGCCTTCTCAATCACACCATTCATATAACTTTGAATTCCAGGATATGTCTCCAAATATGTATCAATAAATTTTTTAGCTTCACGTGTTCCAATCTCTAAATTTTCTGCCAAGCCAAAGCTACTAATCCCATAGATAATTCCAAAATTAACAGCTTTAGCAATACGACGCATATTAGAAGTCACTGCCTCTGTTGGTACACTAAAAATATCACCTGCTGTTTTGGTATGAATATCAATTCCTTCTTCAAATGTCTTAATTAGTGATTCAATTCCTGCCATTCCTGCCAAAATACGAAGCTCAATTTGTGAATAATCCCCACCCACAATAATAGAATTTTCACTTGGTATAAAGGCTTTACGAATCAAACGTCCCTCTTCATAACGAATCGGAATATTCTGTAAATTTGGTTCAATAGAAGAGAGCCTTCCAGTTCTAGTTAAAGTTTGTGTGTAAATCGTATGAATTCTACCATCTTCTAAAATAAAATTTTTAAGCCCCTCAATATACGTTGTATATAATTTTGTAAGTGTTCTGTATTCTAATATCTTCTCTACAATAGGATGATCTCCTCTAATTTTATTTAAAATATCTGCAGATGTAGAATAACCACTTCGATTTTTCTTACCATGGGAAAGTCCCAACTTATCAAATAATATTTCCCCAAGTTGTTTTGGAGAAGAAATATTAAATTCAGTTCCTGCATAATTATAAATTTCCTTTTCAACAACCTCAATCTTAATTTTAAATTCTTCACCCATGACATCAAGAGCATGCCTATCTACCAAAACACCATCAATTTCCATTTTAGAAAGAACTGAAGCAAGTGGAAGTTCAATATCTTGAAACAAAGAATCCATCTCTTCTACATGTAATTTTTCTTCTAGCATTGCCTTTGTATCATATAAAAACTTAGCTTTCATAACAACAGCATGCATCATAATAGTTTCTTCTGGAACGACTAGGGTATTTTTTCCATATAGATTTTCGTAAAAAGGGATTTCATAATTCATAGAATTTGCTAAATAAGCAATATCATCCTTTACATTATAATCAAGTAAATACGCCGCAATCATAGTATCAAAGCAACTCTCTTCAAAGGATATTCCCATCCAATGTAAAGAAACAATTAGCTTTTTTAAATCATATGTACAACAAATAAATGGTAATAATTTAGGTAGACAATCCTTTATCAAATCTTTAGGAATAAAATAACTTACCTTGTCATTATAAATCCCCATTCCAAGTACCGTTGCGGTATGGTAATTCAATCCCAAATTTTCTAAATACACAGCTACAGGAGAATCAACTTTAAGAGTATCTACATCCTGAACCACCACATAATCTGATTCTTTGATAGACGGTTCTACTTCAAATGCATCTTTTTTCAAAAAAGAATAAAACTCCAAATCCTCATATAAAGAATTTAAGGTAGCATGATCACATTTTTTATATGAAATATCTTCTAAAGTAATCTCCATTGGTACATTTCTAACAATCGTAGCCAAGTCATAACTCTTATACGCATTTTCTTTATCATTCAAAAGTTTATCATGAACAGAACCTTTAATAGCATCTAAATGTTCATAAATTCCATCCAAGCTTCCATATTGTTGTAATAATTTTAATGCTGTCTTCTCACCAATTCCCTTAACACCTGGAATATTATCAGAAGCATCGCCCATAAGAGACTTTAAATCAATCACACGGATTGGATCAATTCCATATTCCTCCTTAAAACTATCTTTATTATAACGAATATAATCCTTTTGCTTTAAAAGTTTAATATCTACATCAGTACTAATTAGTTGTAACAAATCCTTATCACTACTAATAATTGTTCCAATAAAATTAGGCTCCTCATCACAATAACGAGCAAAAGTACCTATAATATCATCTGCTTCATAGTTATCACATTCATAATATGTAATTCCCATTGCAGTAAGAAGTTGTTTGGCAATGGGGAACTGCATTTTAAGTTCCTCTGGTGTTTCCATTCTACCGCCCTTATAATCCGCATACTTCTCGTGACGGAACGTTTTACCTTTATCAAATGCCACAATAATATATGTAGGCTTCTCTTCTAAAATAATCTTATTCATCATATTGGTAAAGCCAAATAATGCGTTAGTTGGAAATCCCTTACTATTTTTCATAAAATTTCCGTTATATGCAGTCGCATAATAACTACGGAACAATAAATTATTCCCATCTACTAAAATGATTTTCTCCATACTACCATATCCTCTCAATATTTGTATTATATCATATATTTAAAAAATATTTTATGGATAAATAAAATACATAATTCCATCTATATAGAAATGTGAAAATTTTGTGAAAATATTATCAAAATTGTGATATACTTATATTACAAGGAGGTAATTATGAGAAAATTATTAGTAGCAGTAATGTGCGCTGGAATTGTTTTGCTAACTGGATGTGGAGCCAAAGAAGAAAAAACAATGACATGTACACGTACTATTAATCAGTCTGGTATCAAAATGAACCTATCGTATAATGTTACTTATAAAGGTGATTATGTAACAACTGTAAAAAGCGAAGAAAAAATTACAGCAAGTAGTGAAGAAGTACTTGAGACATACAAAGAACAACTTGAAAAAACCACTGCTTCATTTAAAGATATTGAGTACTATGATCACGATATCAAAATCGATGGCGATACTCTAACAAGCACAATCAATATTGATTATGAAAAAATTGATACTGACAAATTGATTGAAATGGATTCATCTATGAAACAATTAATTAAAAATGGAAAAGTATCTGTAGATGACATTGAATCTGTATACAATCAGCTTGGAATTACTTGTGAGAAATAATAAAAAGTGTTTAAAAAACACTTTTTATTATCCCCAAGGAATCTCGCTTGGAGGGGTTCTATACTCATTTTTTATTTCTTCTATAATTTTACCACTATTCATTTTTATCACTCGATCTCCTATGAAAGCGATTCCAGGATTATGTGTTACAATAATCATTGTCGTTTTTAGTTTTTCATTCGCTTCAATTAAAGACTCCAAAACAACTTTCCCAGTTTTCTCATCAAGGGCTCCCGTTGGTTCATCACAAAACATAACCTTTGGATGTTTAGCAAGTGCTCTTGCAATTGATATACGTTGTTGCTCCCCACCAGAAAGTTGATACATATACTTTTTTTTATGCCTCGTAAGACCTACTGTATCAATAATTTGATCAATATCAGATTTTGATTTACCTAGCTTAGCTCCCACTAAAACATTCTCATACACATTCAAGTGTTCTAACAAATTATAAGTTTGAAAAATAAAACCTAAATTCTTTTTACGAAACCTTGTCATTCTATGATCTCCATATCTGGAAATATCTTTTCCTTCATACAAGATTTTACCTTTTGAAATACGATCTAACCCAGATATTACATTTAACAAAGTTGTTTTTCCACTACCACTGGGTCCCAAAATAACAACAATTTCCCCTGCATTTATAGAAAGTGAAATATCATGTAAAGCATGACTATCCACTTTCCCAAGTGTATATGTTTTATATACATGTTTTAATTCTATCATCTTTTCCATATATTCACCTACTCTCTTTTTAAAGCAATCGATAATGGGACACGCTTTAAAACTCTTTTAGACAAAGCAATTGCGATATAATACGCTATCAAAAGGCCCACTAAACCAATAATAATCTGCATTGGTGTGATTGTAATTGGTATCGTCATTTCAATATCACCAACCAGTGCCTTTACAATCATCTTTAAAATTTGAATCATAACTGGGATAGAAAGTAAATAGGCAACAATTATAAATGGTGTATAAATATTTAAAATAATACTACTAATTTTCTTATCTTTATAACCCATCACCTTCATAAGTGATATCGTTTTCTTATTCTCTTCTACAACAATATTGGCTATTACCGCAATAATAATCAAGGCCATAAGAGACGCGAACGCTACTACCAGATAAATACTTCCATTAAAACGATCCATTTGTTTTGCAATATTTTGTTTTAAATCTTCTACACTTAAAACATTCGCAATTTTGGTAGCATCCTCTTTTGAAAGTTTATCTAAATTCTGATACATATCATCATTCGAATACATTGACGTATAAATAGAATTACTAAATCCAAGACTAGCACTTAATGTATCCCTATCTACATATGCCCCATACCCCATATATTCACTACTAAAACCAACAATCTGATATGTAAATTCAATACTTTCATGAGAGAATGTTAATTCATCACCAATCTCAAGTCCAAGGAGTTCCTTGGCATTTTCATTTACAACCATACAATTGTCCTCTATTAAAAGGGAATTCAGCTCTTTTTCTTTTGTATTTAAAATACGCACAAATTTCGCATCCTGATCTACACCCGTAAATGAAAAACTTACATCCTCTTTTGCAATAGGTTTCTCTACCCCATTTTTATCTATAATCTTAGAAAGAGGTAAACTTGCAGATAAAACATAATCGGTCAAAGAAGTATCCCCAATTTCTTCATTCATAGGTCCACTTACACTTACCATATACTTATAATCAATTCCAGCAAATGATTCATCAATGACTTTATTAAATAAATTCATTCCAATTAAAGTAAGAACAATTAAAAGCCCTGTACAAAATGAAGTAAGTGTCACAATGAGTAATTTTCCTAAAGAACGAAATGCCAAAGAATACTTAAAGCGAGATTGAAAAGGTAAAAAAGAAGTCAACTTATTACAAATACGACTAAATATATTTACCTTTAAATTACTTCCTTCCTTTAGTAAAGAAAGAGGTTTCTTACGAAGCATAAAAAGAGCAATCAAATAACTTAAAATAGAAAGCATACACATTGGGACAAAAATAGATGTTTTCAAATACCCAAATGATATTTGAAAATGATCCAGAGGTACGCAATAATAACTAACTAGCATATTAGCAATTGGTCTATGAACAAAAATTCCTATCATAAATCCAAGAACTCCACCAATTAAAGAACCGAAAATTGGATATACCAAATAACTTGTTGCAATACTCAAACGATTATACCCAAGTGACTTTAATACGCCAATTTGAAGCCTCTCATCATCAATACGCTTCTTTGTAATAATTACAATAATAACAACCGATACAGCAAGTAATAAGTATAAAAAATATTCTGCAAATAATCGATCACTAGCAAATTCTAGTTGCAATGCACTGATCCTACCAATACGTGTCACCGTATTTACATCCATAAAGATTCGCCCATCTTCAAAAATTGCCATAAATGGATCCGTTGTTTCTGTAGTATCGTCTTCTTCTGAAGTACTAACACTTATTTCAAATTTTCGTGGAACATCAAAATTGTATACAAGTGAGAAAACATTGTCACGAATTCCGTTAAAGGAATGAAACGCATTTTCTGTCATATGAACAATATTATTTTTATTCTCATCAAATATCGGCATACTAAATGAAATTAATGGATAAATATAATCTGGAGCATAAGCAAAACCAACCACTTCATAAGTAGCATCACCAATCTCCATGAAATCTCCTATTTTAATATTATGTGTCTTCGCATATCCAGGAAGAATAGCAATCTCATTATCTTCTTCAGGTTCTCTACCCTCTACTAGATAGGTTTGATTAATACCATCTGTGGCAAATGGCAAAACCTTTAATAAAGTATCTCCCTCTTTACTCGTTTTAGATTTTTCAAGCTCATACGTAAAATCATACTTTTCCTGAATAGAATCTAACACTTTAGATTGTAAATACTCCTTAGCACCATATTTGGTAAAAATCGTATCAAGTGTATATTCAAATTCAAGACTGTCAAACGGATTCGAAATAAATTCTATCAAACAAGTATCCATATCAAGTGCACAAACATAAGAGTTTATAATATTACGCTCATCATCCGTTATAGAGGAAAGTTGGTTTTCAAGTAGATAATTTATATCCTCCTTTGATACCTCACTATAGTCAACATCAACAGAAACACTCAAATCTTCAACATTCTGTTCCTCCAAATAATCATAATACTGATTCTCTAAACGATCAATCGCACTATTCATTCCTACATAAACAGCTGTCGATAGCATAACCATGACAACAATTCCAAACATTTGAATTTTCTTCTTTTTAAGACCTTTAAATGCATTTAAAAATAATAATCCCATTATGCCCACCTCAAGCTTTCTGCAGATGCTACAGTTTCATTATGAATAATTTCAACAATATGCCCACTATTCATACGAATCACAGTATTGGCCATAAGAGCGATTGATGGATTGTGCGTAACAATAATCATCGTTGTATGATACTTCTTATGGATATCCTCTAATGTTTTTAGAATTTTCTTACCCGTTTTTTCATCTAGAGCCCCTGTTGGCTCATCGCAAAAAAGTACCTCTGGATTTTTTACAAGAGCCCTTGCAATCGCAACTCTCTGCATCTGCCCACCAGACAGTTGAAACGGATATTTATGTGCATGAGAATCTAGCCCTACTGCACGAATCATCTCTGCAATGGAAAGTGGTGATTCTGACAAATGCTCTCCAAGCTCTATATTCTCCTTTACCGTCAAATTCGCAATCAAATTATAACTTTGAAAAATAAAGCCAAGATAATTCTTTCGGTACTCTGTAAGTTCCTCATCAGTCATTTGGTTCAGTTCAGTATCATTAAAGTATACTTTTCCTTTACTAGGAATATCAATACCCGATAATAAATTTAATAAGGTAGATTTCCCACTACCACTAGGGCCTAGTATAACAACTATCTCTCCTTTTTCAATTTCTAAATCAATTTGTTCTAGTGCATAACTTTTCTGATTTTGATTTTGATAAATTTTAGAAACATTCTCTAATTTATATAAGCTCATATATCCTCCTTTTTGATTACTTAAAGTATACCACAAAAATTACTTCTACAAAATATATACAAAAAAACTCTATTAAAATCCTATGTATCAATAAAAGAACAATGACGACAAAGTTCTTCACATTTCTCCCTACGCCTAAATCCATCCCTCATTTTTAGTGCGCGATTACTTTGTAGAACACTATCAATAGAACTCTCAAATATATTTCCAAGAGCAATATCCCCTTTACTATCTAAACAACATGGGACAATCGTACCATCTACCAAAATACCAATATGATCACGAAGTGCATAACAAGACCCCTTCACTACATAATATTCATTTTCTAAATCGGGCCAAATAAACTCATGAAAAGAATTAATAAATACAGTAGGAGAAAGTGTAACATTCCCTTCAATATCAGAAGCCTTAATAGATGTATGATAGTGTTCATTTAAGATATCTAGAATCTTCTCTGTATATTGATTCTTAACCCATAAACGATAAGAAATATATGTATTAGGAAGCGCATCAACAACTGTAAAAATAGACTGTAAATAATCATCAAGTGAAATATGATATCTTTCATCATAACTATGTAAAGAAATGTTAAGTTGACGTAAATTAGAAACACCATGTATCTTGGATATTAAATATCCATTCGTCGTTATATTCACAAAAAATCCAGATTCATGGGCCATCTTTATAAATGTACGAATCTGTGGATGCAAAAGTGGTTCACCTAAAATATGAAAATATAAATATTTTGTATGCCCTTTCAATTTATCCAAAATTTTACAAAAATCACCTTCGACCATAAACTTTTTATCTCGCTTATTTTGAATACAAAAATCACATTGTAAATTGCAAGAATTGGTAAGCTCTATATATACTTTTTTTAACACATTATCACCTAGACCTATTATAGCATATCAACAAATATAATAGAGCAAATCATTTAATAAAGATTCATTTTCAATTCGGTTAATTGCAAAACACTTTTGTCCTAAATCTTTAAAAAAAGCACCACAATGATATAAAACTTTCTACTGTGAATAATTTCAAGGTTATCATACTATTTTTCATACCTCTCTATATCATATTTATTATAATCACTTGTAACTATCATATATTTCTCCTATCTAAGTAATTTTGCAAACGTGTCTGCAAAATTATAATTACAACTTGATATTGGTTTACCAATATCATAGTTTGTTTACCATATTGCCATTACACCTGGTAACAGATACATCACTATCAATCATTACTTGTTTTCCTCTTACTTCATAAATTAAATTTTCAATCTTTACGTTTTCATCACTTGTTAATTCATTCATTTTCTATCAACTGTCTTTTACTGATTTTATTTTCAATATATTCTAAATTTTTAATAGAGTTATTTCTCCTTAATAATTCCATTTGTTTTTTAGCAATATCATTTAATCAATTAATCTTCAGATTGCGGTATTCCCATTTTAATTAGTTCAGAATTAATATTTTCTAAATTACTTAATATTACTAAATGAAGTAAGTCTGTGTAATCTCTCATATTTCCTTCTTCTGCTAATTGTGGATTATTATCTCTCCATTCTTTAGCAGTTATACCGAATAATGCGACATTTAAAACTTCTGCTTCTTCTGCATATGCAAATTTCTTTTGTTTTTCTGTTAACGTAGGAACAATCATACTTTTTATAGCATCAGTATGAACTATATAACTAACTTTAGCTAAGATTCTATTAGCATGCCAATCTATTTTATTTTGATATGCTTCATTTTTCTTTAGTCTTTGAAACTCTTGAATTACATATAGCTTAAATTCCGGACTTAACCAACTTGCAAATTCTAACGCAATATCACTTCTTACAAACGTTCCACCATTATTACCAGACTTTGAAATCATTCCAATTGCATTTGTTTCCTTAATCCACTTTTGCGGAGAAATTTTAAATTTATTACTACCAGCTTCGTTTTTAAACGTGTCGAATTCGACACCTTTGAAATTTTCATTATGAATGCTTTCCCATAATCCTAAGTATGAAATCACATCTTTATTTCTCATCCAATTTTGTATAGGATATCTTGGATCATAGCTATCGGCATATCTTGCCAAATCTGTTAAAGAAATATATTCCTTATTATCTATTCTTATTGCATTAATAATTTGTTCTTTTACTACCATTTGGATTTTTACATTATCTTTATCCATAATTCACAATCCTTTCGTGTCATTTGGTTACGAATATTTCACTATCCAACATAACTTGCTTTCCATACACTTCATATATATATATTCTCAATTTCCATTTCAGTAACGATATTATTCATAGTGTCCTCCTTTATCATATCATTCTATATAAATAACAACAAAACCTAAAAAAAATCCTACAAATAGTAGAATTTTTAAAATAATGTTAATTGACTAGATTCATCCATTCCATCTAAAATTCCCATCATACGCATTTTATCAATAAGTGTTTGTGATATTTTAGCTCTTTTTTGTAAATCTTCAATACTGATAAATTCGCCTTTTTCACGTTCTGCAACTATATTTTGCGCAACAGCCTCTCCTAGACCATCAATCGCATTAAAGGGAGGCAATACTTCTGTATCACTAACAGCTTTCCATACCATCGCCTCACTTTGATACAAATCAATATTTAAAAACTTCATATTTCTTGCCGTCGCTTCCAAAGCAATCTTTAAACTTTCAAGCTGACCATTTTCTTTGTTCGTAGCTTCATATCCTTTATTTTGAATTTCAATAATTCTCGTTTTTATCGCATCATATCCATGAATCATTGCTTCAACGTCTACATCTGTTGCTTTTGATGAGTACCAAGAAGCGTAGAAATAAACTGGCATATGCACTTTATACCATGCAATACGGAAGGCACTGATGACATAAGCAGCCGCGTGTGCCTTAGGGAACATGTACTTAATCTTTTGACAAGAGCCAATAAACCAATCTGGAATATTGGCGTCTTCCATTATTTTCTTATGTTCTTTCCAGGTTTCAGGATCTTTACTGGCCTTTCCTTTACGAACAAACTCCATAATTTTAAATGCCTTAATTGGTTTAACACCCTTATACATTAGATACACCATAATATCATCACGACAGCCAATCGTCTCCTTAAACGGAACAACATTATTTTGAATCAGCTCTTGTGCATTCCCAAGCCAAACATCAGTACCATGTGAAAGACCTGAGATTTTGACAAGCTCTGCGAATGTTGTAGGTTTTGTATCTTCAACAAGTTTAATCGTAAAAGGGGTACCAAATTCTGGAATACCAAGCGTTCCTGTGTTACACATAATTTGTTCTTTGGTAACACCTAACGCATCGGTAGAAGTAAATATACTCATCGTATCTTTGTCATCCATTGGCACTTTCATAATATCCGTACCAGATTGTAATTGGATTAGACGGAGTTGTGTTGGATCAGAATGGCCTAGAATATCTAGTTTTAAAACACATTCTTCAATAGAGTGATAATCAAAGTGTGTTGTTCTCCATGCAGAAGTTGGGTCCTCTGCTGGAAATTGAAATGGTGTAAAATCAAAGCAATCCATATAATCAGGAATAACGACAATTCCCCCAGGGTGCTGTCCTGTCGTTCTTTTAACGCCTGTACATCCTTGTGCTAAACGCTCCACTTCAGCAGTTCGCATCACAATATTTTTTTCTTCACAATACCCTTTAACAAATCCAAAGGCTGTCTTATCAGCCACAGTACCAATGGTCCCCGCTCTATATACATTATCCGCACCAAACAGTACCTTCGTATACGCATGCGTACTTGCTTGATTCAAATCAGAGAAATTAAGATCAATATCTGGAACCTTATCAGCATTAAATCCAAGAAAAGTCGCAAACGGCATATCCTGACCATCTTTTAATAAAGGAATATTGCAGTGTGGACACATTTTATCCGGCAAATCAAACCCAGAAGAATAGGTAGCTCCTAGTGAAGTTCCATTCTCATCTTCAAAGATACTCATTTTACACTTACTACAACGATAATGTGCAGATAACGGGTTAACCTCTGTAATTCCCATCATTGTTGCCACAAAACTTGAACCTACAGAACCACGAGATCCAACGAGGAAACCCTCATCATTGGAGTGTTTTACAAGCCTTTGTGCAATCAGATAAATAGGATCAAAACCCGCTCCGATGACACCACCAAGTGATTTCTTTAATTTCTTATCTAACTCCTCTTCACTTAAAGTCTCTTCTGATGTTTCTTTTAAATACTCACGTACAAGTGATTTTACGGCATCACTACCCTCTAAAATAACTTCATGAAGTCTCTTAAATGCTTCCTTTTGAAGAGTCTCTCCATTTAAATCAGTAAGCTTACTCTTAATAGAATTTAATACAATATCTCCATATAATTCAGTTGCAATTCTCTCTTCAATTGAATATGGTAGAGGTTCTCCATACCAATCCTTTGCCTTATCATATACAAGGTCTGTAACCACCCTTGGGCAATCTAGATAACTTCCTCCATCATCGCTTTTTACCCTTGGGGAAAACGGTGTCCCACCAGTATCTGGAATTACCTCAATCTCATCTACCATATCAAGGACCTTATTGGTATTTGTAACTACAATCTCATATGCCAAATCAGTACCTAAAAAAGCAAAATCATTTAACATTTCCCTAGTCGTTCTAAAATGTTGTGATGGTATATTTTTAATATCCTTTTTCGCAAGAGGGTGTCTTCCGCCCCCAGGAACTTTTTGATTGACAATAATTTCCCTATAGATTTTATCTTCTCTAGTAAAGTGATGAACATCCCCCGTTGCAACAATAATCTTTCCTGCAGATATTGTTGCATCAACAATTTTTTTAAGATGACTTTCAAGTTCTCCCTTATCCTTAAAATCTCCAAGTTGTAATAAATGATCATATACCTCTGGTGGCTGTACCTCTACATAATCATAAAAGTTAATAATATTGGTTAATTCTTCTCCCTCTTTACTCCTAGCTTCAGTAAAGACTTCAGACTCGTAACATCCACTACCAATAATAAGGCCTTCTCTAAGTTCCTCTAGTTTACTACGAAGAATTCTAGGAGTCTTATATAAATACACCGTATTAGCAAGAGAAATAATCGTAAATAAATTCTTAAGCCCTGTTTTATTAAGTGCAATAGCATTAAAGTGAAACGTACGACCAAACTTATAAATTTCATCCTTAGAAATAAGTTTATCCAAATCGCTGATTTTCTCATATTTTTGTGCTTCTAATTTCTTTAACATCTTGTGAAAAACAAGTGCTGTTCCTTCAGCATCATAGTCTGCCCTATGATGAGCATCCTCATCCCATGGTACATTATAACGTTTTACCAATGCAGAAAGTCCATGTCTCGCATATCCTTGATCAAGTGTACGAGAAAGTTCAAGCGTATCAATCACAGTATTTTGAAAAGTTCCAAGATTATATTTTTTCATTGCCATTTCAATAAACGAAATATCAAATTTGGCATTATGCGCAACCATTGGTGCATCCGAAGCCCATGATAAAAATCTTTTTGTAACTTCTTCTTCATTATCTTTTCCTTGAACCATTTCATCTGTAATACAGGTAAGTTCTGTAATCTTATCTGGAATATGTCTCCCTGGATCAATCAATTCATCAAAACGGTCAATAATATCCCCATTTTGGATTTTAACAGCACCAATCTCAATCATCTGATCAGCCCCACCTGCATTAAAACCAGTAGTTTCTGTATCAAATACAACATAAGTACTATCCATAAGTGGTGCATCCGTAGGACGTACAACAATATTTACAGTATCATCTACAAGGGTAAGCTCTGTTCCATACAATCCCTTAAAAATAGGAGGATTTTTTTGCAATTCCCTCTGTTGATCTAGTTCACGTTGTAATTCTGTCTTAACACCATCATCATCTTCTTCCGCTATCTTACTTTCTAACTCCTCTATTTTAGCCTGTATATCTTTACGAATCTTTTTATTATAAGACTTTATAATTCCAAACGAGATAGGAAATGCTTGACAGCCACTATGATCTGTAATTGCAACTCCCCTATATCCCATTTCAATTGTTTTTTCCACAAGTTCACAAGTATGTTTTCCCAAATCCAATTTGGTAACTCCATCCATACCACTCATCATTGTATGGGCATGAAGTTCTACTCTTTTTATAGGAGCATCATCAATAATCTTTTGTTCAAAAGACTTTTCTAAAGTATTAATATCCCGAATCGTAAGACTAATATCTTGATTATATTGGTCTTTATCTTTTACAGTAGCACGTATTTTATGCCATGTTTTCTTTTTTATCTTTTTAGCGATAATATTGAATTCATCATCATCATGTACAAAAAGTGTCCCATAAATACTATCAGTAAAATCTGTTATTTTTAAAGAAATAATATGAAGGCCTGTTTTAGTTTCACGGAAATCTGGATCTGCAAATATATATCCCTCAATGGTAACAGTCCCTCCAGGGCTTACTACGGTATCAAGTCGAACAGGAGTATCATCAATTTCTCTACCAACAATAATCTTTTGATTTTCTGGATCACTAATTAAAGGTGACCGCTTATAATCCTTTGGAATAAAGCGCTTCTTGCCTTCATTCACTGAAGGAGTTTCCTCACTTACTTCTGGTATAATTACAGGAGCCTCTAGTTCCTTATGAATTTCTTCAATAGTTTCTAAATCCCTCTCTGCATCAATCATAGTTTCAATCTGATATGAAAAACCACATGTGTGCAAATCCTTTTCAAGGGACAGCTGAATACTATCAAATTTCATTTTCTCTGCTAAATTATTTAATACAATATGAAGTTTTTCCTTTACATAAATAGGCTTATCCAAAAACATTTGTAATAAAGGAGAATTTTTACTATATAAATCAATAAAATAACGATAATACTCCGCAATTAAATCCTGATTAATACACTTTACCTCTATAGAAATATTCACAGAAAAATTAGAATATGTAGACGTAAGCAATTCTAAAAAATGCGTATATAAAGAAACTGGTAAATTAGTTGGCAACTCTATGAAAAATACATAAGTATCCTTTGCTCGATTCCCAACTATTTTAGAAAGAACACCCTTTTCAAAATAAGAATAAAATTGTTCCTCTATACCAATTTGACGTAATAATAATTCTAATTTCTCATTCATAACTTCCACCAATATCATTATAGCAAAATTCATTTAAAGAATAAATAACTTTTACGAAAAAGACACCTATCAAAGGGTGTCCAAATTAAATGCATCCGTAATTTCATAAATCCAATATGATTCTGAATTCAAACCTACAGGACTTGTATAAATGAGTTCAATCCAACCCTGGTCAAGTAATTCATCCATATATGAATCATATTCAAATAAAAAATATCTACTATATAAAATATAAACATTATCATGTCGTTTCACATAATATCGTATTCCATCTACAAAATCATCATACGTTACATATTTTCTCCAATATTCATCCCAAGGAACAAATGTAAAATTATCATAACGTATATTACTCCAGAAAATATTACGATGAATATAACCCGTAACAGAAGTCGCAACATAATCCACTGGACAAATAAATGAAGCACTCTCTAAATTCTCTTCAATATATAAAGAAGTATCTAAAGCTCCCGAAACAGGATTCTCTATATCATACTTCAAAGTTTTATAACCATAAGGAATTGATATAAAACAAAAAATAACCAAAATAACTTCCCATACATAAAATACCCTAAATGATGTCTTTCCTTTTTCACAATAATCATGATATAAAATCCAAGCAGCAAACATTATGTAAAAAAGAATCATTAACGTTCTTGGTGGTAATGAAAACCATATAAATGTATGTACACAGAACAAAAATAGATAAGAAACAAAAACAATCAAGGTATACTTAAATGAAAATATAAGTCCAACTAGTAAAATAAGGAAAAATACTCCTAATATAATATATAATTTAGAAAACTCCATAATATATACACCAATAAACGAATTCACCTCATTCATAAATCCATATAAAAGTGTATAAAGGAAATTTTGAAATGAATTTTCAGAATAATACCCACTATCATCCATAATACCCGTTACAATTGAGTTATTCCACAAACTATGACTAATTTGTAAATAACATACCAAAACACCAGCCAGAATAATTAAAATAGGAACAATATACTTTTTCTTATTAAAATCATGCCTCTTACTACAAATAGTCTCTATAAAAAATAACAACGACATAATACCAACGAAGATAGACATTATAATATGCGAGTTGACAAGTAAAGCCAAAATGAATGCATATAAACACGGTCTCTCTAGTCGTTTTGAATAAGTCAGACATAAAAGACTCAATAAAAATGGGATAATAGCATACACCCTACTATTCACACTGAAAAAATACAAAAACGGAGAAGAAAAAACAATGGCTATTTTAACAGGTAAGTGAAATGGAGATTTAAATAAGATAATAGCTGCAGTCGCCAACATAAATCCAAAACTAACAAATCCCATAGTAATTGGGGGAAAACCTAGTTTAGCAAATGGCATTAAGATTATGTGCCACAAACAAGGATGACCTTCCCACTGCATCTGCTTTATAATATCAATAAAAGACAAATCTCTAGCAATATTCCATGCCTGAAATTCATCACGCCAAAATTCATGATAAAAAATAGAATATATCATAATACTAGAATATAATAAAAGAATAATACCATAAATAATGTACTGATACTTCAACTTCTTCTCATTCAACATCCACATTCACAATTCCTTCCATTATAATAATCTTAAAAAGGCAATACAATATAATTAACGACTTAACTATACCATATTGCCCTAACAAATTACTATTTTATAACACTATACTCGATAGATGTTGCACCACTTAAATCAATATCTACTGAACTAGAGATAACCCTAGTTTCACCATTTGGTATTACATCTCCTACAAATCCAGAAAGTGTATACATAATACTTCCATCCGCTGCTTTTACAGCAATTGAAAATTCAACCAAATCATAATCTGCACCTGTATTATTTGTAACCTCAGTTACTAATGTTGAAACACCATTGGTAACAGTAAGAGCTGTATTTCTCATCTGTAATCCATCGAATTCTTGATCCTTAATAACGTCTTCTGCTGTATTAATCACTGTCCCTGTATTAACTTCTGGATTCGTTGAATTACCATCTTCGCCTTTTTTACTACATCCACAACCTGTTGCCAATAAAGTTAATCCAACAAGCCCTATTGCTAAAACCCTTTTCATTTTATTTATTCCCTCCTACCTTACTAAATATATTCTACACTATATCATAAAATTTATCAAGATATTTTGACTTTTTCACATTTTTATTTAATAAAATGTACTGCAATTATTACTCTAATTAGAATCCCATTCATATATTTTCAAATTGAATATACCACATTACCTACTATAGTAAAACTTTATATGATTCACCCAAATATTGTATATGGAGAGACAAATATTTTCATAATCCAAGCACCTCCAGCATCATAAACTTTTGTTACTATATAGTACCCTTCTTAAACTCTGTAGAGTAACACAAGTAGGATATGAGCAAGTATAATTTATAGGAAAATAAAATATATTCCCACTTCCCATACTAATTTAAAACTCAATATCACCATTCCACCTCTAGAATAAGCAAAATTAGTAGTCTGAGATGGAGGCATCTTTTAATTCTATAGCCTTTGTAACAGTATTTAAACCCAGTTCAAAAGCTCCCCTTCTAACCTTCCCTATCTATATCGAGTACCATTGGTACTGCAATAAACGCTATAATTGCTAATATAATAATTCGTACGAGTAATTCTATCAGTGCAAATCTTTTTTCATATAAAATATATCTATTGTTCTAGATGTATTGTATCATAGACTCCCATAGAATATAACTTATACCAAAAATCATTACATTTTTTTATCATAGTATAAAGTTAATGTTAATAACTTTTGTTTACTATTTATTCTAGGAATTCTTTTTTTATATAGCTAAATTTCTTTTCAATTTGATGATATGATAATTTTGCAATTTCTTCCCCTCTAAATATTTTACTAATTGATTCTTTAGAAGAGTATAAAGCATTTGATGCAATATCTAATACCTGATTACCCTTTTCTAAATAAGCATGATAGTTCCCACCACAGAAGAAATTGGGCATATAAGATAAAATAACTTGATAATCCTTGTTTTCTTTAACAAAATCATAGGTTCTTTCATAACATTTCCCCATTAATTTCCTATCAAAAATATACCTAGAATTTATAGTTGAAAATTGCTCACTCGCTTTGTATACCTCAATTTCTCCCATAATTGTTTTCAAAACATATTTTGAATCAATTATATGTATCTCATACACACCTGGCCATTTTAAAGGATTAATACAATTGGTATATTCATTCTTCGTTGCCAATAAATAGTATATGGCATTATGAATCGACATAGAATAATTAAACTTATATAAATTTAACAGCTCATTAAATTCCATCTCATATTCTGTACCTTTTAAATAAAAGTAATTATATAATAAGGATTCACTAAATTGTTCTATAATAGGATATGGTAAATCTTTTTTTGATAATTTCAAAAGAACCTTTTTAACAATTAGTTCATTTTTTAAATTTGGCTTTTTCTCACGTAATTGTACTTATCTATAAAAATCTTCATATTTCATAATTTTTCTCCTAAAATTAGTTTTTAGTTACAACAAGATATAGGAATACTCCACGAAACAATAAAGGACTTATAAAATAAGGATTTCTATTACTTATAGGTACACCAATAACTACTTTTGTACTTGCCAAAACCACTATATCAATCTACTTTTTAGTTATGGACCCCATTGTACCCCATTTATCAATGGGGAGGTGGGTATATGTCAATAAACAAATTATTTTTACAATTTTATAGTTCTTCTATCTCTTCTTTAGATAGTCCTGTCGCTTTCACTATATCCTCAATAGGTGTTCCTATATTTTTTAGATTTCTTGCTATGAATATAGTCTGTTGCTCAATTCCTTGTTCTAGCCCTTGTTCTAATGCATATTCAAGTCTACTATTCATCTCTTTCCTTGCAACTGCTTCTGCATCATATAATCCTATAATATTCTTATCTTGACACAATCTCTTAATTTCATCTATTGCATCATTCATATAATTTTCTCCCCTCAATACTTCTAGTTCACATTCACTCTTGGCTGTGAATATTTTTAATATATTGATTAATTCTTCATTTGCATCATTAGTATAACATTTTCGCCTTACACTGTCTAGATTGATATTATATTTTTATAGTTTTCATCATCTATAAAATGATCCACTGTTTCCATCATTTGAAACCTATAAATTAGCTTATTCCTTTTATATTGATCATAACAATCAAAATTTAATTGTATAATCATTCGATCATCATATGTTTCTCCTGTTTCATAAGATTCTCCTGCTACCTTTTTTAGATACTGAGCATTCTTCTTTGGTAACCCAGGATAATATGCCTGGTTCATTTCAATCGATAATAGATGTTTATCGATTTTTACTATCACATCTGTTTTATAGACTTTACTTTCTTTATGGGGTACTGGAAGTTCTATACTTTGATAGTCCGCATTCTTTAATAATTCTTCATCAAGCCCTGTAATTAAGTGAATCATTCTTGCTTTGCATATATTTGTTTTTTCACTCATCATAAATGCTTTGAATACAGTATCTGATGTTAATTCTAGTATTTTTAGTTCTTTTATTTTCATCCTACACCTCAATAGTAACATACGAGGTTTTATTACCATTTCCTTCTCATATAAAAAATACATCCACTATTCTAGATGTATTTTGTTATATGTACCCTCTCATTGACAATAATTAGTGAGTAAGATATCCAAAAGACTACTTCTTTTCTTCATGATATGACTTATCTGTATTAACACTCCAAATAGAACTTTTATCATTACTTCCATCTACAATCACACTTGCAACTTCCATACCAGTGAGCATTGAATGATCCATATTATTGTATTTATGTTGGCCATTTCTACCAATACAATATAGATTTGAATAAGTGTTTAAATACTTTATAATATTAGGCATTTCACTATAAGTATCAAAGTATGCTGGATAAGCTTTTGGAACTTTAATACGAATGCTATGTTTTATTTGACTGAAGTCATTTAAAAGACCAATTTGAATCGCTTCTCCTACAGCAAAACGAACAAATTTCTCATCAGACATATTCCAATATTGATCATCTTCATCACAGAAATATTCAAAAGTAACAAGCTCTTCTTTCTCCATCTTTTTCTTATCTGGAAAAAGATATGGAGACCAATTGTTAAAAAATTGAACTCGTCCCATTTTAACTTCAGGTTCTTGCATATAAATCCAATGATCTGGGATTACATTCGCAAGTGTAGGAATTTTAGTTTGATTTCGCAAATTAATTTTATCAACAACAACCCCAACAGCCATAAAAGAACGATATGGTAAATGAACTGCTGCATTATATACCTTCTTTGGTATTTTTTCTCCATCAAGTCCTAAAAATAAATCTCGAACTGGCATAGAGGAAATAAAATAATCACACTTCATATTTTTGATTTTACTATTCATACAACAATCCACTGCATATATCTGCTTATTTTTAGAATATACTTTTGTCACTTTATGATTTAGCAAAATCGTTCCACCCAAAGTTTCTACCTTTTCTGCTAAAACCTCCCACATTTGCCCTGCTCCTAATTTTGGATAATAAAATTGGTCAATGAGAGAAGTCTCTCCATTTTTTGTATCTTTCTTTCCGATTTTGCTTAAAAAAGCGTCCTTCAAAACAGCCTTAATCGAGACTCCTTTAACACGTTGACTACCCCAATCCGCTGATATATTATTAGGGCTTCTACCCCAAACTTTCTCTGTGTAATCTTTAAAAAACATACCATATAGTTTCTCACCAAATCGATTAATATAGAAATTCTCCAGTGAATCTTCCTTTCTCTTTACAATGCAAGATTTCAAATAACTAAATCCAGAAACAAAAGTAATCTTTACTCCCATATTGACAATTGTATCTTTATTCAAAGTGACTGGATAATTAAAAAACTTTTTCATATAATAGATACGTGTTAAACGATTACGAATCAAAAATACATTTTCATCTTTTTCCGGATTGGGTCCACCTTTTACAAGAGGCTTCGAAATATGCAACTTCCTATCCTCATAAGAAGACGCTCCCTGTACAGGAAGAAGTGACTGCCACAAATCATTTACACGATCATCCTTTGAAAAAAAGCGATGAATTCCTGTATCCAAACGATACCCATCAAAAGATACAGACTTTGAAATCCCACCTACTACATCATCTGCCTCCAAAATAGTAACATCATATTCATCACTCGCTTTTAACAATGTATAGGCAGCCGTCAGTCCTGCTGGACCTGCACCTACAATAACTACTTTTTTCTTTTTCATATAACATTCTCCTTACCACAATAATTTATATAATTTAAATTTAACAAATTCCTGATTAGAATTCCAGTAAAAGAACTCTGAAGCACTCTCATATACCAATTCTAATCTTCCAGATTCTTCAAGATTTTGTATTGTATCATCTGTTCCCCCACTAATATTAGGGACATACAAAACATAAGCCGAGGAAGAGGTGTTAGCAACTGCAACATCAAAGTCACTTGAAAAAAGATCGGTATTCAAACTCTTATCCCAGGTTACAAAAGAAAAGTACCTTTGGTTCTCTACACTATAAAACTTTCTATTTTTCAAATATCCCTGAATCACTCCAGTCATATTCTCATTTGTGGATAAAATTATAGCATCACTTTCAATATGTTCCTCAATAAATGCAGCTATGAACGGAGCATCTGTCATTGTATGCTGAATGTCATTATAAGCCGCCTTTATCCCGTAAGGAATCGAAAGCATACAAAATAAAAGCAATAATCCCTGTAAAGCATATTCACAGATAGAATATTTTTTTATAATAGAAAATATTCGCCCCTTACTTGGTGTTATCTCCTCTTCCTTACAAATCCATGCAACAAACATTAATAAAAATATAATAATAATAGCCCTTGGGGTAATGCTATAAAAGAGCACCACACTCACAAATAAATAAAAGGCATAAGAAATAACGAATAAAATTGTATCCTTTGGATGTATAAACATGTTCACACATAAAATAAGAAGAAGAAATCCTACAATAATGTAAAAATATTCCCATGCAAAATTATACCCAGTAATATAATAAAATTCCATATTATAGCCACTCATAAAAAGATTACAAAATTCTAAAAAAGTAAAAGGCCCATAATTACTAGTTCCAATACTTTGCACCAAAGAATTATCAGAATAACTACCTACCAGTTGTAAACATAAAACAATACCACCCAAAAACCCAATTAAACAGCCAATTCCATGTTTCCAAGAAATTCTCCGATTCTTAATACAGTTTATAAAAGTCTCTAGTATAAAGAAAAATAACAAAATACTAGCCATACCAGCCATCATAACATGTGTATTAAATAAGAGAAATAATAACACCCCATAAAGTAAAGGTCGTTCACTACGTTTTTGATACAATAAACAAATACATGTAATACAAAAAGCAATCAAACAATAATTCCTAGAGATTACAGAATAATAATAGATAAATGGTGAACTAAAAACAAGAACTGTTCTTACCAATTTAGAAAAAGGTGCTTTAAATAAAATTAAAAAAGCTGTAACCATCATAATAAAGTAACTAATCCAAGAAACTACATAAATAGGGCATCCTAACTTTGCAAAAGGAAATAAAATGAAATGCCACAAACAGGGATGTCCCTCAAAATGCATCTGTTTAAAAATATCAAAAGCGGATAAATCCCTAGCAATATCCCATGCTTGTACCTCATCACGGAATGGTTCATGATACATAAGAATGAATCCTGTAATTAAACAAAGAATAATAAATATGGTCCAATTATATATTTTATCTAACCTTTTCAAAATCCCACTCCTCTGTTATAACCCTATTTATCCTACTCTCATTATAACATGAACCAATCAAAACGTAAAAGGTCATGGGTTTATTTCACCGAAAATGACATCATTTTAGTATACAAACAAGATAAAAACTTTGTCAGTATATGTAGATTTGATTGTACAAGAACAATTTTTATTGTAATATGGGCATATGGTGATTATATATGAAAACAATATTCAAATATAAAATAGACAAATCAATTTTTATCTGCATCTTACTCTTTGCTATCATTAGTATTATTACTATCTATAGTTCACAAACCATTTTAAAAGAGGAATATCAAAATTTAGCAATGAAACAAGCTATATGGTATCTAGTTGGAGGGTTTATTGTATATTGCATGTTGATTTTAGGAAACCGAGGTATACTAAAACATATTTGGATTTTATATATTATTGGAAACATCAGCTTATTTGGACTTTTCTTTTTTGGAACAAGTATTAATGATGCCAAATGCTGGTATACAATCAAAGGAATTGGAACTATACAACCAAGTGAATTTATGAAGATTATCTTAATTTTAACACTAGCCAAAATGATTCATGATTTTCATCAGAATTTTTCAAATCCCACAATCAAAGAAGAATTCATATTCTTAATGAAAGCGGGTATTATCATCATTATCCCATGCATCCTAACCTTTCTACAACCAGATACTGGAGTTGTATTAATTTACCTACTCATTTCTGTTGTTATGCTATTTATTGGAGGAATTCGATATCGTTGGTTTGTATTACTATTTCTGTGCCTTGGTATAGGAGTAGGAAGTGTACTAATCATATACTTTATGAATACCGATTTATTCATTAAAATATTTGGAACAAGTTTCTTTTTACGCGTCGATAGGCTATTAGACTGGTCCAACAAAAGTGGGTTTCAATTAACAAATGGAATCACAGCAATTGGCTCTGCCGGACTTTTTGGCCATGGATTTAGACAAACACCAATTTACTTTCCAGAAGCACAGACAGACTTTATCTTTGCTGTATATGCAAGCAATTTTGGACTTATCGGTTGCTTACTACTGTTATCATTAATTGCCTTCTTTGATATACGATTGTCCCTAACAGCAATACATAGTCACTCTAACATCAATAAATATATCATTGGGGGAATTTTAGGAATGCTTATCTATCAACAATTGCAAAACATCGGAATGACCTTTGGCCTAATGCCCATTACAGGAATCACTCTGCCCTTTATCAGCTATGGAGGATCCAGTCTACTAAGCTACATGATAATGGTTGGAATTATTTTCAATATATCAAACGAAGATGTAAAATTCGCCAAGTGATTTCCAAAAATTGGCAAAAACAAAGACTATTTATCAATAGAAATATTAAAAATAATCTGTTATACTTAACAAAAGGATGTGAAGTATATGCCTAGAAAATATGAAAAAAAGTTAAAACAAAAAATTGTTACAATTATTGTTGATAAGAAAAATTCAACCAAGAAAACAGCAGAGAAATATGATATTCCACTAAAAACTGTAGAAAAGTGGATTACTGCTTACAATAAAGATAAAAATGTATTTAAAGAAAAATAACGCCTTACCAAGCGTTATTTATTATATATGAATAAAAACCTATCTCTTCCC
This sequence comes from uncultured Bacilli bacterium, assembly GCA_910584305.1. Lineage (GTDB taxonomy): Bacteria > Bacillota_I > Bacilli_A > RF39 > UBA660 > CAKPTA01. The sequence continues at coordinate 75,891 of CAJTZW010000003.1, forward strand.
TGTAAATCCTTTTCTATCCAAATCTTACTATGTGGAAAAGACTGTCTTGCAACCAAAGTAATATCATTTGCCTGTGTAAAACCAATTTCAAAAGCAAGTAAGAATTTATCTTTCACACAGGTAGTAGCTTGATTTAAAATTTTCTTATAAAAATATAATCCATGATCCTCTGCATATAAGGCCAGATGTGGCTCATTATTTTTTACGATATCTTGTATTTCTTCCTCATAAGAAATATAAGGCGGATTACTAATAATAACATCATATTGTTTCTGAATTCCAGATAACATATCCCCTTCCATAAAATGTACAGAAGCCTGATTTCTATCATTATTCTTCTTTGCAACCATAAGTGCATCAGAAGATATATCAACTGCATCGATATCTAAAGATAATTCCTTACTCAAAGTAATTGCAATACAACCACTCCCAGTTCCTAAATCGATTACATTCAAATCATGTAAAGCAAAATATTTACGAATATAATGAATTGTTTTTTCAACAAGTCCTTCCGTTTCAAATCTAGGTATTAAAACATTTTTATTTACAATAAAATTATATCCATAAAAATCAACATTTCCAACAATATATTGAACAGGTTCTCCATTATCAAGTCGTATTAATGCATCATCTATATTCCCTTGATAATATTTTTCTAAATATTCTATATCAGTCATAACTCACATACCATTATAAAATAGAAATTACACATTTCTATTTATCATTTCTTTAACTTTTACTCTCGCTTTTTGAAGCTCTACATCAGGTACACTAAAATCATTTTCAATAGCTCTATAAACAGTTTTCTCTTCTTGTATTACTTCATCTCTGACTCTTTCACACTCAATGTAATTTTGATAGCCATCAATATCCAATGCATATCGTCCTTGTTCTAACTTTAAGATATTTGCCTCTTGTAAAGCAGATTTTAACTCATCGTAAGTTACAGTAGCATTAATATTTGGATATTTTTTTTGCAACTTTCCAAATCCATTTTCTGCAATTTTAGAATAAAAAAACTCAGATACACTGGCAAAATCCCTATATTTACTCCCACCAATTTCTTCTAAAAGAGTAAACAACTCACAATACATAGAATAATTCTTTGGTATAATTTTCAATTTCCCAACATTAAGACCATCAATTAAAATTTTCCCACTCGTTGGCTTTTCTTCACGATATAACATTTTAATTAAGGTAGATTTCCCACATCCAGTAGAACCAATTACAAAAACAAATTCTCCCTTCATACTACTCACCTCTTAATTTACGAGCCTGATCCTCTGTAATCAGTGCCTCAATGACCTTATCCAAATCCCCCTGCATAACTCTATCAAGTGTATTTATTGTAAAACCAATTCTATGATCCGTTACCCTATTTTGTGGATAATTATACGTACGAATTTTTTCAGAACGATCCCCAGTACCTATCTTACTACGACGCTCTGCACCCTCTTGTTCTTCCTTCTCACGAAGTTTTAAATCGTATAAACGAGTTTTTAAAATTTTAATCGCTTTATCTTTATTTTTAATTTGAGAACGTTCTGTTTGAGAATAAACAACAAGTCCTGTTGGAATATGGGTAAGACGAACAGCACTATCTGTCGTATTAACTCCCTGTCCTCCACACCCAGAGGCCCTCGTAATATCAATACGAACTTCACTCATATCAAGTTCAAAATCAAAATCCTCTGCTTCTGGCATAACAAGTACTGTCGCCGTAGAAGTATGAACTCTTCCTTGTGTTTCTGTTGCTGGTACTCTTTGTACCCTATGTGCACCACTCTCATACTTTAGTTTAGAATAAACATTATCACCTTTTACTGTAAAACTGATAAGAGAATACCCTCCAGCCTCTGATGGATATTCCTCATTAATTTCGGTACTCCATCCTTGCTTTTCCGAATAATGTTTATACATATCAAAAAGGTCTCCAGCAAATATATTTCCTTCATCTCCACCAGCAGCACCACGGATTTCCAAAATAACATTCTTCCCATCATTAGGATCTTTTGGGAGCAATATGATTTCCAAATCTGATTTTAATTTTTCCAAAGCTTCCTCTGACTCTTTTAATTCTTCACGAGCCATTTCACCAAGTTCTGGATCTTTAACCATCTCTTTAGCGTCTACAATACTTTGTTCTAATTTCTTATACTGCAAATAAGCTTCATAAGCCTCTCTAAGCCCTGCTTGCTCCTTTGTAAGTTCCAAAGTTTTCTTTACATTAGATATCACTTCTGGGTTCATTAGTTCTTCATTAATTTCATTATAACGAGCTTCAATTGCTTCTAATCTCTCTAGCATAAACTCACCCTTTCAAACTACTTTCGATTATACTATAAATATATGGTTTTCGCAATCCTATAATAACGATTAAAGCTATATTCAAGCCATTTTATAGCAACTATAAATTATAAAAATATATGCTTTGACTTATTCAAAAAATCTATTGTAAAATAAATTTTTTTGTGATACGATGAATGTGTCAAGGAAACTTGAATATATTATAAAAGGATATACCTAATATGGTAGGTTAGGTATACTCCTTTATTGGGTTGTACACACTAATCACTCACATGAGCGCTAGTGTGTTTTTTCTATTTAAACAGTAATAAAAATACTAGAATAAATAGGAGGATTATCACATGAGACAAAATTTTTCTCTCTTCGTCATAAAAATCACCTCCTCTATATAAATAAAGGAGTGCACTAACGCTTTTGGTATATCCAGTGCATTATTATAAATGAACACACGCATAGTAACAACAAAAATAATCATACAAATATCGACAACACTATATCCTAAAATTATAAGGTCATAATGAATAAATATATAATGAAAGGATATACCTAAATGCTAATGTTTAGAAAACAAAATTTGATTTAGAGGTTTGTAAATAAAGAAATTTTCCACATTATAAATATTAAAAAATTACTTAATTAAAAAGGAAACACACTAACACTTTTGATATATCCAGTGAATTATTATAAATGAAAGTACTCATAGTAACAACAAAAATAGTCATACAAATATCGACAAAAAAATTGTGGGACTCACAATTTTTTATATTATGGATTTAGTCGATTAGGTCCTCTAAAAATAAACATCGATTCTTTTAAAGAAGGAAGACCTAGTAATAACATTGTAAGTCTATCTACTCCAAGTCCAAATCCACCATGAGGGGGACATCCATACTTAAAGAATTCTAAATAAAATTCAACATCCTTCTTTAATCCTTTTTCTTCTGCTTGCTTAACTAATACATCATATCTGTGCTCTCTTTGCGCACCAGTTGTAATTTCGACACCTCGCCATATTAAGTCATACCCTTGTGGAACGCCATTCTTTCGCATATGATAGAAAGCACGCTTTTCACTAGGATAATCTGTAACAAAGATAAACTCGCTATGATATTCTTCCATTGCATATTTATATGCTAATCTCTCTGCTTCAGTAGTTAAGTCTAAAACATCATCTGTTTTATATCCATATCGTTTTTCTAGTTCTACATATAAATTTGCTAGTGTAATACGTGGAAATTTACCTTCTGGAACAATAACATCTTGTCCATATGTTGACTTAATCTGCTCCCCATATGTTTCATGAATATGTCGTAACATATGTGTAAGAAGCTCTTCTTCCAAATCCATGACATCCTCATAAGAGTTAATATAACTAAATTCCAAATCAAATCCAGTAAACTCTGTTGTATGACGACTTGTATTAGAGTTTTCTGCACGATATACCGGTCCAACTTCAAAAATCCTCTCAAATCCAGAAGCCATAGCCATTTGTTTATAGAATTGTGGCGACTGAGCTAAATATGCTTTTCTATCAAAATACTTAACCTCAAATACTTCACTACCTGACTCACTTGCTGCCCCTATTAACTTTGGTGTATGAATTTCCATAAAATCCTTACTATATAAGAACTCTCTCATAACCTTTACCATTTCACTTTGTACTTTAAAAATAGTAGCATTATATTCATTCCGTAAATCTAAGAAACGATAATCTAATCTCGTATCAATCTCAGCACCGTCCTTATCCTTTATATTCAAAGGAAGTTCTGGAAGTGAACAAGAAGTAACTTCTATTTGTGATGGAACAACTTCCATTCCATTTAATTTAACCTTTGGACTTTCTAATACTTTTCCTTTTATTTTAACAGTGCTTTCTAGTGTCATAGAACTTACAAGTTCTACCATTTCGTTATTCTGTTCTTCTGATTTTTCAATCGTTATTTGAACCTTGCCTGTCTTATCTCTTACAATGACAAATTGAACCCACTGTAAATCCCTAATATTTTCTACAAATCCTTGAATTTCAATTTCTTCATTAAAATGATCTTTAAGCTCATTAATTTTCATGATTACACTCCTCACATCCACAATCATCACTTAACTTTTCATCTAAAAAGTCAACAATGTCTTCTATTTTTACTTTATATTCTTCCTTAGTATGATTATTTTTTACAGTAAGTATATTGGTTTTTACCTCTTCTTCACCTACAAGGATAATAAATTTACTATGTAGCTTATCCGCCTGTTTAAAATTACTAGATAGTTTACGACTCATACTATCGATATCAGTAGAAAATCCACACATACGTAAATCATTGGTTAAAGCTATACTATACTCTAACCCATTATCCATTGGAATTACATATACATCAATTCCATTATTCATTGTTAAGTCAACGTGTTCATATTCCAAAGCAGTAAGAAGTCTCTCTAAACCCATCGCAAAACCAACACCTGGAGTAGCAGGCCCCCCTATCGCCTCTACAAGACCATTATAGCGACCCCCACCACAAAGTACATTTTGACTACCAAAGCCTTCCACACTTGCTTCTACTTCAAATACAGTATGTGTGTAATAGTCAAGTCCTCTAACTAAATTAGGATCCTCAATATATTCGATATGTAAAGCCTCCAAATATTTTTTGACACTCTCATAATGTGCCTTACTCTCCTCATTTAAATAATCTACAATTTTAGGAGCATTCTTCATAATATCCAAATCATGATCTACTTTACAATCTAAAATACGAAGAGGATTTTTTTCAAAACGAGATTTACAATCTTCACATAATGTATCTATATGAGGTTTAAAATAATTTATTAAAGCTTCCCGATAATTGGTTCTAGATTCGATATCTCCTAGTGTATTAATATGTACTTTAAGTCCTTTTAACCCAAGTAATTTATAAAAATTCACAGGAATACTAATAACTTCAGCATCTAGAATAGGGGATTCACTTCCAAATACCTCTACACCAAATTGATAAAATTCCCTAAATCTTCCAGATTGAGGTCTCTCATATCGGTACATTGGTCCATAATACCAAGTTTTAACTGGTATAGTAGCATTCCCATACATTTTATTCTCTACATAACTTCTAACAACACCTGCTGTCCCTTCTGGACGAAGTGTCATATTTCTATCCCCACGGTCTTTAAAATCATACGTTTCTTTTGAAACAATATCCGTTGTTTCCCCAACTCCACGATGAAATAATTCGCTAGACTCAAAAAGTGGAGTTCTAACATATTCATAATTATATTTCTCCATCAATGCTTTCATCACATTTTCAAGAGCTATAAAAGTTTCTCCTTTATTTCCATATACATCATAAGTCCCTTTTGGTTTCTGTATCATATTATCCCTCTTTCTTCTTAGTCATTTGAAATCCAATATTCTTTTCCGAATCATTTATTCCAAGTTTTTCTAGCATATTTTCTTTAATATCTTCCTTGGTTATAGTCATTAAAATGTCTAAATCTTCGATATCTTCTGTATTTTTAGCATGATTGAATAGTAATCGGTAAAATACATTATCGATAAATCTACCATTTCCAAAATGTTTCATATTCTTCGCTTGCTCGATAATAGGTATTAATAACTTTATAGCTTCCTCATCGATTTTCAATTTTGCTTTTCTCACTTTGGTTTGTAAAATTTGGACAAGTTCATCTAAACTATAATCATTAAAATTGAAAATATATCCTATTCTAGATTTGAGGCCTGGATTCATTTCTAAGACAGCTTTCATTTCTTTTTCATATCCTGCGAAGATAAAAAACAGTCTCTTTTTTTTCCATTTCTTTTAAAATTTCTAATAAAGCCTCTTGAGCAAAAGATTGTCCTTGGCTACCAAAGCCATAAGCTTCATCGATAAAAATAACACCGCCCCGATATTCTTTCATTACTCTAGCTACTTTTGGTCCAGTTTGACCAACATACTCACCAATAATGTCTTTCGTTGTAAATTCCCCAACTTTATCATTTTTAATATATCCTAAATCATAAAGTATTTTAGAAATTATTCTAGCTACTGTAGTTTTCCCTGTTCCAGGATTTCCTGCATAAAACATATTTAAATTTACATTTTCTAATATAACATGATCTTTGACTTTTTCTAAATAAACTAAGTATTTCATAAGCTCATTGACTTGTTCTTTAATTTTATCTAACCCTACCAAATCATTTAATTCTTGTAACCATTTTTCTACGCTTTTCTTTTGATTATTAGAATTGTTTTCAGATTTTCTTAGTTCTATAGAACTAAGATTGATAGAATCAATCATATCAACCAATTTCTGAATTGTTTTTGCTTCTTCGTTCATAATCTCTTGGACTGCCATTTTAATAGAATTTAAATTATCTAGTTTTAACAATTGCTTATATTTATTTACATGGTCATAAAGAAAGGTATTTATTTCTTCTACAGAAAATCCTAATTTTTTCCTTTGATCAATTACATCAATTAATTTGACATACATTTCAATCATTTTATTAATAGTATCTTTCATTTCTTCCATATTCTCAATAAGGGTAAGAGTTTCTTTACAATCATAGAATAACCTTCTTACATAATCACCAGTAATATCATTACATTTTTGTACTTTGTTCATTTGTTCTAAAACAATAGGTCTTGATTGTTCTAAAGAGTCATATATTTTTTGCAATTCTATTTTGATTTGATTTGAATCTTTTAAATCTAACAATCTCTTTAATTCATCAAATTCTATGGCAATTACATCTTCAAAATCACAGTCTTCTGAATCTTGACTCAATGATTGTTTTTGATTTCCAAACAACATTTCTATACCACTGATATGAGAGTTTGTATCTAATCCGTCCATTTGCTCAGCCAATTTCATAAAATCCATTTGTAAAATTTTGATTTTAGATACATCGGAGTCAAAAAATCCAATATGTACTTTTTCATAGATAGAATTATAGTAGGCTGCTTTTGCTTCTTCTATTGGAACATTTCCCATATGTTCTAACAATTGTTCCTTTGTAATAATATAACCAATTCCAATTTCATTATCTCCAAAAGCCATTTCAAAATCACTGATTGTTAAATACTCAGTTCCCATAAAATCAACAAAATAAACATTATCATCTTCTTCTATATAATTTCCTTCAATAATATGTAAAGGTTTATAAAAATAAATTCCTTTATATATTTCAATTTTTGTCATTAAAATTCCATAATATATTGTATTATCTTCCATAAAACCCTCCTAAATGCAACAAAAGACCATAAATATAAGGACGAGTTACCGTGGTGCCACCTTATTTTATAGTCTTTGCTATACACTTAAATCTTTAACGCAGATATACGTTTATTTCACGTCTGATGTCTTCCTAAAATATCCTTAAATGTTTGCACCCACCACATTTTCTCTAGATAAGAAATACTTTAGTACTCTTTCAAACAAATAATATATATAATATAGAATAAAATGCACTTTTTGTCAACTAGAGAAGAGGTGAAATAACACGAAGAACTGCCTCTAAAATTCGTTTCCATATAGAACGTTTCTTCCAATGGTCTAATTGAATTTCAACAGAATCTTGCATAACATCTGTGAAATCTCTTTTAATGGAATTCTCTACCCCCGTCTTATACATCCAAGCCCCACATTCATAATGTAAATAAAGGCTTCTAAAATCAAAATTTATTGTTCCCACAGTACAAATACTACCATCTACAAGGCATGTTTTTGCATGAACAAAGCCCCTCTTATATTCATATATATGTACACCAGATTCTAATAACTCTTCATAAAAAGAGCGAGTACAAGCAAACACAAGTTTCTTATCAGGAATATGTGGTGTAATAATTTTAACATCAATCCCACTTAAGCTACTATTAATTAAGGCAGTTAAAAGTTCATTATCTAAAATCAAATATGGGGTCATAATCCAAATACTCTTTTTCGCATTTGTAATCATTTGTAAATATGTATTTCGAGCCGGATTCAATGTATTATTAGGGCCATCCGCATAGGGGGCAACATACCCCTTTCCATCCTTAGAATGCTCCTTTTGAACAAATCTTCCATATTGTAGAGTTTTTCCTTGCGTACTGAAATTCCACATTCTAAGAAACATTATCACAAAGCTATCAACAGCCTCGCCACAAATACGAATACCTACATCCTTCCAATGTCCAAAGCGTTGCACATAGTTGACATACTCATCTCCAATATTAATTCCACCAGTATATGCGATTTCACCATCGATTACTGTAATTTTTCTATGATCTCGATAATTCATCTTACTAGATAAAATAGAATAAAAAGGATTAAATACAGAAGTTTCTATTTTAGAATTACCAAAGCCTTCTTTAAATCCCTTTGGTAATCGTGATAAACTTCCAATCTCATCAGTAATCAAATAAATATGGACTCCCTCTTTACTTTTTCTATCCAATACTTCAAAAATTTTATTCCACATGGAACTATCAGAAATAATAAAATATTCCAAAAATATATACTTTTGTGCAGTCTCTAAATCCTTTAACATCTTAGAAAAATATTTTTCTCCAGAGCCTAAATATTCTACTTTTGAAGAACGATATAAAGGAAATCCTGTTGTATTATATAAATACTCGGCCTGTTTATACCCCTCTACTGTTTCTTTTTTTAAATCATGATATAAGGTATCATTTTTCGGCAAAAATCGAAATGTTCCTTCTACTAATGTACGTAAGCGTTCTTCCATTCGTTTTGACATTCTCGCATTTCCAAAAAAGATATAAAATAATATACCCGCTACTGGAAATAGCATAATAAAGATAATCCATACAATTTTATATGCAGGATTAATATTTCTATATACAATATAAAGAACTGTAGCAATACATAAAAGTCCAAACAAGACATCCATATATAAAGAAATTTGTTTAGTGCTTCTGTATAATAAATATACAATACCAAGTTGTAATACAATAAGCAACACAAGAAATACCAATTTTAGTATTGATAAAATAATATTTTTTTCTCCATTATTTTTAGTCATATGTGCCTCCTAAAAGCCAATTTATTATAACAGGTATTTTTAATTCTGTAAAGTTCGTGGTATAATAAATAATGAGAATAAAGGAGGTATACACATGAAACAAAAAGTTGTCATCATTGGTTGTGGAAATGTAGGAATGAGTTTTGCTTATGCCCTATTAAATCAGAGAACTGCAGTAAATGAATTGGTCCTAATTGATTTGGATACCAAGCGCATTGAAGGAGAAGTAATGGATTTAAACCATTGTTTAGCATTTGCCCCTTCCAAAATTGATATTAAAGTAGGAGATTATGAAGATTGTAAAGATGCCAAAATTGTTTGCATCGCTGCTGGAGCAAATCAAAATCCAGGGGAAACTAGAATGGATTTAATCCAAAAAAACAGTAAAATCTTTGAATCAATTGTTAAAAACACAATAGCATCAGGCTTCAATGGGATTTTTCTAGTTGCTACCAATCCCCTTGATGTAATGACATATCTTACTTGGAAATATTCAGACCTTCCAGCAAGACAAATTATTGGATCTGGAACAAGCTTAGATACAGCGAGACTTCGATACTTATTAAGTGAACAAATAGGTGTGAATCCTAAAAATGTACATGCATATGTAATTGGTGAACATGGAGATAGCGAATTTGTTCCATGGAGTAATACGAGTATAGGACTTCAAAATATTGAGGAATATTTAGACAAAAACACATTAGAATCGATTGGTGAAAATGTAAAAAATGCTGCCTATGAAATCATCAATAGAAAAGGTGCTACCTACTACGGGATTGGAATGTGTTTAGTACGTATCACAAATGCAATTTTAGGAAATGAGAATTCAATTATTACCGTTTCTACATATGATGATGAAAATGAGATCTTTATCAGTATGCCTTGCATCATTAATGAAAATGGAATTAAACAAAAAATTAATATTGAATTAAATAATCAAGAAAAAGAAAAATTACAAAAATCAATTGACACAATAAAAGAGGCTATTACCTCTTTAGAAGAATAGAAAATACTAACAACAAAACTTACCTATAAATAAAAACATTAAGATGATAGAATTTCTTAATGTTTTATATTTTCAAGCTTTTTGTAAAAGGCTTTGATTTAGATAACTTTTTATTATTAGCTTCAAATGATTTTAAATACTGCCTTAAAAAGTATACTTTATCATAATTGGTAGTGAATAACATATCACATAACTCTAACGCTTGTTGTAAATATAACTCACCATACCAATCTAAACTTGAATACTTTTCTTCATTTAAATTCCTTCTCTTTTGAATAATATCGTCATCATATTTAGAACTTCTCGAATATAATAACAAATTAACAAATAAATTGACGTTGTTTTGCCATATTGTGGGATCTATAGTACCATTTGGGCATCTAAATTCAATCGTATTGCGATATTCTTCATTATCAAAATCCTTCACGCCCTTCACGTTATAAAAATTAACAGCCTGCCGTCTCACATGTGAAATCATTTCAATAATATCAACCGTACTAAGTTGAGTGTAACCACTTAATCTTTGGTAATCAGACCAAAATATCTTAGCCATTGGCCTTGCGTATTCAGACATACTCGTTCGTGCAACTAAAAAATCACCATATACAAATCTATAAATAACATTCTCATAAACAGCCCATAACTTAATAAAATTTAACCAAGATTCATTTTGGCCACCAAGAACCTGTGTCCCAATATGAATGTGCCCACCAGAGTACTCTCCAATCGTAGCATTTTTATTCACAATAGAACACACTTCCTTTAGTTTCTTCCACGAATCACTTGTATCTTTTAATATAGGCGAATTGATCTCTGCACCTTCATGTAAGGATCCATCTCCTTTAAGTATCCAAGTATCATACAATAGCATTGCCCGCAATTGTGTTTCTATACATTTTTGCTTAGCATCCTCGAATTCTAATTCTAATCCAAATGTTATATGATTATCAAATCCTAAACGATTTCTTAATTCTAAATAATAATTGTTCATATAATATAGTAAATCTTGTAAATCAATACCACTCATTTCTGAAAATTTATCATTGTTTCTTGGATTAATATAGTCAAATAACGGATTATCTATATTCATCATCACTTTTTCAGTACTTTGATTGGAATTTCCATTATTCTTTCTTTTTCTTGATCTAGACATAATAATTACCTCGTTAACCTATTATAATTATCTTTCTTTAATTCCAATTGCTTTTTCGCAACATCAATATCTAATGGTTGATACTTTCTTTTTATTTCATTGACACACCTTAAAAAATCAAACGAAGAATATTCACTTCTATAATACAGAGGCCCCATCTCTATTAACATACTTACAAAGACATATAAAATAGATAAAAATATATTTTCCCCAACAGTTTGCTTACGAATAATGTAATCCCCTTCATCTTTACTATATACTATAGCTTGAATAAATGCCCCCTCTTGTAATTCCTCTTCTGTTAAATTATTTTTAGTTTCTTTAATATTTGAATCAGGTTCTCCTAAAATACCTTCCAAACTTAAATCTTTCTTATCAAATAATTTGATAATATCTTCATAAGTTTTCTCATCTATTGAATAAGTTTGCACAACACGTGAATATAATCCATCATCTATTTTTTCCCACTTAGAATAATAATATAATAAATTATCATTACTGTCGAGTTTATGTCCAGATTCATCTTTGAAACTAGCATATTGTTGTTCTTTTCTAATATTTCCAGCATTATCAAATTCGGTCATAACATTAGAATAAGCCTTCACCTCATCATTAGGATAAAATGGTATATCCCCAAAAAGAGCAAATCCACCTGCAACAATTCCCGCAGTTACTACATAAGGTGCCACTAACTGTAATGCCCGAGCATAAATTTTTAAGTTTTTTATAGCACCCATTTTTGCATTTCTCAAACTAGAATATTTTATATCAAATTCTAGAGTATCAATCTCTTTTTTCATTTGAATTAGTAATTTCTTCTGCTCAAGTCGTTTTCTCTCTATCTCACGTTTTTTATTCTTTTTATTCATCTTAACTACTCCCCCTAATTTTCATAAAGTTTTTAACTTTATGAAAAATCAAAGGTGCAATTGCTTTTAATAATCTTAAAATTAATTTGACTACTATTTCTCTTATCAAAAATAATTTGACAGAGTCGAATTTTAGTGTTAGAATAACCACCAAGTTGTTGAAACAACGAATCTTTTCATCTCAAAGTTAAAAACTTTAAGAATGACCTACCAAATAGTTATAATAATAGAAAAATTTTTTTAAATACTGCAGAATATATACATCTCTAGTGGAAATTTTAGGGCTTTTCAAAGCAACAATGTTTTGCTATAATATAGATAAGTTATCAATGGAAATAAAAACCTTAAAGTATTCAACTTTGAGAAATATGACAGAAAAAGACTTGCACATGGTAGAAACAAGTCTTTTCTTTTTATACAAAACTACACATAGGATTTAAACTGTTCATCATTCTTATTTTGTTATCAAAACTAGGATGAACATATCTATCCAATGTTATTTTTACATTAGAGTGCCCAAGAATTTCACTTAAAGTTTTTGGATCACAACCATCCTCAACACATCTAGTGGAAAATGTATGTCGTAGTGCATGAAAATTATATGTATCTAGATTTATCGATTTCATTATAACCTTATAGTGGTTTGTATAACTACGAGGTTCAATGAAATTTCTCTTACCTGTTAAAAAGAAGTACTCATCATCTTTCTGAAACCTTTTCAATATAGTAATCATAAAAGGTGGAATAGGAATATTCCTAACAGAAGAAGAAGATTTTGGATCATCAAGTATTACAATCGTTTTAGCTTTAATCTCTTTATCATAATTTTTAACACGTATCAAAGTTTTTTCTACCCGAATTATATTATTTTCTAAATCAATATTTTTCCATTTTAAAGCACATAATTCACCAATTCTAAGTCCTGTATATAAACATAAAAATATACCAAAACTATCTTCATCAATACAATCACTTAATCTTTGTTCTAATAACATTTGATGTTCCTTTGTAAGTATCTGAATTTCTTTTTTAGGAACTTTTGGCATAGTAATATCAATATTTACATTATGGTATTTTAAAATTTGTTGCAATATCATCAGTATATCCTTTACTGTTTTTGGCGTTAAACCACTGTTTAGCATTTTTTCGGTAAACTCATTAATCAAATTCCTATCAATTTGCTTTCTTTTATATCTACCAAACTCAGGTATTAAATGTGCATATGCAGTATATTCATAATTTGAATAAGAAGACTTTTTGCAAGATATTTTGACACTCTTAAGCCAACTATAAATATCCCCGCTAAAAAGCGATTTATCAATCACAATAGTTTCTGTCACTATCTTTCTATATTTTTCCAATACCTCTTCTTCACTTAATCCATATACATTACCATAATAAGTTGAGCCGTCTTCTTTCATTCCTTTCTTATATTTCATTGAATATCGCCCATCTTTTCTTAAATAAATCCTCCCAATTTTATCAGTTTCTCTCATAAATATTCTCCTTTCACATACATATCATACAGAAAATTTATTGCACAAAAAAGCGCTAGATTTTAGCGCTGTCATTCTCTCTATTACTTTTTTAATTCAAGTTTTATAATTTTATGTTTATCAATTGGCATACTTATATCCGTCTGTTGTAGTCCATTCGCACCGATTTTCTCATGTTGAATAGCCTGTTGAATATATTTTCGATATTGTTGTAATTGCTCAATAGTAGCATCCGCAATTAAATTTTCAAATGTTATATCAGTTTTTTCCCCTTTCGTATCCGTAATTTTATACGTATAATCTACAAGTAATTCAACATCTTTTTTTAAATCTTCCTTAATTAATTCCTTTTGTTTTTCATATTTTGGCGTCATCTTTTTAATAAGTTGATGAATTCTAATTCCATTATATCTTTGCAACATAATACAATATGTATTGATACAAATGGCAGAAAAATCAACAATTATAGTTGATAAAGATGCAGTACCATCAACTATTTTCAAAAAATTAGGTAAGCAAACAAACAGTCCAAATATATGGATACCTGCATTTATAAATAATTGTTTCCTAAATTTTTTTACATCTTCAAGACTATCCACTCTTCCTATATTATAATTACTTGCAGTATTATACAAAAGTTTTTTTCTCTCTGCTTTAGGAAGTGATATAAAAAAAGGAAATACCAACATATCACGAAATTTAAATGCCATTTTTCTAAAAACTTTTACACCCAATAATTCATAAATCCTCATTTCAATACTTTCATTTTTTTTCATTAAAATAATCCCCTTTACCTTTCTCAAAGTCTTTTACTTTGAGAAAAATAGAATGCAATTCATCAGTATTGACAGATTTAATTATCTTGACTATGACTTATTTTGACAAAATCCAACTTATATGTTAAAATACAATCCAATTTCATCAAAGAAAACACATTAAATCTCAAAGTAAAAGACTTTGAGATTTCTTTTTATAAAATAAATTAATAATAACATAAAAAAGAGAACCTACATTTTGATGAGATGCTACCTCCAAATTTAACATATTCTACATTTGTTTAACCTGGTTACACAAAAAAGAATGATTGTCATCATTCCTTTAAGATATAAAAATCCTATATTGAAATATTACCACTAACAATATCTTTTAAATAACGCACATAAAGTTCAAATAAATTGGCTTTTTTTACATCCTCTGCTACAGTAACCTCTATCTTTTGGATTTCTTTTCCATCATTTAATATAGTAAGTTTACCAACAACATCTCCTACTTTAACAGGTGCTTTGACTTCATCTACATCTAATTTGTATGTAATTTCTCCTAATTTTGTTGTCTTCTTATTCAGTAATGTTACCGAATTCATTGGGACCAAGGAGATTTGTTCCTTCTTTGCCTTTTCTACTGCCATTTTGGCAATCACATCATCTTTATTTAAAATTGTATCTATTTTATATTGTGCATACCCATAATCTAACATAGCACTTACTTCTGCATTTCGGGTTGTACTAGATTCTTCTCCCATAGCAACTGCAATTAAACGCATATTATTTTTGTTTGCAGTGGCCGTTAAACAATACCCTGCTGTTGATGTATATCCAGTTTTAAGCCCATCCACTCCTGGGTAAAATCGCACAAGCTTATTTGTATTTACAAGCCACAGTTCTTTGTCAGTTCCTTTACGTAAATAGTCCTCGTAAATCTGTGTAAACTCTAATACTTTCTCATGCTTAACAAGTTCTTTTGCAATCAAGGACATATCATATGCACTCGAATAATGATTCGCATCATCTAGTCCATGAGGATTTTTAAAATTCGTATCAGTAATTCCAAGTTCTTTCGCTCTTTTATTCATCATTGCCACAAACTCATCTGTACTACCAGCCACTGCTTCTGCAAGGGCAACGACAGCATCATTTCCACTCATAACTGCAACACCTTTAAATAAATCACTTACTTTCATCTGTTCTCCTGTTTCAAGAAGGATTTGGCTACCACCCATAGAAGAAGCATTCTCTGACACTGTAATCACATCATCCCAACCAATAATACCATTCTCAATACTTTCTACAATCAATAACATACTCATCATCTTAGTCATAGAAGCAGGAGGTAACTTTTCATGGCTATTTTTCTCATAAATAACAGTTCCTGTACTTGCCTCAATCAAAATCGCACTTTTTGCTCCGGGTGCTAAATCTGTTGATGCTCCTGTCTCTTCTGCATTCACATAAAAAGGAAACATCACAGTCCAAAAACATAATAAAAATCCTACTAATCTTTTCATAACTCACCTCTAGTAATATGTATGAAAAAAAAATAGAATTATGTCATCTATTCTTTTTCAAAAAACAAATCTATTTAACCAATACGTGTTCCTTTTCAGTAACAGTTCCAAAATTATTGAAAACTGCTTCCTTATCATTAATTTCTGTAGCCATAGCAATAACGGGTTCATCGTTTACATAAATTATTTTATTATTATCAAATACACCTATCTTAACACTTTCAATCGTATAACCTTGAGGAGCTTCTAGATTACAATACTTATCATTCCTAGAAATAGAAATTCTATGCTCACCTACATCAAACAAATGACAGATATTTCCATCATCATCTATAAATGTATCATCATTAGAGATACTATCTACAACAATTTGCTCTTGATTCTCATAGCAATAATAGGCCACTGACCCGCCTGTTGCAACTACTAATATAATTCCACTTACAATATAGGGTACAACATCCTTTGAAATCTTAAAGTTTTTGATTTTCATTTAAAACCACCCTCCTTGCAAGTTATACTAACACATTTGTAAAGAAATTACAATCATACTATTTAAAATACCCATTTTGTACATACTTTGTTTCATTCACAACAATAAAAGCTTTTTCATCCAATTTCTTAATTAAATTCTTTAAGCTCGTAATTCGTTTCTTATCAATTTCAATAAATAGCATATACTTATCCTTATGGTCTTCTTTTCCTCTTACGTCTACGACAGATACTCCATATCCTTCCTCACGAATTGATGCAACAATTTCACTATCTTGCCGACTTGTTACTACTTGAACTCCTAAATTACCACTAATAAATTTATCTGATAACACACCGCCAATATAAGTACCAGTCGCAAATCCAAGTGAATAAGAGATTGCAATCCATAAACTAGTTTCAGTTGTATTTAATGCTTCTTTCACAATAATAAACCATACAAATACTTCAATAAATCCAACCATACTGGCAAGAAGATTTTTTCCTTTTACAGTAATAATGGTTCGAATTGTCCCCAAAGAAACATCCAAAATACGAACCATAAATATCTTTATACAAAGAAACAATAACGCCATCATGTCACCTACCATTCTACACTTATTTTTTCCTATCTATTGTATTTTATACAGATTTTGTTATAATTTAAATAAGGAGAATATGGAAATGAAAAGAAAAATTAAAAAATTACCCATAATAATTCTAGTGGTAATACTACTAACTATTATTATATCAATTGTTACTGTAAAACACATTCAAAAAATCAATAGTACTTCCTATAAACTAGGTCAACTTGGATATAATGAAAATGATATTACTATCATTGAAGGTCTAGAAGAAAAGCAAATTGAAGAAATTCTAAATAAAGAATACAATGCAGTCATTCCAAATCTAATGAAAGAAAAATATTTTTTATTTAAAAATTTAGATGAATACATAACTTATTTTCAAAAAAATAATAGTACTTCGTTAGAGCGTATTATTGCTATTGTAAATGTAAAATCAAACTATGATAGATATGACGAAAAAATAGTAATTGCCACCGATATTAATAAAGGAAATCTATTACTTGTCAACAAATATAACTATCTACAAGCTGACTACATCCCAGAAGATATTGTTAACATTCCATTAACGTATGCATTTGATGACAATCAAACAACCAAAGAAGTTTTAAGTGCATTTAAAAATATGTGGACTGCTGCTAAAAAGGAGGATTTAACACTTATCGTTAATTCCTCTTATCGAGATTATGAATCACAAGAACAAGTTTGGAATAGTTATGAAAAACAAAGAGGAGAAGATTATGCAGATAGTATTGCTGCCAGGGCAGGATATTCTGAGCACCAAACAGGCCTCGCTTTAGACATCACTACCTATGGAGCCAATAAAGATACATTTGAAGAAACCGATGAATTCAAATGGTTAGACAAAAATGCACATAAATATGGATTTATTTTAAGATATCCAAAAGGAAAAGAAGATATTACAGGATATGCATATGAATCATGGCATTTTAGATATGTTGGAAAAGAAATTGCCACAAAAATAAAAAAGGAAAACATTACATTTGATGAATATTATGCATACTATGAACAATAAGACACTGTCATGGAGGAATTATGAAAAAGACAAAGTATAAAACAAATCGAATCCTCATATTGGTAGCATTCCTACTCTTTCTCATCATAGGAATTTATCCGATGCTACACCCATCTAAAGGAGATAATGATACACTGTCCAATATAGGATATTCAAAAGAAGAAATTCAAGCAATCAACTCCTTGCATAAGGATAATATAGCTTATATAGAGAATAATGAATATATATCAAATTTAATAGACATTATAAAAAACTCTGCGTTTAAAGAAAAAAATCTTAAGAAATACATTGAATTAAATTCCCTTACCAATTTAGAACTAGATAATGTAATCTATATTGTGAATATGAATTATGAAATCAAAGACACATACACCAATGAAATTGTAGCCATTATGAAAGAAGAATACTTTATAGAAGAAAACATAGATCGCTACATCAATTATATGAATTCTATACAATCAGAATATGAAAATACCACAGACCTTGCAAAAGCAGTCGTTACAAATGTAAATAGTGGTATCGATGTAGAATTTTATGAGAGTGTAGAAGACACTGATATCTCTAAAGGCACTCTCATGTTAGTTAATAAATATCATAAATTAAGTCCAGACTATGTTCCATCCAATTTAGTTACCGTAGAAGCCAAATATGGAAGAACACTACAAATGGATAAAACAGCATATGAAGCATTCAAACGTATGTGGCAGGATGCCACTAAAGAAGGATTGAGCATTAACGTTAGATCTCCATACAGAAGTTATGCTACACAAAAGTCACTCTACGAAAGATATGCAAGTGTAGATGGATACGATGAAGCTGATACTTACTCAGCTAGAGCAGGATACTCTGAACATCAAACAGGCCTCGCTGTCGATGTAGTAGCCAGAGATGATGACCTAGGAAACTTTGAAAACACCAAAGAATTTGAATGGATGAAAGAAAATGCTCATAAATATGGATTTATACTACGCTACCCAAAAGGAAAAGAATACTTAACTGGATACATGTATGAGTCATGGCACTATCGTTATGTAGGAGTTGATGTAGCAACTGATATATATAACAAAGGAATTACCTTTGAAGAATATTATGCATATTATATAGAACAGAAATAGAAAACTATTTCTGTTTTTGAATATACTATATTGGTGATATATATGGATATAAAAATTTATAAATATATATTTTATATCATTATATTTAGTAGTATCATTTTCATTCTAATAAAAAGTACAAATCTATTTAATAATAAATTCTATAAAAATATCAAGAAAATTAAAAATCCAGAAGATATTTTAGTAATGGTGAATAAAAATAACAAATTAGATAAAAACTATATCCCTCCAGATTTAGAAAAACTATCTTTAAAATATGCAACTGAAGAAAAATATATGAGAAAAGAAGCAAAAGTTGCTTTTGAAAAACTAAGTGAAGAAGCAAGAATCAGAAGCTTTGTAATCATTGCTACATCCACCTATCGAAGTTATGAATACCAAGAGAAATTATACAACTACTATATCAGTACCAAAGGACTCCAATATGCAGATTTATGTTCAGCCCGTCCTGGGCACTCCGAACACCAAACAGGCCTTGCTGTTGACGTCATGGGCTCAAACTATGACTATGATTTATTTGATCAAAGTAAAGAATTTAAATGGATGAAAGAAAATGCACATAAATATGGTTTTATAATGCGTTACCCAATAGGGAAAGAAATGATTACAGGATTTAAATATGAACCTTGGCACTACCGCTACGTAGGAGTTGAAGTAGCTACATATATCTACCAAAATGATTTAACACTAGAAGAATATTATAAAACTTTAAAATAAGCGGTTAAACCTACATCAAATATAAATAAGACAACCAAAATCCAAGTTATAAAACTTGGTATTTTTTTCTCTACATAATCAATAATAGGCTTTAAAAAATGAATCAATATAAGGGAGGCCATTCCCCAAACCAAAGCCATCTCAATAGAAATATAATGCCCAATATGTAAAGGTAGATTATCATAACTCCAAAATACTGTATCAAAAAAATATTCAATCAAATTTCCAGCTACATACTCTAGTAAAGTTAAAAAGACAGCTCCTGTTAAAAAAATAAGCAAATTCTCTATCCATTTAGGAAAAGTTCGTAATGTAACCAAATGGTCATATACAAATAAAATAAAAACACATCCAACCCCATAAATAGGAGTCCAATATCCATAAAGTATTCCACTCTCACCACTACCAAGTGCATAAAAAACAGTTTCAATAATATGACCTAAAATTGAATATATAAAGAAATTATTTATATAGTACATAAAATCACCATTAGTAGTATTCCAATAAATACTAAAGAATATACAACAAATGCTTTCACGAAGAGTTATTTTTACATGTTAACCCTTACTTTTTAGATTTCATAAATTATAATTTTTATTCAAACAAAGTTCATCTTTGCTTGTTAATTATATTAATTAATCAAAATAGTGACATTTCTAAAAAATCTTAACAGTTTCCTATTTAAATATAAACCCATTTAAATAATAAAAGAAGATTACTCTTCTTCTAAATCCTCTTCATCTACAATTTCCAAATCATCTAAATCATCTTCATCATCTAAAGATTCATCATCAACAACCTCATCAATAGTATCTTCTAAGGTCTCTTCTTCTGACTCTACTTCTTCTTCCACTTCGTCAGTTTCCTCTTCAATATCGTCATCTATAACAATCTCTACAGAATGGTTATCACGAACATCCCATTCATTATTATCAAGTAATACAAAACGTTTATCAATCGTAAGAGATGTATAATAATCTCCTATCTTTGCAGTATACTCAGAATCACTATATCCAAGTAAATCACAAATCTCACGGAAAATAGATGGTGTGTTCATAGATTTCCCATTTTCCTTTAATAAAGCATACGTTAAGTCTGTATAAGACATTAATTCAATTTCCTCTATTGGCATATCTTTCAATTTCATAAATAATCCTCCTACATAAATGATGGTATATCAATTACAATTAAATGTAACATCTCTTCAAGTACTTTATTTGTTAAACCTAAAACAAATAACCAATCGTTTTTCTGATTCAAATCCTCTAAACCATTAATATGGTTCATTTGATAAAAATTATTCGCTAGAATAGCAAGATTATATATATATTCAACAATATAACTTGGCATTCTAGAGGTAAATGCATTTTTAAGTGATAAATCTAGTTCTAACAACTTGATACGAAGCTTCCTATCTGATTCATTATATACATTATTACTTAAAGTGTGATTCCATTCCTCATTTTTTATAACTTTATCAATACGTAAATATGTATACAACATATAAGGGCCGGTTTTCCCAACAACATTAGAAAACTTCTCAATATCAAAAATATAATCCCGATCTCGATTGTTTTGTAAATCCGCAAACTTTAAAATAGAATTTACTATTTTATCAGCATCCTCTTCACCCATAGTTTCATTGCCATCTTTACTATTTCTGAAAATATCTTTAATTTGTGTAAATAAACTATCTAGTTTAGGAGCATCTCCCTTTCTTGTTTTGAAAGGTTTACCATCAGTACCATTTACAGTCCCATATCCTAAAAATTCTAAAGAAGCATCTGTAATACCTGCTTTTTTACAAGTACGGAAAACCTGTTCAAAATGTAACTTCTGACGATTATCAACTACATATAAGATATAATCTGGGTGATATTTTGTTTCTCGTTCATAGATAGTAGCAACATCTGTAGTCGCATATAAATAAGAACCATTGCTTTTCTTAAAAATAAGAGGTGGCAATTCCTTTGAATCACTTTCTTCACTCACCTCTACAATCTTAGCACCCTCACTATCTTTTAGTAACCCTTTTTCTATAAGAAGTTGTTCGGTCTTTGAAATATAAGAATAAGCATCACTTTCCCCTTGCCATAAATCAAAATGGACATCTAAATAATTGTATAAACGTTTTATATCTAATACAGAAATCTCTAGAATCTCTTTCCATAATTTTTGGTACAAAGAATTTCCTTCCTGAAGCTCCTTCGTAATTCTAGCACACTCTTCTTTAACATTTTCATCCTCTTTACATAGAGCACTCATACGAGGATAGACTTCTTCCAAATATTCAAGTGTAATATTCTCTTCTCTGTGATCCTTTAAAATGCCATAAATAACTTGTCCAATTTGAAGGCCAAAGTCCCCCAAATGAACATCACATATCGTTTTATGCCCCATATAAGAGATAATTCTCTTAATAGACTCCCCTACAATTGCAGTACGCATATGTCCTACATGAAGAGGCTTTGCAACATTAGCTCCACCATAATCCAAAAAATATATTTCAGGCTCTTCTGGCATAGTTATATTAAATTTAGGATTTTCGTACATTTGTTGTAACATAGAATTCAAAAGTGTATTACTAATTTTTAAATTCACAAATCCTGGAGCTACAACCTGAGCCACATCAAAATATTCATGAAATTTAGAATCAGAAGTTATGTATGATACAATTTGTTCACCGATATGCATAGGTGAAGCATGAAAAATCTTAGCAAATCGAAAACAATCATCAATTTGATAATCGCATAGTTCCTTACGATTAGAAACAATTACATGAATTTCTTCTGTAAATTGATTCTTCTGTAATACTTGATTTATATAAGATTCTAATATCTCTAATATCATTCAACCACCTCATAAGTAATATCATACATAAACATTCCTTGATTTTCTCCATTAAGCAATAGATTATACTCTATATGGATAAAACCATCTTTTATTTCTAAAACACTCGTAGATACTTCTACTAGCATTTGTATACTGTCACATTTTATATCATAGATTTCTTCATTTGTCAATGAATTTGTAAAACACATAGAAAGAACAGAATCAGGATGCACTCTTTTCATAAAAATAGAACCTTCTTGTATCTCAATTGTAACTCGAACATCGTTCTCATAAAATAGTAGTTGATTATTCCTCAACATTCCAATCCCCTGATAAGATATACTATCAGATGTATTTGTCTTTAACAATGTAGAAATCTTTACCTTTGTCACAATAACTCCTCTTTCTTAAACTGCACCATTATAACATACTTAAAAGAAAAATACATTATAATTTAAAAACTTTTATAATAAATTTTTTTAACTTCAACTTATAATTTTCTATTTACAGAAAATACTAAAGATAGTAAATGGAAAAAATGAGGTGATACTATTAAAAAAACACTAAAATTCATTGGAATACTCATTATACTACTCATGTTAAGTTATAGCGGTATCTTACTATATGCGAAACTATCACCTAAACTATCCATTGATTCTGCCAATGGATATTATCTATATGATAACGAGGGAAATCAAATTGAAGAAGGTACAGACGAATGGATATCACTAAGTCAAATGAGTCCATACATTATTAACGCCACAATTTCAGTAGAAGATAAAAATTTTTATAAGCACAGTGGATTTGATTACTTACGAATTATAAAAGCCATGCTTATCAACATAAAAAATGGAAAAACATTACAAGGTGCCTCCACCATTACACAACAATATGCAAAAAACCTATTCCTAGATTTTGATAAAACATGGAGTCGAAAAATAGAAGAGGCATTCTTAACATTGAGATTAGAAGCGCATTACTCAAAAGATGAAATATTAGAAGGGTACTTAAATACAATCAATTATGGTGGAATTTTCGGAATTGAAAATGCAAGCAAATACTACTTCAATAAAAGTGCAAAAGAACTAACCCTTGCAGAAGCATCTATTCTAGCAGGGATTCCTAAATCCCCCTCCAACTATTCACCAACGCAAAATCCAGAAGCTGCCAAGCAAAGACAAAGAATCATATTAGATTCTATGGTAAAAAATGAATATATTACAGAAGAGGAAATGGAAGAGGCCTATAACACAGAACTTACATATATTGGTGTAGAAGAAAGAGAAAACCTATCCACGATCATGTATTATCAGGATGCAGTATTTGAAGAATTACAAACAATAGAAAGCATCCCTAAATCATTTCTAGAAACGGGTGGCCTAAAGATTTATACCAACCTAGATATGAATGCACAAACCATCCTGGACAATCAAATTAAAGAAAAACTGGTAGACAATGAAGAAATTCAAATTGCAAGCGTACTTATGGATCCAAATAACGGAAACATTCTCGCAATTGCAGGAGGAAGAGATTATAACACAAGCCAATTCAATCGAGTAACCGATGCCAAAAGACAAGTTGGTTCTACGATGAAACCTCTTCTATATTACACAGCTTTAGAAAATGGATTTACTGCTTCAACCACCTTCACCAGTGAAAAAACAACATTCACATTTGCAGAAAATAAAACATATAGTCCTAGCAATTATAATGATACCTATGGAAACAAACCAATTAGTATGGCGGCTGCAATCGCCTACTCAGACAATATCTATGCTGTAAAAACCCATCTCTTTTTAGGAGAAGAAAATCTAGTAGACTTTGCCAAACGTATTGGTATTAAAGAAAATCTAGAAGCAGTTCCATCCCTTGCTCTTGGAACCAATGAAATTGGTATTTTAGAAATGATGCAGGCATACAGTACATTTGCAAGCGAAGGATACAAAGTGATTCCACACTTTATTCAAAGAGTAGAAGATATGAATGGAAACGTTCTCTATGAATTTAAAGCGCCAAATGAATCTATTTTAAATAAAAGTACTGTATACATTTTAAACGAATTACTTGCCAATTCCTACTCAAAGGAATTCATTGATTACAACTATCCAACCTGTATCAACATTGCTGCAAAAATGAGTAAAACATATGCGATTAAAACAGGAACTACCAATACGGATCATTTAATATTTGGGTATAACAAGGATGCAATCTTAGGAATATGGATGGGATATGATGACAATCGTACAACAGAAGTAAGTGATGGAACCATTATGAAAAATATTTGGGTAGACACCATGGAAACATACTTGCAAGATAAAGAAAATAATTGGTACAAAACACCAGAAAATGTAGTCGGTGTCTTAGTAGACCCAATCAGTGGAGAACCAGCAACAGAAACCTCTAACCATAAAAAAATATTCTACTATATCAAAGGAACACAACCATACGCAACGAGTGAAAATTTAGAAGAATCTATTGCAGCCTTTAAAGAAACCAACTAAAAAATATGAGATTTAAATATAAAATAACTTGTATTTTTATAAATTTTCATTTATTCGATTATCTTAATATATCACTAATAGTATAGTATTTACAGAAATACTTGGTTAGTGATATGAACCCCAAAAGTTGGACATTTTATAATAGTTATTAATTAGAGGATTGTAACCTATAATTTATAGGGGGCAGTCCTTTTAATTTCACTTTTATTCTATCATAATTATAATAATGAATATAGTCATCTATAGCTAAAATTAATTCATCTAATTTTTTAATTTTTTCGTTATCTGTTTCACTATCTTTTTTCTTTGTTACTTTAGGCATAGCTGACAGACCTCGCTTCCGTTCAACTATATTATAACCGTTTTCTTTATATTTTTGAATCCAATTAACAAGTACTCCTGAACTATATAATCCTTCTTCTATAGAAACCATTGTTATGGATTCATTATATAGTAAAATTCTATTAATAATTCGTTCTTTTTGCTTAGGTGAATAATACTTATTTTTTGTAGTTCTTAAAATATCAAATCCATGTTTATCAATTAGCCTAATCAAATATTTTATACCTGTCGTGTTTACCTTATACTTTTGAGAAATATCTTTTATTGACATTCCGTTCTTTTTATCCTTGTATATTTCAATCTTATCTTCATAACTCAATTTACTCATATAAAAACCTCATTTCTCTTTGTTCAAGAAATGAGGTTCAATTCACTGTATAAGTTGGTACTAAAACCATTAATTTTTGGAATAGTACCTAACTCGTCAAACTAGGTATTCCTTTTTTATTTTATGCAAGTTTCCTTGACACATTCATAACAACACATTTTATTATCCTTGTCAAAAATCCATAATCTTTAGTAAAAGGTTTTACTTTCTCAAGTAGCTTACAAACTGTCAGATATTTTCTAATGCTTAGTAGAATAATAATACTCTCTTATTTTCTGTAATAATTCTTCTTCATTTTCAGCAATAATGGGAATATGATTTATAATCACAAAACTTTTACTTCTTCCAATTCCACACAAATTCTGACAACCAATCTGAATTTGTGCATTTTTATCTATCTCTTTTAATTTTGAAAGTAAAGTTTTTAAATTTGTACCCTTACATCTATCACATATTTTAAATACCATCAGTTTTTCCCTCTAAGATAGTAACAATATCTCCATTATGGAGTAAAAATGCATTAGCGTCATCATTATCTAAATGCAACTCAAAGTAAGAAGCTTCACTTACTTTTAAATATACATGGTTTAATATTCCACCTTTTTGACCCATTATCTGAACATGTACTTCTTTTAAATCTTCTAATCCATATAATTCCATTTGTTTTGGAGTAATATGAATGTGACGTGTAGCAATAATACAACCCTCTTCTAAATCAACCCTTCCTTTAGGACCAACAATGGAAATAGGACAACTCCCAATAAGATCACCCGATTCACGTATAGGTGGATCAATTCCTAATCGATATGCATCCGTTTTAGAAATTTCTACCTGTGTATAAGATCGCAGTGGCCCTAACACTCTAACATTCTCAATACTACCCTTTTCAGTAATAAGCGTAACAAATTCCTTACAAGCATACTGCCCAGGTTGCTTTAAATCTCGATAATTCTCTAAAACATAATTTTCTCCAAATAAAATATATAAATCTTCCTCTTTCAAATGAACATGTCTATTTGACACACCAATGCTAACTTTCATATGGCCTCCCTATCCATTCAAATTATATCATATTTAAAGAAATTCTCAAAAGATACTTATCATAAATCGACAGGAAATTTAATATACATATAAGGAAAGGATGATTTTATGAATAATAATAACTATTATGGGAATCCATCATTTCCAAGCACTCCTATATATACAGGAAATACAACTCCACCCACAAACCAAGGAACAGAATATACACAAGTTATGCAACTGCCAATGGAACAATCATACATTGAAAATATCTTACGTCTAAACAAAGGAAAGAAAGTAAGAGTACATATGACTTTCCCAGATTCTAATGAATTTAGAGACCGTGAATTTGTAGGAATTATAGAACAATCAGGAAGAGATCACATCATTTTAAGTGAACCATCTACTGGAAGATGGCAATTATTACTAATGATATATGTAGACTTTATTTCATTTGATGAAAAAATAAATTATAGCCCAGAATTTGTTCCAAACAGCTAGCATTCACTGTCAATTTTTGTTATAATATCTGTAAAGGTGATTTTATGGTAGGTTTTATATGTATTTTAATTGCTTTTATAGTCATTTGTTTACTTTTAATATGTTATATATATATATATAATATATATCAAACATACATTATTAGAATTAATGAAGCAGAAGCATTTATTGATACTACATTACGAAAACGATTCGATTTACTTAATAAATCCATTAGTATTATCAAAGCAAACACAAAACAAAAAACAGAAGTTTTAGAAATAATTGCAAAATTAAGATCTAAAAAATTATCTAACTTTGATTTAGATAGACAACTATACGACGCTATCAATGAATTCAATCATTATAAAGAAACAATTCCTGAATTAAAAAACAATGAAAGTTTTTTAAAAATAGAATTAAGCCTTTTTGAATCGGAATCAGAAATTGTAGCTGCTAGAAAATACTATAATGATATTATTACAGATTATAACAAATTAGTTCGTACCTTCCCATCTTCAATCGTTGCAAAGGTAAGTAAATATCCTTTGAAAAACTATTTCGATGGAAAAGATATGAATGATGATATTATTAATGATTTTAAACTATAAAAAGTAAGACCAATAATCTTACTTTTATTTTACTCTTTTTAAGGCCACATACAATATAAGAAGTCCTATCATTCCTCCACCAGCATAAAAAATATACCTTTGATCAAACGACAGGGAATCTTCTTTAAAATCTTCCTCCTCGTTATTTTCCTGTATCTTAAGAACAATCTCCCCATCTTTAGAATATAAATAGTTTTCCCTTGCATATCGGGCCAGATAATCTACATCCTTAAGCATTTCAATCTGTGTATTTAAATTCTTCTCATCAGCTTGCAGGTCAACTAATTCTTTTTGAAGAGATTGCTCTTCTTTTTTTAAATTATAAATATCAATAATATAGGTAGACATACTAACAAAAAAATAAGCAATCATAATTACAGAAATACTACCAAATAAAAGCAAACGTCTTTTAGATGCTTTCGTAACTCTTTTCTTAACCATGACATCACCTACCCTACATCGATTATATCATTTCTTATGAAAGAAAGTAAACCTAGAAAGCAAATGTTTTTGCACATTATAAGTGACAATATACCCAAGTACAAGACAAAGTACCGAATAAATATGTACAATACCATAATTAATCTTTTGTAAAATTAAAAAATAAAATAGTACATGGAAGATTACAAATAAAAAAGTACCTACATACTGAATGATACGAGATGTATGATAAATAATTTTAACACTACACGCAAGGGTTACCTCAAAAAAGACTCCATACAAAAAGGAAAAAGATAAAGTCAACATTTGAACACTAAGAGACATTATTTAAACAATTTACCAAAAATTCCGTCTTCTTTTTCCTTTTTAGTACTTGACTCCATATATGTAAAACTATTTACTCTTCCTTTTATGGAAACATTTCCTTGAAATGTATCTAACTTTATAATTTCTAACTCTTCTCCCTTAATTACTACATATCCCATGTTCGTCTCTAATAAAAACTCTTCATCATCAAAACTATCAATTTTCTTAACACCTGTAATAACTAAATTCTTTCGTTCATTTAAAGTAATGCTATGATTTGAAGATGTAATAATATTATCCTTGTCCATACTGTTTCCTCCCTATTACATAATATGCATAAAAAAAAAACAATATGAAAAAAACTCTTACGAGTTCAATTCTTGTTTATAAGCTTCTATAACTGCATCTTCAAACAATTTTCTACACTCTGCAGAAATTGGATGAGCAATATCTCTGTAAGCTCCTGTAGCTGTTTTACGACTTGGCATTGCAATAAACAATCCATTGTCTCCCTCAATAATACGAATATCATGAACAGCAAAGCAATCATCCAATAATACAGAAGCAATCCCTTTCATTCTAGAATCTTCTTTTTCAGTAATTCGAACATTAACTGATGTAATCTTCATGCAAATCTCTCCCTCCAGTATATCCTATACAATTATAGTTTATAATATAAAACCTAGAAAATCAAGATTTTTACTAAAATTTGTCAATAAACCTATACACCAAAATCAATTCGAATTGTCTTAGTAATTACATCTGAATACGAAAATGATTTAATAACACTCTGATTCGATTCCACTTCTACCAAGAAAATATGTTGATAAAGTTCCTTTATCTTTACATCATAAGACTCATACTTATTCCTACCTAAATTATAATTAATCGTTACAACATCACCAATATGATTCTGTAAAGTTTGCTTCACACCATCAATTGTCATAGATTCCTCCTTTATCTTGGATACCCGACATACATTGTTCCTTTCGTTTTAATACCCCCAATACCGCTCGGACCATATTTAGTAGTCTCCAAAATCCCTTTCAAATCAATATCTTTTGTAATATCAGATAAACTAAGTTTACTAGCAATAATCGCAGGATCCAAAGCATGAATATTAATTCTCTTAGGACTGGATGCAAAATTAGCGCCAGCCTTAATTAATTCCTCATAATTTGATTGACACCCACCAGCAATGATAATTAACTTCTCATGACTGCTTTCAACTTTCCTAGCCTCCTTAATCGCGTCAATAAAATACTTACTATTCTTATAAAACTGTAAATCATCCATGCACCCACGCTTTTTATAATACGCATCATGTCCAGTGATTACCACAATATTAGGATTATACTCATGAATTAAATCCTGTATTCTAGAAGCAATCTTATCCTCACTCTCCAAAATACCCATAGCCCAAATATTCATATCATTATAATACTTAAGACAACGATTCAAATAATCCTTATCCCCATCAATATGCAAAATCTTACCAGGTAGATAAAAATAATCATTTCGATCCAACGATACAGGCTTAATGCGCTCTAAAAACTCATTCTCCTCCTCTACATCCTTACTGTCATCAAAAATTTCTAAATCATCTATTGGACTATCTGCAACTAGTCTTATATTAAGCCCATTTAAGATACAGACATCATCAATAATCTCTACAATTACAAAAATAGTATCATGATTATGGGACTTACGAGTTACCATATCTCCCTCTTTTAACTTCATATAATCACCCAATAAAGTATATGAAAAAAGTGATAAATATATTATCACTTTTAAGAACTATACAGGTTATTAAGAAATACTATCTTTATAATTGCCAACCAAAATTCTAAAATTACACAGCTGTACATATAATTCTACTTCGCAACAAAATCGGCCTCCTTAAAATTATAATAATGAACATAATCACCACACATATAGCCTGAATCTAAAGTTTCAAAATATATATAGCAAGTTGTAAGTGATGGACGACTATCACAATTTACGTAATACAATAAACGACCATATGTAGTATTTCCTACAGATACATTTCCACAACTATATCCAGTAATATTCTGAGAAGGATAGTATGTTTGAAAACTTGTAAGAACTCCTCTATTAAAACTAGGATAACTTGGTTTTGAAGTTGAAGATCCTGTACCTGAAGATCCTGTACCTGAAGAACATGCCTGTGTATTGCAAGCTTGTTCCCCTGCTGAAATAGTACATGTATTTCCACTAACACCCTTATAATAGTGTGTCCCTGATTGTGTTCCACCGCCACAAGTTTTACTACAACTACCCCAATTTGTACGAATGTATTCTCTCTTATCTCCACACCCATCTATTTTTGCATTAATTGAATTAGAAGAATAATTACCTACTTTATCTATTACTCTATAATAAATAGTAACATTCCTATCCACTTGGGCAACCCTCGAAATTGTATCTGTTGCCGTTGCATTTGATCCACTTACCGTTGTTGCAATATCATTCCAAGTCGCATTATCATAAGACCATTGCATTTTACTTATTCCACTACCACTATCAGTTGATTGTAAATAAACATTTACGCTCTGGTTTGTCCAAGACCCACTATTATATACACAACTTGAGCCACTACAGTTTGCGCGAGTTGCCGTATATGTAGGTTTAGACGGAGGTGTTGCATCTCTCCTTACAGAAAATGGTACGCTGTAAGAAAAATTTCCCACGCCATTTGTTACTTTCACCACATAGTATGTATTTACATCACCTGTTATAGTATACTTTTGACTCGTTGCACCAACTATTTGCTTATATTCACTTGAGGCACCACTTTTACTAGAAACAGTATACCATTGGTAAGAATAACCACTTGTGGACCCACTAGGATTAGCAGTCAATTGAACCATGTCCTTTGTCCATGTACCTTCCGAATAGGCAATATTTTGAACACTGTCTGTTAAAGCTGAAATGTATACCTTCGGAGTAGATCTATCAATTCCTGTCACTCCTGCACTTGCACCACTGCTAGTATTTGTTCCATCTGTAAGGCGACAATATACTGTTTCATTAGAAATCAAATTAAAAGTTCCACCATTACTTATATTATTCCATGTTCCATTGGTTCCTATTCTATATTGTAATTGTGCCCCAGCAGTAACCCCTGTAATTGTAACCGTCTTTTGAGTTGCCCAACCACCTGGAACCGCTACTTTACAATCTGAAAAATTAACCGTTTCAAATGTACCTGTACTTGTAGTTACATTTCCTATATTATCAGTGAATGTAATAGTATAATTATATGAGCCTGTTCTTAAATTATTAATCGAACATGAATTTATTGTTCCATCTGCTGACGCAGATGCTGTTGCTCCAGATACTGTCCCTTGAACAGCGCATGCAACTGACTTAAATCCTGATTGGCTATCACTAGCAGCATATGTAAATGCTACAGATTTTGTCGTTGTACTCTTTGTAATTGTTCCAGTTCTCGGTCCTTCATTATCTATAGTATTAATATCCAATGTTGGGCTAGATTTTACATTTGTTCCATCACTTGTAATTGCATAAACTTTTCCATTTTGAGTAGTTCTAAAAGATGTAGTTGTTTGTGTGCTTGATGATGGTACTACATAATACCATGTATTGGCTACTAATGCACTTCCTCCTGGCACAGTTTCCGTACATTCGCTAGCACTCTTTGGCGTACTTGCACCACATTTTTTTAGACTTCCACTATAATTAGTAGCTGTTCCCGTGTATTTAAAGAAATACGCTGGACTTGTTATACCCGTTTTATCATATGTTATTGTGATTTGTTTTCCTTTTGCATATGTAACATTTTTACTATCTGTATATGTAGTACCAACATTTGATGTACTAAAAGTTGCTGTTTGAATCGATTTTGTAACTACATATGCCTCATCAGTGGTAGTCGTATTACCTAGTTTATCTTTGGCAGTAATCTTATAATAATACCTTGTTCCTGCACCCAATCCTGTAATTGTACATGCACCATTTTTTATAGTACCTTTTCTATTGTAGGTAATTGTTCCACTTACATTTGTTCCAAATACACAACTATAACTATCTGTACTTGTATCAACACCTGACTCTTTATCAGATACTGTAAAGTTTATTCCTATCGAATTTGTAGAAGATGTTGTTGTTACTATTTTAATTTCCGGTACTGTTTTATCTACATAAATATTAGCTGCCTGTCTATTACATGTTGTTGTATTCCCAGCATTATCTGCCATATCATACGATAGATTAGCTGTTTCGGTCGTTTTATCAAATACCCATGTTTTACTTGCAGTTGCACTTGTACAACCACTTCCTCCTGTATCCGTACATGTTGCCTTTATCGTTCTTGAAGTTGCCCACTCTTTACTTTCTCCACTCCATGAGCCTGTAGGGCAAGTTGGTGCTGTTTTATCTATTTTTACTGTGAATGCTACAGATTTTACTGGCGAACTACCAGCAGCTGTCTTTATTTCTACTTTATAAGATGCAGTCCCTTCTGCTGGTACATCCAAAGTTTTACTAGAGCCTCCTACTTTTACATCATTTTTATACCATTGATATACGTATCCACTTGGTGCATTGCTTGGTGTTGAATTTGCGTATAATCTTACTGTTTTATTGGTCCAAGTACCACTTGTATAGTCAGCATTTTTGGTGTTATCGTTGTTTAAAGTAACAGCCGTAATTGTAGAACCTGTTACCTGTGTAGTATCAATTTTCTGAATTGTTACGACCTGCACTTCACTAACATTTCCTAATTTATCACGTGCTGCAATTTGTACTGTTTCTTCAGATGTAAATTCTTTTGAGTTAGGACTTTTTTGCCATGTCTTTCCTCCATCAAAAGAATATGGTTCATCTGCAAGTCCACTTCCTATTATTCCATCATCAGCATGAATTGTAAGTGTCTTTGATGTGGTCCATGTAGGGGGATTCCCATCAATAGTTATTCTTGGTGGAACATTGTCAATGCTTAAAACTTGGTATTGTTGTGAAAGAATTTCTTTTCCGTCTTGAATGATCTTTGCAGTTATTGTTGCAGGGTTGTCTAACAGAACATCAGCTGTTGTTCCTTCCACTGTAATCCAATCGGTCTTTCCTACAATTTGGTATTGATATACTTCCGTTCCGGTAACCTTTGGATATGTAATTGTGACTGTTTTACTATGACTCCAGTCTTGAGGTGTCTCTTTAAAATCGATAATCATACTAGAAGTATCTACTTTTTTTGTAGCTTCTGCTGTTTTTCCATTTCCATTTTTAACTATAACTTTAATATCATACGTTGTATCTTTATCTAATCCTATAAACGTATATATATTATCTTTCTTTGTGGCTTTTTTCTCATACTCATTGTCGGACTCTTTTTTTATAAAATATGTATAATCTATAATTCCACTTTCCAGATCTTCCGAATTTACAACAATAGTAATACTGCTAGATGTAACTCGGCTTGAATGAATTGATATCACGGGCCCTGTAATATCTAATAGGGCACAATCTCCCTTTGTAACTCGCAATTCATTTTTACTACCACTAGCACAGTACGTTCCATTACTAAGGCTTTCTACCATCATAACCCCATTTTCATCACGATATATTTTACCACTTATGAAGTCTGCATTTTTTAAATCCAATTGTGTATAAATTTCATCACCTGGTATCAATATTCCCGCACTTGGGATATCATCTATCTCTGTATTATGTGCCAAATACGTACTGAGTGCATCAAATACAGATTGTACACTTGTCTTATAAGCTTCCTTTTTAGTATTTTCCATTTGATTCATAACCAAAGGGACTGCTATAAGTGCGATAACCGCTACTACCACGATTACAGCAATTAATTCTACCAATGTAAATCCTTTTCTTTTCATTTTAACACCTCTCTACCATTAATAGCATTATATCATACTTTTGTAAAATATGCATAAAAAATACATCATAAATTGATGTATCTTTAAGCACCTACCTGTAAAAAATTCCATACAATAGTAGAATTTAAACTTACGAAATAAAAAGTTAGTACTTTTTAATCGGATGATTCTTCTAAAGTTTCATCTCCAATTTTTATAAAATCAAGTTTATAAAATCCATCTTGATTTTTTTCAAATAAAACACTTTCGATTCCAATCTCTTCTAATTTTTCATATGTTAACAATTCATTTTCTTCCAAGCGCAAAACCTCTCTTAAAAGCCATTCCCCAAGTTCACTATTTGGATTAGACATAAGTGCTTTACCCTCATCCTGACATAATTTCATGGACATAATTTTTCCATTTGGTAAAGTAACATTAAATGGAGTATCTCGATTTGGAAAAAAGTCAATATATTTTTCACGAATTTCCTTGTTAAATGGGATATAAACCTCATCAGTACTTCTAGGTCTTCCATCAGCATTCCATTGATTTAATCCACTTTTAGGATATACAAACTTTACCCCACCTTTAACAGAATACAACGGAATAATAGCTGTTTCTTTTTCAGTAATTGTAACAATGGAGTCTATACCATTTCTTAAAACCTCAAGCGGATTTGTAGCAACTTCAACGTTTACATCATCATAATAATCCTCCGTATTAAACCTTTTCTGTAAAACACTTTTAGAAATATTGAAGTTATATTCATGTAATTCATCCGTAAAAATAATTGAAGATCCACTTTCACTTATTACTCTAATATTATCAATATTTATTTTATCCATAACTTCCTCATAGAAATGAAAACCATTTTTATTTCTAATTACACAGTGGTAAATCATTTGACTAAGCCCATAGGTGACTATCGTAGAATCTATCCTCTCATTTCTTAGTTCAGATATTTTCCTAATTTTATCGATACCATTTAAATCTGCATACGATTCTCTTGCCTTATTGAATTCAGCAATTTTTTGCCAAGTATGTCTATTACCTTCGGTAAAAGTTTTAATACCTATACCTATATCCCCTAATTTAGCATCTGCAGTAACACATGATCTTGCAAGATTTTCTGCATGGAAACATTCACAATATAGATTTTCAGGAACACGATAATCAAGCCATGGATCATCACTATCACTAAACAATAACGATAACGACCCAATTAATTTTAGGTTATCTTTATATTCTTCAAATTTAACGGTATCATAATTAATTATTTTCATTATCAGTTTCCTCCATAGCCTTGATTATTTGTCTAGCAACTTTTTCAATAACACTCACTGAAACCGCATTCCCAGCTTGTTTATAAACTCTTGAATCACAAAGCTCCTTTGGAATTTTAAAATTACTTGGAAATCCTTGAAGTTTTAAACATTCAATGGGTAATAACTTTCTAATTCTATTCCTATTATCAAGGATTAATGGGACATTGTGTCCACCCATCCCCATATTGGCAGTTAAAGTTGGACAAACACCACCTTTATTTTCCCTAACATAAACTCTTCTGTATTGATAAATTACATTTTTATCTTTTATATTATCCTTTAAAAGGTCATAACATTTTTTATCAGATTCATATAAATATTTTTTATCAACATCAGCATTCCAGTCAACCACCTTATCAATCGTATTTGTTAATTTTACTCTTTCTGGCCACTTAAAATTGTTAAAATCATTTTCATTTGAAAAACCTATAATAAAAATTCTCTCACGATTTTGGGGTAAATTACCATAATCACATGTATTAAGTACTTTCTCAGTAACAATGTAACCAGCATCTTCAAGTTTATTTTTTATTACTATAAATGTATTTCCTTTGTCATGTGTTTTTAAATTCTTTACATTTTCTAAAAATATAACACGGGGTTTATTAGAATTTTCACTCATTTCTTTTTCAAGTCGCATTACTTGAAAAAACATATTTCCTCTATCATCTTCAAATCCTTTACGATACCCAGCAATTGAAAATGGTTGGCACGGGAATCCCCCTGTTAAAATATCAACCTTTGGTATATCCTTCCCCTTTATGTTACATATATCATCAACAATCAAATGTATATCTGTATGATTTAGATTAAATGTTAAGGCACAATACTTATCAATTTCATTTGCCCAAATTGATTTTGCTCCAGCATGCTCAAATCCATAATCAATTCCACCTATTCCAGCAAATAAACTAGCAACTTTATATTTACCCATTTTGCACCTCCATATCTCTAATAAAATTATACCACAAAAATATTCAATTTCATAGATACCATAAATTAAAGAAATATAAAGTTTTAATGAACTTTTAAGATACGTTCAATACATTAAAAACAAATAAATTATATAAATTAGAACATAATATTTATTTACATTATTCATCTTACGAAAAGCAAAAAAGGTTGTTTTTTTATTTCATAATTTTATAGAAATAGAATAATTTATAGTGGAGGAATTTTTAATGAGTAAATTAGAAGAATTAAGAAAGAAAACTGATTGTGGGGAATGTAATATAAATGACTTAAAAAAAGCATATGATAAGGTTAACACAAAACAAGAAGTAATTGTTGCTCAAAAAGATGATATAACTCACATTTATTATCGTAATGCTAAAACTAGAACAGTTAATTTAGAAAAAGATTTACTACCATATGAAAGGTCATTGTTTGGCATCAATCATCATCCTTATTATCCAATTGATTTATGCTACTTAAGATTTTATGATGAAGATATTAATAGATTTGGACAGGGGATTATTCTTCCACGAACAAAAAAGTTTGTAATGGTAGATGATATGGATTTAATTAAAGAACCAAATTTAATTTCATTTTGTACAAGAGGAATTAAAGAAAATAATAAGGTGTGTTGTAGTATAGTAGACAAAGCAGGTAAACTTTACCATATATATGGTTATGATAATAATGATGATAATTTTTCACTCAAGGAGATAAAAACTTTAAATTCATCTCTGATGTTTCAATTATATGGAATTTTAATTTATTATAAAGGTAACCCTGTTTTTATTGATACTGTAGAACCTCCATATATTATATTAGACAAAGAAACACTACAAGAATGTGCAGGAAGTCAACCTGATTTGAATTATTATATTGAAAATTTTGATGATAGTTTTATGAAAGGGAAAGAATTTGTTCACGGAAAAATATTAAAAAAAAAGGGTGTGTAAAATAAAGTAAAATGGAACCTATAAAGTGGACTTTCAAAAAAAGTGAGTCCTACTTTATAGGTTTTTAGTTTGTGTTGGAATATAATATTTTGAACAGTAAATTCAAAGATAAAATTAAAAATGTATGTTTAGATGCTGGATATGTAAATCCAGCAATATGTAGAGAAATAATACTCTCTGGGCATACACCATTAATGCCATATAAAAGGCCAATGACTGGGAAAGGATTATTTAAAAAATATGAGTATGTCTATGACGAGTATTATGATTGTTATGTATGTCCAAATAATGATGTTTTGAGTTACTCAACAACAGATAAAAATGGTTATAAACAATATAAATCAAATTCCGATAAATGTAAGAATTGTCCGCTAAGAGATCAATGTACAAAAAGTAAGAATTGTCAAAAAACAATTACTCGTCATATATGGGAAACATATAAAGAACAAGCAAATGAGACTAGATATACAGAGCTTTGGAAAGAAAATTATCCTTTAAGAAAAGAAACTATAGAAAGAATATTTGGAGATTGTAAGGAACAACATGGATTACGATTTACTAGAGTTCGTGGTTTACTAAAAAATATGCATAAAAAAATACATCATAAATTGATGTATTCATAAGAAAATATACTTTATATCTTCAAATATTTGCGAACAGCTCTCCAGCTTCCAATCATACCTACCAATATTCCAATAGCAAGTAATATTAAAGAAGTAACATAAACAAATGGTTCTGGTTGTATAAGTTTAATAAATGGTGAGAATAACTGCCCGCCTACATTGTTATAAACTGCTACATAACCATATACAGTTGCGATAATAGGAATTGCAGAACCTAAAGCCCCCAAAAATAATCCTTCTAAAATAAATGGAATTTTAATATTTGTATTAGAAGCTCCAACAAGACGCATAATATCAATTTCCCTTCTTCGTGAGAAAATAGTAATCTTGATAGTATTTGTAATTAAAAATGCAGTAACCAATATAAGAGCAACAACAACTCCTATCGAAATTTTTCTTACAATATCAAATATAGATACAAGTTGTTCTATCATACCCTCCCCATATTTAATTACACTAACACCATCGATTTTTTTTATCTCATTGGCAGTTTTCCCTATATCATTAATATCTTTTACTTTTACCAAATATGTATCTTGTATTGGACTAGAAGATTCATCCCAATTTTGCATGATATTTTTAAATACCTCGGAAGACTCCATCATCTCCTCTGCAATATCTACTTTAGACTGAAATGTTACGCTTTCAATATTATCAAGTTTACGAATAT
Organism: uncultured Bacilli bacterium; assembly: GCA_910584305.1. Lineage (GTDB taxonomy): Bacteria > Bacillota_I > Bacilli_A > RF39 > UBA660 > CAKPTA01. Next base: position 115,194 of record CAJTZW010000003.1, read on the forward strand.
CAGAAGAAACTGATTGCCTTCCCTCATTATCAATATCTACATCCAAAAATGCAACAATCGTTACATCTTTCTCTACCAAAGTAGCAAAATTATTCACATTATAGGTAAGAATAATTGAAATAGCAACAACAACTAATGTAATAGTAATACAGGAAATCGACGCAAGTGAAAGTGAAAAATTTCTAAAAACACTTTTAAATGAATCACGTATATTTCTACTAAAAATCCTTAATGCCTTCATGTGTATAAGTTCCTTCCTCATAATCTTTTAAAATTCTTCCACTATCTAGTAAAATAACTCTCTTTTTCATTCTCTTTACAATCTCAATATCATGCGTAACCATAATAACAGTTGTTCCCATTTTATTGATTTGGTCTAATACATCCATAATTTCCATACTAGTATTCTCATCCAAGTTTCCTGTTGGTTCATCACATATCAATAATTTTGGTCCGTTGACAATCGATCTTGCAATTGCAACTCTTTGTTGTTCTCCACCGGACAATTCATTTGGGTAATTTTTAGATTTATGTTTTAATCCAACCAAATCCAATACCTTTAATACCTTTGTATGAATCTCCTCCTTTGGAAGCCCAAAAATCTCTAATGCAAAGGCAACATTCTCATATACAGTAGAACGATTTAATAATTTAAAATCTTGGAATACAACTCCAATCTTACGGCGCAATTTATATACTTTACTATTTTTCAATTTCCCAACATTAAGACCACCAATTAAAATTTTTCCACTAGTTGGCTTTTCTTCACGATATAACATTTTAATTAAAGTAGATTTACCACATCCAGTAGAACCAATTACAAAAACAAATTCTCCTTTTTGAATTGACAAAGATAAATCATAAATAGCAGTTACTCCTGTTTTATATTGTTTTTTTACATTTTGCATTCGAATTAATTCCATATGAACCTCCCTTACATTCCACCATGTGATTGATATGCATCTGTTGCTACTAAAAAGGCATTCTGATCAATCACTTTAATACCCTCTTTCAACACTGTATAATCACGTGTTGGAATCGAGCTCATAAGTACATATTTTTTCTGCCCTGCGAAACCTGTTTCACAAGCAATTTTAGTAACGCCATGTTTCAAATATTGTGTAATAAACTCATGAATCTTTTCTTCTTCACTAGTAACAATATAAATATGTTTGTTTCTAGAAATACCTAAAAGTACCCTATCTGTCATGAATGCTGTAATATACATTACTATTATAGCATACAAAATATGATTTACACCAAAATAGTATCCACCCATTAAAACAATCACACTACTCATAACTAAATTTACTTTACTAATAGATATTTTAAAATACTTATAAATAATCTGGGCAATTACAGATAGCCCCCCTGGATTAAAGCCAATTCGATAAATAATTCCATTCATCGCCCCATTTAAAAATCCAGACACAATACAAATTGTTGTAATATCGGAATAATCAATTTCAACAATATTGATAATATTCCCTGTCATTTTAACAAAAATAGGATAAATAATTGTACATAGAATCAAAGAAATAGACTTCTCTAAATCTAAAAAAATAAAACTTAAAATAAGAGTACTTACATAAATGAGTGTAACCAAATTTCCTTGGTCAAGGCCTGTAATTTGATGAATCACAATTGATAAACCAGACGCTCCTCCTGCTGTAATACTCGCAGGCACATAAAACAGATTAAAAATAATTGCTTCTACATATAATGCAAGACAAAATATCGAAAAACGAAAAAACAAATTTTTTTCACGTATCTTTTTAATAACAGCGGAGTGCATTTACGCACCTCCAGACACTTCATAAGCATCTGTCACTACAAAGAAAGCATTAGGATCAATTGCAGAAATTCCTTCCTTGGCAACAAAATACTCTTTGGTTGGAATGATACACATAATCACTTTCTCGTGGTTTCCAGTAAATCCACCCCTTGCATCAAGTACAGTAACTCCATGACTTAAATGATTTAAAATAAACTTTTTAACCTCTGTTTCATGTTCCGTAATAATATAGAAAGCTTTAGATTCAGAAATACCTAAAATAACTTTATCTGTCATTACACTAATGATGTATAAAGAGATAATAGAATACATTACACGCGTCCATCCAAATACAAAAACTCCAAGAAGTACAATAAGACCATCTGTCATAAACATGGCATTTCCAACAGAAGTTTTTCCATATTTAGCCACAATCTGATTTAAAATATCCGTACCACCAGTAGTAAATCCCATTTTAAAAATAATACCAAGTCCAAATCCATTAATAACAGCACCAAAAATAACAATAATTAATGGTTCTGCATCTCCTAATGCAATATATGTCCCTATATTCTCTGTCAATTTTACAAATACAGGATATAAAAGAGACCCAACAACAGAACTAGCAGTTTTGTCCTTGCCTAATAATATAAAACTTAACAGTAATAGTAAAATAGAACCTACCATAATCGTCGTAGCAGGATCAATACCACATAGTTTCTTTAAAATGATACCAATACCACCAACTCCATATACAACTTCAGAGGGAAGCATAAATAAATTATAAGAAATAGCGACCAATAAAACACCAAAAATAAATCCCAAATAACGTTTCAATCTTCCTTTACTATATATAATCTTTAAAATATTTTCATCTAATAACTTCTTCTTTTTAAACAACATATTACACCTTTCCTTTTAAATACGAATTAATAAATATATCAATATCACCATTCAAGACTTTGGAAACATTGCTCGTCTCAACATTTGTACGATGATCTTTAACCATAGAATATGGATGCATTACATAACTACGGATCTGTGAACCAAAATTAATATCCATCACACTGCCCTTAATTTCCTTTAAAGCTGAGTCCCTTTTTTCCAACTCTAATTGATATAATTTATTTTTTAAAACTTCCATAGCGCGTTCTTTATTTTGAATCTGGCTTCTCTCATTTTGGCAAGTAACAACAATTCCTGTAGGAAAGTGCGTAATACGAACTGCACTATCAGTTGTATTTACCCCTTGTCCACCACAACCACTACTTCTATACACATCAATTCGTATATCTGTGTCTTTAATTTCTATATCCACATCTTTCTGTTCAAATAAAGGCGTTACATCAATAGACGCAAATGAAGTATGTCGCCTAGCATTTGAATCAAAAGGGGAAATTCGAACCAAACGATGAACTCCCTTTTCACTCTGCAAATAGCCATAAGCATACATTCCCTGAACAAGCATAGTAAGGCTCTTTATACCTGCCTCTTCCCCATATTGGGTATCGATAACTTCCATTTTATAACCACGTTTATTACAAAAACGTTCATACATACGATATAACATCTCCGCCCAGTCACAAGCCTCTGTTCCACCAGCTCCAGAATGAACTTCTAAAATTGCCCCCATCATATCATATGGCCCATCTAATAAAATCCGAACTTCTAAACTTTCTAAATCCATTCCAATCTCAGAAACTTCAGAAGAAAGCAATTCTTGAACTTCAACATCCTCATTACTCTTAAGATCCATAGCGAATGCTAAATTGGTATCAATTTTATTTTTCAAAGTTTGGACTTTCTCCATAACTTCTTTTAAACTATTAAGTTCACCAATGACTGCCTCAGAACTCCTCTTATCATCCCAAAAAGTAGGATCTAACATCATACTTTCTAAAGCTTGAATTCTACTTCTCTTTTTTTCAGGGTCAAAGTGACCTCCATAAATCTTGAATGCGTTCATTATATTGGCTATATATATTTAAAATATCATAAATTTCCATTTCTCTAGCCTCCATTCTTACACATTATACCATTTTTATAAAATGAAACCAAGTGTTAGAATCAAAAACATTTCATATATATGATTAATATGTGATAATGTCTTAAGTGTTAACTTGCGAAAATGTCTCGAT
>CAJTZW010000004.1 GCA_910584305.1 uncultured Bacilli bacterium
AATAGCTTACTAATCAATGCACAGCTTTCCAACACGTGAATGTTGCATTTTCAATGCAACGGGAAGCATAGGTAGCAAACCTAATATTTTTGTCTAGCTTAAAAGTAGAAATAGCTTTTATAAGACCAATTGTTCCCATGCTTATAAAATCTTCTACATCATAACTTGTATTTTGAAACTTATTGGCAATATGTATTACCAGTCTCATACTATGTAATATTAACTTTTCTTTGGCATGGTTATCGCCCTCATGGAACCTTTCAAATAAATTTCGAACTGCTTCTTCAGATAATATCTCATCTGGAAAATCTTTGTAATATGGCATGACTTTTGTTCCTTTCTATCGCAACGTACATTTTATCGTAAAAATATTTAATGCTAGAGAAATATGCATAAAATGTGTATAAAACTAGGGTGTATTGTAATAATATGCATTAGAGTCAAAAAAAATGACGAAATATGTGAAAATGGGTTTGTCAAAGTATATAAATTTTGCTATAATCATGTATAGTGAGTATTGAGGTGTCAAAGGTATGAAAAAGAAATGGTTAATAATAAGCAGTATAATTATAGTAATAGTGATTGGAATTGTAGCAATGAGTGCAATTTTTATTAAAAATTTTAATGCAGATAGAGAAAAAACATTGAAAATAATGGACGAAATTAAAGAGAAATATAAAGAATTTTCCCCTCTTGTAGAGGCGTTTTCAGAGGAGAGGACTAAACTTTATAATGCTAAGGAAGAGTTGTTTTTTCTAGAAACTGTTGAAGAGAATAAAGATGCAATCGTGAACTTAATGATAGGGTATAACGATCTTGTTATGAGTGTTTATAATAGTAGTGAATTCTTGCAAAAAAACTGTATGAGAAAATATTCAAATGCAAGTACTAACAATACATGTACTTTATTTAAACAAGGGTATGAGGCTGTTATGAATTACTATATGACAGATGTAGCAATGTACAATGAATTCGTGAGCGAATATAACATGTGGCTTACTGAAAATGGAGTAGAATTAGAACCATTAAGTGAACAGCAATTTTCACTATATGATTCATATATTGATTATGATCAAGATGGAAGTTATTTAGGAGGTAAGTAGTCGTGAAAAAAGAAAAAGTAGAAAAACAAAAAAAGCCTCATAAAAAATTAAGTAAAGCTTGTAAAATTACAATTGCCATATTTGCTTCATTATTCATTCTCGCAGGATCTAGTGGACTTTTCTTGCTATATGGGCCTTATGGAAATTTTAGAAATTGGCTGATTACGACAGCTATGACAACTATGAATCATCAATATTTAGCAACATGGTTTTATAGCGATGAAACCATCCAAAAAGTATTAGACCAAAATAAAGTAATAGAATCTGGAGAAGATACAAATACAGAATTAATTCAATTTATTGATTATGATAACACCGTAGTTACTTATAAAAATAAATATGACAAAGAAGTTCTTACCAAAGATGAAGGAAATGATTTATATAAAATTATTCCAATTACGGGGAATGGACTTAGAGGATATTTAGTAGCTATATATGATCCATCCAAGGTAAAGGTGGGAACATCAGCCTATATGGGAAGAAGTGGACAAATGTTAACAACAATTGCCCAAAATACTAATGCAGTAATTGCTATGAATGCAAGTGGTTTCATTGATCCAGAATATAATAGTAATGGTGGAGTTCCTCATGGAGTTGTCATTAAAGATGGGGTGCTAGTTAGCAATGAAATGAAGTCAAATAATGGTGGTGGAATTATTGGCTTTACAAGTGATAATAAATTGGTTCTAACAAGAATGACAGGAAGAGAAGCACTCGCCGCAGGAATTCGAGATGCAGTAGAGTTTGGACCATTTTTAATCGTAAATGGAGAACCATCATTTATTCGCGGAAATGGTGGTTGGGGAGATGCCCCAAGGAGTGCTATCGGGCAAAGAAAAGATGGAATCGTATTATTCCTTGTCATGGATGGTAGAGATTATGCAAATGGGATTTTAGGTGCTGATATGGTAGATATGACTGAAATATTAATGAATTATGGTGCATATAATGCTGCCAACTTAGACGGTGGAACATCCAGTGGACTTGTTGTAAATGGGAATTTAATTAATAAACCAGTCAATGGAAATGGACAAAATCAAACAAGACCAATTCCAAACGCATGGATAGTGGTAGAATAAAAAGAAGGATTAATGACTAAAATCCTTCTTTTGTTTATAAATTCATAAAAATTGTTTTCTCGCTGACAGAATATGATTCAATATTTTTATAGAGAGCACTGATAAGTTCTTCTAATGTATCTTTAACTACCGCAACATCATATTGAATTTTATCATGGAAATCTTTTTGCAAAATATGAAAACCTTGTAATATATAATCAACCTGTTTAAGATTTGCATAGCCAAATACAAAAGAGACAACATGGCACTCATATAACTTACTTATAGTTCCTAGTTGCAACGTTTCACTTACAGAATTACTATACGCACGAACAAGTCCCCCAGCACCCAATTTAATTCCCCCAAAATAACGAATAACAATTGCTAGAATATGTTGTAAATCCTGACTTTCTAAAACATGCAACATAGGCATACCAGCTGTACCACTAGGCTCACCATCATCCTGAAATCTTTTAACAGTATCAATAATATATGCATAGCAGTAATGCGTCGCATTTGGATAATTCTCTTTCACCGACTCCAAAATGCATTCTACTTCCTCTTTTGAATGAACAACATCTATATAACAGATAAAACGAGACTTCTGAATTTCTATCTCATGAATAATCTTATTAGAAATGGTTTTCATAAAAATCACCAATTCCATTATAACGAAAATGAAATATTTTGACAAATCAATTATATATGATATAATACATAATCAAAAAAGGGGTGAAGTACTTGAAAGAAATTGAAATACTAATAACTGCATTTATGAAGGATAAAAAATATATTAATGCACTAACACATATACATGCTCTGTTTGAAAAATATAATCTTTCATATTCTGAAAGAAACAAGATATTACAAAAAATTGATGAATATAACCAACAAATTTATAAAGAAGAAAAGAAGAGAGCAAAACAATTAACAGAGCTAGAGAGTATAAAATGGGATAAATCAATAGAGAAGAAAGAAACAATGATTCCTAAAATTGAAACATCTATACCAAAGAAAGACAAACCAACTGTATCTATTGATGTATCATCTTATTTAAAGCAATTAAAGACTCCAAATGCTGATTTAAATAGCATTCTACCTGATAAAGATACAGAACAATATGCTGAAATTATAAATTCTATTTTAATCCAATTGTATAAAGAAAAAGTAGAAATAATCAATTTATTACATGAACAAAATATAGAAGAAAAAGATGTTATGGATATGTTCTTATTAGAAATTGATTTTCTTGATAATTTGATGGAACAAATTATAGATATAAGAGACTTGGATGTAGTTGAGGAAGATATGATAGAAAATATATCTACAAATCAAAAAAATCAATTATGGATTTTGAAAAATTCTGTAGGAAAACCATATTTCCTTTCAAGCCTAAAAGGAAAAGAAGAATATTATGGAATAATTAAAGCTTTATTAGAATCTATGATGAATGGAACATTCAAAAATTTAAGAGCTGTTTCTACTAATGATGATAAAAAAATGAAATTGTTGGAAGTAAGAGAACTGAGTAGTGGGACTAGAGTATTATTTAGCCGCCTAAATCAGAATACGTATATAATTATCGATGCATACGTGAAAAGATGTACTGATAACACCAAAAACCAAGCCATTCTTCATAGGAATAGCAAATTATATCAGCAAGTAAGAAATAAACTTATGGACAATTTAAATTGTATAGAAACAGTAGAAAAAGAAAAACAATATACAAAAGAATTATTCTCAATGTTAGATGAGAAAAAAAGGGAAGTGGACATGTAATATGAAGTTGCTAGAAGAATTAAAAAGAAGAATCACGCGTATTGATAGTATAAAGTATCCAGATGAAGACAAATATGAGTTTTTTACAGAAATAGCGAGCAAGATGACTAACAACCGAGATTTATCTGAACTACACAATAGCGATTTGCTAATTGCACTACTGGCAATTACAAATGAAGATTATCCGTTTGAGAAAATTACAGATGTAATTTATGATATTGCAGATTATATAGATTATGTTAATATAAAGCAAGCAGATAATATATGTATATTATTGGATACTATTGAAAATTTAAAACATGCCCATTTATTAGATGGGTTGCTTGAATGTAAAGAAGAATCATTCCACAACGGATCAGGTGAAATTTTACAAAAATATACTTTCAGTATCAATAAAAAATTTTTTGGAGAAAATTTATATGCGGATACGATGGAGAATCTAGAAAATTATATTACAATTGGATTAGATATATTTCCAGATTATGATACACTCTGCCGAGTAGCTAGTTTACTAAAGAATTTTGATGGCATAGCCCAGTCTATGATTAAATGTATGAATTATAGAACGAATTATGATGTTCTATATTCTGTGAAGAAAAAGCCTAAAAATATCCAAGAATCCATTTTAAAGGAAAGTTATGAAATGGATGATGAAAAACTTCAAACAGCATTAAGTACATTAGAAATTGAAGAGATACTGTCAAAAATTAGAAACTATGATGCGAAATTGGAAAGACAAAAAACACAATTTGAGAAACAAAAAAATAAGAAAAGGAATATTTATAATAAAACTACTCAATTTGTGTCATCACTGGATAAAGGAAAAATAGTAGAAATTCCGTATGAATTATTATCTAACTTAAAGGATGATTCATTAGCCAATGAGATTATTGAAAAAGCTCTACAAAACAATCGCAGTGTATATTTTAATCTTCGAAATGAGAATAGAAAAAAAGACCAATATGACGCAATTGAAAAATTATTCTATAAGTATAAAATCAATGTTGCATTATTGGAGAAAACCGAAAGAAATAAGCTTATGCAACTAGGTAATCATGAAACATTAGAATCTATTTTGTCCCGTTTACAAGATCCAAATTGGGAGTGGTTAAATCCATCACATCCAATGTATACAATGATTCTATTACATACAAACATATCAATTATAGACTCTATAAATAAGATAATAAAACAAGGAATCATACCTATGTCATTTTTTCAAATGAATCCAGAAATACTACTTGATGAGAATATACAAGTTGCAGATAATGAAAAAGTAGAAGGAAAGTACAAATTATTTTTTAACAATATGCAATTATTAAATAGATATGAATTACAACTTCCATCTGTAATCAAAAATAATATTGATTTATTATTGTCGCCCAATGAAGAACTATTATACAATATAGAATTGACACAACAATATCAGATGAATTTACAAAGTGAAAATGCAAAAATTTATGGATTAGATCTTCTGAATCATTCAGAATATTTTGATGATGTAGATGCTTTTATTGAATTAGGATATAAAGATATCATTGTAGAGAATCCACAATTGCTTAGAAAAAATACAAAACGAATAGTAACAAGATTGTCAATTGCAGAAGGGATCAATTTAGAAACTTTGAAGCAGGAGAATCGTTTTGCAGGGTATATAACCAATGGAAAAAATTTCTACGTAAATGATGAAAATTTACAAGAATATGAGATATATCCAGTTGAGAAATATGTAGAGGATTCCAATTTTGAAATCTTAAAAACATCAAAAAGGAGCCACATACATAAGAATACAATGGAGTTAGGAATTATTGCGTATTTGGATGAACAATTCAAAATAAGCGAATTAGAATACCAAATACAAGATGTTATTATATCGAGAATGAAAGTACTTCGAAACATGGAATGCCTTTTACAACATAAAGATGATTATGACGAATCTTCCATTGCACTAAGTGCAATTATCTATCACAGAGTGATAGATAACTCTACCATTGAATTTATCCGTGAAAAATTGTCACAATATACAAATAAAGTTTATGAGAAGAAAACTTATCATGTATAAGTTTTTTTGCTATAATAGGATTGGTGATATATATGGATTATATTAAACAAAAACTATCTTTAGTACCTACAAACCCAGGATGCTACTTAATGAAAAATAAAGATGGTGTAATTATCTATGTAGGAAAAGCAAAAAATTTAAAACGTAGGGTATCTTCTTACTTTAATAGGGTACATACTGGAAAGACGGCAAAGCTCGTTAGTGAGATTGTTGATTTCGAATATGTTGTTGTAGGTAGTGAAACAGAATCATTAATTCTAGAAATTAATTTAATTAAAGAACATGATCCTAAATATAATATCCTTTTAAGGGATGATAAAAGTTATCCATATATTGAACTTACAAACGATGAAGTCCCAAGACTTAGTGTTGTAAGAAACTTAAGTAGAAAAAAGCATAAAAGTCATTTATATGGTCCATATCCAAATGTTACGGCAGCGAGAAATACAGTAAACTTATTGAATAGGATGCATCCACTTCGTAAATGTAAAACCTATGAGAAAAAGCCCTGTTTATATTATCATATTGGGGAATGTTTAGGATATTGCACACATCATGTTGATGTAGAAGCCATACAACAAATGAAAGATGAAATCATAAGATTCCTAAAAGGAGATCATACACAGATTACAACTAAGATAGAAGAGGAAATGCATAAAGAAGCAGAAAAATTAAATTTTGAAAAAGCAAAAGAGTTAAAAGAATTACTTGATTATATTGAGATAACCCTTGTAAAACAAAAAGTAGAAATTTCTGATAATATAGATAGAGATATATTTGGATACTATATATATAAAGGATATATTGCTATCCAAGTTTTCTTTATTCGCGGAGGGAAAATATTAGAAAGGCACTCAAAAATTACAGATATGGTAGATACTGTAGAAGAGGAATTGGTACGATATATAGCAGAATTTTATAGTAAGAACTTCTTGTTACCCAAAGAAATATTAGTACCAAATATTGTTGATGCAAACTTACTAGAAAGTTATTTGCAAGTAAGTGTTAAAGTTCCACAGAAAGGTGTAAAATTAAAACTGGTAGATATGGCTTGTGAAAACGCCAAAATCGCTTTAGAAAATGAATTCGAAATGATTCGTAAAGATGAAAATAAAACCATTTTAGCAAATGAAGAATTAAAGAATATTTTACATTTAGAATCATTATACCGCATAGAATTATTTGACAATTCCCATTTGTTTGGTACATATAGTGTCTCAGGAATGGTTGTATTTAAAGATGGAAAACCAAGTAAAAATGATTATCGAAAATTTAAAATTATTGAAGACTCAAATGATGAATATGCGATGATGAAAGAAGTAACATATCGTAGATATTTTCGTGTTTTAAAAGATAACTTGGAAAGACCAGATTTAATTATTGTTGATGGAGGGCTTGGGCAAATTCATATTGTAAGAGAAGTTATCGAAAGCTTGGGCATGCACATACCTGTTGTAGGATTAAAAAAAGATAATAAACATAATACAAATGCGCTTATGGCCTTTGACCCAATTGTAGAAATTCCAATCGATAAAAAAAGCAATTTATTCTATCTTTTAGAAAGAATGCAAGATGAAGTTCATGAATTTACGATTCATTATCATAGACAACTAAGAAGCAAGGGTGCCGTAGAAAGTATTTTAGATACAATTCCAGGAATTGGTACTAAAAGAAAAAAAGAGTTACTAAAAAAATACAAAACACTAGCAAGAATAAGAGAAGCAGGTATAGAGGAATTATCGAAATTCATTCCCCTGCATACAGCAGAACAATTGGTTCATATATTAGATGATTATATAGAAAGTAAAAATCATCATGAAAAAGAAAGGTAAGAAATATGGTATTTGCAACGTTTACAATAGGAAAGAAAGAATATAGATACTCTTTATTGGATGATAAAGTATATTATAGTTATGAAAAAAATGGCAGAGTATATACAAATTTTACAGATAAAGAAATAGAAATGATGGATTATATTTTAACAAAGATTACCATTTCTAAAAATCCAATATATCATGTAAACTGTGGAAGTTTAGCATATCATGATAAGAAATTTCAGATGTTCTATGATAAAATCTCAGAACGAAAATTTGTCTATGAAGTTATTGGAAATAAATATATAGATCCACTACCAAAAGATAATGCTTATCTTACAAATCAACTAAACTCTATGGTTCTAGCAAGTAAAAAGGAAGGCAGTAACTTGATAGAAACAAGTGAACAAAAAATGAAAATCCCAATAAAGTTAAAAAGAGGATTAACTACAGCTGGATTAATTGTTGAAGTTTCGGTAGCAGTGTTATGCCTATTAAAAACGTTTCCTGAAAATCCATATTTTTATTTCTTACATCAGAATCAAGAGTACAGCCTTCCTTATTCTTTTGAATTAATAGAAGATGCACTTCGTAAAAATAAAAACTTATCAGAAAAAGAAAAGGAATTTGTGTATAGTCATATGAATATTTTAGAAGATAATCAAGAATATATTGATATGGCAGCAGTGATACATAATATAGAAAACTTATATATAGAATATGGTAAAGATCCAGATCAAATATGTATAGAAAAAAATGCTAGTGGATATTTCCGATATTTTGATAGTAAAATTTATATTTCAGGTGCTACTTCATTTGAAGAAGTAATATCAGATTTAAAGTTAACAACAATCCTTTCACATGAAATAGGGCATGCCTTTACTCCAGCAGGTCCTAGTCTAGGGACTGGGCTTGTGGAGGCAGTAAACGAAACGATGAATTGTGAATATCATGAAAAATATTCCTCGGATGTGCATACATATGCATCACAACGTATATGTCTTTATGCATTGTGTGAAATATTAGGTACAGACAGCTTTAAGGTATTAAACTTTAGAAAGGATATTACACCCTTGATTCAGGATTTGACAAATTTAATTGATGATGAAGATATGGCATACCAACTTATCAATAATATTGATAAGTTGGCAATTCAAAATGCGTATAGCGAGAGTCCAGAAGCAATTAGAACTTTTATTTATGATAAGATTGGAGAATACTTTTATGCAAAATATGGATATGATATTACGCAAGATGAAATTATGATGGCATATTTTTCTAGTAGTGGCTTTGTAGATATTGACAATCATATTCAATTATCATATCTGGGAGAACCATATATATATGAGTTTACAATGTCAAAAGGATATTTTAGGGCTTCATATATAGAGGGACATCCTAATGTTATCTGTTGTATTTATGAAAAAGTAGAAGAGAGTGAAGGGGATACTTTATATTTTCCTATTGATGCAGTAGAAATAACATCAAGCAATCGAACTTCTTCTAAAGTAAAGATTAAATCTTTTGAAAACCGAATTGACAAATAAAAAATTAAATTATATACTATAACCTCGAAAAGAGGTTTTTATAATGAGTATAACAATAAATAAATTTTTAGAATATTTAAAGGAATACAGTAAAGTAAGTAGCAAGGATTTAAAAAATAAGGATCTTAAGCTTGTTTATGATTATGTCGATAGACAATATGCAACAAAGACATTAATACGTTTATTTAGTGTAGAAAAAGAGGATTGGGAAGAATATAGTGAGTTATATTATGATTTTGAGGGATTATCAAGATATTTAATAAAATCTCCGTTAAATACAAGAGAAAAATTTATGGTTATTTTACATCTCATTCAAAAAAATATTGCAACCGGAATATTTCAAAAAGAAATTCAAGTGTTTGACCCTAGAAAAAATAAAGAATATGAATTTACATCATTAACAAAACAGCAAGTAGAAAATCTTTGGCTACAAAAAGAATATACAAAACTGCAACAGGCAGATAATTATATATTGACTGATAAACAAAAGCGTATAAAATCAGAATTATATGAATATGCAACAGAGTGTAAAATAGACGCAAGTGACATTATACTCAATCACTCAAAAATTCAAGGGCATTATCTAGATAAAATAGAAACATATGATATGGATGATATAGATACTATCGTAGATACTTTAAAAGATATGAAAGTTAATGGTAATTTATGTGAGAATATTAAAAACATGCTAATAAAACAACTAGAAAAAAGAACAAAACGAAATGGAATTGGGAATTATACGTCATTTAGAGTTTCACCAATATCTACAGTCATGCCAAAAAAAGAATATTATGCACTGAAAAAAGAGGTACAAGAATATGAGAATGCAATGAATGAAAATTATATGAGTGTATCTGATAGTATTCATTTAGTATATTTGTTACAACAATTAAATTATAAAGAAAATGAAATTAAAGATATATTGAAAAAAATAGATAAGAAAAATAAGCAACAGAATTTCGATAAAATAAATCCAATTGTGCAATATAATGACCTTTATAATAAATTAAAATTTTATAGCGATAAAGGGTATGGTATAGAAAAACTAAAAGAGTTAGAAGGATATTTTCAGGAAATTTTTATTGTGAATGATGAAGAATATGCAACTTATAAAGGATGGCTTGCAGAAACTTTACAAACTACACTAGAAATCATTCCAAACGATTACGAATATGAATTACAAGAGGCAGCAACATATATAAAAAAATGAAAATAGTAGTTGCAATCACATAAAATATAGTGTATATTATTAATGTACTTATTCGTGGAATTAAGAGTCTCCGACTTTCTTCTAGGAATAAGCGAATATGATTGAAAGGAGAAAATATCATGGCTTTAACAAAAGAAATGAAACAAGAAATCATTAAGAAGTATGCTACACATGAAGGAGATACAGGTTCGCCTGAAGTACAAATTGCAATTCTTACAGCAGAAATTAATGAATTGACAGAACATTTAAAGGAACATAAACATGATCATCATTCAAGAAGAGGATTACTTAAAAAAGTAGGTCAAAGACGTAGTTTACAAAGATATTTATTAAAAACAGATGTAACTCGTTATAGAAACTTGATTGCTAGTTTAGGTTTAAGAAAATAATAAATACAGTAGGCACTTATTTTTAAGTGTCTTTATTTTTATAAGAAGAATAATGGAGGTAAACAATGAAAAAAGTATTTGAATTAGATTTTAGAGGAAGAAAATTAGTAGTAGAGCATGGAGAACTTGCAAAACAAGCAGATGGTGCTGTACTTGTTAGATATGGGGATACTGTTATTTTAACAGCTGTTGTTGTTTCCAAAACAGCCAATTTACTTTCTGATTTTTTCCCATTAACAGTTTTATACCAAGAAAAGTTATACTCAGTAGGAAAAATTCCTGGTGGATTTATTAAAAGAGAGGGACGTCCTACAGAAAATGCGACCCTAGCAGCCCGTATGATTGACCGTCCAATGCGTCCGATGTTTAAAGAAGGGTTTAAAAATGAAGTACAAATTATCAATACAGTACTTTCAGTAGACCAAGATAACTCACCAGAAATAGCAGCAATGTTTGGTTCTAGTTTGTCAACTTCTATTAGTAAAATCCCATTTGACGGACCAATTGCAGGCGTAAAGGTGGGAAGAATTAATGGAGAATTTATTATCAATCCAACCAAAGAACAAGCTGAATTATCAGATATTGATTTGACAGTGGCAGGTACCAAAGATGCGATTAATATGGTAGAAGCAGGTGCAAAAGAAGTTAGTGAAGAAGATATGTTGGAAGCCTTAATGTTTGGACACGAGGCAATTAAAGAACTTGTAGCATTTGAAGAAGAAATTATTGCCGAAATTGGCGAAGAAGACATGGAATACGAAGTTCTAGAAATTACAGATGAACTAAAACAAGAAATTTATAATCTAGCATCTGAAAAATTAAATGTAGCAATGCGCATTCCAGATAAATTAGAAAAATACGCTGCTATAGATAAAGTAAAAGAAGATGTTGTTACCTTGTATGAAGAAAAAAGTATAGATTTAAAAGAATTAGAACAAAAAGAAATTATAACCAAAGTAAAATTAATCCTTGAAAGCATTGAATATGAGATATTTAGAAATATTGTTGTAAAAGAGAAAACAAGAGCCGATGGAAGAGCGATGAATGAGATTCGTCCACTTTCAACCGATATTGATTTACTTCCAAGAACACATGGCTCTGCTTTATTTACAAGAGGGCAAACCCAAGCCCTAGGCGTTGTTACACTGGGAGCCTTAGGGGAACATCAAATCTTAGATGGACTTTCTATTGAAGATGAAAAAAGATTTATGTTACATTATAACTTTCCTCAATTCTCTGTAGGAGAGACAGGAAGATATGGAGCACCTGGAAGAAGGGAAATTGGGCATGGAGCTTTAGGAGAAAGAGCCCTTTCACAAGTAATACCAAGTGAAGAAGAATTTCCATATACAATTCGTGTAGTATCTGAAATTCTAGAATCCAATGGTTCTTCTAGTCAAGCAAGTATTTGCGCAGGTTGTATGGCCTTGATGGCTGCAGGAGTTCCAATTAAAGCACCAGTTGCGGGAATTGCAATGGGATTAATTACAAATGAAAATGAATATACAATTCTTACTGATATTCAAGGAATGGAAGACCATTTAGGAGATATGGATTTTAAAGTAGCTGGAACAAGAGAAGGGATTTGTGCTCTTCAAATGGATATTAAAATAAAAGGAATTACAAAACAAATATTAAGGGAAGCACTTGCGCAAGCCCGTGAAGCTAGAATGAAAATCTTAGATGTAATGCAAGAACAAATTCCTGAACCAAGAAAAGAAGTAAGTAAGTACGCACCAAAAACAATGACATTCTATATCAATCCAAATCGTATTAAAGAAGTCATTGGTAAAGGTGGAGAAATGATAACTAAAATTATTTTAGAAGCAAGTCATGTAAATGCTGTAACAGATGTCAATGCTGTTAAAGTAGATCTTGAAGATGATGGAAGGGTTATCATTTACCATAGTGATCAAGAAATCATTGATACAACTGCACAAATGATTAAGGATGTTGTTAGAGAAGTAGAAGATGGAGTAATCTATACTGGAAAAGTTACGAAAGTAGAAGACTTTGGTTGTTTTGTAGAATTATGGCCAGGTTGTGAGGGACTTGTCCATGTATCACATTTAGCAAAAGAACGGGTTGAAAAACCAAGCGATGTAGTAAAAGTAGGCAACGAAATTACAGTGAAGTCACTCGGATATGACAAACGTGGAAGATTAAATTTATCTAGAAAAGAAGCTTTGATAGAGAATAAGTAACAAAAAAACTAATATCGTAATTTGATATTAGTTTTTTGCAAGCTTTTCAAAAACATCTTCTACAGGTTGTAAGTGAGAATTCTTGTTATAATAAGGTTTTATGTGCAAGTGATAATGTTTTACTTCCTGAACATCCCCATTATTTTGAATAAAAGTAATCCCATCACAATGCAACTTATTCTCTAATTTTGTCTTAATCTCTCTTGCAACATCAAAAATATGCATTAATGTCTCATTATCTATATCCATAATATCTGTATAGTGCTTTTTTGGAATAAGCAAAGTATGACCATTGCTATCTGGGTTAATATCTAAAAAAGCCAAAATAGTATCATCTTCATAGAGTTTATAGCAAGGAATCTCTCCATTTATAATTTTACAAAAAATACAATTCATTTTATCCCTCCTAGTATGATTATAGCAAAAATAAAAAAAGAGTAAAACTCTTTCTCGTGAATATCTGCGAATATTCTATTTTATCTTGTTCCATATTATAGAAAATATTCAGATAAATTATATATAGTTTAAATTTTTAACTTTAGCAAATACCTTAATGTTTGCACGCTCAATATGCTTTGGAATTTCATTTAATAAAGGCACAGGAGAAGTATTTTTCTTTAATGTATATAAATTAGCAAAATAATCTATTAATTCAGTACCAATACCACAATCCTTTAAATATTGTAGATAATCATATAAATCATCAATCAATAATTTATATACCTTTCCTTGACCGATAGTATTTAAAATCATAGTGGCATAACAATACCAATCTGTATTGTAATTTGCAATTGGATCATCATTTTCGTCCATTGGATATTTTTGTTCTAAATCATATAATTTCTCATTAAAACTGCAATAGCGGATAGAGTATGTTTCGTTATTGCCAATTTTACAACCGTCTAAATCAACTCCATATAAAGTCTTATCATCATAATGATAAACAAAGTTTGATTCATGAATATCACCTAGGAAAAAATTAATATGAGGGTCAACATGATGTACAGCCTGAATGATTTTACCACTTGATTTGAGTAATTTTATTTTTTCTTCCATGTCGATATTTTTATCATACAAAAGGGTTGAAAGATTTACGTTATTTTTGAGAAATCTCATTATAAATCCTGATAATACATTATCAATAGAGACTAGCTTTTCTGGTAATATTAATTGTGGAATGTTAATTTGTTCCTTATAATGTAGTAATAGAGATATGGTCAATAATTTATTCCCTATATATTGGGAATCATCTGCCCTAAAATATTTTTTTAATAGCATATCCTGATTTAAATAGCGATAAAAATAAAGTTGTGATTCAATAGCAGTAACTTCTTTTGGAAGTTCATAAAGAGATAACTTATTAAATTGGTTACTGGTAAAGTTCCTAATTTCCATATAATAACCCCTTTCATTGGAGCATATATTATCATAATTAAATAAAAAAATCAAATTTTAAATAATACTGTACATAAAATATAGTTAAATCTATATTTTTTTGATACAATAAAATGGTGGAGATGATAGAATGCATAGTTTAAAGATTAAAGACTTAGTAGTTGATATAGACAATAAGAGAATACTAGATGGATTGAATTTAGAAATTCATACAGGAGAAATTCATGCGATTATGGGGCCAAATGGTACAGGTAAATCGACTTTATCTAAGGTAATTATGGGAGATGATACTTACACAGTAGTCAGTGGAAGCATATACTATGATGACACAGAAATAAATGAAATGACAGTTGATGAAAGAGCAAGACTAGGAATCTTTTTAGGAATGCAGATGCCAATTGAAATAGAAGGTGTAACCAATGCGGATTTTTTAAGAACAGCTCTTCATACAAAGCAGGAAAATGAATTCAAACTGATGCCTTTTATCAAGAATATTAATGCAGCTTGTGAACAATTAAAAATGGATAAAGATATGATTCATAGAGGTATTAATAAAGGATTTTCTGGAGGAGAACGAAAGAAAAATGAAATTCTACAGATGTATATGTTAAAACCAAACATGGTATTGCTTGATGAAATTGATTCAGGACTTGATGTAGATAGTTTGAAGATTGTAGGTGAAAATGTTACAAAGTACTATGAAGAAAATGAATGTGGTGTATTATTAGTTACACATTACCAAAGATTACTTGATTATATTAAACCCAACTTTGTACATATAATGATGAATGGTAGAATCGTTGTAAGTGGAGACCAATCTTTGGTGCAAAAAATAGAGGCAGAAGGATACGAAAATCTAATTAAAGAAGGAGATCCTTCTAATGAATAAAATTAGGGTTATAGATGAACAAGTATTATTTGATGAAAGTGATGACAAAATTGAGGTAACATTATCTGACAAATTAGATATATTTGACATTATTAAACTAAATATTAAGGTTGTGCAAAGTACTGATATCGAGATATATTATGAGAGTGAAACAGAATCAAAACTAGATGTTATAATCGAAATCAAAGAAGATGTTATCTGTAATTTATATGAATTAAAAAAAGAAAATGCAGTTAAGATTCAATATAAATATTATCTAGAGAAAAATGCAGAGTTACAAGTTCATAAATTTTATAATTGTAATATTGTAAAAGAATTAGATATTATAGAATTAAATGGAGAAAGTGCAAGTATTGTATATAAATTTCATACAATTAGTACAGATACACAAAAGTATGATGTATTGGTATACCATAATAGTAGTCGTACAAGAAGTCAGATTATGAATAAAGGTGTCAATATCAAAAATGGTAGTTTAGCATTTAATGTAACAGGGGTAGTATATAATGGTATTGTAGACTGTGAAGTAGACCAAAACAATCGGATTATTACCATGAACGAAAATCTTTGTAATATTAATCCAAATTTACTAATTGAAGAAAATGATGTTATTGCAAACCATGCAGCTTTAATTGGTAAGTTTGATGAGGAGCAGATTTTCTATCTTATGAGTAGAGGCATTCCAAAAGAAGAAGCAATTCGATTACTTACAAGAGGATTTCTACAAGATGAAACTACCTATCAAGAAGAAATTCAAGAGATTATAGATACATACTGGAGGTGAAATATGAATCGTGAAGATTTTCCTATGTTAAAACAAGATATTATCTATTTTGATAATGGGGCAACTTGTTTCAAGCCAAGTGTACTGGCAAATAGTATTGGAGACTATTACAATACATATAGCGCAAATGCGCATAGAGGAGATTATGACATTAGCCTAAAAGTAGATACAAGATATGAACAAACAAGAAAGTTAGTACAAAACTTTATAGGAGCCGAAAAAAAGGAAGAAATTGTTTTTACAAGTGGTGCAACAGACTCTATGAATAAATTAATATTTGGGTATTTTAGACATCACCTACAAAAGGGAGATGAAGTCTTACTTACCAAAAGTGAGCATGCATCCAACATATTACCTTGGTTTGAATTACAAGATGAAATTGGAATTGTAATTAAATATATTCCCCTAGATGAACAACTGAAGGTAACAATGAAAAATGTAACAGAAAGCATTACAGAGAAAACAAAAGTAATTAGTATAGCCCATATTACCAACGTTGTAGGGGACATTCGTCCTATACAAGAGATTACAAAATATGCCCATAGCAAAGATATACTTGTCGTAGTAGATGGTGCACAAAGTGTACCTCATATGAAGTATGATGTACAAGAATTGGATATTGATTTTTTAGCATTCTCTGCACATAAAATGTATGGACCGACTGGAGTAGGGGTATTATATGGAAAATATGAGTTATTAAATAATATTCGCCCAATTGAATTTGGTGGAGGAATGAATTCGTTATTTAATCATGATGGATTCCGAATCTATAATGAATTACCAGAATTATTAGAGGCAGGAACACCAAATATTGCAGGAGTCATTGGCTTCGGTGCTATCATTGAATACATAAATAAAATTGGAATAGAAACAATGCAAGCATATGAATCACAACTACATAAATATGCAATAGAACAATTAAAAGAAGTACCGAATATTATTATATATAATGAATATAGTGAAAGTAGTATTATTACATTTAATATAAAGGATATTTTTGCGCAAGATTTAGCTATTTATCTAAACAAGTATAAAATTTGTGTAAGAGCTGGAAATCACTGTGCTAAGATTTTAAAAGATGAACTAGGCATTAAAAATACATGTCGTGTGAGTTTAGCAATGTATAATACCAAAGAAGAAGTTGATATATTAGTCAAAACACTAAAAAACCCAAATATCAAAGAAGAAATTATATAAGGACAGCTGTCCTTTTAATTTGACTGCGAAAGAAAATAGTGCTAAAATATGCAATACTATCGAAAAGAGGGGAAAATTAGATGTTAGATGTTTATATGGAGTTCCGTAACACACTTGTTATGGATAAAGAGGGAAGAATTGTTTTTCCAGAAAATCTAAAACCAATAGAGGGAGACAAGATTGCAGTTTTTTATGAATATGATGCAGTTGGAAATCCAGATAAAAACTGTTTAAAACTTTATAATGATGAAATGTGGAACCCACATTTCCGTGAGCTACTAGAAAAGCTCGATACTGAACAGGATAAAATGATATTAGAAAATATCCAAAAACACATTAAAAGACTTCTTGATACTTTTATTAGTGTAGAAAATATTGATAATGAGAGAAGTATTGTAGTTCCAGAAAATGTGAAAAGGTTATTTCTAGAAGACAGAGATAATGTTAATATGGATAGTAATATTGGAATTGAAAGAGGAATTCCCTATATAAAAATGAAAAAACGCTAACAAAATTATGAAGCATATCATTTCTTTTGATGATATGCTTTTATTTGCTATCAGAGAGAATACATGGTATACTAAAATAGGTGATGCTATGGAAATGTTAAAAATTACGATAAATGACAAGCAATATGAATATATTGATTCAATTGTATACAAAGATAAATGCTATGTTGCGTTAGGTGATGAAGAGAGTATTACCATTAGTGAGTATTCTATAGTAAAAGGTAAAGTAGAGTTTGTTGCATTAGATGATACATTATTTAAAGAAGTAAAGGAAGCAATGAATTTATAATGAAAGAATATGAATTTTATATAAATGATAGTGAAGAACTTTGCTGTGTAATAAAAGATCCCACTACAGAAATATGGCTTGAAAATGATGATGCAAAAATGCAGTTACAAACACTTAATGACTATCATTTAAAACATGTTCAAATTACATCCAGGAATATTGTAATAGAATTAACGCATGGTACACTAACTCTTAGAAATTATAAAGAAATTCTAAATGAAGAAATAGAAGATTTACTTCAAAATATATTACCAAAAATTCGTAAAAAGATATCTGAAATGCAAAGAAAAAAGCATAGAGGAAAAGCAATCAGAAATAAGATGTTGGTAGGTACTGGTGTAGTTGTTGGAGGAATCGCACTATTTTCTTTAATTGGCACGAATCGAGAGAAAAAGGAAAATGAACATAGTGTAGAATTAGTAGATACAAAGATTCTTCAAGAGCAAATCAGTAATAATATAAGTGACATAAGTGATGTAGGTAACCTATGCCTAGACCATTCAAATTTGGAACAGAAATCCGTGACGTATTTAGATTTTACGGAAAAGAGATATTCTATTACAGGGGAATATGCCTATAATCTATATCATGACTTAGTTGAAAAATGCGCAAATAAATGGGGAATTTCTCCTGATATTATCATGGCTATGCTTACACAGGAAAGTGCTGGAAAAAAAGTAAATTTGATGCAGATTCAATTACCTTCTTGGGAAGGACAAGAATTAAAGGTATATAATTTCTCTACCAATGCTTACGAAAAATATGTGCTTACTAGTTATCCAGAAAACTATGAAGGTAGTGGTATTACATGTATTACGAGTAAGGATTTAGAAGACCCTGAAACAAATATATCTACTTCGTGCATTCTTCTTCAAGAATCGTTAAAGTATATGGATTATCATATTGGTGCTGGAATTCAATGTTATAATTTTGGTAATGGGAATATGAAAAAAGTACTAAACGAGACGTCCCTAGCAACAGGCATTAGCGTAGATGAAATCTTGAGCAATCAGGAGAATTTAGATTTTATGGAATATACTTATATCATTGATGTTGGAGATCCATATTATTTAAAAAATATTGTGCAATATATTGAAGATTTGGATAACGGAATATATGTAAATTATATAAATGATGCTGGAGAGATAGAACATAATTCAGTTTCTATTATTCCTACAAGCAGTAAAATCAGGTAAGAGAAAAGAGCATTCTCTTTTTTGATGCTGTCTATTGTATTTTATATCTTTTTTTGGTATACTTTAGAAGTATAGTAAATAGAGGTGTGCAAGATGGATTTAATTATTTTATTAGTATTGATAGCAATTATTGTCTTTTTCTTTAAAGACTTTACGGCATTCGTATATTTTCTAGGAATTGTAGAGATATTTCTTCGCATTGTAAATTTTATTGCCAATCATATTGGTGTAAGTGAATTATCCGTTTGGATGAATAACAACTTTCCAAATTCCATATTTTCTATATTAGCAAAATATTCCAATGGATTATTATATGAAGTATTATGTTGGCTTCTAGTAATGTGTTTCTGTGTTCTTTTATTCCATTTAGTAAAATACTTTATTAAACGTCATTAATGTAAGTATTCAAAAAGAATACTTTTTTCTTGCATTTTATTAGCAATTGGGATATAATACATCACTAAAAGGGGAGTGAGACTATGAATAAAAAAGTAAGAAAAGTGCTTGAAAACGACATAGTAACAATTAAAAAAAATTCCAAAAAAGAAATAAATTTTATAAAAAAACAATGTAGTATTAGAATAGCAAGCGAATCAAGTAACACCATAGAAGATATTATACAAGTGCTAGATGACTTTATTTTAGATAAAGAAGAAGAAAGAAAATTGCTCAATATGCTGAAGAACAATTTAAAAAGAATTGATAAGAGTGAATGTAGTACATTATTAGCCGAACTTGTTGCAGTAAATAAAAGTACTTTATGCTATTACGCATCATTACTTGGGGTACCAGTTGATAATACAATCGAGACTACACAGCCACTTTTGACAAAAACAGAAAGTTATAGAAATCAAGTGTGTGGACTACTTTTAAGCGAGAAAGATATCAAAGAATATTTGAACTACCCATCCTCATTTTGGGAATATATTTCAAAACGTACATATAGAGTTGAGGATGAAGGTTTATATGGTGTAAAGATTCAATATGATGATAATAATATAGTAAAAGATATAAGTGTACATGTACCACCAATTGTAAATAAAGATACAGCAAAGATTAATATACGATATTTTACAGAAGCATATAATATGTATCACTTTTTTGTAGAAACGTACACAGAGAATACTTTTAGTCAGACTGACAAAGAGGTAGAAGATTTTGAAAAAATATATTTAAAGGATCAAGTGAAAAAGTATTTTAAATAAAAGACAAAAGGCGACGAAGTTTTTATTGAAAGTAATTTATTATGAAATAGGTGAAGTCTATGAAAAAGTATTACCTTTTTGTAATAAAGAATGAATATTACAAAATTTATAGGAAAAGTCCATCTGTGTTATATAAAACATTGGCGAGTCTATATATGTTAGAAAGATATGATTTTTCCTATGGGATATCGCTATACAACCAATTATGCCAGCCTTTTAGTGTAAAATTATTAAGTAGTTATATACGAAATAAATATAAATGTTACAGTATCAATTCGAAAGTATTACAAATGAAATCATTGGTTGAAAAAACATTTATCCAAATTGGATACGCAGCAACAATTATTTTTACAAACACAGAATTACCTGAAATTTTAAAAGTATTCAATACATATAATCGAAAAATATTCGTTTGTGAATTTGAACATGGCGAATATTTTTGGTTAAATCATAAAATGTCGAAAAAAAGTAAAATTTAATAAGGTTTAACATATAATACTGTAGGTGATTTATATGGACAAATTAACCAATTTCAAAGAATTTGTAAAAAAGAATCCAACATTTATAAAATTTGTAAAAAACAATGAAATGACATGGCAAAAATTTTATGAATTATATGACTTATATGGAGAAGAAAGTGATGTGTGGGACACATATAGAGCTTCCAAAACAATAGAAAAAGCAGCGACAACAGCGACAGGTGCCGTTGGGGTAACTGATTTATTTGAATGGATCAAACATATTGATTTAGATAGTTTTCAAGACGGTATTAGTAGTATTCAACGTGTAATCGGAGTACTACAAGACTTAGGAAATAAAGATGCGAATATAAAACCAGAATATAAACCAAGACCATTATATAAACACTTTGAAGACTAATGACCTTAGACATTCAATTTAAAATTAAAAATAATCAATATTATGTTCGCTATCTTCGTGAAAACTCGTATTGGTATAAAATATTAAATAGAAATCCAGAATCATTTAAATTCTTTGAGGAGGAGGCAAAAGAAAAGTATGGTCTTCGTCCAACAGATCGTATTGAAAAAGCATTAGAAGCGTTTTCTTTAATTCAAAACATGATTTCTTCTATGAAATAGTGATATAATAAAAAAAATCCCATTGATATAGGATTTTTAAGAAGGGGAGTTAATATATATGTGTGATATTAAATATCACATTTATATATTGAACATTTTCTTTAATTTTATACGGAGGAATTATGAGAGTTATCAGTGGTAAATATAAAGGGAAAAAAATAGAAGGGTTTAATATTGATGGAACTAGACCAACAATGGATCGTGTAAAAGAGTCTGTATTTGCATCCATACAAAATAATATAAAAGGTGCCACTTGTTTAGACTTGTTTGCAGGATCTGGTTCTCTTGGAATTGAAGCACTCAGTAATGGGGCACATAGTTGTTACTTTGTAGATAGTGGGTCTATTGCATATCAAACATTAGAAAAAAATGTAAGATGGATAGAAGAAGAAATCTATACATATAAAATGGATTACCGAAAAGCATTACAAATGTTTCATGAAAAACGAATTCAATTTGACCTTATTTTTTTAGATCCACCATATGCATTACATGTACTTACAGATTCATTAAAAAAAATAGAGGAATATAATCTTTTAAAAGAAGATGGCTTCGTTATATGTGAGTATGAAACAGAGAGAATACAAACAAATTACTCATGTATTAAAAATAAGCGATATGGAAGCACTTATATTTCAGTTTATAAACATAACCAATAGTTATGTTTTTTTGAAGGAATTTAAAAATTAAAATTGTAACATATAAGTGAGGAGGTGAAAATGATACATAAAAAATATCCATTTGTAAAACAAAGAGATGCGAAAGGTTGTGGGGTTGCTTGTTTATCTATGATAATTCAATATTATCATGGATATATTGGCGAAGACATTTTATATGATATGACTTCAACAAGTAAAAAAGGGACAAGCGCTTACCATTTAGTGCAGGTGGCAAGAACCATTGGCATGGAAGCCAAAGGAATCAAGTGCAACGTGGAATGTATGAAAGATTGTACATCACCTTGCATTGCCCACGTATTGATAGAAGGAAAATATGGGCATTATGTTGTTATCTATAGAATTGATTGGAAGAAAAAACAAATGTACATTGCTGACCCTGCTAGGGGGAAACGAAGAATGTCTATTCAAGAATTTGAAAAAATGTTTACAGGAGTAATCATTACACTTATACCAGAAAAGCCTTTACCCTTATATACGAATCATATTACTTTAAAAAAATATATGAAATCATTGCTTTCTATCTACAAGAAAGAATGGTTAAAAATATGGATAGAATCAATTCTTTGTTTAGGCTTATCTATTCTTGTTTCATGTTCTTTTGCGATTATGTTACAAGGTGTTACTATAAAGTCCAATGTGTGGATATCCTATACAATTTTATTATTTATATGCTTTGGAGTTATGAAGAATACTGTAACCTATGTACAGGAGAAAATGGTTAGTAAGCTATATCATAAAATTGATGTTCGTTTAATGTTAGAAGCAATCAAAAATATCATTTTCCTTCCTTATCAATTTTATTGCAATCGCTCAACAGGAGAGATTGTATCGAGAATACAGGATTTAGAAAAAGTAGGATATGAAATTAGCCAAATTATGGTACTCATTGGAATAGACAGTATGGTATCGCTTACCTCTAGTCTTATTCTGTATAGTTTGAGCCCTATTTTATGGAAGTGGACTATATTATGGATTGGTATATATATACTAATCGCATATAGTTTTAGGAAATTTGTTAAAAATAATGTGGAAGAAATAAAACAATTAAATGCATCTATCTATAATGATATGATAGAGTCTATCAAGGGATTCGAAACAATTAAAGGCTTGCAACTAGAAAATCAAACTGTCCAAATGCTTTCTAAAAAATATATACATAATAATCAGAAACTGTATGAATTAAGGAAATTGGAGCGAAGGCAAAGATTATTTAAAAATATAGTAAGTGATATTGGTTACATATGTATTTGTGGCTTAGGATGCATACAGGTTATAAAAGGAAATTTACAACTTTCAGAAGTAATTGCCTGTCAGTCATTGATTACCTATTTCTTGTCGCCGATAGAGCATATTCTCGAAATGAATGTATCTATTTGTGATATGGAAAAATCATTACAAAGAGCAATAGAACTTGTATATCAAGAATCAGAAGTAGGAACTTTGTCATGTAAAAAAATTAATAAAATTGAAGTGAAGAATCTAACCTACGAAAAAGAAAATACAATTATAGAAAATATTTCACTACAATTTGATGCACATGAGAAAATTCTCCTTATGGGAAGTAGTGGTAGTGGAAAAAGTACATTGCTGAAAATTATTCGTGGATATTATCCTATAGGGAATAATCATGTATATATCAATGATATTGATTTAAATATGTATAAAAAAGAAAGC
The DNA here is from genome assembly GCA_910584305.1 of uncultured Bacilli bacterium. Taxonomy (GTDB): domain Bacteria; phylum Bacillota_I; class Bacilli_A; order RF39; family UBA660; genus CAKPTA01. The sequence goes on from CAJTZW010000004.1 coordinate 24,085, forward strand.
ATTGGATCTAGAATTACATATATTTCGCAAAATGAAATGATATTTACAGATACGATTTATAACAATATCACATTACATAGAAATTGTAATGAAAATGAAGTTATAAAACAAATCCATTTAAGTCATATTGATGCAATTACAAAAAATAAAATGTTAGGATTACAAACAGTCATCGAAGAAGATGGTTACAATGTATCTGGTGGGGAAAGACAGCGACTGATTCTAGCAAGATCTTTACTTAAAAAATCGGATGTAATTCTTATTGATGAGGGATTCAGTCAAATGGACCATGATTTAGAAAGAAACATTTTGAAGAAGCTATTTAAAATATATTCAAAGAAAATGATTGTAGTAGTATCCCACAGAAAAGATAATATTGATTTATTTGATACTTATATTGAATTACAAAACGGAAAAATTCATACCTATTTATCCAAATCCAAATCGTAGAAGGAGGAAATTATGTTTGCATTGATTATCAGATATTTACTTATGTTTAAATTTTTATAATAGAAGGAGGAACAAATGGAACAATTAAAAAAACAAGAATTAAAAAATGTATATGGTGGGGGATTTAGCTTTGGCTTTTTAGCCATTGTAGGAGCTGGAATTACATTCTTAATTGGAGTAATTGATGGTTATATCCGCCCACTAGCGTGCAATTAAAGGAGGAAATTATGGAAATCTTAAAAAATGAAGATTTAAAAAATATTCAGGGCGGAGCAATTACAGCAAGCTTTATTACGGCTGTTGTAAGAGCTGTTAACAGTCTATTAGATTTAGGAAGAAGTTTAGGAACAGCTATTCGTAGAGTGCAAAATGGGTCTGTATGCTCTCTATAATTAAAAAGTATAAAGAACAAATTTTAATACTTTTTATGATTTGTCTGTTACTTCCTGTGGGTGTGGTTTTAGAAGAGACAATCTTGCATATAGGAAGAGGGACAGGAACAGTCCTACGAATGTATTCAGAAGGAGTTTGCCAAAAATAAGGTATTTATACCTTATTTTTGATTGGATTTCAAAGAGCGACATTACTATTAGGGATAACCATGTATGTATACAGATGAATTGTTATAGCAACCGCTAAAAATAAATTATTATAAGAGAGGAAATTCTCTTTTTTTTGTCTGTTTTTTATGATAGAATAAACATAGTTGGAAATGGAAGTGATAGCAATGTTAAAAGAAAATGTTTTACCAGCCGATACATTTGTTGCTATTAACCGAACCATTCTAAATGATCAAGACAGAAAACTCTTAACAATGTTATATCAACCAATTATAGGGCAAACTGCGATTAGCCTATATTTTACTTTGTGGTCTTATTTAGACCGTAATGAGATTATCTCACTAGAATGGACACATCACCATTTAATGACTAGTATGCGTATTAAATTAAGTGAAATTATAGAAGCCAGAGAAAAATTAGAGGGAATTGGATTGATTAAAGCCTATATAAAAAAAGGAAATATCAATCACTTTGTATATGAACTATTTTCGCCACTTTCTGCCCATGAATTTTTAAACAACCCAGTATTGGATACTTCCTTATATAATAATGTAGGTTCTACAGAATATGAAAAAATTATCTCTTATTTTAAGATTCCTAAAATGAATTTAAAAGAATATACAGATATTACTTGTAGTTTTAACGAAGTATTTGAATCTACCAATCTAAATAGTTATGACCATGTTATACAAGACATTAAAAAGAAGAATAGCAACAAATTATCAATTGTATCAAAAATTGATTTAGATACAATCTTTGCAACCATTCCAGAAGAAATGTTTAATATAAGAAGTGTTACAAAAGAAACGAAGGAACTGTTATATAAACTTTCATTTATATATGACTTTGATGATGAGAAAATGGTGAATTTAATTCGAAACTGTCTAACTGAAAAACGAACCATTGATAAAGAACTATTAAAGAAGAATAGCAAAAGAGTATATCAATTTGAACACTTTGGAAAACTACCAAGTTTGCTGTATCGTAGCCAGCCTGAATACTTAAGAAAACCAGTTGGGGATACATCTAAAAAAGCCAAACTTATTTATCAGTTTGAAACAACAACCCCATATGACTTTCTATCCAGTAAATATGATGGAATTCGTTTAAATAAGAGCGATGTTGCTACATTAGAATATTTACTAATCGATATGAATTTAAAGCCAGGTGTTGTTAATGTATTAGTAGATTATGTTTTAAAAATTAATAACAATAAATTAACACGATCATTTATTGAAGTAATTGCAGCACAATGGGCAAGAAACAAAGTAGAAACTGTAGAGGCAGCTATGGATCTTGCAGAAAAAGAAAACAAAAATAGAAAAGTATATGTAGAGAAAAAGAGTTCCAAGAACAGAGTACTAGAAGAAAAACCTGAATGGTTTGAACAAAATATTGAAAAGAACAAAGCTTCTAAAGAAGAAATGGAAGAAATGCAAAAAATGCTAAGTGAATTTAAGTAGGTGAAGATATGCAAAAAATGAACACATTATTGCAAGATTTTTCTAAAAGACAAGATTTAGAAAATACGTTAATAGCATCCTTTTTGGAAGCAAAAAAAGAAGAAAACTTTAATGAATTAATTAAACAAATAAATTTGCCATATGAAGAACTATGTAAATACACATCGATATTAGAAGAATGTGCAATGGAATATAACCACTGTAAATATTGTAAGGGACTCATGGCGTGTCAAAATAAACTACAAGGATATGCGTATTTACCAAGAGTCAAAAATGAAAAGTTAGAATTTGGTTATACCCCTTGTAAATATAAAGAACATTTAGAGGAAGAAAATAAATATCTAAAAAATGTATACTGCCTAGATATTCCAAAGGAACTTAGATATGCCAAAATGAAAGACATCTATATGGAAGATAAAAATCGTTTTGCAACCATCAAATGGCTAAAAAATTTTATAGAAGCTATCGAAGAAAATCCAAATCAAAAAGGCCTCTATCTTCATGGAAGCTTTGGATGTGGTAAAACCTACCTAATCGCAGCAGCTTTCAATGAACTGGCAAAAAGAGGAATCAAAAGTGGAATTATCTTTTGGCCAGACTTTCTTAGAAATTTAAAATCAAAATTTCAAAATAACTACGAAGAGGAAATTAATTATTTAAAAAAAATACCACTCCTTTGCATAGATGATATAGGAGCTGAGACAACAACCGCTTGGAGTAGAGATGAGGTATTATGTCCAATTGTTCAATATAGAATGCAAGAACATTTACCAACCCTCTTTACTTCAAATTTGGATTATAAAAATTTAGAACAACACTTCAGTGTCTCAAAAGATGGTGTAGAGAAAATTAAAGCAAGAAGAATTATTGAAAGAATCATGCAACTGACAGAACCAATAGAAATGATTAGTGAAAATTTAAGAAAATAGGTGGGTTAAATGGGAAAAGAAAATGGCGAGAAAACATCACAATTGTTAGATAGTATATTACAAGAATACCAAAGTGGAAATCTTCATCTAGAAAATGAAAATTATACATACGACCAACTTACAGAAATGTTAAGATCTCTACGAAAAAAAATGAAATTTTATAGCGCGCAAAAAAATAAATTCCAAAATGAAAATGATTCAGAAAAATTAGATAACGTAAGAGGTATCCTTCGTGGTTATAAACATATAGCGTCTCGGCTTATGGATATAAAAGAGCAAAAGGAAATAGAAATGATTTCAAAGCAAAAAAAAGAAGTGAAAAAAGAAAAACACGAAATATCTGTGTGGGAATATTTAACACAAGTCGGTTTACTAGATGCCACAAATCATCATTCAATTGAAATATTATTTCAAGAATATGAACAAGCAAAAGATAGTGATAATAAAATAGATATTCTATATAAAATTAAAAGCGCATTAGAAGATTTATGCAATTTAATATATGAAAAAGAAGAAGAAATTATCGTTTCATTTGTAGTAGAATTTAATGCAAATCATAAGAACAATATCAAGGTAAATGATAAAAAACGAATTAAAACATATCTTCAAGAAGAACAGTATCAAGCGTTCAAAGATGCGTTAGAAAGCCTTCAAATAGCAGATAAAAAAATGCAACTCGTATTAGAAAAAGTACGTAATTTGATTGGAAAAGAAAAAAATATTTGTGCCAGAAAAGAAAGGGATGAGTTACGAACTGTATCAATTGCAAGCAATCAAGAAGTACTAAAGCAATTGGAGCTTGCCCAAAAAGATTCTCTATATGAAATGTTAAATTGTATTCAATTGATAGATATCGATAAACCAGAAAACATTCGTAATACATATGAGAAAAGTGTATCACTATTTAATTGTTTAGAATCCAAAGAAGAAGATTTGCGTATTTTTCTTGATATCATAGATCGTTATATTAAGATAAAAATTACGCAAGTAGAAAATTCTTCTTTAGATGAAAAAGAAGAAATTAGAAGAGAACTAAAAAAATTACAAAAGTTATATCAAGATAAAAAGAATAACTGGTTTGGGAAAAAAATTAGACACGCAAAAGACTACTATAATTATTGTAGCGACATATTGTGTACATTAATGGGTAATGATCAAAACTACTATTATATTAAAAGAATTATTACGGAAAATAAATCTATCCTCTCAGATGTTGCGGTGCAAAGTATAGTTTTACCTTATACATTAGATTGCTTTATTAAAAATTCTAAACGTAAAATAGCGAGTCAAGGATTATCCTATATAAACCCAGAATATTATTTAAAATTAATGCAACTCTTTTTACAAAATTGTGACCATTTACAAAGTGATGTAGAAGAATTCTTACGTGCACGTTTAAACGTTTTGTATTTATCAATTACAGGAAAAGAAAGAGAGGAAAATAGTGATGTTAATGTAGACAGCATGAATTTGTCCAATATAAAAAAAGAAACCTTGTACGATATTGATACTATAGAAAAACAATTAAATCAAGTAAATAACGAAAGCCAATTGCAAGAAAATGAATTTAGTAAAAAATTACAAATAATTTTATCAGATTATATAGAGTATTTTCGTAAAGAGAAAAATGTAGAAAATTTATCTTCCTCATTTACACTCAATAATCAAATCGCGTATACCATTTCATATACTGAAAAAGGAGATATGCTATTCAAAGTTCATCTATTAGATACGAGTTCAGCATTTAATGAACATATGAATCTAGATGAACGTATGAAACAATTAGAAATTGCAGGAAAAAATGTAAAAACAATATATCCATTTGCCAATAAAGGAATTTACCCTGTCTTTACTTTCCATTTTAAAATTTTTAACAATAACTTGATTGCACCAATGAAACTATATAAGGAAACAATAAGAATTGACAATCAATATAGTCAAAAGCAAATGAGGGCATACCGATCATATCCAGATTTAAAAAATTATGTATCTGCAATGAACCGTTTTAAAATGGGAGATTCTGAATTCGATATAGAATGTAGTGAACAGTGGATTCTACAAAAAATATCACAGGAGATCATTGGTATATTAGAAAGCAAAGAGATACCATTTATTTACCAAAGACCAGTTGTTTTAACTATTCAAGCGTTGCAAGAAAAGAACCATAACGATGTATGTGATTTATTACATGAAATAGATAAACCTCTAGCACATAAAATATTTAATATATTAGAAGAAAAACCAGAAACCGTATATACCAATTATCCAATTGATGAAGCTAGCGTTAGTCTGGATGGATTTACATATACAGGACTTCTCTTACAAAGGGTTTTATCAAAAATCCATAATTCGTCCAATGCTTGTATAAGTACAGAAAAAGATATGCTAATATTATGTAAAGAGTTAAATGAACGTTTTGGATATGTTTCAAATACTTTCTTTAAAGAAAAGAAAAGAATAAAAGATAATAAAAAAACATATACAGAAAATTAAAAGTAGTTGAAAATAACACTTTTCATGGTATAATAAAAACAGAAAGATTTTGATTAGGACATGGCATGATTATGATGTTTCAAAGCGAGTTAGGAAATGGTGGGAGCCTAATAAAATAGTAATCTTGTTACTCCCTATGAATCGAACTCGAAAGATGTTCCGGTTAATCCGTTATCTTGTAATTAAGTGATAAAGTAGGATGGTACCGCGTACAAACGCTCCTTGTAAAAAGGGTGCGTTTTTTTGTTTGAGGTGTAGTATTATGAAAAAAGATTTGCTCGATTGTTTAAAAAGGAACTTAAAAGAATTATCAATTCATGAATTGATGAAAAAATGCAATTTATCATATGAATCAATCGAATTTGTTATAGATGCTTTATATCAGTTAGAGTTAGAGGGAAAAGTTATCGGGAATAAAAATGGATTTTATATGGCAATTCCACAAGATTACTATTTGAAATTTGGGGAAGTAAAAATTTCTTCAAAGAAAAATTATTATATATCTTTAAACCACGGTATGATTATTTTACTTTCTGAGTATAAAAATATTAAGGCCGGTGACATGGTATATGTAGATACGATAAGAAGCCAGGTCAATAAAAAACAATATATTGGAAAAGTAATCCGTAAGGTAGAAAGATGGAATTATAATCCCAAGCAAATTTTATGTGGCGCAACTCTTCAAAAGGACTTTGATAAAAACCTATACTACATAAAATTCAATAATCAAAGAATACCAATCTTTTTAAACAATTTAAATGGTGCTTTTGTAGGGGATGATATTACTGTACAAATTACATTAAATGACAACAATTCCTATGGGAAGGTTATTAATATTGTTAAGAGGTTGCATTCTGAACACGTTTTTGAATATAAAAAGACATGTTCCTCTATTTATTCCTGGAGTCCAGTGGATCAACCAGGTGTATATTTTGACATAGTTGTACGTCCAACAGAGGCATTTCAGGAAGGCGATACAATCGTTGCTAAAGTAGGAGAAAATAATACAGCAAAATATGTAAAACGTATTGTTTTCCAAAATGATATAGACCGTATGATTCAATCATTATCTTATAACTATGATTTCCCACTTTCCTTCTCTAATAAAGCTAAAAAGGAATTAGAACGATTACCAAATTCAGTTACCGAAAGAGATTTGCAAGATAGAGTAGACCTCCGTGATTTGGATACCGTAACGATTGATAGCAATAGAGCAAAGGACTTAGATGATGCAGTATCTATTCAAAGGAAGGGAAATCATTGGATATTATATGTGCATATAGCAGATGTATCCCATTATGTAAAAATGGGAACAAAACTATTTGAAGAGGCTGGCCATCGTGGAACTAGTGTTTATTTAGTTGATTATGTAATTCCAATGCTACCTAAAAGGCTATCAAATGACCTTTGCTCATTAAATCCAAATGAAGATAAGCTTACCCTAACTTGTGAAATGGTAATTAACGATGGGGGAGGGGTAAATGACTATAAAATTTATAGGAGTATTATTCGTAGCAATAAGAGAATGACATATAATGCAGTAAATCAATTTTACGATGGGAATTTAAATGAAGAATATGTGCCTTATGCGAAAATGCTATATGATATGAATTTATTATCATCTATATTACAAAAACATAAATTAGAAAGAGGTTATATTGGATTTGAAACAAGTGAATTAGAATTTGATATGAACAGTTTAGGTAATGTAGAAGACATTAATTATAGGGAAAAAGGGCAAGCTCAACTTATGATTGAAAATTTTATGTTGATAGCAAATGAAACAATTGCCAGTTATGCTTATTATTTACAAGTCCCATTCGCATTTCGTAATCATGAATCTCTAGGTATAGAGCAACTTGGAAAAATGAAATCAAACCTAAAAAAATTAAGCCATAGAATAGAGAAAATAAGAAATCTATCCAATCCTAAAGTGATGCAGAAATTATTACTTTCACTATTTGAGGGAAGATCAAAGGAGGAAATAGTATACCTTTCCAATATGATGCTTACCTGTATGAATCGGGCTTATTATTCGCATATTAATATCGGACATTATGGTTTGGCCCTTGAGCAGTATGCAACTTTTACCTCACCCATTCGAAGATTTCCAGATTTAATGAATCATATTATATTGAACGAAATAATTGATGGGAATATTGATCAATTAGAAACATATAGAGCATTGTATGAAGAAATGTGTATTCATGCGACAGAAAGACAAATCGCGGCTGAACAATATGAAAAAGAAATTGATGCATATGTATTAAATCATTATTTAGATACTTATAATAATGCAGAGCTGATAGGAAAGATTATATTTATAATAGACAATGTAGTTGGAATAGAATTGCATGGTAAATTTCATAGCACAGTTACAGTTGCAAAAAAACATATTGATAAATATAAAATAGGTGATTTGATTAAGATTATGATAAATCAAGTAGATAAAGATAGTAATGAAATAAAAATTTCTATCATAGATGAAGATAATAAAATATATAAAAAGGAGAGAACATTATGATAAATATTAAAGAAAATGAAAAATTAAGTAAAATGAATCATAGTTGTGCACATTTACTAGCACAAGCCGTAAAACATTTATACCCACATGCTATGTTTTGGGTAGGACCTGTTATCGAAGAAGGGTTCTATTACGATATTGATTTAGGAACTGATGTTATTAAGGAAGAAGATCTAGAAAAAATTGAACGAGAAATGAAAAAGATTTCTAAAGATGGAAAACGTATTGTAAGACATGAGTTAACAAAAGAAGACGCTTTAGAAATGTTTCAGCATGATCCATATAAAATTGATCTGATTGAAAGAATGGATGAAAATGATACAGTAATATCATGCTACACACAAGGAGATTTTACGGACCTTTGTAGAGGACCGCATGTTGATACGGTAAAAGAATTAAAGTATTTTAAGTTGCTAAAAGTTTCAGGTGCTTACTGGAAAGGTGACGCCAAAAATAAAATGCTTCAACGAATTTATGGAATATGTTTTGAAACCGAAGAAGACTTACAAAAACACTTAGAAGCTTTAGAAGATGCTAAGGAAAGAGATCATAGAAAAATTGGTAAAGATTTAGGAATATTTATGTTTGATGAACTTGTAGGAAAGGGGCTCCCAATGTGGTTACCAAATGGATTTATTGTTAGAAGAGCCCTTGTTGATTATATTACAGATAAAGAAGTAAATCTTGGATATAAACATGTCATGACACCATCTCTTGGGAATGTAGACTTATATAAGACATCAGGGCACTGGGATCATTATAAAGAAGATATGTTTCCATCTATGGATTTAGATGATGAATCATATGTACTTCGCCCAATGAATTGTCCTCATCACATGGTAATGTTTAGAAGCGAATTACATTCGTATCGCGATTTGCCAATACGAATTGCCGAAATTGCAAATGATTTCCGATATGAGGCAAGTGGAGCAGTTTGTGGAATAGAAAGAACTAGAGCATTTACCCAAAATGATTCACATATCTTTTGTAGACCAGACCAAATTAAATCAGAATTTAAAGGTGTTATTGATTTGATTTTGGATGTATATAAAGATTTCGGATTTAAAGACTATCGTTTTAGATTATCGCTCCGAGATAAAAATAATGCAGAAAAGTATTTTGGAAATGATGAATTATGGGAAAAATCAGAACAAGAACTAAGAGAAGTTTTAAAAGAAACAGGAGCAGATTTTTATGAAGCTGAGGGGGAAGCCGCATTTTATGGGCCAAAATTAGATGTACAAGTTAAATCAGCTATTGGTCATGATGTAACACTCTCAACCATTCAATTAGATTATCAACTTCCAGAACGTTTTGAACTTAATTATATTAATGAAAGTGGGGAAAAGGTAAGACCAGTAGTAATTCATAGAGCTATTTTAGGTTCACTAGATCGTTTTATTGCATTTTTACTTGAAGAAACAAAAGGATCGTTGCCAACCTGGCTAGCACCAATTCAAGTCAATGTCATTCCCGTCAATAATAAATATCATTTAGAATATTCAAAAGAGATAATGAGTTCGCTGAAAAATGCAGGCATTCGTGTAGAACTAGATGATCGAGATGAAAAACTAGGATATAAAATGCGTGAAAGTCAAACTAAAAAAATTCCTTATACATTAGTCCTAGGACAAAAAGAAGTGGATAATGGAGAAATTAGTTACCGACTTCATGGGAGTGAGGAAACAAGTATATTATCCAAAGAAGAATTTATTGCCATGGTGAAAGAGAAAATAGAAAAGAAAAAATAGAATGAGAGAAATCATTCTTTTTTTGTAATAAGTATTCACTTACGTCATATAGTGTATTAAGGAAGTACTAGGAGGGATACTAATGATAAATAAGAAAAATTTATGGTTTTTAACACTATTTAGTTTGATATTGGTATTAAGTGTATATTATATAACAATGCCATCAGAACTACTACTTACCAATAGTTCTGATTATTTAACAAAAGAAGTCGATAATTCGCAGACAGAACCGACGGTTGCAATAGAGGAAAGTGAACTTTTAACAGCAATGAGAGTAGAAGCAGATGAACAATTACTAGAACAACTAGATGCTTTAAAACTAATTCTAACAGATAAAGAATCTACTACTGAACAAAAAAATGAAGCCTTCGAGAAAATGAAAAAATTGAATATCAACAAAGCGGAAGAAACAGAACTTGAAACGAAAATTAATGAGACATATCAATTGAAAACATTTATCAAAATTGATGGAGATCAAATCAAAGTTGTCGTAGATAGTTCTAAACACGATACAACTCTCGCAAATAACATTATGAGAACTATTCAGGAAAATTATGAAAACAAAATGTACATAACAGTACAGTTTAAAGGATAAAAATAGGCAATTTATTTCACGCTAAAGGTAGTTTGTCATACAATAATATGAGATAATATAAACCACCCGATGTAGAAAGGGAGAACAGGCGTGAATAAAAGTATATTGACAAAAAGAGAAAAAGAAGTTTTCGATTTATTAATTTTAAATAAATCAACTTCAGAAATTGCAGAAATACTAAATATTAGTGAGAAAACAGTTCGAAACCACATTTCCAATGTAATGCAAAAACTTGGAGTAAAAGGACGTGCCAGTGCAGTAGTAGAACTTTTAAAACTTGGAGAAGTTTCTCTTTAAAAAAGTGCATGAATCTGCACTTTTTTCATATCCTTAAATAGAGGTGAACGTATGTTAAAAAAAATGTATTCTAGAAAAATCTTAGCCACCACGGCAGTTCTATTCGCACTTCTATTAGTATATTTAGTTCCAAAAGAAAATACATACTCTCTACAAGACATTCCCCAAAAAGTAAGCTACGTAGATAAAAACATAAAAACATCAACTATATATTTATGGGATAGCAATCATCTACTAGCAAGGACAGAAGTGCCAACAAATAATACAGAAGTAACTTCCTTAGCGAAAGAATTGTTACATATCTTAATCAAAGATGGAGAAGGGAATGATAAAATACCAAGCGGATTTCAAGCTGTATTGCCTAGTGAAACAAAAATATTAAGCATAGGATTTGAAAATGATATTTTGAAAGTAGACTTGTCAAAGGAATTGTTAGATGTAACAGAAACAGAAGAAGAAAGCTTAATCTCATCCATTGTATATACACTTACGAGTATTGAAGGAATAGAGAATATTATTTTATATGTAGATGGCGATATACTATCTAAACTACCTCAATCTAAAATCAATTTACCAAGTACTTTAAATCGAAAAATCGGGATCAATAAAGAATATGACTTAAAAAGCTTTAACGATATAACTAGTGTTACTGTGTATTATATTGGAAGTTATAATGATGATTACTATTATGTTCCAGTAACAAAGTATTTAAATTCAGATAGAGAAAAAATTAAAATCATAATTGATGAATTGGCAAGTGGTCCTACCTATGGGAGTAATTTAATGAGCTTTTTAAATGGCAATACAAAACTTTTAGCAACAGAACAAGAGGTAGACACATTATTTTTAACCTTTAATGAATACATATTTAGTGATATGGATGAAAGAAATATATTAGAAGAAGTTCTTTATACAATAGAATTATCCATAGCAGAAAACTATGATGTCAAGGAAGTAATCTTTGAGGTAGATAATCAAGAAATTTATAAAAGTGTTTTAAAAAGTATTGAATAAATAAAAAAAGTATTGTATAATTTAAATGTTCTTTTGAAGAACATTTGTCTCAGTAGCTCAGCTGGATAGAGCAATGCCCTTCTAAGGCAGCGGTCAGGGGTTCGAATCCCTTCTGGGACACCAGATAGTAATTAATCCTTATTTTATAAGGATTTTATTTTGATTGATCTTATTTTGGCCTTGTTTATCTAAAATCTCTACTAATTTATTCTGCGAATTTGGATATAAATGTGCATATGTATTTTAGGACTAATTGTCTACTTTAAGCTTACCACTACACTTAAAATTTTAGCCGCAAACAATTCAAAAATCGTTAGAGCTTTTTCTTGGAGGGGGGGGGTAGAGTATTATGGAAATACCAAGAAATCAATATAGAATATCTATTACATCTGGTTGTAATATGAAGTGTGTTTATTGTCATAATGAAGGAAATGTAAACAATAATAAATTAAGTAAAAATAATATAGAAGAAATTATTATTCATTCAAAACAATTTGGTTTGGAAGAAGTTAGATTGACTGGTGGAGATCCTATGACTCATCAAGATATTGTTTCCATATGTAAGATGATTAAGGATCAATATGATTTGAAAATTGGAATAAATACTAATTGTGTAAATTATGATAATTTACTAGATTTGAGTAAAAATGGATATATTAATAGAATTGTGGTAGGTTTAGATTACTTTGATGGTAAAATATCAAAAAATTCACCAATTGGTCTTTCTTCACAAATTATTTTATCAAGAATCAAAGAATTGCGTAATTATGTAAATGATATTTCTATTGATATTGTATACTCAAATAACGAAGATGATATATATAATATAATTAATTGGGGTATTGAAAATAAAATAAGAGTTAAAGTTATTGAAATTGAAAAAAATGAAATTAGCAATAAATCATCATGTGAATATTTACAGTTGATGAAAAATATAATTGATAAGTTTCAACTTGAGACAAGATATGATGAAAATGAAGAATTAAATGGTTATCTTGATAATGTATTAATAGTTTCCTTCTTTCATTCTTTGTGTAGACTTAGAAGGTGTGACATATGTAAAAAAATTCAATTAAGAATAAATTGTGAAGGTATCGCAAAACCATGTATTTTCTACGATAATCAAGATGTGAATTTATTAAATGGCGATATTTGTGATAATATTCAAAAAGTACTTACGAGAAAAGTTGATTATCATTATGATAGAGGATTGATTGTGAATGAAAAAATAGATTAATTTCTATTTTTTCATTGTATAAAGGACTAAAAACCGATATAATAAACCTTAAAAGTTGGTGGATTATGGTTGAATTAAAGAAAATGAATAGTGAAGAGGTTAATAGTAAACCTTTTCTGATAAATCAGATATTAGAATTATATGGAGATATTCCAGGAGAATTTTATAGTTATCAATATAATGGAGAAGAAAGATGGCTTTATAGAGATAATCTTTATTGTACTATTATGAATTTAGAAGGAAAGTATTTAGTGTATACTTCATTTATGATAAATGAAGATTATGATCTATATTACATGGAATTTGGTGATATGTCAGCTACTTTAAATAAATCTGGTGAATTGTTTTTGTATAAAGAAGACAGTTTAGTAGCAGAAAATATCAATATACAAAAAAGAAAAGAAGAAGCGTGTGTAAATGATTTAGATGGTGTTGTTATAAATCATAAATTAAATACAAAAACTGGGGAAGAGGTATTAATTGCTTATAGAATAATGTATAGTGAAGAACCACAATTTTATCAGAATATGTTTATGAAGCCTTTTATAATAACGTTCTTTAAAAATGGTAGAGCAGAACAATATTTACAATATACAACAAGTATTGATTATATGAGCTATGATATTATTACTATTAAAGAGTTTGGTTTAATTAAATTTTTACAAAATAGTTCGTATGCTTTACAACAAGAAAGAAGTATAACTAGATATTTTAAGATAAGAGGCCAAAAAGAAGATGGAACTTGTATTTTACGTTATCCTTTTTCCAGAGGATATACATTAGAAGAAATGGATAGAATGTTAGAAGAAAAAGGTTTTTCTAGAAATATAGATGAAGATATTATAGATTATTATAATGGATGTTATGAGGAAAGTATTGAGTATAAATTATTGGCTGATGCAATAAAAGCGTATGATAAGGAGCATTTGAAAGAAAAGAAATTAAATAAAAAATAGTAAAATATATAGATGGTGTATTAGATAAACATATATTAAATATTTTAGCGTATTGTCCATAAGAAAGAATAAGATTGAAATTTTAAAATATTTAAAATTATGATAAAATACTTATAGAAACTAAATTGTTTATTTAATGTTTGTGTATATTGACACTATTAATGAATGCATTTTAAGTTTATGAAATCAATGGGAAAGTGCGGTTGAATTTATATGAAGAAATTAGAATGGAATTTAAACGATTTATTTGAAAATGAGGATTCATTTTATCATAATGTAAAACAAATAAAAAAAGAACTTATAGAAATCGAAGAGTTAGATACGACAGATATAACATCAAAGAATTTAGAAACATTATTAAATAGACACTGGAAAATGAAAGAAGTAAGTGACAACATTTTGATTTATGCATCTTTACTCTACTATAAGGATGTAAAAAATGAAGTGTATATAGATAGAAAAAAACTTGCTGAAGAACTAAATAATGAAGTAAAGGAACGATTAAAATCCATAGATAGAAAGATTGTAGAACTAGGAAAAAATGAAATAGAAAGATTTAAACAGGAAAATAGTAACTTAGCTATATATGATCTATATTTTGACAATATATTTCGATTACAAAAACATATTCAAGATGATGAAACAAATATGAAAATCAAAGAGCATACAAATTTAATTAATGAACAACTCAGAACCTATAATTCCCTATTAAGCAGTATGAAGTATGAAAGCATTGCTATGAATGATAAAGAGATTGAAATAACTTCTTCTAATTCTGGAAAATATTTGTCTTCAAGAAATCGAGATGTACGAAAAGATACTTATTTTTCTATAAATAGAGCATATCATCAAAGACAAGAATCGTTTGCCAATATATTACATTCTATATATAAAAGTAGGACGGAAATTTGTCATCTTGAAAAACATAATTCGATATTAGAAAAGGTTACATTTGAGGAAAATATAACACCTCAAATTATTGAAACGTTAATAAAGTGTGTAAATGAGCATCTATATTTAATACATGATTATTTGAAAATAAAGTCAGAATTCCTAGAGATACAGGATCCTCATTTATATGATTTTGGTGTTCCTTTAGATAGCAATTTAAAGATAAAATATTCCATAGAAGAAGCAATAGAAATCATTAAGAATGCATTAAAACCATTAGGAGAAGAATATTTAAAAGTAGTAGAATTATTGATTGAAGAAGGGCATATTGATGCCGAATTAGATGAGAAAAAACATCAAGCAATAACATTTTCATGGAATACTTATTCATTTATGAATTTCCGTGGTTCATATGTAGATATAAAAAATATGATTCATGAACTAGGCCACATAGTGAATTATTATTTATCAAAACAAAATCAACCTTATATTTATGAAGATAGTACGATTGCACTTGGTAGGGCTTCTTTTACAGACGAGATTGCCTCAATTACCAATGAGATATTATTAAATAAATATTTATATGAAAATGCAAAAACAGAAGAAGAAAGATTATTTTATTTAAGCAAAGAAGTCGAAAATTATTTTACAACAATATTTAAGCAAACTATGTATACAGAATTTGAAAATGATTTGTATAAAATCGTTTCCGATGAAGAACAACTATCCCCACAAATATTGAATGAAAAATATTTTACTATGCAAAGAAAATATTATGGAGAACAGATAGAATACGACGATATTGGTAGCATAGAATGGGCAAGATTAGGACATTTATATAGATGGAGCTATTATCCATATAAATATGCCACTGGATTAATTATGGCAAATATTGTTGTAAATTCCTTACTAGAAGATAAAACATTATCTGAAGAACAATACATTGCATTTTTATCCGCAGGAAGCAGTATGTATACAGAATCTCTATTAAAACTTTTGCACATCGATTTAACCAATCCAGATATTATAAAAAATGGCTTTAAAACATTAGAAAACGATATTAAAATAATAAAGCAGATGAAGATATAAAATATTGTGAGAGAAGGAAATTTAATATTTTCTTTTTTTGTGATATACTTTTAGGAGAGGTGTAACGATGAATAAAAAGGATTATAAACTTGTAGCAATTATTTTAGCAATAATTAGTGGAACAATATTATTTCTTACAAAAGGTCATTATTTATATGGGAGTACAACAGACTGGATAACGCAGCATTATAGAATCCCAGAATATTTTAGAAACTTGTTTTATGAAACACATAATCTTTTTCCAAATTTTGCATTTCATTTAGGGGCCGGGCAAAATATATTTTATTTATCGTATTATGGATTATTTAGCCCTATCATTTTATTATCATATCTATTTCCATTTATATCTATGCAAAATTATATTATAGGAAGTACCATCATTTCTTTATTTATAAGTATTTTTCTTTTTTATAGATGGCTTCGTACAAAATACAATACAAAAATGACATTTATTCTGACATGCTTGTTTGCTTTTGCTACGCCACTACTATTTCATAGCCATAGACACATTATGTTTATGAATTACATGCCTTTTTTAATTATGGGATTTATGGGAGTAGATGCATATTTTGAAGAAAGAAAAAAGATACTCCTAACGATTAGTGTATTTCTGTTGATTATGACGAGCTATTTCTTTAGTGTATCTGGAATTGTGGCACTTATTATCTATGGAATTTATAAGTATATTGAAATAAATCCAAAGCCAAAATTGGTATCTTTTATAAGAGAAGGAATTTCTTTTTCATTCCCATTTATCGTAGCAGTTTTAATGTCTGGCATTTTATTATTTCCTACATTATATACAATTATGTCAGGGAGAGTAGAAGGATCCTCCATTACCTTACCACAACTATTATTTCCAAAATTAATTTTAACAGATGTTTTGTATGGCGGATATTCCTTTGGACTTACATCATTATTATTACTAGGTGTAATTGTAGGAATTCTTTCCAAGGAAAAGGGTATTAGATTCCTTTCTATTATAATGGCATTACTGATTGCTTTTCCAATCTTTATATACATATTAAATGGGGGTATGTATATTAATGGAAAAGTACTAATCCCATTTTTACCAATCGCTATATTCTGTGTTGGATATACAATGCAATTAAGAAAAATAGCTATGAGAGAATTACTCTTATTTATCTTACTATCTTTATTCATCATTTTTATGAATTACAATAATGCAATTGTTTACTTATTTGTACTAGATGTTATTTTAACGATTATAGCAGTCCAAATAAAAAATATAAAACAAATCACATGGATATTACCAATTGTCACACTCATCATTGTCTTTGCAGGCTCAATTTCTTCAAATATGAAAGACACATTAGCAGAACCTGAAGAATACTTGTATAAGGAAGCTTTAGAATACATAAATGAAGACACTACCTTTTTTAGAACAAATAATTTATATAATAATCTATATAGTATTAATCAAGTGTTTGACAATGATTTTTATACGATCAGTATTTATTCTTCTACTTCAAGTCCCTATTATAAAGATTATTATAAAAATGACATGAATAATGAATTTGAGTACCGTTCGAGGGAAATTCTTGCAACTACAAAAAATCTATTAAGTAATATTTATCTTGGAAATAAATATATAATAGCTGACTCATATCAAGGTGCTGGATATGAAAAAGAATATGAAGGCAAATTAAATGTATATAAAAATGAAAATGTCTTTAGTATAGGGTATGCAACAAAAAATATTATGAGTGAAAAGGAATACGAATCGCTTCCTTATCCATATAATATAGATGCTTTATTACACTATACTATTGTAAAAGAAGATATGGAAAATGTATATGAACCTAAAATAAAAAAGATAGAATTAGATACCCATGTACAAAATAGTGAAGTAGAGTATCAAGAAATACAAAAAGGCTATCATATTGAATCTTCTAAACAAGGGAGTCGATTATTACTTGGTATTCAAAACATGAATGACTTGAAAGATAAAATCCTTTTAATTAAATTTACAATTCAAAATAAATCAAATATAGATCGTTACATTACTATAAATGATGTTAAAAATAAGGTAACAACCAAAAACTGGAAATATCATAATGAGAACTATACTTTCGAATATACACTTGCGGAAAGTGATATATCTACTTTAGATATTGGTTTTTCAAAGGGAAAGTTTGACATTGTGGATATTGAATGTTATGTATTGGATACAAAAGATGTTTTATCGATAGAGAAAAATATGCATAGTCCATTAATAATAGATAAAGAGAAAACAAAAGGAGACTATATCGAAGGAACAATTGATGTAGAATATGATGGATACTTTAGTATCTCTATACCATATGATTCTGGTTTTAAAATCTTTGTGGATAGTAAAGAAATAAAATATGAAAAGGTAAATCAGAATTTTATTGGCTTTGCAATAGAAAAGGGAGAACATAAAATTCAGATGGAATACACATCCCCTTGGTCTATATTCGGAAAATATGTATCATGCTTTGGACTTATTGGATTTATTGTCATAATTTTGTGTCAATATAGAAAAACTTGCAATAATAGAGAATAAAAAGAAAGAAAATACAGATTTAATAAATTTGTTAGACAAATTGTTATAATCTGTATTTTTTTTAATACAAAATTATAAAAACATCGATTTGAAGTCTATGAGCATCTTGTGTAATATGCCCTTTGAGGTGAATTTATGATAGAAGAACTACTAGATTTAAAATACGATTTTGTATTTAAAGAATTATTTTCAAGAGAAGCATGTAGACCATACCTAGCGACTATTATTCATATATGTACAGGAATTGATAAGGAGTATTTATTAGAGAATATGGTACTGAGGAATACCAATATCCCAATTAGTATGCAATATGAGAAAAGGAGTAGTAGTGATATTTTAGTTCAAATTGAAAACGGATTCATTAATATCGAAATGAACCGAGAACTAACAAAAGAAACTGTTAACAAAAATAATTATTATATCAGTACATACAGAAATAGAGAATATGAGGTAGGAGGACGATTCATAAGTGATACAGTATATATTCAAATAAATATTGATAATTATCAAAGATTTAAAGAAGAAAGATTTATATATAAAGTACAATTATTAGAAAAAGAAAGTTTAGAAATAGCGGACGATAATTTAATAATTTATCATATAAATCTAGCATATTTAAAAAACAAATGCTATAATGAGCTCAACAACGAAGAACAAGAGTTTCTGCTTTTTATAGAGCATAACAAAGAGAAATTAGAAGAAATTTATAAAGAAAATAGTGAAGAAAGAATAGTGGTGAGAGAATTAATGAAGATGTGGTTTGATGAAAATATGATTTTACGATATGATGAAGAACAATATCGAAAAAATGTGCAAGAAGAACTATTAGAAAGAGGAATCCAAGAGGGAGTGGAAAAAGGGCTGCAAGAAGCAAAAGAGAAAGCTCTAAAAGAAGGGCTAGAACAAGGATTAGAACAGGGATTAGAGCAAGGATTAGAGCAAGGAATAGAACAAGGAATAGAACAAGGCATTGAACAAAGAAATATAGAAATTGCTAAAAAAATGCTAGAACAAGACTATAACTATGATATTAATTCAATTGCGGAAATTACAGGACTCTCTAGAAAAACTTTAAAAGCATTACAAACAAAGTGATAATATATTAATTAGAAGAGAAGACCTCTTCTTTTTTGTAAAATTTTTATATTTTAGCACTCATATATTGACAATGCTAACATATACTAGTATAATGAAGGTGGCACTAGAGAAGACGGAGTGCTAAAGGTGATAAAATGATAAACGAAAGGCAGACAGAATTATTAAAGTTAATTGTTGAGGATTATATCAAAACGGCAAGACCTGTTAGCTCGAAGTCACTATGTGAAACCCTAAATTGTTCAAGTGCAACAATTCGAAATGAAATGAGTTTTCTAGAGGATATGGAACTTCTTGAGAAAACACATACATCTTCTGGTCGTGTACCCAGTGAAAAAGGATACAGATATTATGTCGATAATATTATGAAACCAAAAGAACTTACAGGGGAAGATATGCTAAATTTACAAACAGTATTTAGCAATAAATCATTAGTTCTTAGTGATGCAATTACAAGAAGTATGGAAATTATTTCCGATCTAACCAATTATACTTCTATTGTACTTGGAGGTTCTTCCAAAGATAACTTAATTAGTAAAGTCGAGGTAGTTCCTACAAGTGAAACAAATTTGGTTGCAATTGTAGTCACAGACAGGGGACATGTGGAGCATAGAAATGTAACCTTGGATGAAAAAGTTTCACTTGTAGAGATTAAGCAGACCGTTGATTTGATTAATAAGTTTATCGTTGGAACTCCAATTGATGAAGTAAGTATGAAGCTAGAGTTTGAGGTAAAACCACGCATTGGTGAAAGCGTAAAGCAACAAAGAGCTGTTTATGATGCTTTATACAATGTCTTTAATGACCTTAGCAATGATGCAACAGTACATGTCAATCGGCCAAGTAATATTTTAAAAGAACCTGAATTCTATAATAATATGGAGAAAATTCAAAACATTTTGGAAAAATTTGAGGACAAAGAATTTGTTAGAAATATTCAGCAAGATGATGAAGCAAATGATGGTGGAATTAATATTTATATTGGAAGCGAAAGCGAATTTGATGATGATGTTGCTATCATTAAAACCAATTATAATATTAATGGAGAAGAAGGAACCATTGCTTTAATTGGCCCAAAACGCATGGAGTATGATCGTGTAACGGCACTACTCAATTATATTAAAGAAAATATTGAATAAAAATAAGAATAGGTGAACATAATAGAATGTTCAAAGGAGAGTAATATGGAAGAAAAGGAAAATCTTGAACAGAAGAAGACTTGTCATTGTGATGAATCATGTGAATGCAATCAAGAATGCACTTGTGAAGACTGTCAGTGTGACAGTGAAGAGTGTCATGATGGTGACTGTGGATGTTCTGAAACTCCACATAAGAAGGATAAAAAGGATAAGAAAGATAAACATAAAGAACAGATCAAAGAACTAGAAGAAAAGATTAAAGAATTAGAAACGAAAGTCCTGGCTAGTCAAGCCGAAATGATTAATTATCGCAAACGTAAGGACGAGGAAATGTCTCGTATGTTAAAATATGCAAACGAAGATATTGTAACAGAATTGTTGCAAACCATTGATAACTTTGAAAGAGCAATTAAAATGGATGACGATAATTTAGAAGATGAAGTTTCTAAATTCTTGCAAGGATTTAAAATGATTTATTGTAATCTAGTAAGTGTGCTTGAAAAATATGAAGTAAAAGCCATTGATGGTGTAAGTAAAGAATTTGATCCAACGTACCATCAAGCAGTCATGACAGAACATGTGGATGGTATGGAACCAGGAATGATAATTGAAGTATTACAAAAAGGCTATTTATTAAAAGATAAAGTAATTCGACCTGCTATGGTCAAAGTAAGTGAATAAAAGAGAGGATGATTATATATGAGTAAAACAATAGGAATTGACTTAGGAACCACAAATAGTTGTGTTTCTGTATATGAAGGTGGAGAAGCAAAAGTAATTGCAAATCCAGAAGGTCTTAGAACGACAGCTTCTGTAGTAGCATTTAAAAATGGCGAAATCATTGTTGGTCAAAAAGCAAAAAATCAAATGATTACTAACCCAGAGGTTGTATATTCGATTAAAAGAAAAATGGGTACTAGTGAGAAAGTCCATGTAAATGGCAAAGATTATACTCCTGAAGAAATTAGTGCTATGATTTTAAGTGATTTAAAGGCAAGTGCAGAAGCATACCTTGGAGAAACAGTTACAAAAGCAGTTATTACAGTTCCAGCATACTTTAATGATGCACAACGTCAAGCAACAAAGAATGCTGGTAAAATTGCAGGACTTGAGGTGGAACGTATTATTAACGAGCCAACTGCTGCTGCTTTAGCTTATGGTCTTGATAAACAAGATAAAAATGAAAGAGTTCTGGTATATGACCTTGGAGGAGGTACATTCGACGTATCTATCTTGGAGCTTGGAGATGGTGTATTTGAAGTACTTGCAACAAGTGGTAATAACCACTTAGGTGGAGATGACTTTGATAATAAAGTAATGGATTACTTAGTAAGTGAGTTCAAGAAAGAAAATGGAGTAGACTTATCGAGTGATAAGATGGCTATGCAACGTGTTAAGGATGCTGCAGAAAAGGCTAAGAAAGATTTATCTGGAATGTCACAGACAGAAGTATCACTTCCATTTATTTCACAAGGAGAAGCTGGGCCTATCCACTTGAATGTAACACTAACTAAAGCCAAATTTGATGAGCTTACTCGTGATTTAGTAGAATCTACATTAGAACCAGTTCGTAAAGCACTTAAAGATGCGGGACTTACAAAAAATGATATTGATAAAGTATTATTGGTTGGTGGATCTACTCGTATTCCACGTGTTCAAGAAATTATTAAAGAAGAGCTTGGCAAAGAGCCATCTAAGGGAGTTAATCCAGATGAAGTTGTTGCTATGGGTGCAGCAATTCAAGGTGGAGTATTGACAGGAGAAGTTAATGATGTTGTGCTTCTTGACGTAACACCATTATCACTTGGTATTGAAACCATGGGTAGTGTTATGACTGTATTAATCCCAAGAAATACTACTATACCAACAAGTAAATCACAAGTATTCTCAACTGCTGCTGACAATCAACCCGCTGTAGATATTCATGTTCTTCAAGGAGAACGTCCAATGGCTAGCGATAACAAAACACTTGGTAGATTCCAATTGACTGGAATTCCAGCAGCACCTCGTGGTGTGCCACAAATCGAAGTTACTTTTGATATTGATGCCAATGGTATTGTAAATGTTAAAGCAAAAGACCTTGGAACAAATAAGGAACAAGCTATTACCATTACATCTTCAACCACTTTAACAGATGAAGAAATTGATAAGATGGTAAAGGAAGCTGAAGCAAATAAAGAAGCAGATGCTCGTCGTAAAGAAGAAGCAGATGTTAAAAATGAAGCAGAACAACTTGTCTTCCAAACAGAAAAATCAATGAAAGATTTAGGTGACAAGATTGATGCAAAAGATAAAGAAAAAGCAGAATCAGAAATTAAGGGCTTAAAAGAAGCTTTAGAGAAAGGTAATGTAGAAGATATTAAATCAAAGAAAGATAAACTACAAGAAACTGCTATGGCCTTTGCCACTAAAGTATATGAAGAAGCTGCCAAAGCAAGTGAAGCAGGACAAGAAAGTGCTGAATCTGATACAACAACAGACAAAAAAGATGATGATGTGATTGATGCAGAATTCGAAGAAAAATAACAAGGTAGTAACATATAAGAAGTTCTAGGTGACTAGAACTTCTGCTATATATAAATATAAGGAGAACATATGAAAGAACAAATAACGCGTGCTGAAGTAAATGAAAAAGATAAATGGGATTTAACCCCTATTTATGAAAATGACGAATTGTGGTATAAAGATTTAGAACTTGCCAAAGAAGAAATAAAAAAGGTAAGTAACTATACCTCGTTATTAGACAGTGCTTCTAATTTATTAGACTACATCACATATGATGAAAAAGTGGAGCGTTTATTATATAGACTTTATTACTATGCACATTTAAATAGCGATGCAGATACAACAGATACTGGGTATCAGAAAATGGTTAAATTAATAACAGATACTATGAATGAATATAGTGAACTAGGATCATATATTACGCCTCTATTTATGAAAACAGATTATAGTGTTATTGAAGAATTCTATGAGAAAGAGCCAAAATTAAAAGAATATGAATTTAATATTCAAGACATGTATCGTTATCAAAAGCATACACTATCGGAAGAAAATGAAAAAATGTTGTCAATTTTATCCAGTAATTTGTCAAATCCTTCAGAGACATACGAGGCACTTACAGACGCTGATATGAGGTATGGACATATTAAAGATGAGGAAGGAAAAGAAGTGGAATTAACTGATAGCAATTATATGAAATATATCAGTTCCAAAAATAGAAATGTTCGAAAATCTACTTTTGATTTAATGTATGAGACATACGCATCGTATAAAAATACAATTACATCAATTTATAATGGTGATATTGATAGCAATATAGCAATTGCTAAAATCAGAAATTATAATACTGCACGAGAGGCATCTTTATTTGGGGATAATGTTACAACAGATATCTATGACAATTTAATTGATACAGTAAATAAAAACTTACATGTATTATATAAATATTATGATTTGAAAAAAGAAGTATTAGGAATTGATGAATTGCACATGTACGATATATATGCAGATCTAATAGAGGTAGAAACAGATTCATATGAGTTTGAAGATGCTAAAGACTTAGTAATAGATGCTCTTAGTGTACTTGGAGAAGATTATATTACCAATTTAAGGAAGGCATTTTCAGAAAGATGGATAGATATATATAATAATAAGGGAAAACGCAGTGGAGCATATTCAAGTGGCTTTTATGACACAAATCCGTATATTCTTTTGAACTACGAGAAACAATTAAAGGATGTTTCTACACTTGCCCATGAGCTAGGACATTCTATGCATACATATTACTCTTGTAAAAATAATATGTATCAGTATTCAAGCTATAATATATTTGTTGCAGAAGTAGCATCTACTGTAAATGAATTGTTACTTGCTAAGTATATGCTAAAACATTCAGTGAAAAAAGAAGAAAAGTTATCGATTCTAAATCGTTTGATGGAATTATTTAAAGGAACAATCTTTAGACAAACAATGTTTGCTGAGTTTGAACGTGATATGTATGCAAAACGTGAGAATAAAGAGGCATTAACCAATGATGTTTTATGTGATGCATATTATGAACTAAATAAGAAGTATTTTGGTCCAAATGTTATTGCAGACGATGCAATCAAGTATGAATGGGAAAGAATTCCTCATTTCTACTATGGTTTCTATGTATATAAATATGCGATAGGGTTATCCGTAGCATGTTATATTGTAGATGGAATATTAAATAATAGAGAAAATGCGTTAGAAGATTATTTAAGCTTTTTAAAAACAGGCGGAAGCATGTATCCTGTAGACGAATTAAAAGTAGCAGGTGTAGATATATGTGATCCAAAAGTTGTAGAAAGCGCAATTCATATGTTTGACGAAACAATTGAAGAATTTAAAAACTTGATAAATGAGTAAAGAAGGTGGAGTATGAATAAACGTGATTATTATGAAGTTTTAGGTGTTGATAAAAATGCAAGTGAAGCAGATATAAAATCTGCCTTCCGTCGCCTTGCAAAAAAGTATCATCCAGATGTTTCTAAAGAACCAGATGCTGCTGAAAAATTTAAAGAAGCACAAGAGGCCTATGCTGTGCTATCTGATGCAGATAAGCGTAGACAATATGACCAATATGGTCACGCTGCATTTGATCAAATGGGTGGAGGAGCTGGAGGATTTGATTTCTCTGGATTCGATTTTTCTGATATCTTTGGGGATTTGTTTGGTTCTAGTTTTGGATTTGGCGGTGGAAGAGGCTCATCTTCCAGTCGTCCAAGAAAAGGTGCAGACAGCTTACTTCGAATGAATTTAACATTTGAAGAAGCCGTATTTGGTTGCAAGAAAACAATCAATGTAAATGTATCAGAAGAATGTAGCGAATGCCATGGAAAAGGAGGGCATAATGAAAAAATATGTCCAGATTGCCATGGAACAGGGCAACAAACAATTGAGCAAAGAACTATGTTTGGAACATTTGCAAGTCGTACCACTTGTAGTACTTGTGGTGGAAAAGGAAAAACATATGAAACAAAATGCTCTGTTTGTCGCGGAACTGGAAAAGTTAATAAAAATAAAGATATTGAACTTAAAGTACCAGCAGGTGTAGATACAGGAAATCGTCTTCGTCTTGCAGGAAAAGGGGAAGCTGGAATGAATGGAGGCTCAAATGGAGATATTTATGTAGAGTTTTCTGTAAAAGAACATCCTCTATTTGAGCGAGATGAAAATGATATTTACGTAACACTTCCAATTACAATTACAGAAGCAGTTCTTGGGACTAAAAAAGAGGTTCCAACCCTTTATGGAAATATCAAACTAACCATTCCTGCAGGTTCTAGCACCAATGATAAACATCGTATCAAAGGAAAAGGGGTAGAAGATGTTCAAACTGGAAGAAAAGGAGATATGTATGTAATTATAGATGTACATATTCCAAAAAAATTATCCAAAGAACAAAAGAAACTATTTGAACAATTACATAAAACAGAATTGGATGACAGTGATAAATTTAGAAAGATAGAAAAATATTTATAAAATATTATAATCATATTTAAAAGCGATAAAAATTTTATCGCTTTATATTTTGCATACTGATTTCACGTTTATGGAATACAGCATACTCATCAAATCCTAAATATTGTAATAATTGAAATACTTTATCAAAATCAGATCCCAAGTCATCTATCTTGTGAGCATCCGAACCAATTGTTATAATAGAACCGCCTAACTCTTTATATCGTTTTAAGATTTCAATATTAGGGTGTGGTGCATAACATTTGTAACGAATCCCAGATGTATTGACTTCGATACCTTTATCTTTCCTGATTAATTCACATAAAATTGCATCTAATATTTCATTAAACTCCTTATATTCAATACTTTTATTAGCATACCCGCCATATCGTGCGATATAATCTAAATGTCCATATACATCAAAATTTTCATATAATTGAACATTTTTTAAAACTTCCTTAAAATACTTTAAATATGATTGGCGTCTTGTAAGTCCTTCAAAAAAAGTTGCATCTTTAGATAAGTCTTTTTTACAAGTGATATGTGAAGAACCAATAATAAAATCAAAAGGATACATAGAGAGCATAGCATTAATAGTTTGTGTCTCATCAGGTTGTAATCCCACTTCAATGCCCAAATTAATTTGAATATCTTTCGTACTTTCCTGCACTTTTTGAAGTTCTTCGACATACGTAGAGACATCCAAAGTTTTTAAATTTGTCTTAATTCCTGTATAAATGTCATAATGTTCTGTAAATGTAATTTCTTTTATATTCTTGTCTTTTGCCCCTTTTACATACTCATCATAAGATGAAATTCCATCGTGACTGATATTACTATGAATGTGTTGATCTATATACATGTTCTATCCCTCCTTGTTTTTAATAGTTATTATATTTTCTTGTTTTAATGTATTTATGATATTTTCATTGTGAGAAAATTCATAAGTATAGTATACATCTTTTCGTGGTAAAATGATATGGTTTGGTTTTACATTTTCATATGTATATAAAATATGGTTATTTATATCTGTCATAACCACATCAATGGATTGAAACATAAAGAAAGTGTGAATACTATTACACTTTGGAAAACAATAAACCCAATTTTGTTTTTCTCTTTTGAAAGACATTCCGATGAGTCGCTTTATAAATGTATTGCAGTATAAAATAGGAATCTTTTTCTTCTCAAACTCTATATACATATCTACCACCTAAAGTTACTATATCACAATAAAAATAAATTGACAAACAACAAAAAAAAGTATAACATGGTAATAGAAGATGATAAGTAGCAGGGAGGTACTTGATATGAGAATGAACCAGAAAGGACAAGCTTTAGTAGAATATCTACTTATTATAGCTGTAATTAGTGTAGTCGTTGTAAGTATTGTAAAATTACTTGGAGGGTATTTACACGATTCAATGGTAAAATCTTCATGTAATTTGGTTGATAAAGTATATGTAGAAGGATCAAAACCAGGGGAGGCCACCTGTGTAGATCAATAACATGTTTAACACGTTTATAATACGTGTTTTCTTTTGCACGATAAATAATCTATAATATAAAACAAAAAATATATGACAAAATTCATTGTACTACAACATATTTTTTGATATAATTTTTATATGATAGAGGATGGTGATAGGGTGAGAAATGAGAAAGGACAAGCACTTGTCGAATTCATTTTAATTGTTCCTGTACTAGCTTTATTCATATTAGGAATGTTTGATGTTGGAAATATTATCTATAAAAAGTATCAGCTAGAAAATCAGTTAGATTATGTAGTAGACTTATATGTAGGTGGAAAAAACACAGACATACAATCTTATTTATATAAAGAAAAAATAACAATGAATACTACTATGGATAATTCATATACTACCATTACTCTTTCAAAAGAGATATCTTTTGTAACACCGGGTGCTAGTAAATTATTTGGTTCGGCGTATTCTATTGAAGCAGAAAGGACGATTGCTAGTGAATCGTAAAGGTCAAGTACTAGCATTATTCGCACTATTATTACCACTAATCCTTATGTGTGTGGCACTTATTATTGATACTGGATTTTTATATATAGAAAAACGACATGTAGATGCAGTGGTAAAAGACGTAGTAGCATATGGAACCGAAAAAATGGATAGTATTACAGAAGAAGAATTATATGAGTTGTTAGAGAAAAATATAGAAAATATTGAAGAGAAAAAGATTGTTAAAAAAGATGGAATACTTAGAATTGATGTTTCATTGCAGAAAAAGAGCATATTTTCATTTATTTTTGGAAAAAAGCGATATGAAATAGAATCAGTTTATAAAGGAATGGTAGAACAAGATTCTATTAGGATAGTGAGGGGATAGAATGGCACTAAAACAAGCAAAAGTCTTTTTAATTACATCAGTAAAAGGTGGCGTTGGTAAAACTACAACTGCCCTAAATTTAGCAGGGATGTACCAAAAGAAAAATCTACAAACACTTCTTTTAGATTTAGATGTATATGGTGGTAGTGTTGCAGCCTCCTTGAATCTAAAATATGAAAATGATTTATTTGATGCAATGGATGATTTAAATAATAATCGTTTTAATTCTTTAGAAAATTATATAGTGAATTATACAAATAAGTTGGATGTTTTACCTGCACCAAAGGACCCTCGGTTGGCAGGGAAAATGAGTAGTAAATTTTTACATGTTATTCTATCAAAAGCCAAACTAAAATATGATGTAATCATTATTGATACAAATTATTTTTTAGGAGACCTAAATCTAATTGCCATGGATGCAAGTGATGAAATTTTATATATTGTATCCAATGATCCAATGGATTTAAAAAATATGAGATCGATGGTTTCTATTTATAGTGATATGGATAAAGATAATTATAAAGTGATCTTAAACGAATCTATTAATAAATTACGAAATTATTTTACAGTGTATGATATGAAACATATTATGAATCATTCCATCAATTATACCATCCCATCCTCATTTTATATACGTAACATCGAGAAATATGTATTAGAGGGCAAAATCTTAACATTAGATAAAAAAGTATGTTCTTCTCATAAAAAGGCAATCGCGAATTTTGAAAAACTAGCTGAATCTTTATTAAATGATAAAAAGAAAAATAAGGTAAAAGAAGAACAGTAAGGAGAGATACCTGTGGCAAATAAAAAGTTTGTAGAAGAATTTAATGTAAAAATGGATATTTCTGACATTGAACAAGTAAGTGATTATGAGACGTTTCAAAATAAGGCCTTGTTAGATGAATTACGAAATAAGATTATTCAAAACTTAATTGATAATAATATTACTAAAACAGGAAATATGGATGATTTTATTAAGGAACAGATTTCAAAAACATTAGAAGGCTATGATTTAACCAATATTGAAAGAAGTTATATTTACAACTTAATTGATAATGAAATCAATGGATATGGCCCAATTACTGAACTTTTAGATGATAAGGATATTACTGAAATTATGGTAAATGGGAAAAATGAGGTGTATATTGAATTAGATGGTCGTGTTGTAAAAGACGATAGTATCTCATTTATCAATGATGATCATATTATTCGTACGATTCAAAGATTGATACAACCTCTTGGAAGAACTATTGATACTGCCAATCCTATGGTTGATGCAAGACTTATAGATGGCTCTAGATTAAACGCAGTAATTCCCCCTTTATCGTTAAAGGGCCCCGTTATGACAATTCGTAAGTTTAAAGAAGAACTGGCAAATATCGATGATTTTCTTCGCACAGGGACATTAACGCCTTATATGGCGAGATTTTTAGAGGCTTGTGTGCAAGCAAAGTTAAATATTATTATCTGTGGGGGAACAGGTAGTGGTAAAACAACACTTTTAAATGTATTATCTTCTTTTATTGGACCAGAAGAAAGAATTATTACTATCGAAGATGCTGCCGAACTTAAGTTAGAACAAGAACATGTAATTTCCTTAGAGACCCGTCTTACTAACTACGAGGGGGAAGGGGAGATTACGATACGAGATTTGGTTATCAATTCGCTTCGTATGAGACCTGACCGTATTATTGTTGGAGAAGTTCGTGGAAAAGAAGCTTTCGATATGTTACAAGCCATGAATACAGGACACAGTGGTTCGTTGACAACTATGCATGCCAACTCCCCAATGGATGCTTTAAATCGTTTGGAAACAATGGTTCTAATGGCAGGAATGGAAATACCCATTCCAGCGATTCGCGAATACATAGAAAATGCAATTGATATTGTTGTCAATGTACAACGACTAAGTGATGGGAAACGTAAAATTACCAGTATTGCAGAAGTAGCTGGATTTAATGGAGATACGATTGAATTAAAAGAAATATTCGCATTTAAGCAAACAGGACTTCTTGACAATAAAGAAGTGAATGGTGAATTTTTATTAAATGATTATGTACCTGCTGTGTACGATAAAATCGTATCGCAAGGAATAGATACGTTAAAAGATATATTTGAATCGAGGTGAGAGTTATGGAAACAGGATTTGATATATATGAAATGCCTTTAACAAATGAAGAAATAAGTATAATATATACCCCATCTATACAGGCAAGGGCTTATACTTATCAAATCATAAAAGATGGAGAAGTATATGAAACATACACTATACCATCTGCAACAGCTAGCCAAATTCATTTATATGAATCAGGAATTTATCAAATCACTGTTACTGTAACAGACAGGTATAATCGGAAAACAGAAGAAGCAAGTGGTAGGTATATACTTGATTTAGGTGAACCTACAATTACATGCTCAAGTCCTGTGATTACAATGTACCAAACAAAAAATAAAAAAGACATTGAGAATGAAGTTTTAAATACTTGTAAAGCAATCGATGCAGTAGAAGGGGATATTACCTCTGCATTACAAATAAATGTGGAATCACTTGATTCGGAAAAGATAGGTTTACAAAAATTAACGCTTTCTGTAAGTGATACAGCTGGAAATATTGCTACACAAAACATTAATTTAAATATTAGAAAAGACAATACAACATTGCTTTTCGGCTTTCAAATTGGCCTTGTTTGTATTGCTTTAATTTGTTTATATCGATTTATCAAGTACAGAAAAAGTGTTGCGTTAGAAAAACGCCTTTCTAAATATTCCGTAGAGGCGGTCTATGATAGAAGAGTATCTATATTGGATGCAATAACAAAACAATATATAGATATGATTAACCGTATTTCACATGGTTTATCAAAATCGAAAATGCTAGTACACCGTAGTAAGCGATATGAAAAATACATTGCTTTATATAAAGGATTATATAAAGACAAAATGGATTTTATCAGTGTAAAAATTGTAGTAGCATGTTTGATTGTAGCTATTGCCATTTTTGCCAAAACAATCCAATTTGAGGTACTACATTTATATGAGATATTTTTACCATTAATATTTGGATATATTCTACCAGACCTTATCTTTATCACAAAGTATAAGTTACACCGCAATCAAATTGAGAATGATTTATTACAAGCTATTATTATTATGAACAATGCTTTTAAATCAGGAAGAAGCATTACACAAGCGATTGAACTCGTTACAAAGGAACTGGAAGGTCCAATTGCAGAAGAATTTAAAAAGATGCATTTAGAGATTTCATTTGGTCTTTCGATCGAAGTAGTTTTTAAAAGATTCTCTGAACGTATTGGGTTAGAAGAGGTTACCTATTTAACAGCTTCTCTATCCATTTTAAATAAAACAGGAGGAAATATTATTAAGGTGTTTACTTCTATTGAAAAAACTTTATTTAATAAAAAGAAACTTAAACTAGAGTTACTTTCTTTAACTGGAAGTTCTAAAATCATCGTATATATGTTAATAGCGATTCCAATTTTATTTGTTGTACTGATTAGTGTTATTAGTCCAACATATTTTACACCAATGGTAACAACTCCAATTGGATGGATATTAACTGGAATTATTTTAGTCATCTATATTTTATATATTATATGTGTCCAAAAAATTATGAAGGTAAGGATGTGAGAGCATGAATCATAGCCTCATACGAAAAATTTATAGACAGAAAGACATTGAGAGAATACAAAATAAGTTATTATTGCTTGGAAGCGAAAAGAAACAAACACCAGAGCATTATTTGAATATTCGTATTTGCACTACTGTACTCGTATTTCTTTGTATATTATATACTGAGAATTTAGGTTATATAGTAGCGCCTCTCATAGCTATATTATATTATTATGGTTTTTACTATGTAACACTTTTACATCCTATCAAGGAAAGGGGTAAAAAACTTGATAGGGAAGCATTACATTTTTTTGAGATTTTAACACTTACATTAGAATCAGGAAGAAATTTAGAAAACTCCCTTGAGATTACTGTCTGTAATGTAGATTCCGAACTATCCAGTGAATTTAAAAAAGCCTTATTTGAAACAAAATTTGGGAAGACACTAATAGAAGCATTAGAAGATATGAAAAATAGAATTCCATCAGAAACAATTAATAACATTATTTTGAATATTACACAAACAGATGTATTTGGAAATAGTATACTAGAAACAATGTATAATCAAATTGAATTTTTACGCGATAAACAGATATTAGAAATTAAGGGGCAAATCAATAAGATACCAAACAAAATCAGTATTATATCCGTTTTATTTATTGTACCACTGATTTTGTTATTGGTACTAGGGCCAGTATTGTTACAATTTTTAGGGGAATAAAGGAGAGATATGTATGTATCATTTTATAGGAATTAAAGGGTCAGGTATGAGTGCGCTAGCACAAATTATGAAAGAATTAGGATACAATGTTCAAGGAAGCGATGTAGAAAAGTACTTTTTTACGGAAGATGGTCTTCATAATTTAAATATTCCCATTCTACCATTCGATGAAAATAATATTCAAGAAGGCATGAAAATCGTAAGAGGTGCAAGTTTTCATGAAGAACATCCAGAAGTAAAAAGAGCTATGGAACTTGACCTTAATATATATAGTTATGCTGAAATGGTTGGAAGTTTAACTCGCAAATTTAAAACAATCTGTGTTGCAGGATGTCATGGAAAAACAACAACAACAGCAATGCTTTCTCATACATTAAATGAAATTAAAGGAGCCAACTACTTAATTGGAGATGGAACAGGATATGCAAGTAAAGAGAATGAATATTTTGTTTTAGAAGCGTGTGAATATAGAAGACATTTTCTGGCTTATACACCAGATTATGCGATTATTACCAATATCGATTTAGATCATGTAGATTACTTTAAAGACATTGATGATGTAATCAGTGCATATGAGGAATACGCTAACAAAGCAGAAAAGATGATAATTGCTTGTGGAGATGATCCATATACACATAGTTTGGATGTTGTAAAACCTATTTTCTATTATGGATTAGATGATGATAATGATATCCAAGCAACCAATGTCCAATATAAAAAAGATGGTATTAGTTTTGAAGTTACGATTGAAGGAAATTATTATGGTTTTTTTGACCTTCCAATTTATGGAAAACATATGCTTTTAGATGCACTTGCAGTGATTGCAACATGTTACTATGAGCGAATTGAAGCGAGAGACCTTGCTAAATCATTGAAAACATTTGAAGGTGCCAAACGTCGTTTTCAAGAAACAATTATTGGAAATAATATTATCATAGATGATTATGCACATCACCCAAATGAAGTAAAAGCAACTTTAAAGGCGGTCAAACAAAAGTATCCAGAGAAAAGGATTGTGACTGTATTTCAACCCCACACGTTTACAAGAACGCAGGAATTTGCCCAAGATTTAATAAATGTGATGAGTGATGTAGAAAAAGCCTACATCATGGATATTCATCCATCAAGAGAAAAGCAAGAGGATTATCCAGAAATTACTTCAGACATAATTATAAATAATCTTCCAAATGGAGAACATATAACAATGAAAGACGCCTCCAAATTTGAAAATATTGAAGATACAGTAATAGTATTTATGAGTCCAAATGATTTATCTGTCCTAGAGAATGAAGTAATAGAATTGTTAGAAAATAAATTAAATGAAATATAGAATCCTCTATATTTCATTTTATATAGGAGGGTTGGAAATGAAAAAAATAATTTTCAGTGTCTTTTGTTCACTTCTTATGATAGTTAATGTAAGTGCGTTAGACATCTATAGTAAGTATGCTGTCTTATATAATCTAAATGATGATGAAGTAATTTATGAACTGAATAAAGATGAAAGAACAAGCATTGCAAGTTTGACTAAAATTATGACAACACTAGTGGCAATCGAAAATATTTCTGATTATAACGGGAAAGTTACAATAAAAAGTAGTATGTTTACTGGACTTGCAGAAGAGAATGCTGCAGTGATTGGGCTTAGGAATAACCAAGAAGTAACCTATAATGATTTATTGTATGGACTATTTTTAGGTAGTGGAGCAGATGCTGCTAGAGCACTTGCCATTTCTATTGCAGGAAGTGAAGATAAATTTGTAGAATTGATGAATGTCAAAGCAAGTGAATTAAACCTGCAAAATACAAACTATACAAATACAGTAGGATTAGATGATGATGAACATTATTCTACAGTGGATGATGTTGCTACTTTATTAAAGATAGCTTACCAGAATGAAAAATTCAGAGAAATATTTACAACTGAATCCTATGTGTTTTCAGATCAATCTCTTATAGTAACTAGTACTTTTAGAAAAACAGCTAAGACATATGGACCAGATCCTTCATATATATTAGGTGCGAAAACAGGGTATACATATGATGCAGGTAGGTGCTTGGCTTCCATTGCTCTTGATGAAGAAAATCAAATCACATACTTATTAGTAACTACCAATGCAGAGTCTATTTATTACCCAGTTAAAGATGCTATAACAATTTATAACCATTATTTTGAAAATTATAAATATTATAAACTGATAGAAAAAGGAGATTTACTAATCACTATTCCAACAAGATATTCAGATGCGAAAGAAATAAATTTCTATGCCGAAAAAGATATTCAAAAATACCTACATAATGATTTATCAGATTATAATGTTACTTTGCAATATGAGGGCGAAAAAGTTATTACTCCAAGCATGGAAGCAAACTCTACTATAGGAAGTATTCAAGTAATTTATCAAAATGAAGTAATAGACACCATTGATATCATTTTGACCTCTAAAATTTCATTTTCTCTAGTTGCTTTCATTATAGCTAATAAATTTATCTTTATAGTTATTGGCATATTGATAATTTTAGCTATAGAAATTATTAGAAGAATAAAGAAGAAAAAGTATAACAAAAAGAAAAAATAGTTATGACTCTTTAACTTTTTGTATCATATATAATATGAGTAGGGAATAACAGTTGTTGAGGTCTATCAAATCTCTGATAGAGAGGTTTGATAAAAATGAAGAAAAGAATCTTTGTGATAAAGGTTCTTCGCTACATAACTATCATTTTATCTCTTTTTACTATAATGGTAATAGAAATAAAAAAATGACACTTAAGTCGATGACTTAAATGTCCACCTAATTTCAACATAGCAAAGCTGAATGTTCCCATTTTATTATATGAAGTTTCCTTCATTAGATACATAGCAACACAAAAATAATGATTTGACAAGATTTTACGCATTATGATTTAGTATTTTATCTGTATTTTTAAAATTTAATTTAGCAACTTCTTTTAGTTTATCAAATCCGTATTTTTCTACAATTTTAATACCTGTCTCATCAACATTAGGTCCAGCTCCCTTTGGCAGTAACATATTTAAACTCTTAGATAGCTTAGAAAATTCTTTAATAAAAATATATCTACTAATGATAGAAGCACATGCAACAGAAAGTGATTTATCCTCTCCCTTTGTGACAAAGGTAATATCACGAACGACATTACTCGATTCTTTTAAATAACTAAAATAAACATACTTTTCTGCGAATTGATCCACTACAATATAATCATAGGAAAGATCTTCTTGTTTTAAGGTTGACAACACTTTATTATGTAAGATGGCTTTTAATTTATTCATATTATATCCTTGATTATATTTCTCATTATAATCTTGATTATTTAAAATAACAGTAGTGTATTTTATTCTTTCTATAATTTTAGGGACAATCTCTAAAATTTTTTCATCAGTCAATTTTTTAGAATCCTTAACACCCAATTTTTCTAAATAGGGAATATCCTCTTTTGTTACATAGGAAGCAGTTACAACAATTGGACCAAAGTAGTCACCAGTTCCAACTTCATCAGACCCAATGGAAGTAGAGTGATATAATTTAGGATCTACTTTCACCTTGTCCTCTTTCTTCTTTTCTTCACTGTTTGTAGTTATTGCTTTTCCAGAATTGATTTTTTCAGTAGCTACCCAAAATTCAGAAGATAAATCAGCATCACGGCCTTGAAAAACACATTTACCAGATTCATACAAAGTAACCACTGTATCTCCATCCTGCGCTTGAAAAACAGCATATGCAGGAGTTTTTTCCCTTTTTAAATCATCAAAAAATTCTAACATTTGTTCTTTTGTTTTATCAGATACCTTTAATGTTATTGTCATGTTATCACATCCTACACTTATTCTAACACGTTTCTTCTATTTCGTCCATATTGCTATGAATTTAAAATTCTTTCTTTTTTGAAAATTTTGTAATATAATAAACATAGAAGGGAATGATAATTATGAATATAATTGATGTGCTAATTATATTAATGATTGTTGCAGGGGGATTCTTTGGCTTTAAAAAAGGATTTACAAGAGAATTGGTTTCATTTGTCGGTATTTTTTTGGTAGTTATATTTTCATTTCTATTAAAAAATCCTATTTCCGCCTTTTTGTATCAACACTTGCCATTTTTTAAATTTGGAGGATTATTTAAAGGCATTACTTCTTTAAATATTGTACTTTATGAATTCATTGCTTTATTAATTGTAATGAGTGTACTGACGATTATATTAAAAGTTGTAACTATGGCTACGAAAATATTTGAGAAGCTATTAAAATTTACAATTATTCTTGGTATTCCATCAAAATTACTTGGAATGGTGGTAGGATTTATTGAAGGATTTGTATGGGTATTTATAGGTCTTTATCTTTTAAATTTACCTGTGATTAATATCAAGGAAGTAAAAGAATCTAAATATAAAGATGCGATTTTAGAACATACACCAGTTTTATCAGCATTCGCAGATAATACAATGAAGGTAGTAGAAGAATTTACTGCGCTAAAAGAAGAATATAATGACACAAATATTGATAGCAATGAGTTTAATTTAGAAACATTAGATGTATTCTTAAAATATAATGTAATTACAGTAGAATCTGTAGAAAAATTAGAAAACCAAGGAAAACTGCAAATCGATGGACTTGATGAACTTATAGAAAAATATAGAGTGGAGGAATCATAAAATGGTTATACATGGAACAGAGCAGAATTTTAAGGATTTAATTGGGAAAGACATAGTACTTGTAGATTTTTTTGCAACTTGGTGTGGTCCCTGTAAAATGCTTTCACCAGTATTAGAAGAATTGGCTAGCGATAGAGGTAATATAGAAATTGTTAAAATGGATATAGATGAATGTGAAAATCTGGCAAGAGATTATGGAATCATGAGTGTTCCTACATTACTTCTTTTTAAGAATGGACAATTAGTATCTAAGAAAAGTGGCTATATGCCCAAAGAACAATTGATGTCGTGGATAGAAGATAACAAATAAACGTTTATAAGAGAACGAATACTTTTGTTCTTTTTCTTTGCTTTCTTTTAAATTTTGGTTATAATGAAATGGGTGGTAATATGCAAAGATATTTTGCCAAAGATAAAATAGGAAATCAATTTATTCTAGGAAATGATGATTTATATCATATAAAAACTGTAATGCGCATGAGAGATAAAGATCAAATCTATGTAGTATTTAATCAAACTACGTATATTTGTTGTCTAGAAAATGTAAAGCAAAATATACAAATTATGATGGTTGAAAAGCAAGAAAAACTGACTCAATGCTTACCAGAAGTAATTTTATTTATACCTCTTTTAAAAGAACAAAAGATGGATTTGGTATTACAAAAAGCAACAGAATTGGGGGTTTCTAAAATTGTTCCAATGACAACTTCACGAAGTATTATAAAGGTAAATGAAGAAAAAATTGATAAAAAAATAGAGAGATGGAGACGTATCTGTAAAGAGGCAAGTGAGCAGTCACATCGGGATATCATTCCGGAAATCACTCCTGTTATGGATATCATGCAGGTGAAAGATAGGGATGGATTATCCCTTGTTTGCAGTACTACTGAAAAAGAAAAAAATATTAAATACATATTACAAAAATATAGAGACTGTGATAAAATAAATGTAGTGATAGGCCCAGAAGGCGGACTATCAAAGGAAGAAGAGGAATATTTGAAGAAAGTAGGATATATTCCAGTTACTTTGGGACATAATATTATGCGAGTGGAAACAGTTCCTATTTTCATTTTAAGTACAATCAATTATGAATTTATGGAGTGATTAATATGCAAAGCTTAAATGAATTAATACAAAATAAAGCATTATTCTTTAGTGTGATTAGTGTACTCGTTGCAACTATAGCTTTGATTGGATACCTAATTTACAAAGAGAGAAAGGCAGACCAAGATGAGATTGATGAAATTATAAGCAATTTAGTAGAACCTAAAAGGAAGCCAATAATGGAAGAAGTAGAGAAGGATAAAGAGGAAATGAATGTAGTAGAGAAAGAAGAAATAACAAATACGATAGAGCAACCTAGTGCACCAAAACAAGAATCTGATTTAGATATAGAAGCAATGCTTGAACAAATGCAAAAAGATTTAAATGCTAAAGCAGAGGATGTTGTTGCAACCTTTGAGCAAGAACAAGAAGAAAATTCAATTATTAGTTATCAGGAATTGGTTCGTTCACTAAAGGGAGAGAAAGTAGCGCCTCAAATAGTAGAAGCGAAAGTAGAAGAACCAAAGTTAGAACAGCTCTCTATGGATGAGATTATAGAAGAACCAAAGAGAGCAGTAAAGCAAGAACCATCTAAAAAATTTAAGAATACAGATTTTATTTCACCAATATATGGTAAAATGGAGGAACATTTAGAGTACCCAAGAGTACCATCTTTCCATAAAAATGACATGGAGATAGAAAAAGAATTAGAGACATATGAAAATGACACGGAAAGTAGTCTCATGAGCAAAAATATTGACGATTTCTTAGGGGATTTTGATTTTGATAACAATATAGAAGTAAATAGTTTAGAGCAAACATTAAATATGAAACCACTCAGTGAAGAGATTAAGAAAAATGATGAATTTTTACAGGCTCTAAAAGAATTTAGAAAAAATCTAGACTAGGTAATCCTAGTTTTTTTTGGAGGAAGTTATGAAATTTAATATATATACATTGGGATGTAAGGTAAACACATATGAAAGTAATGTCATGATAGATAAATTAAAAGATGCTGGATATATAGAAGTAGATATAAATACGAAAGCAGATATATCAATCATCAATACATGCACAGTAACCAATACAGCAGACTCTAAATCTATGAAAATGATTCGTC
This sequence comes from uncultured Bacilli bacterium, assembly GCA_910584305.1. Lineage (GTDB taxonomy): Bacteria > Bacillota_I > Bacilli_A > RF39 > UBA660 > CAKPTA01. The sequence goes on from CAJTZW010000004.1 coordinate 64,156, forward strand.
ATGCAATGAAAATAAATCCAGATGCTATAATCGTTGTATGTGGGTGTATGATTCAAAACAAAAAAGAAGAGATAGAAGCAATTGATGGAATTGATATTGTGTTAGGAAATGTTGGTAAATCGAATATTGTAGAATATATAAAAGACTATCAAGAAAAAAAAGAACATATTTTTGATGTAAAAAAAATAGAAGATGTTCCTTTTGAATCCATGACATTAAATAATTTTAATAAAACAAGAGCCTTTGTAAAAATACAGGATGGATGTAACAATTTCTGTTCCTACTGTATTATTCCATATACAAGAGGAAATGTCCGAAGCAAAGAACGTGTTGATGTTTTACATGAAGTATGTACATTGGTACAAAATGGGCATAAGGAGATTGTTCTTACAGGAATTCATACAGGAAATTATGGCGCAGAGTTTGAAAATTATGACTTTGCATCCCTATTAGAAGAACTCGTTCAAATTAAAGGGTTAGAACGTCTACGTATATCCTCAATTGAAATTACTGAAATTAATGATAGAGTTTTAAAGATTATAGAAGAAAATAATATTTTAGTAAGCCATATGCATATTCCATTACAAAGTGGCGCAGATGCTATTTTAAAGAATATGAAACGTAAGTATGATATTAAGTACTTTAAAGATAAAACAAAACATCTTCGTACAATTCGCCCAGATATTTCTATAACAACAGATGTTATCGTAGGCTTTCCAGGGGAAACCGAAGAAGATTTTGAAGAGATGGTTCAAAATATTAAAGAAATTAATTTTTCTAAATTACATGTATTTCCATATTCAAAAAGAGATGGCACAGTCGCAGCAACTATGAAAAATCAGATTGATGAGTCGTTGAAAAAGAAAAGAGCACACATTCTTTTAGAACTTTCTAAAGAATTAGAATTAGAGTATATGAATAAATTTATAGATAGAGAAGTAGAATATATACCTGAGGTATATAAAGATGGATATCTAATTGGACATACTGGTAACTATTTATCAATTAAGCAAAAAGGAGTAGAAAGTGAACTTCATAAACCTAAGAAAGCAGTAATAAAAGAAGTATCTTATCCATACTGTATAAGTGAATAATTTGACTTAAAAACAATATAAATGATATAATTGAAATAGGAATGGGGAAGAAAAATGGAAAAAACATATTATGATGAATTGATTGAAAATATAGAAGATGAAAATAAAGCTTATGCTGAAGAAAGAAAAGAATTGAAAGAAAGAAAAACAACTCGCATTCAAAATTTAAAAATAAGAAAATCTAATATTAGAAAGCATTTCCTTTTGGCAGGGGTTTCTGGAATTGGGCTTGCTTTGGCAACTATAGGTGCACCTAAAATGTTTGAAGAAAAACCTCTTAAAGTTGTTACTGATGAACTTTTAGCAGACGCTAATTTATATGAAACTGAAAATGGAAAATCAGTAGCTGGAAAAATGACGGATCAAGAATTGGTTGATTATATTAAAGAACATGGATTATCCCTAGATGATATTAAAGAAGAAACTATATCTAGTTTAAAATCAAATATGATTAATACAGAGTTTGGTATGGATAAAGTGGAAAAAGCCAATCCGGCAGTATTTGATGAAGAGAGTAAAGGTATGGGAAGATAACAGGAATTTCCTGTTTTTTTATGTAAACTTTTACATAATATACTTTACTTATGAAACAATATAAGATATATTGTTTGTATGTGATTTAAGAGGCGTGTTATGAAAAAAATGTTAGATTTATTGTTTAAAATAATGATTGTTGTAGTAAGTGGAATAGGTCTTTTTCTAAATTTTAAATTACTAACTATTAGAGATAGTATTATTTATTTCACTATTCAAAGTAATTTATTATGCTTTATTTTCTATTTAATAACAGTAATACTAATACTCACTAAGAAATTAAAGAAGAATAATATATATTATATTTCTAAAGGTATGACAACAATGGCTATTACTATTACATTCTTTGTATATTGGATTATATTATCTTCAGGAGAAGGTATGGAAGCATATATAGGACATAATTTAGAAAATTACTTTGTTCATTTATTTACACCATTACTAGTAATATTTGATTATATTATATTTGGTGAAAAAGGAAATTTAAAGAAGAATTATCCATTTATTTGGAGTTTTGTTTTAATAGCATATACATTGTTTGATATTATTTATGTAATGTTTGGGGGAACTTTTGCAGGTGGTGTTAAATATCCTTATCCTTATATGGATGTAGAGGAACTAGGATTATTTAAAGTATGTATCAATTGTATGGTTATATATGTATTCTTTGTAGGATATGGCTCTATTGTGCAGTGGCTAGACTATAAGCTTTCAAGAAAATAGAAAATTGAAAATGCTCGAAAAGATATAATTAGGAATAATATTAAATAAAGGTATGCTAAAATCTATAGTTCTTTCTAAAGAAAAAATGAATAGAATGATGTAGTCATAAAAACATTAAGTAAAAATAATACAAATTTGTCAAAAAATGTTGCATTTTACCAAATTTTGGTATAAAATCTATTTAAATTTTACTTGAGGGAGTGTAGCATATGATTAGAAATCCATTATTTGAATTTAATATGGTAGACAGTGTTAAAATCAATATTTTTAGTACTATTTGTTCACGCCTTTCTTGTAAAAGACAATTTATGAAGCAGTAACATTAACGCTTAATTGTGCGATGTTGCTGCTTTTTTTGTAGTTGGAGGTGTTTATATGAATAATATCACCATTGAAAAATTACTTGATGTTGTTAGATGTTATAATGAAGAGTCAGCAGAAGAAGTAAAAAAAGCTTATGAATATGCAAGCAGTCTTCATGAAGGTCAGATGAGACAGAGTGGAGAGCCATATATTTCACATCCTTTAAATGTAGCTTATATTTTAGCAGAAATGCATGCAGATAAAGATACATTATGTGCAGGTCTTTTACATGATACATTAGAGGATACTGATACTACTAAGGAAGAAATTGCTAGATTGTTTAGTGATGATGTTGCTAATATGGTAGATGGAGTTACTAAAATTAGTAAATTAAATTTTTCTACTAAACAAGAACAAAATATGGCCAATACAAGAAAGATAATTACTAGTATGCAGTCAGATATTCGAATTGTACTCGTTAAACTTGCAGATAGATTACACAATATGAGAACTCTACAGTTTAAATCAGAATATAAACAAAAAGAAAATTCGATTGAAACGATGGAATTATTTGTACCCATGGCTTACCAATTAGGAGCATATCGAATAAAAAGTGAATTAGAAGATCTATCTTTTAAGTACATCGATCCAGATGGCTATAAAAAAATACAAGCGATTATGAATCGTATAGAAGAAGATAGTAAATCTTGTATTGAAGAAATGCTTGGTAAAATTAATGAAATATTGAGTGCTAGAGAAATACCAAATGAAGTTAAAGTTAGAGTAAAAAATATATATGGAATTTATAAAAGGCTTCAATCTGGGCGTCGTTTAAGTGATATTCATGATTTAATTTCTTTTAAGATAATGGTAGAAGAAATTGATCAATGTTACTTGATGTTAAGACCAATTCATGAAGTATATAAACCAGTAAATGGGAAAATGAAAGATTTTATATGTAATCCTAAAACTAATAAGTATCAATCATTACACACAACAGTCTTTGGACCTGATGATAGGCTTGTACAGATGCAGATACGTACATTTGATATGGATAAAGTAGCGTCTTTTGGGCTTGCTACATATTGGGATATTCATAAGGGAAAGGCTAGAACAGTAATGCAAGAAGAATTGAAAAATAAATATCAATTTTATCAATCATTGTTAGAAATAAATAAAGTATTTGGAGATAATCAAGAGTTTGTATATCAGGCTAAGAATGAATTATTTTCTGATAAAGTATATGTTTATAATTCTAAAGGGGAAGTTATTGAACTTCCTAAAGGATCAACACCAGTAGACTTTGCATACAGAATAAGCCCTGATGTAGGGAATACTATGGTTGGGGCAATTGTAAATGATGTTTATGTTTCTATTGATACAGAATTAAAAAATAAAGATAGAGTAATTATTGTTACTGATGATTTATCGTTTGGAGTAAGACAAGATCTGTTAGATAAAGCAAAGACTACTTATGCTAAGCAGATGATAAAAGAATTTAATGGTAAGGGGTGAAAAAATGGATTTGGATTTTGAACTAGAAAAAATAAAGAAAAAGGTTGTAAATTTCATAGATACTTTTTCATTAGCGCAAGTTGGCTCAAGTGTTGAAAAAAATAATTTTCATGATATAGATATGCTATGTGTAGTAGATGATAAGATGAATGGAATGTTAAGTTTAGTGGAGTGTTTTTCAGATTATCATATTCTACTTTTAGATGATGCTGTTAAAATTTTGGATTTATGTCAATATGAAGTAAGTATTGCTATTTATTCTTTTAATGAGATAGAACAACTTATTGATAATTATGTTACTGGTAATAGAGTTTTTTGTGAACATAGAACATGGACAATCGGTTATTGGACATGTGAAGGTTTTGTTCATGATCTAAAAAATTGTAAAATAATCTATGATAGCAATGATAGATTGAAAACTATAAAAATGAATTTAAGCATTGGAACTTTATATAGTAAAAAGAAAATTTTATCAGATTGCTTAGAAGAAATTGAAATTAAGCAAGAATTGTTAAAACGTCAAGACTTATTTCAAAGGACTTTTTTAAAGAATGACATTGTTTTAGCTATGATCAGAAGTTGTTATGTTTTATGTGGTTATCATTTGGAAGGTTTTAAAAATATCTTACAAGTTATTGATAATTTGCCATTAAAATATAAGAATATTATAATAGCTTATCTTGAAAAAGATGATGACATTAATTTACAAAAAATTAAGAATGAAATTTTAACTAATATTGATTTTACAACTAATCTTTATTTAGGAACATGGCAATATAGTGGTGATTTCAAACAGCTTTCTGATGAACAAATTATTAAATTAATTTCTTATGCTAAACAAAAAGGAATAAAGCAATTTGATACAGCATTGGTGTATGGTGGAGGCAAAGTTGAAAAGTTATTAGCCAAGGTAATTGATGATTCTGATAAAATTGTTACAAAAATACCTGCTAAGGTCAAACCTGAAATTGTTTTTGTTGGCAATTTAAAAGAATATTATGATTTTGATTATATTAAAAGCTGCTTGAATACGTCATTATCTAATTTAAAACGTAAAAAGGTAGATATAGTATTATTACATAATTGGGTTAAGGAATGGAATGATTCTACAGATTTAATGGATTGGCTGACATCATTAAAAAAGTCTGGTTACGTTGATAAAGTAGGAATTTCTTTACCTAATGGCTACGGAGAGTGTTTACCTGAACACATTTTAAAACAAATTGATGTAATTGAAGCTCCATATAATCCTGATAATCTATGGATTGTCAAAGATATTAATAAGTATAAAGAGAATAATATTGAAATAATATTACGAAGTTTATTTATACAAGGACGGTTGTTGTATGATAATGTACAAAACTATTCGACTATTTTAAATAAAGCTCAGTTACTTGGAACTTCATTAGTAATAGGAATGACTACAGAAACTCAAATTGACAATAATATAAAAGTATTAAAAAGATAGGTTTGTGATAATATGAATGATGTTAAAAATAATGTTATAAATGTAGAAGTAAATGGTAAAAAACATGCATTATGTGAGTATATGTTTGGAGCATTAGAAATGAATCATAATAGCCCATTGTGTTGTGTTAGTGAAGCCAATAATTCTTTTAGTATTGATTATTGGAAAGGGTGTTCTTATCAATGTGCATATTGTCATGTTCAGGGGATCTATGAAGACTTAGATGAAGATTTTAGAATGTATAAACATCCAATTCCAAGAAGTACATTTTCAATAGAAGAAATAATAAATGCTTTGATTGAACATAAGTATTTTGAAAAGGATAAAAGTGTAATAAGTATTGCAACTTCAAGTACTGAACCTTTTGCTAATGAAGGGGTTACTGAAAGTACATTAAGAATAATGGAATATTTTGTAGAACTTGGATATAAAAATCCTTTTTGGATTGTGACAAAAGCTGGAGTTCCAAAGAATATTTCTAATAGATTGAGAAAGATATGTAATAATGGAAATAAAATCATGATTTCAATTTGCTACGCAAATAATCCTAAAGAGATAGAACCAGCGCAAAACAATAGATTTAGGAATGTTGAAGAACTTAAAAATACAGGTGTAACTATTAGTTGGTATATGCGCCCTCTTGTACAAGAATGGGGTGCTAACAGGGATTCTCTTGAAAAATTAATACAAAGTGTTAGTGAAAAATATTATGATTGTATTGATATGATTATACCTGGTGGTTTACGTTGGACTGAAGGAATCGAATTTGGTTTAAAAGATATAAGAGGTCTTGAAATGCCAAAACTTATAAAAGAATATAATAAGAAAACTTTATCAAATGATATAGAAAATGCTATACTAGAGTTATGTAATAAATATTTTCCAAATAAACCAGTCTATTTTCATTCTTCATGTGGTATTTCACATATGTTAAATAAATCGAATATAGCTTTGTTAAATATTTTTGATTCTGAAGTTTGTAATAAATCGAAGTGTTTTAATAGTTGTAAAAATAAGTGTTTAAAGAGACAGTTTAAGCATAATGAATTATTGAAGTTTGAAGATGCCTTGTCAAAAATTGGTATTAACATAAAAATACATGGTATCGATTTAGAAAAAAAAATAATTTCAAAGCCTGAGTTTGATACTTATACATACACTATAAAACAACAAATAAAGAAAACTATAGCTGAAGTTATTAGTGAGGAGGATTTATGAAACCAAAAAGATTAGAGATAAATGATACTATAGGAGTATGTGCTCCTTCTGGTGTGGTAAAGAGTAAACATAAGAATGAATTAGATAAGGCGGAAAACTTGTTAAAAGAATTTGGAATTAATGTTGTATATTCTGAAAATCTTTATGCCAATTATTACGGATATTCAGCTTCTGTTGAAGAAAAATGTAATGATATAAATAGTTTGATAAATGATAGCACAGTTAAAGCGATAATTTTTGCTAAAGGCGGTGCTAATTGTAATTCTATTTTAGATAAAATAGACTATGATAATTTAAAAAAGAACCCTAAATTTTTAATTGGTTTTAGTGATAACACTATTTTATTAAATGCAATAAATAAGCAAACTGGATTGGTTACATATCATTTTACAAATTATAAAGGATTTTGCGAAGAAAATTTAGTTTTTAATAAAGCCCAATTTCAAAATGTAATGATTAATGGTAATTATGGTGTTGTGGAAAAAAGCAGTGAATGGAAACAATTGCGTGGCGGAATAGCAACTGGAAAATTGGTAGGAGGAAATTTATCTTCGCTCGTGAAGATAGTAAATACTAAGTATTGCCCTAGTTTTAATAATTCTATTTTATTTTTAGAAGAATTAGGACTTGAGTCTGATTCAGAAATGATTTCTAGTTATTTATACCAATTGAAACAAGCTCAAGTTTTTGAAAAAATTTCAGGATTATTAATTGGAAATTATGATGCAAAAGAAAATATTTCTTTAGAAAAAATTATTTTAGATGTGGTTAAGGAATATGATTTTCCTATAGTTAAGTGTAATGATTTTGGTCATACTAGAAATAATATAATATTACCGATAGGACTTCGTTGTACATTAGATGCAGATAAATGTGAATTAATGTATAATGAGAAAACAGCTATTTAAAGGAGGAAATTATGCAATCAAGAAATTCAAATGATATAAAATTAAGTTATAAACAATATTCTGATAAAATGGGATATATATATCATGACAGTATTCCAATTGTAGCTTCAGAGAAATCAAGATTGTTATTTAATATATCTGGTGGGGTTCGTTATCAAGAAGAACTATTAGAACAAAAACGTGCTGAGGAAGAACAGGTTTCATCAATTCAAAAATGTGTGAGAACAGATAGTATTGATAGCGTTGGAATATCTGGTAGACATCATATATGTTTTGAGATGTTAGGTCATTTTATGTTTTATTCACATAATGAAAAAGAGACAAAAGAAAACTTTATTGAATTTGCATATAATTTTTTAGTACGTGAGTTAGAATTAGGGCGTAATCGAATTTTTGCTACTGTGCATCCCAATGATGAAGTTACATTAAGAGTTTGGAATAAATTAGAAAATAAAAATATCATTACAAATGATAAGAATATTTTTATTTCTCCTTATGCTGAAAAAAGTGCTTTAAGAACAGAAATATTATGGCAAAGAACTGATGAATCATTGGTTGAGTTATGGAATCTTGTATTCACTCAGTTTAATAGCAGTAAATTATTTGAAAATCCTAGTTTAACGGTTGGTGCAGATTCAGGGGCTAGTTTAGAGAGAATAGTAAGTGCATACGAAAATAAAGATAATAACTATGAAAATTCAATGTGGGTGGATTATGTAAAATATATCAGTGAATTAGGGAATAAAGATGATATATATATATTGAGGAAAATTGCTGATTTAATGAATGCTATTGTTAATTTAATTCAAGAGGGACTAATTCCAGGTAATAAAGTTCAACCATATATGTTAAGAAAAATGATGCGAAATACTTTTGATTTATGTGATGATTTATGTATTGATGTTAATCAGTTATTGAGTTATATAACAACTGATGAAAGTGTTCAATTAATTTTTGAAGATGAAAAAAATAAGTATGATAAAAGTATTGTTAACGGATTAAAACAGGCAGAAAAATTAATAAATAAACTTGGTATAGAAAATATTGATATTAATTATTTAAAATCAACTTGTGGACTTTCTAATAGATATATTAACATTTTATTATCGTCATCTTATGAAAAAACAAAAGTAAAAAAACAATAAATATTTTAATTAATAATGAATTGTAAAGCAATAAAAAATTGTAAGAAATTTTATAGAGAATGTTTATCATTCTTAGATAATCAATTATATTTTTGCTAAAACTTATAAATTTTGCTAGCATATTTGGAGAAGCAGATATTAATGATGTTTATAGAAAGTAACTGATTGATGGAAGTCCGAGAATTTCTTCGCGTTATCAGGAGAACATATATGATGGTATATGAAAGAAACTATTTTTAGATGGCACAAGACTCTTGCCCTATTTTAGGTCAGGAGTCTTTTTATATTTTAAGAAGTTGATAAAATGTTTTTACTAGTTAATCAAGGGTGTTTTAGATTATGAGTTATTTTAAATATTCAAAATAAATTTTATAAATATATAAGTGATGAAAATTATTTAAAAAAATACTTGAAATTGAAATTCAAAAAGCTAGAGTTATTGCAAGTAATAAAATGGAAGAAGTTAAATAAAAATAGGGTTAAAATTATAAGAATGTGGTATAATTGACTTGTAAACACCAAAATTTGACAAATATTTAGAAATATGTATAATAAGCGCCAACAAAGAGGGGGGAAAAATAATATATGGAACAAAATCAAAAGAAAGATTATCAAAAAACTGCTTATCAATATTTAGAGGATCGTACTAAAAATTTAGGAAGTAATATTGCTAAAAATTTTTATGGTAGAAAGATCACTTATGATGAATTTAAAGATAAAATATCTGATGTAGCTAAAGGGTTTAAAGGAATGGGGATTTCGGAAGGTAGTAGAGTAGGTGTGATCATGCCTAATGTTCCCGAAACATCTTATATTCAATATGGGCTTAATAAGATTGGCGCTGTTGCTGATTACATTGATCCTAGAACTAAACCAATTGTTCTAAGAGACTTTATTGAAAATGAAAATTTAGATATGCTTGTTTGTGCAAAAGAATGTTATGGTGGTACAATTCAGCCTATTGAAGCTGATGTAAAAAATATGCTTAGAATTGCTCAGATTTTAACACCTTCTAGTCTGGAATCATTACCATTTGGTTTGAAACAATTGATGAATTTAAGAAGTCAAATTGCGAAATTATCTGAAAAAAGTAAACAGCAAAATATTATAAATACATTGGAGTATTCCCAATTTATAAAACAGTCAAAATATATAACAGGGACAACAGCTAATTATGTTGCTGATAGATTAGCTATAATTACCCATTCATCAGGAACTACAGGTACACCTAAACCTATACCTTTGACTAATGATAATATGAATGTACTGGTTTCTCAACATGACTTATTAGATTTAGGAATAAAACCAGGTATGAAGTTTTTACATATTCTGCCTTATTTTGCTGCATATGGTTCTGTAAATTCTGAACATTTAGGCTCTTGTATGGGAATGGAAATGCTTGAAATACCTATTTTTGATATTGAAAAGCTGGCATATTTAGTTCTAAAATCAAAACCTAATATAATTATTGGTATTCCATCTTGGTGGGAAGTGATTGTTGATAGTCCATGTATGAAGAATGCTAATCTATCATTCTTAAATGTTGCTGTTGCAGGTGGAGATTCATTAGAACCAATTAAGGAGCAAAGAATCAATGAGTTTTTAATTAGCCATGGTGCAAAATGTATACTATCTAAAGGTCATGGAATGTCTGAAATTGCTGGTTGTGGCACATATACTACAAAGGATTGCAATAATTATGGCGACGTTGGTAAACCACTACCATTTACTAAGTATTTAGTTGTAGATCCAAATACTAAAATGCCACTACCATTTGATGGAACTAAAGAAATTACAGGAGAAGCTTATATAACAAGCCCAGCTTTGTCTCCAGGAAAATTAGATGGCAAGGATGTTATTAAGACAGATTATATAGGTGGACATAGATGTGTTGTTAGTGGCGATTTAATTACTGTTAGAAAAGATGGAAGCATTCATTTTGAAGAACGTTTAGATAGAGGATTTACTCGATTTGATGGTTACAAAATTCATCCTTCAAAAATAGAAAATTGTATAAAGGGACATCAAGCTATTAAGGATTGTATGATAGTTAATTACTATGAAGAATTATATTATGGTAATATGCCAATAATTCATGTAGTATTAAATGAAGAATATGTAGATGTAGATTATGAAGTTATTATAGATGAGATTGTGTTTAAAAATATGCAAAATGATAAAGAGTTAACAACAAGGGATATCCCTGTTAAATGGAAATTTAGAGATAGTATTCCAATTACTTCAATGTCTAAAAAGGATTATAAAAAGTTGATTTCCGAAGGTGTTGCTGGAGATGAATACACTGTTAGAATTGAAGAAGATAATCTTAAAATTAAATCTATGCAAATACAAAAACCTGAACAAAATAAGGAAAAGGTTAAGAAATAACCTTTTTTTTTGCTTCAATATTTGTTAATATATATAATGGAGGGAGTTAGTTATATGGGAGCTACAATTTTTTTAAATATTATTAGTCTAATATATATTATACTTTTAGTGTTTGTATTTTTTTCGAAGGAAAGAATTTCTAAACCTGAAAATAAGATATTTTCTTATATATTATTAGTATCTTTAATCGAGTTACTATCTGGCCTTTTATTATATATTACAATGGTTAACTTTCAACAATATTTAGAATTGAATGTGCTTGTTAATAAATTTTATTTAATTGCAATGCTGAGTTGGATTTTGTTGTTTACACAGTATACTGTTGTTATATCAATAAAAAATTTAACTGACCAAAAACTAAAAAATATAAATTATATTTTCTGGATTTTACTTTTTATATTTTCAATCTTGATTTTGTTATTGCCTTTGCAATTATCTTATATTGATAGTGAATTAATGTATTCTGAGGGATCAGCTGTTGATGCACTATATGGGATTTCTTCAATTTGCATTATAGTAATGTTGATTTGTTTAATTTTGAACATAAAGCAGGTCATTAACAAAAAATATATGCCATTGTTATGTTATATTGTTTTGGGAAGTATTGCACTATTTATTCAGCAGTCCAATCCAGAATTGTTTTTGATTACTCCGTTAGAAATGTTCTTAACATATTTAATGTATTTCACGATTGAAAACCCAGATGTAAAGATGATAGAGCAACTTAACATAGCACGTGATACTGCAGAAAAGGCGAATCAAGCGAAGAGTGAATTTTTGTCGAATATGTCTCATGAGATACGTACTCCTTTGAATGCTATTGTAGGATTTAGTCAAGCATTACAAGAGGAGGATTTACCTCCAAATGCTATGGAAGAAGTGAAAGATATAGTATCTGCTTCTAATAGTTTACTTGAACTTGTAAATGGTATCTTGGATATTTCTAAAATAGAGGCTAATAAATTAGAAATTGTAAATACAGAATATAGTTTTAAAAATGTATTTAATGATTTAGTAGCACTTACACGTGCTCGTTTAGGAGAGAAACCACTGGATTTACGAATCTCCTATGATGAAAGTATACCAAATGTACTTTATGGTGATCATAGTCGTATTAAGCAAATTATTCTAAATTTACTTACCAATGCAGTCAAATATACGAAAGAGGGATATGTTGAATTTAAGGTAAGCTCAGTAATACAGGGAGATGTATGTCGTCTAATTGTTTCTGTAGAAGATTCTGGAATTGGTATTAAAAATGAAAATATTGATAAGCTATTTACAAAATTTGAGAGGTTTGATTTAGAACAGAATATTACGATTGAAGGAACAGGATTAGGCTTAGCAATTACCAAAAAACTAGTAGACCTAATGAATGGTAAAATCGTTGTACAAAGTGTATATGGAAAAGGTTCTAAATTTACGGTGGCAATCGATCAAAAAATCGTGGCAGGTAAAGAAGTGAGTGTAGAAGATCATCAAACAGAAATTGAAATCTTTGATGCTTCAGATAAAAAGATTTTAGTTGTGGATGATAATAAGATTAATTTAAAAGTCGCAACTCGTTTGCTTTCAAATTATAATGTACAAATTGAAATGGTTGAAAGTGGATTTGAATGTATCGAAAAAATTGAAGCAGGGGTCCATTATGATTTAATATTAATGGACGATATGATGCCCAAAATGAGTGGAGTGGAAACATTTCATAAACTACAAGAGAAGGGAGTTACTATCCCTTGTGTTGCTCTCACTGCGAATGCGATTAGTGGTATGAAAGAAAAATATTTAAATGTTGGATTTAATGATTATTTGTCAAAACCAATTGATAAGTTAGAACTCAATATAATTATGAAAAAGTATTTAAGAAAGTAGGTATTTTATGAAAGATAAGAATATATTAGTAAATAATGGAGTAAATGTAGGTGCTAGTTTAGAAATACTAGGAGATATGGGAATGTATGATGAGACATTAACCGATTTTCTAGATGAAGTAGAAGAAAAACTAAGTAGTATTAAAGAATATAAAGAAAATAGTGATATGCCAAATTATGCGATTCAAGTGCATTCATTAAAAAGTGATTCTAAATACTTGGGATTTACTACATTAGCAGAACTTGCATACAATCATGAGATGGCTAGTAAAGGTAATGATGTTATTTATGTAAATGAACATTATGATGAATTAATGAGTGAAGTAAATCGAATTGTTAATATTTGTAAGGAGTATATGGGAAGATAAAGAGCTATTAAGCTCTTTTTGTTAATAGGAGGTAGTTTTATGCAAGAAAAGTTAATTAAATTAATTTGTGCTACTGCTGATTTAGAACAATATTACATGTGCAATTGTGGATGTGATGATGATATAATGGAAGAATTTATTTATAATTTAAATAAAGTTTTCTCAAGTGTTGACGAAATAAAAAAAATTGCACCATATATAAAGGGATTAAATTTAAGGATTTTCACTGATGAAAATTATAAAAGTGGAGAGTTTAAGGATAATATTAGGGATGCTATTGAAGATGTATTTAGAAGCAATATAGAACCTAAAAAAATTGTTTTCGATTATGATTTAGTTTATCAAAATATAGAATATTGTTGTTTATTAATTAATTATCTTGAAAATCTTTCTTTAGAAAAATTAATTGCCCTAGCTAGTAAAAATCCTAAAGTTTTATATTTAATTGAAGGATTTTCTATAGATACTTTAAAGCAGATTATTAAAAATAATAGTAGTACAGCTCTTATTATTGATGTTGATGTAATGGATGATGATAGTTTATGTGGTACATACTTATATAAAAATAGAAATACGTTTTTAAAGGATAAAGAATTATATGATTTATATATTAATGGTTTAAAATCTTCTTTAAAAGAAGATAGGATGAAATATATCTATATGTCAAAGATTGCACGTAATGATATTTCTTTAGCTAAATTTATACTTGATATTGATCCCAAGTTAATTCCTTATACTGAGGGGAGTATTCGTAATAATAAAGAGGTTATGATGAAGATGATTTCTTTGGATAAAGAAAATGCATATTATTTATCTGATTTTTTAAAGAATGATTTAGATATAAAAAAATTACTAGAAATAGAATATAACAAGTATTATGAATAAAACATACTATAATCAAGATGAGCAACAAGAAAAAGTAAAGAAGAAAGAAAAATAGTATGCCAGACAATCAGGAAAAAATAATATTAACTTTAAATGACCATAAAAAGTATGTATTAGTGGATCAAATTATTCTTTCCTCTACAGAATATGTTTATTTAGTAGATATTGAAGACAACACAAACCTAATGGTTTGTGAATTAGATGGTAATAAATTAACAAGAGTTACAGATGAAAAGATTGTTAATGAAGTATTAGCGCAATTTCTAAAACAAAATCAGAATCATTAATAAGAATATTGATATGTTAATTATATTTGAGTTAAGCGAATTTGAAGATTGTGTTATTATGAATGTGTTAAGGAAACTTTCATCAAATAAAAAGGAACATTCAATATCGCATGTTGAATGTTGCCAAATGAATTGGTATCACCTAAATCATTGTTAGGTGATACTTTTATTTTGGAGTTACAAATAGTAAAACTATAAGATATGTATCCTATACTACATGTTATTTTTATTGTGAAATAGAATTTGTTGTGTTATAATTATTTATAGTGATAATAGGGAGGTTTACTATGGATTTATTTAACACAAAAGAGATACGTTCACGCGAGAAATTATTTAATTCTTTAGTGAAAAATTCTGACACGACATATATCATGTGTGATAAGAAAAAACGTTCAGTTTTATATATGACAAAAAATGTATATGAAGTTATGAAGATGGAGGATTTGGAAACGACTTCTAGCAATATACTGCAGGAAAAGAAAGATGATTTACAGATTGTAGAAGAAATTTTTGAGTTACCAATACTAAAAGAACAACTACGCTCCTGGGATGGTGAAAGTGATTTTGTGAGCAATATGATTGCATATAGAAGTTCTAGTTATAAGCATACAAGATGGTTAAAGATTAAGATATATCCGATTTATGAAAAGAAAAAGGAATATATGATTATTTTAATCTCCGATGCAACCAAAGAACATGAGCAACAACATTTACTTGTATCACAAGCAAGTGATATTAAAGCTCGTGAAAAGCAGCTAAACCAAATTACTGCTACATCCTATGATGTTGAAATGGATGTAAATTTAGTAACGGGTGAATTACGTCTTCATAATTTAAAAGAAGATTCCCCTTATTTTGGAGCCAATAAAATTAGCAATTATGAAGATACCTTAAAGGAGATTATTGATACACGTATTTTAGAAACCGACAGGGAAGAAGTTAAGAATATATTATCCCTAGATCATTTGAAAACATTGGTAGAAGAAAAAAAATTAGAACCCATTGGAGTTCGCTATCATTTAAATTTAAAAGAATCCAATATGTGTTTAGAAAGCACAGCCTTTTTTACAGAAAATAGAGGAGAAACACATGTGATAATCTTAACAAAAGATGTTACTGAAAATGCAGAATATGTAAGAAGACAAAATGCAATACTTCAAAATGCCCTAAATGAGGCAAGACAAGCAAGTGAAGCAAAAACAGCTTTCCTATCCATTATTTCGCATGAAATCCGTACACCATTAAATGCTATTATTGGTCTGAGTGAATCTATTTTAGATGAAAATATAGCAAGAAATGTTAAAGAGGATGTAGAGAGTATTCAAAGTGCAAGCAATAGCTTACTTGGAATTATTGATAGACTTTTAGATATATCCAAAATAGAGTCAGGTGTTATGGATTTAGAAGAGAAAGAATATAATGTTCCAAAACTTTTAAAGAGCTTTGAAAATATTGCAAAAGAGCGCATAGAAGATAAAGATATTGATGTTATTTTAAATGTATCTAAAGACATTCCAACGAAATTATATGGGGATTCTGGAAGAATTTCACAAGTGATTTTAAATATTATTGACAATGCTGCAAAATTCACGAAAAGTGGTAGCATTACCATAGATGCGAAATGCGAGAAAAAACAAAATAATGCTAGATTAATAATATCTGTAACAGATACAGGAATTGGAATTCGTAAAAATATTCTAGAAAAATTATTTGATAGTTCTAAAAAGATAACGACCAATGAAAAAGAGTATGTAAGTGGGATGGGTCTTAGTATCGCTTCTAAACTGATTGATTTATTAAAAGGTGAAATTGAGGTAGAGAGTAAAGAAGGAGAAGGTAGTACATTTACAGTTTCTATCAATCAAAAGATTATGGATGAAACAGCAATTGGAGATATTAATGGCCACACAGTGACAAAGAAAAATTCTGCTTTTAATGCGAAAGGAAAGAGTATTCTAGTTGTTGATGATAATAAATTAAATTTAAAGGTTGCTGTTCGACTGTTAAAACCTTACGAAGTAGAGGTAGAAGCTTTGTCAGGGGGAGCAGAATGTATTTCTATGATAGAATCAGGACGTACTTTTGACTTGATTTTATTAGATCAAATGATGCCAGAAATTAGTGGAGTTGAAACACTTCATAAATTAAAGGAAATTGAGGGATTTAATATTCCTGTTGTTGTTTTAACAGCAGACGCAATTGTAGGGAAAAAGGAAGAATACCTATCACTAGGATTTGATGATTATCTCTCAAAACCAATTGATACAGAAGAGCTTTCTAGAATTTTAAAGAAATACTTAAAGAATTAGTATTTCTTTTTATGTACATTTGTTCGTCTTTATGATATGATGGATAAGGACATGGTGAAGCGTATGAAGGAATTTATTAAAGGGCAATATAGGAAAAGTATTTTTACAGGAGAAAATGGCTTTACGATAGGGGTTTTTAAGATAAAAGAAACCAATTGTGAAGGATTAAAAGACTTTGTTGACAAGACAATTACTTTTACAGGGTATTTTGCAGATATCAATACAGATGATATGTATATTTTTTACGGAGAACCAGTAGAACATCCAAAGTATGGTTTTCAATATCAAGTGACCGAATATGAAAGGTTAAAACCAGAAGACAAAGAAGGGATTATAGCGTTCTTATGTAGTGATTTGTTTCATGGCATTGGAGAGAAAATGGCAACAATGATTGTGGACCGTCTTGGAACTACAGCATTGGAGCAAATACTGGAAAATCCTTCTTGTTTAGAATTGATTCCAAAATTATCATATAAGAAAGCCAAGCATATTTATGATACGTTAACAAAATATGAAGAGAGTCATAAAACAATTGTGTATTTAACAGAATTGGGATTCACTATGAAGGATGCTCTTGTAATATATAACCAATACCACGAACGAACAATTATAACACTTGAGAATAATATATATAAATTGTTAGAAGATATTGATAATTTGTCTTTTCAAAAAATTGATAGCATTGCAAGAAATATGGGAATAGAATCAGATAATGAAGATCGTATTAAATCCTGTATTCTATATAGCATAGAAAAATTAATATATGCAAGAGGAGATACATATGTCACGTTAGAAGATATTAAAGAGAGTACAGAATCATATTTAAATTTTGAGATAAGTGATGAAAACTATAAAACATTTATTGATGAACTTAGATGGAATTCGTATATTGTTTTAGAAGATGACAAATACTATTTAAAGAATCTTTATGATGCAGAAAACAATGTAGTAAGAAAGATTTATGAGTTACAAAGAAGTAAATTAGGAAATCTAAAAAAACTAGATGAAAAAATCAAAGCTTTAGAAGAAAATAATGGAATACAATATGGGTTAAAACAAAAAGAGGCCATTAAAATGGCCCTTACTAGCAATATTAGTATTATTACAGGAGGACCTGGAACAGGAAAGACAACAATTATCAAGGCAATTGTCGATTTATATATCGATATCCATTCTATACCTATGGATGATGCGACGGATATAGTGGCACTACTCGCACCAACAGGAAGAGCAAGTAAGCGTATGAGTGAATCAACACTCCTTGGAGCTATGACAATTCATAGGTTTCTTCGTTGGAATAAGGAAACCAACCAATTTGGTATCAATGAATACAACAAATCTACTTGCAAATTAATTATTATTGATGAATTTAGTATGATGGATATTTTGTTATTTGATAACCTGTGTAAAGGATTAGGTAGTAATGTTCAAATTGTAATTGTCGGTGATCATCATCAACTCCCAAGTGTAGGGCCAGGGCAAGTATTGAAGGATATGATAGAAAGCAATAGCATTCCTATGATTACTCTAGATCTTTTATATAGACAATCGGAAAACTCCTATATCACAACACTGGCTTATGATATTCAAAACAATCAAGTTGATGAGCAATTTTTAAAAACAAGTAATGATTATACCTTTTTAACTTGTACATCCAATATGATAAAAAATAGTATTGAAAAAATTGCAATTCAATTAAAGGAAAAGGAGTGTACATATAAACAGATGCAGTTCCTAGCACCTATGTATGCAGGACAAAATGGAATCGATGAATTGAATAAAATACTACAAAATGTTTTTAATCCAAAAGATGAATTAAAAAAAGAAGTGCGATATGGAGATGTTGTATTTAGAGAGAATGATAAAGTTTTACAACTCGTAAATATGCCAGATGAAAATATTTTTAATGGGGATATCGGTTTTATTGATTACATTATTCCAGCAGTAAACAGCAAAAGTAAAAAAAATGAAATCTATGTTAATTTTGATGGAAACGTTGTTAAATATGAACCAAAAGACTTAAATAAAATAAAACATGGATTTATTGTATCAATTCATAAATCACAAGGAAGTGAATTTGATATTGTAGTAATGCCAATTTGTATGTCTTATTATAGGATGCTCTACCGCAAACTAGTTTATACAGGAATTACACGTGCTAAGAAAAAACTAATTTTATTAGGAGAACCAAAAGCATTCACATACGCTATTGAAAATGCAACAGAATACATACGAAAAACAAATTTATGCGATAAACTCAAATATATGATGTATAATTTCGATGAAAAGAAATAAACTATGAATGTATGTATTAAGTATACATACGGTTTCATATCTTTAGCAAGAGGTGATCAGTATGAAGATAGGTAAGAATGTAGCACTTATGGCAATGGGTGCAGGGGCTGTTTTGGCGTATCAAAAATATAATAAACCAGTAATGAAAAAAGTAGAAAAGGTTGCGGATGACGCAATTAAAAAAGCAAATAAAACGCTAGAAGATATGATGTAGTAAAAATCCTCCAATCGGAGGATTTTTTGTGATATAATGAGATGGGTGATAATATGTTAAATATAATGAAATTATATAGGCAAAAAGGATCTCATCGCATTATACTAGGAATTTTTTTGCTGATATGTATATTTATATTCTTTATGGTAATAAACAAAGAAGAAAAGGGTAGAATGATAGATATTTTTAAAAAAGAATGTGTGATTGAATCCATAGATGATATAGATATTTGCAAAGCGAAAAATCAATATGTTAAAGTACGATTTGATGATGCTTATAATACAACATATGCATATTTTGAAGGCGATAAAGAACTGGCGGAATATGTGGATCTTGATTTAGAAGGATATAGTTTGATAGCTTTGGTAAATAAAAGTTTGGCAGATAAAATTTTGAATCAGGAACAATTTTATATAACAGGATATCTCACTGAATTTGTTGATGTACATAAAGAAGCATTAAACCAAATCAAAAACTATTATAAAGACGAACTATTTGAAGGAGAGTACAGCCAAGAGGAAATAGAAATCCTTTTTCTAAATACTCAGATTATGGAATATGATAGTTCTAAAATAATGTATTATATTTTATGGATAGTATTGCTTGGCGTGGGTGGAATTGGCATTTACCAGATAATCTGCGGAATTAGAATCCTAACATCACCAAAGATGACTAAATGGTATCAAAAACAGGAAGATGCGATAGAAGCATTCAATGGCGCCATAGATATTAAATATCAAAATAAAAGAGTTATAATTACAGATTTCTATATTATAGAGAATAGTTTTATACATATAAAAATGGAAAAACTAGAAGATATTTGTTGGATATATGAAAAGAAGACAAAACAATATGGTGTCACTGTAAATAGAAGTTGGATTATATGTTTTAAAAATGGGGTATCCATGATTTTACCCATAAAAATTGATATTGACCCTTATATCTCCAAAAACACATTAAAAGGATATACAAAAGAGAATATAGATATGTATAGAAAAATTGTAAAGGAATTTAAAGGTAAAAATGCACAATAAAAAAATATTATATATTTTGATTACTGTAATTATAACAGGGATTGTACTATTATTCATTTTAGATTATTTCCAACTCATTCCACAAAAGATATACACAGCACAATATTTTGGGATTGAAACAATAAAAAGTAATATAGATTATAATCAAAATGGGATCGATGATTATACAGATATTTTGATTGGAGCAAAGAAAGAAGCAGAAAATCATCCGACCTATAAAAGTACATATTATGTGGGAGGATATCCTCCAGATGATGAAGGTGTTTGTACAGATGTAATTTGGAGAGCGTTAAAAGAAGCGGGGTATTCTTTAAAGGATTTAATGGATGGAGATATTAAAAATAATATAGAAAATTATCCTAATATAATACAACCGGACCCTAATATTGACTTTAGAAGAGTTAATAATATTTATGTATATCTAGAAAGACATACTCTAAAATTAACCAAGGATTTATCAAAAATAGAAGAATGGCAACCTGGAGATATTGTTGTTTTTAAAAATCATATTGCTATAATTTCAGACAAAAGAAATAAAGAAGGGCTCCCATACATTATTCATAATGCTGGACAACCAAATTTTGAGGAAGACACATTAATGAGGTGGTATAAAAGAAAAGGTATTTTAGGTCATTATCGCTTTCTACTACAATAGAGATATAGTTATAAATTTTAATTGAAGAAAAATAGTGTAATGAAATCCATTACACTATTTATGATATATCATCTGTTTCATTGTTATATTGGTATTCTTGGGCTATTTTTTGAAGATCTTCTAAAATGATTGTTTGAGCAAGCTCTTCATCGTCTTCTTCTTTCATAATTTGCTGGTGCATAGCATTACTTTCAATAGAGATATCCTCTTTTGGACAAAAGAAATTAAATCCATATTGAAATATACTGAGAATTTGTAGGTTAACAGTTGCATATACCATTCCAAATAAAATGGAAGTAAAATGAGAAGAAAAGGTAGTCAAAATTCCAACAATAACAGTTGCAAATAGAAAAGACATTTTAAATTTTCCAATCATGAGGGTCTCTGTTTTTTTACTTTTGAAATGATAAAATAAATTGGTAGCACCAAGAATTATTTCTAGAATAAAAGGTACCCATAAGATCGTAAACTGTGTAATCAAACAACCAACGATTCCGATTGCAAACAATTTATCTGCAACCGTATCAAGTTTGGCTCCAAAGGAAGACACTACGTCCCACTTCCTTGCTAGATACCCATCCAAAAAGTCAGTGATTACTGCAATAATAGCAAGTATGATTACGACATAGATTTGTTTAAAAATTCCAAATACTATAATAATAGGTGTTAAAATCATACGAAGAATTGTTAGAATATTTGGAATGTACGGTTGTATAGTTTTCATTTAGTTACCTCCTAATGTAACAATATTGTATCATTAAAAAAAATGAAAAGCAATGTCATAATAAGGAATGTAAAACATACAATATAGTGTATTGGAAACAATACATTGGAAAACTGTAGGTCTATGGTTTTCCTTTTTACATATTTCGATAAAATTCTCATAATATCTATACTTCTGATCACATTTTTGGTATACTTAATATAAGTAGAGTAGAAGTAGGTGATAGGATGAAAAGCAAATTTTTAGGATTCATAGTACTTTTAATTTTAATAATGATTCCAAAAGACATTGATGCTTCGCAGATTAAGGGATATACAACGACTTCAGATGTTTTAATTTCTAGTTCCACAAATGTGATAAAACCAAATAATTCCTGTACCTATCGTGAAGTAAATGGTAATTATAGTAGTATATATGCTTCTCCTGGAAAACTACATTGTCTTGACGCAGGGGATGAGATAGTAATATTGAATTTCGATAGTGTTGAAGCATCCACTATTTCTAGTTGTGTACAAGGTTATTACTATGTAAAATATACGAATCCTAAAGGAATATCCTATAATGGGTATGTATGTGCAGATTATGTAAAGACCTCTATTGATACAAGTAAATATGAAAAAGAATTTCATGATGCAGGAATACCAGAAATATATTATGAGAAATTGACCTTATTGAAGGAAACACATCCCAATTGGATTTTTACAGGCTATAAAACAGGATTAAATTGGGAAGACGTTATAGCAAATGAAAGTATTGTTGGTATGAGTTATATACAAAGTTCAAATCCACTGTATTTGTCACTTGACGAAGGGTCCTATAATATTAGTACGAATACATATAACATGATGGAAACTGGTGGATGGTATGCAGCTAACAAAAAAACAGTGGCATATTATATGGATCCAAGAAATTTTATGGATGAAAAGCAAATCTTTATGTTTGAAAATTTGGGATATAATGCAACATATCAAACAGAAGAAGCTGTCAATAGTGTTTTAGAAAATACAGATTTATTACAATACTCTAAAATCTTTATGGAAGCTTCTATTTATGATGGGAATAATGTAAGTCCAATTATGCTTGCAGCTAGGGCAAGACAAGAAGTTGTTAAAGGAGATGGGAAATTATCTGCTTCAGCAAATGGTTCATTATTTAAAGAAAATGTAACATATAATTTCTATAATATTGGGGCTACGACTGCATGCAAAATCGATGGCATAACTGTATATGAGCCTATCCAATGTGGGTTGCAATATGCTTTTGCTAAGGGGTGGTCAACACCTGAAATTGCTATTAAAAGTGGTGCTAAACAAATCGCCTCTGGATATATTAATGTAGGCCAGAATACCTTATATTTTCAAAAATGGAATGTTACAAACAATTCTTATGGTAATTATTCTCACCAATACATGACAAATATTATGGCTCCTTCTAGTGAAGGAAAAACAACTGCAAACTCATATAGTAAAATTAGCGGTCTTTTGGATAGTTCGATTGAATTTATTATTCCAGTATATGAAAATATGCCAACTGATACTGCTGTTCTTCCAAATGTTATAGATCAAGCAGCGATTGATAGTAAAAAAGAGGAACAGAAAATTATTGATATTTCAGAAGTAATTGGTAAGAGTGGCTATGCTATTCATGGAGATTTTCTAGTAAATGTTGCATTAGGGGAAACCGCAGTTAATACAATTTCTAAACTAAAAGCCACAAGTAGTGATATTGAAGTTAAAATTATAAGAAATGGATCAAGCATCTTTGCTAACGAAATATTGGGTACAAATGATATAATCCAAATTAAAAGTGGTGAAATGGAGTCTACTTTTAGAGTAATTATTTATGGCGATGTTAATGGAGATGGTAGGATTTCTGCAGTAGATTATGTAAACATCAAAAATTATATTATGGGATCATCTGGTTTAAGTAGCGCATATAAAGAAGCTGCTGATGCAAACAAAGATGGTAAAATTACAGCAGTAGATTATGTAAATGTTAAAAACTATATAATGGGAACAGAAAGTGTTTTACGTTAGAATAAAGAGGTTATTATGAAGAAAATATTAAGAAAAATATTATTTGTAGCAGCTATTTTCATTTTTTCGGAGAATGTACAGGCTGCCTCATTAAGCATCACTACAAGTAATACATCTGTAACAATTGGGGGTTCAGTAGTGATTAGGGTAACTGCCTCAGAATTGGCGGGTCGATTTTCAATTACATCTTCCAATGGAGGAGTGTTATCTGGAGGGACTTCTAGCACATGGATAGAGGACAGTACACAGACCTTTACATTTAAGGCAAATAATGTAGGTACAAGTACTATCACAGTAACGCCAATTGATGTAGCTGACTATGCTGGAAATGTATATACTGCTGCAAAATCAGTTACTGTAAATGTAATTGCAAAGCCAGTCGTTGTTTTATCAGGGGATAATTCACTTGCAAGTTTAGGTGTTGAGGGAAAAGACATAACACCAACCTTTAATAGAGATGCTTTAGAATACAGTGTTGAACTTGATCCAGAAACAGTAAGCATCAATGTAGTAGCATCTCCATCTCATGGGGGTGCCACGATTACAGGAGCAGGGGTTCGTGAAGTTGCTGATGGGGAAAACCGTTTAGAAATTGTTGTTACAGCAGAAAATGGTAGTACTAAAACGTATGTCATTAATGCAAGTGTAAAAGAATATAATCCAATTAATCAAACAATTAATGGCAAAGAATATACTGTTGTAAGAAAGAAAAGTCTGCTTATAGCTCCTGAAAATTATAAAGAATCTACAGTAACAATTGAAGGGGAAGAAGTACCAGCCTTCACTTCGGATGTTACAAAATATACGTTGGTAGGTCTTAAAAACGAATCGGGGAATATTGATTTATATGTATATCAAGATGGTACATACAATTTATACAAAGAATATACATTTAATAAAATTAAATTTTATCCTTTAGAATTCAATCAAAATGATATTCCAGAAGGATATGAAAAAACAGATATTGTTTATAACGATCAAAAACTTGTAGTTTATAAAACAGACGAATTATCAAAATATGCTCTATTATATGGAATGAATATTGAAACTGGGGAAATACATATGTATATGTATGATAGTGTGGAAGATACATTACAGATTTATAATGATGAGATAGTAAAACCATTACAAGAACAAATAGAGCAGATGAAATTAATAATTGCTGGTTTAGCAGGTGGATGTGTTTTCTTATTCTTACTTTGTATAGTAATTGGTGTTAGAAAAAGTAAGAATAATATGCAAAAGGGTAAAATGAAGGGAAATTCCTTCGTAGCAACAGATGACATTCAGGTAACAGAAGTTCAAAGTACAAAACTCTCAAAAAGAGAGGAGAGAAGACTTATTAAAGCGGAACAACAACATCAATTAGAAGAAGCTAAAAAAAATAAGAAAGAGGACAAACAAAGAGCGAAAGAAGAGGCAAAACGTTTAAAAGAAGAAAAGAAACAAAAGAAGAAATCTAAAGATAATGAAGACAACATTTTTTAATTTAAATAGCGAATCAAAAAAAGGAAAGTCATATTGGCTTTCCTTTTCGTTAGTATTTACAAATGTAAAAACATCCACAGAATGCAAAGTAAAGAAGTTATAACAAAAGAGATCTGTTTTTCCTCCTTCTTTTTTATAGTAGCACTTAATATCCATGAAATCATAATGGTTGAAAATAAAATTGCATTAAATATATAAATCTGTTTTCGGATTATAGAGTACAATAGATAACAGATTGTGAAAAAAGAGGTAGTAACAATTGATATTTTATAGAGTAAAGTTATAGAAAATTTGGCCGAGATATTCTTTTTTTCATAAAGTCTTGCTTCTCTAGACATTTTTTGCTTACGAGCGAATTCCCTATCTTCCTGTTTCTCTAATTTTCGTTGTTCCTTTTTTTTCCTTCTCTCTTCTTCCTTTTTAAATTTTTCAATTTTTTTCTGTTCTTGATATTCTAATTTTGTAAGTTCATCATTATATACATTAGTCATATCTTTCTCATCCATAGAATCACCTGTATATATTATATAATAAATTATCGTAAAAATAAATATAGCATATTGTTATTATAGATAAATTCCTATATAATGAAATCATAGAGAGTGTAGGAGATTTATATGAAGAAAATATGTTGGATTATGATTGCTTGCATTTGTTTTTTTGTTGGAAATGAAGTAAAAGCAAATAGTATTAGTAGCATTACAATGGACATTTATATCGATCAGATGGGAACTGCTCATGTAAAAGAAACTTGGGAAAGTTATTTAAATGAGGGAACAGAGGGATATAAGCCTTACTATAATTTAGGAAGCTCTGTAATTAGTAATTTTAAAGTATATGATAATGGAAACTTATATACCATGTTATCTTCTTGGAATCCAAGTGCTAGTTTTGGAGAAAAAGCATATAAAAATGGAATCAATTATATCAGTAATGGTGTAGAACTTTGTTTTGGAATCTCTGAATATGGATCACACACATACGTTTTAGAATATGATATTAGTAATTTTGTAGCAGGGCTTATGGATGCTGATATGGTCTATTGGACACTTATGCCATATGATTTTTCAGTAGAGCCAAATAACGTTTACATTAAGATATATGCAGACGAGAAATTTGAAGATACACTAGATGTTTGGGGATATGGTAATTATGGAGGATATGCCTATGTCTATGATGGTTATATAGAAATGAACTCAAACGGAATCTTAGATAGTAATGAATATATGACGATTTTAATCAAATTTCCAAAAGGAACCTTCAATACAGATAATAATAAACTAAACTATGATTTTAACCATTATTTAGATATGGCAGAAGAAGGTGCAGAACATTATACTGATAATGAAGAAGAATCTCCTTTGGTAGTACTTTTCATTATAGGAATCGTGCTTTTTGCAATGATTAGCGCTATGACCGTTGGAGTATGGATAGGGCTGAAACATATGAGTGAGGGAGGTGCAGGATCACTTAAATTAAAGTTTGGTGAAACAGGTAAGAAAATCCCAAAAGATGTCCCACTATATAGAGATATTCCATGTAATAAAGATATTTTTAGGGCGTATTGGGTAGCTGTAAATTATGGTCTTATGAAAAGAAAGACAGATTTGCTAGGAGCTATTTTACTCAAATGGTTAAGAGAAGGGAAAATAAGAACTGAAAAAATAGAAAGTGGTATATTAAAGAAAGAACAAAATATTATTATTTTTGATCAAGATTTTTTCTCCTCTAATACACTCGAAAATGATTTGTATCAAATGATGTTTGAGGCAAGTAAAGATGGTAAACTAGAACAAAATGAATTTAAAAAATGGTGTAACACACATTATAATCAGATATTAAAATGGTTTGATAAAGTAGCAGATAAAGAAACAGAAAAACTTGTAGAAGAAGGAAAAATTGATGAAGCAGAGCAAATTACTTTCAAATTTTTTAAATCGAAAGTTTATAATGTACATTCTAGTATGTTAGAAGAAGCAAAGAAGATGAAAGGCTTGAAGAACTTTTTAGAAGAATTCTCGCAAATCGATAAAAGAGAAGCCATTGAAGTTATGATGTGGGAAGAATATTTAATGTATGCCCAAATCTTTGGAATTGCTGATAAAGTTGCAAAACAATTTAAAAAATTATATCCAGATGTTATTACCGATTACTCTTATGATAGTGTTATATTCGTGCACACAATTTCCTATACTGGGATGCAAAGTGCAACATCTGCCAAGAGTAGAGCAGAAAGTTATAGTTCTGGTGGAGGAGGGTTCTCATCTGGCGGAGGTGGAGGTGGATCCTTTGGTGGTGGAGGAGGAGGCGGAGGCTTCCGATAAGAAGCATTTGCCTTTTCTAGCACCATTATAGCTTCTAAAAAATATTAAAAAACATATAAATATGGTATAATGGGTAAGGTGATAAAATGAGAGTAGTTATCAGTGCTGGAGGTACAGGTGGACATATTTATCCTGCCTTGGCAATTATAGATAAGATTAAAGAGCGTGAACCAGATAGTGAATTTCTATATATCGGAACACATAACCGTATGGAAAATACAATTGTTCCAGCACATGGAATTCCATTTGAAGCAATTGAAATCTATGGATTCCATAGAAAAAAATTATATAAGAATTTTAAAACCATTCAATATTTTATGCGTGCTATTAAAAGGTGTAAGAAATTGATTAAAGATTTTGAGCCTGATGTAGTAATTGGAGTAGGAGGATATGTGACAGGGCCTGTTATTTATAGTGCAAAAAAATTAGGGTATAAAACACTAATTCATGAACAGAATAGTATTCCTGGGAAGGCCAACATGTTTTTATCCAAATATGCAGATCGAATTGGAGTGTCATTTAAATCAACCATAAAATCATTTCCCGAATATAAGACAGTTTTTACAGGGAATCCTTGTAGTGAAGGTGCTATCAAAATTTCACCTGCTAATAAAACTGAGTTTGGTCTAAGTAGTAATAAGCCACTAGTATTATTTGTAATGGGTTCGCTTGGATCTAGTCGAGTGAATGAATTTTTAATGAAGACAATGTCTTCATTTCGCGGAAAAGACTATGAAATTTTATACGTAACAGGAACTACTGACTACGAGAAATTAAAGGAACATAAACTTCCTTCCAATGTGAAAATGGTACCTTATATTGAAAATATGACAAGAATTATGAAAAAGACAGATATCATTGTGTCAAGGGCAGGGGCTTCTACATTAAGTGAAATTATTGCCTTACAAATTCCATCAATTTTAATACCAAGCCCTTATGTTCCAGATAATCATCAATATAAAAATGCAATGGATATGGTAAATAAAAAAGCCGCTACTATAGTAGAAGAAAAAAACTTAAAAGGGGATGTACTTGTTCAAACTATTGACAAACTGTTAGCAAACAAACAAGAGCTAGAAAGTATGAAGAGAAATTTAAAAGAACTTTTTATACCAGAAAGCGCAACGAAAATATATGAAACAATAAGTGAATTAATAGATAGGAAGTAAAATATGAGTATAGTAAGTGATTTAAAAAAAGCAAAATGTGGAAAAGTTTTACAAAATGTCGATTTATCCCTTTATACTACATACAAATTAAAGGCTGTTGCTTTGTATGTAGTGGTACCAGGTGATATTGATGACTTACTCCGCGTCATGAATTATATAAAAGCAAACAATATCAAATATAAAATTTTAGGCGGTGGATCCAATTTAATTTTTGACTGTGATGTCTATGATGGAATTTTGATATATCTTAGTAAATTCGATGATGTAGTAATTCATGACACCAAAATACATGTTGGAGCAGGCTATCCACTCATGAAACTTGCACTTAAAGTTTCTAGATTAGGACTTACTGGTATGGAATTTGCAACAGGCATCCCAGGGACTATTGGAGGTGCTGTATTTAATAATGCAGGTGCCTACGGAAGTGACATGGGATATATTGTAGAAAGCGTCACTGTACTTACCCCAGACTTAAAAATCAAAACAATGTATAACAAAGATATGGATTTTCATTATAGAACTTCTTATTTCAAAACACACCCTGGATATATATGCCTAGATGCAAAAATTATATTGAAACCAGGGGATAAGGAAATGATTCGCATGGTCATTGAAGACCGTAAAAAAAGAAGATTGATGACACAACCACTTGAATATCCATCAGCGGGTTCTGTATTTCGAAATCCAAACAATTTATATGCAGGGGAGTTAATTGAGAAGATTGGCTACAAAGGAAAGACCGTTGGTGGAGCAATGGTGAGTGAAAAACATGCCAATTTTATTATCAATTATGCAAGTGCAACAGGAAGAGATATTATCAAATTAATCGAGGATATTCAAGAGAAAGTAAAAGAAAAATACGATGTAGATTTATTTTTAGAACAAGAAATTGTAAAATAGAGGGATAATATGAATACAAAGAATAGAAAGCCACAAGTTAAGAAAAAGGTTGTAACAAGAGGAAGACAAGCACCGCAGAAAAAAACAACCTTGCAATATAAAAAAACAATTCAAAAAAATCAAAAAAAACAAACGAGAAAAATACGATATGGAAGAATTTTATTATATATTATTTTACCAGTTA
This sequence comes from uncultured Bacilli bacterium, assembly GCA_910584305.1. GTDB lineage: Bacteria > Bacillota_I > Bacilli_A > RF39 > UBA660 > CAKPTA01. Next base: position 94,195 of record CAJTZW010000004.1, read on the forward strand.
TGGCAATTATACTACTTCTATCATGTATTCATTTTCCGATTCGAAATATTTATATTACAGGAAATACAATCCTATCTGATCAAGAAATCATTGAGTTAGCAGGTATTGAAGACTATCCCTCTATTTTTGAATATACAGGTTCAGAAATTTCGAAAAAGTTAAAACAAAATAAATATATTGAATCAGTAAAAGTAAAAAAACGAAAATTAAAAGAAATCTATATAGAAATAAAAGAAAATATACCAATTATATATAATACATATGAAAATAAAACCATTTTTAGTGATGGAAAATCTTATGAGGGGGTTGACTCCTCAATAACCCTACTGAATTATACTCCAGAATCCCATTTGCAAGCTTTAACAAAAGGACTTATTGAAATGAATACAGATATAAGGAGTCGCATTTCAGAGATACAATATGTTCCGAATGATGTAGATGAAGAGAGATTCTTACTTAGTATGAATGATGGTAATTATGTATATATTACATTAGGAAAGATAACTATTTTGAATACATATATTGATATTATTAAAAATTTTGATGAAAAAAAAGGAATCCTATATTTAGATTCTGGTGGATATTTTGAAATTAAGGAATAAAAGGAATTCTAATAAAGATTGCTGATAGTGAATAAGAGAAAAGGTATTATTTAAGATATAAATTAGTTCTTTTTAGAACTTTTTTTCATTTTCACTTTAAATTTTATAAAAACTATAGTATAATGATTGATAGATTATAGGGGATGATATGAATGAAGCACATCTATACGAGTGTTGATATCGGTTCTGATACCATAAAAATCGTAGTTTGCGAGTTGTTCAATAATAAGTTAAATCTATTAGCTGCATCTTCTGTTAAATCGAAAGGAATAAAAAAGGGACTAATTACAGATGTATATGAAGCATCTGAATCTGTAAAGGCAGGCCTTGCTGAATTAGAAGAAATGCTAGGTATTAAGATTACCAAAGTAATTGCTTCTGTTCCTGGATATAATACAGAATATACAATGATTAAAGGACAAATCTCTTTATCAGAAGAAACTGAAGGAGAGGCAGAAGGTATTACTGGACACGAAATTGTAAAAGTATTACAGTCAGCCATGGGTGAAAAAACGATACCAAATAAAGAAATGGTTACAACAATTCCAATTGATTTTACCGTAGATGATAAAACGGGAATTAAGGATCCAAAAGGAATGAGTGGTCAAACCTTATCTACAAGAGCTATTATGATATCAACTGCAAAGAAAAATATTTACTCTGTAGTTAGTTTGTTAGAGAATCTTGGGTTAGATGTAGTCGATATTTCTTTAAATAGTATTGGAGATATTTATTCTTTAAAAACAAGAGAAATTGATCAAAAGGTAGGGGCAATTGTCAATGTAGGTCATGAAACGACAACAGTTTCCCTATACAATAAAGGAATTATTGTAAAAAGTTCAATTATCGGAATGGGTGGAAAAAATATCGAAAATGATATTGCATACATCTATAAATTAAAACCAGCTGATGCGCGTATGATTAAAGAGAAATTTGCTTTAGCGCATAAGAGCTATGCGAGCAAAGGTGATACATATGAAATCGAGGATAAAACTGGAGAAATCGTAAGAATCAACCAGTTTGAAGTATCAGAGATTGTTATGTCAAGAATAGAAGAAATATTAGTTTTAGCGAGAAAAGAGATAAATATTTTGACAAAACGGGAAGTTGATTATATACTAATAAGTGGTGGAACCAGTAGTATGAATAATTTTTCTCTTATTGCAGAAGAAGTTTTAGGAAAAGTAGCTAAAGTAGGAAATATTCGAATTATAGGAGTACGAAATAATAAATATTCATCTTCTTTAGGAAATATAGTATATTTTATCCAAAAGTTACGTTTAAAAGGTCAAAACTACAGTATGGTAAGTAAAAGTGATATGGAAGAACTATCATCCACAAAAAAGAGTTTAATAAATATATCAAATGAATCAATGCTAGGGAAAGTATTTGGATATTTTTTTAGCGAATAAGGAGGACACATATGAATTTTGGATTAGAAATGGATCAATTAGCAAAAATTAAAGTAATTGGATCTGGTGGAGGCGGATGTAACGCTGTAAATCGTATGATAGAATCAGGGGTAAAAGGAGTAGAGTTTATTGTTGCTAATACAGATTTGCAAGTATTAAATAATTCAAAAGCACCAACAAAGATTCAAATCGGAACAGAGTTAACAAATGGTCTTGGGGCAGGAGCAAATCCTGCAGTTGGAAAAGAAGCTGCTTTAGAATCAAGAAATGAAATTGAAGCTGCACTTGAAGGAGCAGATATGGTGTTTGTAACTTGTGGAATGGGTGGAGGAACTGGTACTGGAGCCTCTCCTGTTATTGCAGACATTGCACAAGAAATGGGGGCACTTACTGTTGGAATTGTAACAAAACCTTTCTCATTTGAAGGTAAGAAGAGAATGGAACAAGCCATTGCAGGTATAGAAGAATTAAAAAAACATGTAGATACTTTGATTGTTATTCCAAATGACAAATTAAGAGATATTATTGATAAGTCAACTCCTCTTTTAGAATCATTTAAAGAAGTTGATAATGTACTTCGTCGCGGTGTACAATCCATTTCTGATTTAATTGCTGTAGCAGGATTAATTAACCTAGATTTTGCTGATGTTAAAACGGTAATGGAAAAACGTGGAAAAGCATTAATTGGTATTGGTATGGGACTTGGCGAAAATAGAGCATCAGAAGCTGCAAAACAAGCAGTTGCCAGTCCATTATTAGAGGCAAGTATTGATGGTGCAACCGATGCGATTGTCAATGTCACAGGTGGAGAAAATTTAACTTTATTTGAAGTAGAAGAAGCAGCAGAAGTAATTCGTGCTTCTGCCAATACAGATATTAATATTATCTTTGGAGCAGTTATCAATGAAAATTTGACAGATGAGTTAATTGTTACAGTAATTGCAACTGGATTCGATGATGCCACTCAAGATACCTCTTCCTCATACCATTCTTATTCTAGAAGGGAAGAGATAAAATCCGAAGAATTCATAGAAGAAGATGATTCAGATGACACAGATATCCCTGCCTTCTTAAGAAAAAGAGTTTTTTAAAGCTCTTTTTCTATTGTTATAGATTTTAATATATTGCTCTCTTGATAAGTAAATAAATTTATGATAAACTCATGATAGAGAATAAGGTAGGGAGAATAGTTAAAAGAGGTTAGGTATGTATAGAAATGATAATGAAATTAATTTATTTGTCCCAGGTAGAATTTGTTTAGTTGGTGAATTAAGTGATTGGGCAATTGAATATAAGAATCAAAATAAAGATATAATTCCAGGAAGATCAATTGCTACTGGAATTGATAAAGGAATATATGCAACTATAAAAAGATATAATTGCTTAAAATTCCACATGGGGGAATATGATTTCGAATGTGGTATGGAAGAAGATATTTTAGAAAAAGAAGCAACCTCCAAAAGCTTTTATTCATACATTTGCGGAATAACATTACATATGATTCGAAAATATAATGTATCTGGTATTTTTATAAATATAAAATACAATACTTTGCCAATAAAAAAAGGGCTTTCATCAAGTGCCGCCATTTGTGTCATTATCGCTAAAGCATTTAATGAAATATATCATTTAAATTTAAGTGATAATGAATTAATGCAAGATGCTTATTATGGAGAGCATCTTGCTTTATCACAATGCGGAAGATTGGACCAGATTATAGTAAAAGGCAATACGCAATTATCTAAAATGGTGTTCTATGAAAATTGTGTTTCTATTACACCAATCTCTGTTAAAAATGAAATTAATTTAGTAATTGCTGATTTAAAAGGAAATAAAGATACAAGAAAAATTCTAAATGCTTTACGTAGTTGTTATCCGTTTGCTAAAAATAAAGAACAAGAAGCAGTTCATCATATGCTAGGTGATGAAAACAAAGTTCTCGTAGATCGTATGTATACAGCAATTGAAAGTGGTGATATTGAAGAGATAGGGAAAATATTTAATGAGAGTCAAGTATTAATTGATAAAGCGGGTATTCCAATTTGTGATGAATATAAAGCACCACTTCTTCATGAGGTAATTAATAATTCAACAATAAAAAAATTATCCTATGGAGTAAGAGGAATTGGGTCTGGAGGTGATGGTTCAGTTCAAATTATAGCACGAGATAGAAAATCACAACTCGAACTTGTTGCCTATTTAAATAATGAACTAAAAATGGATGCATTTAAGTATGACATTAAAGCTACGCATAAAATAAGAAAAGCAATTATCCCAGTAGCTGGCTTTGCAACTCGTTTATATCCGGTAAGTAGAGCTATAAAAAAAGCCTTCATGCCGATTAATGATGAAGGTATTATGAAGCCAATTATTCTAAAATTGGTAGAAGAACTTGATAAGGCAGGTATAGAAGAGATATGCCTAGTAATAGGCTCTGATGATAAGGAAACATTTGATACCTTTTTTAAAAAGTCATTAAATGAGGATCATTTAAAAAAATTTGATAAACAAACTCGAGACTATGAATTTAATATTTTAAGAATTGGCGAGAAAATCAAATACGTAATCCAAGATGAACAAAAAGGATTTGGACACGCTATTTATTTGTGTAAAGAATTTGCTGGGTCTGACCCAACACTTATGTTGCTGGGAGACACTTATTATACCTCTAATACAGAAAAAACTTGTATTGAACAAATGCTAGAATATTATGATGAAGTGGAAAGAAATATAATCGCTGTTGGGGAGATCCCTGATGATGAAATACAGAATGTGGGAATTATGACAGGATTATGGGAAGATAATCAAAGAACTAAAATGTCAGTCAAAAAATTGGTTGAAAAACCTAGTGTAGAATATGCCCATGAGCATTTGCAAATGGATAATAACAAGTGTTATGGAAATTTTGGAATGTGGATTATCAATCATCATGTATTTAACCAAATAGGAGAAAATATTAGGAATCGAATTACGTCAAAAGGGGAGTACCAATTTGTAGATGCAATCGCACAAATACTAGGTGATGTAGAAGTAAAAGCACTAAAAATTGATGGAAACTCTTATGATGTTGGGAATTTACAATCATATCAAAAGACCCTTATTTCAACAATATTAGAAAAAAATACAGAAATTAAAAATATAGAAAAATTACAAGACTTAGAAGTACTAAGACAAATAAAAGAGCTTTTAACTTCCTCTTCTATAGATGAGGAAGTTAACCAAAAAAAGAACTAATAAAAGTAGTTCTTTTTTTTGATTTCATATAGATTGAGTTTCTGTATAATTTTATATGTTTTAAATGAATATATGAAAGATGATTTATTCTCAACTTATACAATTGATACTACACTAGATATGTTAGAAATGAAAAAGTTTAAAAGTATACAAGGGAAAAAATGATTAGTGAATAGTATAAAATATTGGGTTTTGATGAAAGTATTAGTGATTTAGAATTAATTAAAGTATATAAAGCATTAATCAAAAAATATCACCCAGATAATAATTTAGATGTTGATACAACAGAAAAATTTATTGCAATACAAAATGCGTATAAAGAGATCGTTGAATACAGAATGACATCTGGGAGTTCACATCTAGGATATGAGAGTACGGATAAAGATTTCTTTAAATTTAATTCTAATTCGTATGGAACAATAATGGGAGAAGATGCTTATAATGAATTGATGAATTATATTTATGCTAATTATGATTCTATTCCTAAAAGAAATCTGTTTGGCCATTTTGGTAGAGGAAAGATTTTTAAGAATGAGGTCATTCAGGAATGTGATTTAGAATTTGTAGACGGCTATACTGAGATTGTTACGGGTGTATTTGATTGCGCAGATGATTTTGCATGGGGGTTTTTTGGCCCTACAGAAGAATTGCAATATAATTTTATCAATAAAGATGGAAAGTTTTTATTTGTTCAGGGGAAGACTTTAATGTTTACTTATCTTGGTAGAAATATATTTTTTAATATTTACTCAGATTATGTATACTATTTATGTAGCCCTAATAAAGCTAAACAGTTAATTTCTTTAAAAAGTGGAGAATTTTGCAGAATCTATGATATGGGAAAATTTCTAGACGATGTAGTTGTAGAGTTAAATAGGAAATACTCTATGGAGGCGCGTGGTATGAAATATGTACCAACACCGAAGCCTAAAAAAGAATGGATACAGAGAAATGAATATGGTTCAAAATCAAATGTGAAAAAGATATTATTAAGATTTGTCGAAGAAATCAGCAATTATGATGACATGACTAGGGATATGTATTTGCCTAACATGTTACCAGATAACAATATAGAAAAAGAACTTGAAGATAATGATGGGTGTATAAAGAAATTCATAAAAAAAATAACAGCATAAAAGATAACTTTTATGCTTTTTATTGATTCAAGAACAAATGTTTGCTATAATAGAAAGGAGTTTAAAGATTTAATTTAATAATTTGTAGTATAATAACTACTAGTTTGAGGTGTAATATGGAAAAAATAATTGTTAAGGGTGCAAGAGAAAATAATTTGAAAAACATTGATATAGAACTTCCTAAAAATCAGTTAATTGTTATGACTGGTGTTTCAGGAAGTGGAAAGAGTAGTTTAGCATTTGATACAATTTATGCAGAGGGACAAAGACGTTATGTTGAAAGCCTAAGCGCATATGCTAGACAATTTTTAGGTGGTTCAGAAAAACCTGATGTAGATAGTATAGAAGGATTATCACCATCTATTAGTATAGATCAAAAAACAACGCATAAGAATCCAAGAAGTACAGTAGGAACTGTTACGGAAATCTACGATTACTTAAGGCTTTTGTATGCTAGGATTGGAGTACCATATTGTCCAATACATCATAGGCCTATTTCTAGCCAAAGTATTGAAGAAATGGTAAATCAGGTTCAAAAACTGGAACTTGGAACAAAACTAAAGATTCTAAGCCCACTTTTACATAGTGAAAAAGGAACGCATAAAGATACATTAGATTCTCTTAGAAGGGAAGGCTATGTACGTGCCAAAATTGATGGTGAAGAATATGATTTATCGGAGATATCAGAATTAGAGAAAAATAAAAAACACACCATTGAAGTAGTTATAGATAGAATTGTCTTAAAAGAAGATAGTAGAAGCCGTTTATATGCCTCAATTGAAGTTGCTTCTAAAATGGGGAAAGGAAAAGTTTTAATAGAGGTCGTTGGTGGTGAAACATTTATGATGAGTGAAAAATATGCTTGTCCAGACTGTGACTTTTCATTACCTGAACTAGAACCCCGTATGTTTAGTTTTAATGCACCATATGGCGCATGTCCAGATTGTAAAGGACTTGGTATCAAATATAAACTCGACGAAGATTTAGTTATCCCAAATAAAGAGTTAAGTTTAAATGATGGTGCGATTGTAGCCATTAATACCGATGATACGAATAATATTACGTATACAGAATTATTCACGACATGTCAGTACTATCATATTGATATGAATGCCCCTATTCGTTCTCTTTCGAGAGAAGAACTTGATATTATTTTATATGGTTCTAAAGATATTATTGAATTTAATTATGTTTCAAAAACTGGAAATACTAGAAAGACGAAAAATTATTATGAAGGAATTATTACAAATTTAGAAAGGCGTTATGTAGAAACAAAAAGTAGTTGGATTCGTGAATGGATAGAACATTATATGAGAGAGCTAGATTGCCCAACTTGTCATGGTGCACGTTTAGATTCTTCAATTTTATCTGTATTAATTGATGGAAAAAATATATATGAAATGACATGCATGAGTATTCGTGATTTATATAATACTTTAAATCATTTAAAGCTTGGAAAAGAAGAGGCAGAGATTTCAAAATTAATTATTAAAGAGATTAATTCTAGACTAAGTTTTCTTATTAATGTAGGGCTTGAGTATCTAACGCTGAGTCGTGCTGCTGGAACGCTTTCAGGAGGAGAGGCGCAACGTATCCGTCTTGCAACACAGATAGGATCGAGGCTGACAGGAGTTTTATATGTTTTAGATGAGCCTAGTATAGGTCTTCATCAGCGGGATAACCAGCGTCTTATAAATTCTATGCTAGAAATGAGAGACTTAGGAAATACTTTAATTGTTGTTGAACATGATACAGATACGATGTTACAAGCAGATTATTTGGTAGATATAGGTCCAGGAGCAGGCCTTCATGGAGGTTATGTTGTAGCTGCTGGAACACCTAAAGAAGTGATGAAAAATAAAGATAGTCTAACTGGAAAGTATTTAACAGGTGAATATAAAATTGAAGTACCAGCTAAGAGAAGAAAAGGGAATAAAAAGTATTTAGAAGTAAAAGGTGCAAAAGAAAACAATTTAAAAAATATTAATGTGAAAATTCCCTTAGGAACATTTACTTGTATTACTGGTGTTTCGGGAAGTGGAAAGAGTACATTAGTAAATGAAATCATTTATAAAGTAGTATCTAATAATTTATATAAATCAAAAGAAAAACCAGGAGCGTATAAAGAGATTAAGGGACTAGAGAATATCGATAAAGTAGTTGATATATCACAAGCCCCAATTGGAAGAACTCCAAGAAGTAATCCAGCAACATATACAGGAGTTTTTGATGATATTCGTGAGATATTCACAACAACAAAGGAAGCAAAGATACGCGGATATGATAAGAGTAGATTTTCTTTCAATGTAAAAGGAGGAAGATGTGAAGCATGCTGGGGAGATGGTGTCAAAAAAATTGAGATGCATTTCCTACCAGATGTATATGTCCCATGTGAAGTATGTCATGGAACCCGTTATAACAGTGAAACGTTAGAAATTAAATACAAAGATAAAAGTATTTACGATGTTTTAGAAATGCGAGTAGAAGAGGCATACGAATTCTTTGAAAATGTTCCAAAAATTAAGAGTAAGTTGCAGATGCTAATGGATGTAGGTTTATCCTATATTAAATTAGGACAACCCGCGCCAACACTATCAGGTGGAGAAGCAGCTCGCGTAAAACTTGCAAAAGAACTTCAGAAAAAACCAACAGGAAAGAGTTTATTTATATTAGATGAACCAACAACAGGGTTACACAGCGATGACATTAAAAAATTACTGATTATTTTAAATCGAATTGTAGAAAATGGTGATACCATTTTAGTTATTGAACATAATCTAGACGTCATTAAAGTGGCCGATTATATCATTGATTTAGGACCTGAAGGTGGAGATTTGGGTGGCACAATCGTTGCTAAAGGAACTCCAGAAGAAGTTATTAAAGTAAAAGAAAGTTATACAGGACAATTTTTAAAAAAATATCTAGATTAATTCTAGATTTTTTTGAAATTTTACGGATTTTGTAGGAATCGCCTATACTTATAGAGAAAATATAAGTAGGGTGATTACATGAAATCAAACAATTTATATATACTTTCTAATCTATTCACGAATGAAGATTTACTAAATATTCTATTGAATTTAGGGAAAAGTATATCGGATAATTTTTTATCAGTTAATGAAGCGTATAGACTTCTATATAAAATGTATGGTAACACAATCATTTTTTCAATCAGAAGTTTAAAAGCATCTAGGATATTATATAACAAGTATAGAGAGTTAGATTTTTCAATGTGGAGTTCTATTAGTTATATAGTTTTATATCAATTAATAAATCAAAAAAATTCGCTAGAATATGACATTAATGTTTTTAAAATCATAAAAGAATATAAATTAAATTGGAAAGAGAGTATATACTATATACGAAATCATAAAATAAAAGCTTTTAAGAATGAAGAGGATATATTATTATCAGAATTTAAAAAAATTGTCATAAAACAGGAATAATATGGCAAATAATGGTATAATAAAAAAGGAGGTAGTATATATGACAGCACATATAGAAGCAAAGAAAGAAGAAATTGCAAAAACAGTAATTATGCCAGGGGATCCCCTTAGGGCAAAATTTATCGCGGAAACATATTTAGAAAATTATAGGTTAGTAAACCAAGTTAGAGGAATATATGCCTATACAGGTGATTATAAAGGCAAAAGAGTGACCATAATGGCCTCCGGTATGGGTATGCCTAGTATGGGAATTTATTCCTATGAATTATACAAATTTTATGATGTGGAGAATATTATAAGAGTTGGATCAGCAGGCGCTTATACAAAAGACCTACATCTTTATGATGTTTTGCTTGTAAGCGAATGCTACTCAGATTCTAGTTATGCCTTAGCACAAAATGGGTGTAAAGAAAACACAATGTATTCATCAGAAGAATTGAATTTATCTATTAGAACATCTGCAGAAGATTTAGGGGAAACGATAAAGAACGCAAAAGTTTATAGTAGTGATGTATTTTATAAAGAAAATGACAATTATGAAGAACTATATACAAATTATGGTTGTGTGGCATGTGAAATGGAATCGTTTGCGTTATTTCATAATGCGAATGTTTTGCATAAAAAAGCGGCTTGTGTATTAACAATATCAGATAATCTGGTAACAAAGGAAGAGACAACTAGCAAAGAAAGACAAACATCATTTATAAAAATGATAGAGATTGCCTTAGAAGCAGCTCGCAAAGCATCATAATATCTATATATTGATAATGAAGTAGAGTGTCATGCCATCAAATAAGATTGGCCTGATACTTTTTCTAACTATGTAATAAAAAAGAAAATTATGAACAAATTAATATAAAGTTGAAAATTATAAATACTAAAAGAGGTGAACTTGTGCAATATAAGAAATATGAACAAAAAGGATATAATTTACATGTAATTGAAACAGATCGATTTAAAAATATTGAGATTCGATTTAATTTTAAAAGACCTATTAAAAAAAAGGAGATTACGATTCGTAATGTCTTAAATGATATATTAATTAATACGAATAAGAAATATCCAACAATTCGTGATATTGAAGTAAGAGCAGAGGAATTATATAGTTTTGGTGCATCTTCAAGTTGTTACAAATCAGGAAATTATAGTATCATATCGATTTCCTGCAATTTTTTGAATGAAAACTACACAGAAAAAGGAATGCTGGAAGAATCCATTCAATTTTTCTTAGATTTAATATTGAACCCAAATGTAGAGGATGGTTCATTCGCGCAAAAACCATTTGAATACACAAAAGAATCGTTAAAGAATGATATTGAAAGTATTAAAGATGATCCAAGAGGATATAGTATAATACGCTTACGTGAGGAAATGGATCCCAATAGTCCTATTTCGTATCGTAGTTTTGGATATGTAGAAGATTTAGAGCAAATTACAAGTGAAAGTTTGTATATGTACTATAAAGATGTATTACAAAATGATGTAATTGATATTTTTGTATTAGGGGATGTTCGTTCTAATGATATTAAAGATATGTTCGAGAAATATATTCAACTTGATAGAAAACAACCACAATTTAAAATGAATCATTGTATTTCGGTAGAACAGGTTAGAGATTCTATTAAAGAAGTAGAAGAAATAGAAGAGATTAACCAAAGCAAATTATCAATTGGAGTTAGGGTGTATGATATGGATGAATATGAAAAAAAATATACATTAAATGCTCTATCATTTGTTTTGGGAGGAAGTAGTGATTCCAAGTTATTTAAAAAATTAAGAGAAGAAAATTCATTGTGTTATTATGTATCATCGTCTCCTTCTATGCTGTATAGTGATATGATAATTGTTTCTGGAATCGATGGGGACAAATATGAAACCGCTGTACAACTAATCAAAGAAGCCATTGAGGATATTCAAAATGGTGGTGTAAAACAAGAGGATGTAGACCAAGAAATTAGTGTATATACAAATAGTTGTATCGAAATGTATGACTCTCCATCTTCTATTCTCTCAAATTATTTATCGCATGAATATTTAGGAAATGATTTCATTGAGGAGAAAATAGAGAGAATTAAAGAAATGACACCAGAAAAAATTATTAATCTTGCTAAAAAAATAAAGATAGACACTATATATTTATTAAGAGGAGGTAATACAGATGAACAAAGTAGCGCTAACTAACCTAGATTTAGATTTATATAGTGAAACGTTAGAAAATGGATTAACTATCTTTGTAATACCAAAACAAAATTGTAATAATATTTATGTTACATTTACGACCAAATATGGTTCTATACAAAATGAATTTATTCCATATGGAAAAGAAGAGATGATAAAAGTTCCAGAAGGCGTAGCGCACTTTTTAGAGCATAAATTGTTTGAACAAAAAGATGGAGTGGATCCGTTTACATTCTTTGGAAAAAATGGAGCCTCTTCAAATGCATCTACATCTAGTTATAAAACAACATATTTATTTGAAGGGCCTTCCTATTTTAAAGAGAATATTGAATACTTACTAGACTTTGTACAAGATCCCTATTTTACAGATGAAAATGTAGAGAAAGAAAAGGGAATCATCATCCAGGAAATTAAAATGTATCAAGACAATCCATTTCGAATGGGGTATGAAAGAAGTTTATTCAATACATTTCAAAAAAATCCAATTCGATATCCTGTAGGTGGAAGTGAAGAAAGCGTAAATTCTATTACAAAAGAAGATTTATATACATGTTATGAAACTTTTTATCATCCGTCCAATATGTTTATTGTTGTAACAGGAAATGTAAATCCAGAAGAAACAATTGATATTGTTCGTGAAAACCAAAAGAAGAAGAATTTTAAAGAAGCTTATCCAATTGAAATAAAGGAATATGATGAACCAAATGAAGTAGGGAAACCAAAAGAAACATTGAAGATGAATGTTGCTATACCAAAGTTAATGCTGAATTTTAAATTTAATATAGAGAAAATGACTATGGTAGAGGACAAATGGCTTCTTACATATTTGTCTGTGTTTGCTGATTTAAAACTAGGACCTACTTCAACATTCCAAAAAGAATTATTAGATGAAAATTTAATTACAGAACCACTTGATTTCTATGTAGCATATACAAAAACACATGCAGTATTGATGATTACTGCGGAAAGTAAAAAAACAGATATAGTAGAGAAAAAAATCAAAGAAGAAATAGGTAAAGATGACATTTTAGAGGAGGACTTTGAAAGAAAGAAGAAAACACTTATCGCATCGGCAATCTTTGCAAGTGATAATATATACAGAATGAATAATAAAGTAATAAATGATGTACTATTGCTTGGGTATGTTAACCCAGATGATTATAATAGATATAGAGGGATGTCCTTTGATACATTGAAACAGATTATGGATTGTTTAGATTACTCTTACACATCAACTGTTGTCATTGAACCCAAAAACCTTGATTAAATAAAAATTGTTTGTTAAAATGAATATATAGTAAAGGTGTGAGTATTATGAAGAAAAAAGGTTTTACATTAGTAGAGTTAATTGGTGTTCTTGTAGTGCTTGGATTAATTGGATTGATTGCCATTCCAACTGTAAATAGTAGTTTAAAAAAATACAAACAATCTTTGTATGATGATGCAATTAAAAATATAGAACAAGCAGCCAAAAACTGGGGTGCTGATAATATTGGAAAACTACCAAATGCAATAGATAGTTCACTTACAATGTCTTACCCAAATATTGATTCAGAGCAAAAATTTTCTGTTCTTAAAATCCGTATTAGAGACTTACAAGAAGCAGGTTACATAGGTTCTGAAATTAAAAATCCTAAGAAGAGTTCTAATTTCTGTAATTGTGCAATCGTAACAATTACAAAGACACCAACTGGGTATACATATCAGATTTTAAATGATGATTATGGGATTACATTATTAGAAGCAGATCAGAATGGATGTGCTTGCTAATAGCATAAAATAGATTTAGCTACCTATCAGAAGAAGATAAAATACAGTAGAAATATATATAGTGAAATGCAATTTAGTTATATAACAACTAAAAATACATCTTTAATTTGATGTGTTTTTTTGATACAATGAATATGGTGATAATATGGTATATACTTCTGTAGAGAATGAGAAGATTAAAGATATTAAGAAATTACATCAAAAAAAATATAGGGATAAGAATGGATTATTTCTGGTAGAAGGAGAACATCTTGTATTAGAAGCATATAAATCAGGATATTTAAAGGAATTGATATTAGAAGAGAATGCTTTATTTCCTTTAGATGTAGAGACAATTTATGCATCAAATAATGTGCTTACATATATTAGTGAACTAGAAACGGCTCCAACTATGATTGGTGTTTGTAGAAAAAAAGAGCAAGTTGCAATCGCGGGAGAAAAAATACTTGCTTTAGATGAAATTCAAGATCCAGGGAATTTAGGTACAATTATACGTAGTGCTGTAGCATTTCATATTGATACAATTGTGATAGGAAATGGTACTGTGGATATATATAATTCAAAGGTTATAAGGGCTAGTCAGGGAATGTTGTTTCATATGAATATCGTTGCATCAGATTTACAAAAGTGTTTACCAGATTTAAAGAAACAAAATTACCAAATTATGGGAACAAAGGTAACACATGGAAAAAGTCTAAAAGATATTGAAAAATTGCAAAAATTTGTTATAATAATGGGCAATGAAGGAAATGGCATATCAGAAGAAGTAGAAAAGCTGTGTGATTCTTTCATATATATCGATATGAGTGATGTTTGTGAGAGTCTAAATGTAGGTGTAGCTACCAGTATCATTTTATATGAATTAGATAAGTAGGTGTAACAATGAACTATATATATATTGGTAAAATTGTAAATACCCATGGAATTAAGGGAGAAGTTAGAATCCTATCTGATTTTCCATATAAGAAAGAAGTATATAGAAAAAATGCAAATTTATATATTGGTAAGAAAAAAGAGAAAGTAATTGTTACAAATTATAGGCATCATAAAATATTTGATATGCTTACATTTGATGGTATAAATGACATCAACGATGTCATACAATATAAGGGAGAATCTATCTATTTTAAACGAGAAGAAATTGAACTTCCTGGATTATTAGATGAGGACTATATTGGATTAAGAGCATACGATAATGACAAATACATTGGAAGCGTAACATCTATTTTAAAAAATAAAGCTCATAATATTTTGGTGATAGAAAATGATAAGAATAAAAATTTAATTCCTAATATTCCTGAATTTATAAAAAAAATAGATATAGATGGTAAGAAAATAGAAATTGAAAGCATTGAGGGATTGATTCATGAAGATTGATGTACTAACATTATTTCCTAATATGTTTACAGGAATATTAGGAGAATCTATTATAAAAAGGGCAATTGAATCGAATAAGGTAGAAATTTCTATTCATGATATTCGAGCATTCACAACCGATAAACATAATCGGGTAGATGACTATCCATTTGGTGGTGGTGAAGGAATGGTACTTATGCCAGAACCAATTTATCGTGCAATTGAGAGTGTTAGAACGAAGGAATCTCTTGTGATTATGTTGAGCCCTCAAGGAAAGGTGTATAACCAGAAGTACGCATATAAACTATCACAGAGAAAGCATATCATTTTATTATGTGGACATTATGAAGGATTTGATGAACGAATCCGTTCCATGGTGGATGTAGAAATTAGTGTTGGGGATTATATAGTCACTGGTGGCGAGATTCCTAGCATGATACTTATTGATAGTGTGGTTCGTTTAATTGATGGTGTGATTGCTAAAAAGTCTCATGAAAATGATTCATTTAATAACAATTTATTAGATTACCCAGACTATACAAAACCAATAGATTTTATGGGGCAAAAAGTGCCAGATGTATTATTATCAGGACACCATAAAAATATTGAAAATTGGCGAAAAGAACAAAGTTTGAGAAGAACTATGGAGCGTAGACCAGACTTACTAGAAAGAGATGATTAACATGGCAAAGGAAAAAGCTTATGTAATAGATAAACATAAATATGATAAACAAGAAGTCAAAATTGATAATAGTAAGATGAATGGATTTAAAATTACCCCAAAGAATGAAATCGCATACGATGGTGTCGTTGTTAATTCTCTTTTGTTAATGAAACCGGGTTTTATTGAAAAAGTACTAAAGAAAAAAAATAAAAGAAAATTAGAATACTATCTACAATATATGATGGATTTAACAGAAAGCGATGATGACCAAACACCAACTACAATAGCTATGGCTTTAAATGATTTGACTCGTTATAAAGATGTGATTGAATATAAATATCGAAAATATCTAGATGATAAATATATTGATATTTTGTTGAAGAAAATTAATTTGTTAGAACGTGAATTAAAAACCAAGCTTATCTACAAACAAATGAATCAAAATATAATAGAAGAAGAAACAAAAGGAAAGAGTCGATAAAATAGCAATCATAAAAAATGGTTGCATTACAAAATAAAATATGATAGAATGTTTAAAGTGATCCGCTGGAGAATATCTTTATGATCATAGAAATAGAAAAGGAGAGTGACATTGTGAATTTAGTTGAAAAGATTACAAAAAGTCAAATTAGAACAGATTTTCCTGAATTTCGTGTAGGAGATACGATTAGGGTAGATCAAAAGATCGTTGAGGGAAAAAGAGAAAGAATCCAAGCGTTTGAGGGAATTGTTATGGCCATCAAAGGTAGTGGGGTATCTAAAACCTTTACAGTTAGAAAAATTTCTGCTGGTGTTGGAGTTGAGAAAATATTTCCATTTAATACACCTAAAATTGCAGAAATTACAGTAATTCGTAAAGGTAAAGTAAGACGTGCTAAATTAAATTATTTAAGAACTTTAGTAAGTCAACCAAGAATTAAAGAACGTAGAGATAAAATAACAACAGATAAGGCAGCGTAGTATGCCTTTTTCTATTAAAGGGATGGTAATGTGAAATATATAAAAGAATTAGTGCCATATATAATCATAATAATAGTAGTAGTGCTACTACGTACCTTTATAATAACACCTGTAAGAGTAAATGGACCTTCTATGAATAGCACGCTAAATGATGGGGATATATTACTATTAGAAAAATATGACACAGATTTTCAAAGATTTGATATTGTAGTTTTAAAATATAATGGTGATAAATTAGTAAAGCGTGTGATTGGACTTCCAGGAGAAACCATTGAATATAAAGATAATACATTATATATCAATAACAAAAAAATAAATGAACCATTTTTAGTAGAGGAAACAGAAGATTTTTCCTTAAAAAAATTAGGGTATGATAAAATACCCGATGGATATTATTTTGTAGTTGGTGATAACCGTGATAATTCCCTAGATAGTCGTTTCATTGGGCTAATTCCGAAAGATACAATGGAAGGTAAAGTAGTATTTCGTCTTTTTCCATTTAAAAATTTTGGAAAAATCAAATAGTGTGGTATAATATCCCGCGAGGTGGAAGAAAATGACAGAAATTCAAGTATTGAAGAAGTATTATAAATATAGGAAGATAGTTACGTATTTGAAAAAGAGGTTATCAGAGGGAACTACAAAGCATTATACGACAATACATACAATGAATCCTAATCCAAACAAAGTGTTTAAAGATGGAAGAACATATACAAAAATTTATCCAAAAGCCAATTAATTGGCTTTTTTTCATATAGAATATGTGTTATAATGAAAGTAGCAGGGAGTGTTGAATATGAATGAAGGATTAAATATATATATTAGTGGTGAGGAAACTAATAAAAGTGAGATTGTGTATAATAATGTTGTAAAAAATATGAAACTTACAAAAGAGGAACAAGTTGAATACTTAAAACATAAGGTCTCTCAATTAGAACTAGAGATGAAGAATAAGACAGCATTCGTTTTGTTATTTTTAATCAGTTTCGTAGGAATTGGATTGGGCCTTTTCCTAGTTATTTTAAATATTTATTGGTTAGGAATTATACTAGTATTTGGAACCTTTTTAGGAGTGGTAATCCGATTCTATCTGATGTATAAAAATACAATCAAAATGGTGAGAACCTCAGAATACGATAAAGTAGAGCAATTAAGAAAAATGTTAAATCTAAAATTGAAATAATATTTATTTCTTTTTTTGTATAATAGGAAAGTCATACTCAAATTTTTGAAAAACGATTGACACAAAC
>CAJTZW010000005.1:0-29790 GCA_910584305.1 uncultured Bacilli bacterium
GATAGATTCTAAATTTATATGCTTTATGGATTATCATTTTATTCACCACCTGTCTGCCTTAATACTATCAAGAGCAAATGTTTGTGTCAATCGTTTTTCAATAATTTGAGTATGACTTTTCTATTATACAAAAAAAGTAGCAATTCATTGCTACCACTTTGTTAAATTCTAGTAAAATTTAATAAATATCTATTAATTCCAATATCTTCTATCTAAATATAATTCTTTCTCTCTGTTCATTGTTTCATCTGTAATACCTGTATGAGAATCAACTATTTGATTTTCAAAATTCACTCCAAATAATTGTAATTGTGTCAATGTATTTTGCATTTGATTTAATAAATTCATTAATTCTTGATTATCTTTTATTTTATCAATTCTTTCAGTTACTGCTTTCAAACGTTCAAAACAATCTTTTAAATCGCTGGTAGATATACTTAAATCTACAGAATCTCGTATATCTTCATGCTCTGCTTTTTTCTTTTGTGCTAATTCATAAATTACCTCTATAGTAGATTCGTTTGTTATTTCATTTGGTAATCTATTTGAATCAAATATCAAACTATTTAATTCTATATTTTTATAATATTTATTAACTCCCTTATTATTACCATATCCACTAGATCCTAAAATCATGCAATAACATGAATCGTTAGTTCTGTATTTAATTGGACTATTTAAATATGTAGGATTAACTTCCATATTTTCTAAAAAAGCAAAATCACTTCCAAATGAAGTATCTAACTCATATTCAGCTTTAGTAAAATCTAATTTTTCTCCAAAAGTAATTTCATTAAACCCAAGATCTTTAATTTTTAATGCTACTGCTTTTATTGTTTCAATATCTTCCTTATGTTCTTGAATATATTGATAAAAATAATCTTCAGCTAAATTTTCTCTACGGTTTCCTTTTACGTCATAACTTAAAACAGTTAAATTGCTTAAACAAGAATACTTATTCATTATTTCTATAGTATGCTTATGCTTTTCTATAAACTCTTTATATTTGTTAGAACCAATAGATAATTTTCCTTGCATAACATGATATACTTTTCTAACTAAATCCCTATTACTTTTAGATTTAATTAATCCTTCTAAATCATCACAAAATGATTTATAATCCTCTCCAATTTCACATAAAGTAAGCAAATGATTAGTTTGTATTTCTTTACAATGTTTATTTTTTTCAATTACTGCTGAATAAATCACAATTAAACCTCCCTTGTCTGAATAATATTTTATCATACTTTTTCATGTTTTTTACAATTATCTTTCAAAATCATCACTTTTATCATTATTTTTATATCTAATAACAAATCATATTTTCATTCTATACTTACGGCGGTTCTCAAACACTTCTTGACAAAGAAACAAAAGAAGTACTATTTTAGTACCTCTAAATCTTTATTTTTCTTTTGCAAACCAAACTCCACTGATATCACAACTACTACTACTTGGAGCAGGATTTGGCATTTGCATTTTCACTAAAATAGGAACCTTGAATGCATTTCCAAATGCAATACAATTTCCTGGTTGTAACAATTTAAAATTTTTAACAAGTTCTGGTGTTACGTTTGGAACTAGCTCTTTAATATATTCTACATCTTTTGGATGAATCATCTTAAATATTAAGAAATTTGTACACTGTGAGATAACTGTATCGGATAATTCTGATGGGCGTTGGGAGATAAGACCTAGTAAAACGCCATACTTTCTTCCCTCTTTGGTAATTCTCTCAAAAATATTATATCCAAAAATCATTCTATCCATATCATTTTGGACATATCGGTGTGCTTCTTCTAAAATAATATGAAATGGCATTTGTATACCGTTTTTATGATCTTTTGAAAAGTCAAATAGCATTTTTGCATAAATTTTAGTAATATTCTTTGCCAATCTATCATCTACATAGTTAATATTAAAATTCACAATTTGGGCTTTTCTTCCATTATCTGCAGTCATCAATTTATTGATATAGGCATTTTTACTAATATATTTTGGATATTCAAAGTATTTTCTAAATTCACTATTTGCTAAACTATGAACTCTAACCCTTAGTATATTCATCTCCTCAAATACAGAATTATTTGTTAAACTTCCTTCTGATATTAGCGCAAAATCGAATGCTTGTGCCAGATGATCAATTGTATACGAAAAACTTCCATCTGGTAGAACTAGGTCATACTGTGTGAGTAAGAATGCCTCTAAAAAATCTGTAATTAATTCAATATCCCGCAATCGCCCACTCGAGTCAATTGTCATACATTGTTTCAATTCCCTACTATATCCAGGCTGATATACTTCTGTCCCTAGATTCAACTTTGGCGTTTCATAGTTTGATAAAATTGATACCATTTGATCTCTTATTTGAGCAGCAGGTTTCCCACTTGATAGTATATCTAATAAAACTCTAGAAATAATATCATTTTTTATTTTCTCATTTTCTTCTCCCTCTTGTGCGAAGACAGTGACTAACTTTAATGCTTTTTCTATGATAGGAAGTTGTGTTGGTTTTTCTACTCCTAATAACAGGGCAATATCATCTACACCAAGTAACCATAGTGGAATTCGTAAGATTTCACTATTACTAGATTCTAAATTGGTTGTATATGTTTTAAAATTAATATCTTCTGATATATTTGTTAAATCCTTAAATGCTGTATGATATTCTCCATATGCATCGAAGATAAATAAATTGGCTTGATATGGTGGATTTTTTTTATGAAATAAATTTTGGATAATTCGAGCTATCCCACATGACTTTCCTGAACCTGTATTTCCAAATATAGAGAAATGATTACTAAAAAAGGCATTGATATTCATTCCTATTTTTAAACCATCATAGATTGGACTTTCTCCAATGTATAAATCCTTTATATCATCATAGGAGTCTACACTTACAATATGAGGTAGTTTATCTTTTGCTACCAATTGTACCACAGCCGCAAATGATGGTTTTTTTATTACTCCGTATACAAATTTTCCTTGAACAAATTCACCTAATAAGTTTACATAAGCAATATCTTCTTTTATATCAATAATTTCTCCTATAATAGTTCTTGATGGTTCTTGCATTACAACGTGTAAATTTAGAAGACTTTGAAATTTTGTTAAATCAATTTTAAGTTCAATAGAAACTGTATTGTCTTCAATTGCAATAATTTTTCCTAGCATCTACACCTCTCCTATTCTCATTCTCATTATACATTGTTTTACAATAAAAAAAAAGATAATTTAACAAACTAGATCAGATTATCTCTCACAAACACATGAACTCCTGGAATCGTATATATAGTAATGTTACCCTTATTTGTGAATTTTAAGAATCCTAACCCACTTATCACTATATCTTGATGTGGTTGTAAATGTAGTTCATGCTTTTCGAATACTTGTAATTTGTCTTTTGGGTGAAATGTCCTTTCTATTTTGACTTGATTTGATACATATATAGTAACGTTATTGTTATCCTCTAAATCAATTCTAGCTAAATCATCTAGCAAAATAGATTGTGCTGCTTTAATTTGATATGTAATTGGTTTAATCTCTTTTTTTGGAGTAATCTTTTTTAGTGTTTTGATATCCACAAAATGACATATATCCCCCATGTTTAAAATTCCTGGTGTATCGATTATTGTTAATTCATCACTTAATTTAATTTCAATAGAATCAAGGGTTGTGGATGGTAACATACTCGTTGTGATTTCCATATCTTGATTAAAATAGTTATATATAATCTTATTAATCATCGTTGACTTTCCTGCATTTGTATATCCTATTACATATACGTTTTTTGATGTTTTATAACTATATATTTTATTCATGAGTTCATCAAAATTAGTATTTTTATAACTACTAATTAATACCGTGTCCACAATGTTCATTCCCATTTTTGTTGATACTTTCTTTAACTTTTCATCATATACTGATAAAGGTAATATATCTCGTTTTGTAAGTACCAGTAGCACAGGATTTTCTATATATTTTTTGATTTCATCAAGTTGATTGTTAACATTAAATATATCTACAACGAGAATAACCAAATCATTTGTCTTTCCTATTTTCTGTAAAATAGGGAGAAAGTCTTGGTTTGTCTTTTCCATTACTTTATACTCTCCATAGTTTCGTATTTTAAAGCATCTCTCACAAAAAAGACTATTATCATAATTTTGTTTTTGTATATATCCGTCCATAGCTATCTCTTCGGTTTGAAGTATAGCACCACATCCTATGCATTTTTTAATCATAGTATCTACCTTTCGAAAATAAATCACGATTTCTTAATCTCTTCATTATTTTTCTTTCAAAAAATCGATTTGGTTTTGTCCAATATGGGTCTTTAGTGCTGACTGGATTTACTAGTACAGTTGTGATTCCAACTCTATTACCACCTACAATATCTGTTAGTAATTGATCTCCGATAATGGCCACTTCTGTAATGCTATACTTATATTTATTTAGAACGGACTCAAATCCTTTTTTAGATGGTTTTCTAGCACCAGGGAAACAATCTACTGCTAATTCTTTGTTAAATACATTTAATCTTTTCTTTGGGCTGTTAGAAAAGATAATGACTTTCAGACCCATTTCTCTTAACTTATTAAATAATTCTAAAATTTTCTCATTTGCGTGTTTTATATGATAGGGAACCAATGTATTATCTAAATCAAATAGAATACATTTTACACCTCTATTTATTAGTTTTTGGTAATCTACTGTATAGATACTTTTTTGATACATGTCTGGTATATACTTCTCCATTACATTCACCATTACTTTCTAGATAACATTTTATCATACATATATCTAGATTTCAATTTATTCTTTTGCAGTTGCTACTATTACAAACTATGATTAAAATTCTGTAAGAAAAAATACAGTTTTTATTTACTGTATCTCTTAATTCATCGAAAAACCACAATATATAGACATATACATATACAGACTTATGGTGCAATCATACATTATACTAGGTGATTTATATGCCAAATGGATGTAATAATTGGTGGGGTGGCAGAAATAAATGGATTATCTTACTTTTTATCTTTTTCATCTTGTTTGTTTATCAAATTATTTTAACTTTCTTCATTGTCACTCGATTTAATTTATTTTTACTATGTTTCTTTATAATAGGGTTTATTTTCTTTTTTTGCAGAATAATATGGTGATAGGAGAGCTTCTGTTTTATAAAGTGTATCTATTTGTCTACTAATTTTTTTACACATCTTATACTCACTATCGTTAAATTCTATTTTATCTGGTAGCGTAATCAATATAAATAATAACTTTCTTTCTTCTTCTAGTAGTGGATACGTTTTCTCATAGGCTCTAAAAATTCCTTCAAAATCAAAATCAAGTGCATGATTTTTATATAATTTATATAAATCAAAAATAGGTATATCAATTTTTGCCTTATCCCAACTAACTAAGTATGAGTTTTTATTTCTTATAAAATGATTTATTTCTAGATTATTATGTAAAACAACCAATCGTTGTTTTCTTTTTTCCTTTACTAGATTATACCATTTTTCTAGTTCTCCTCTAGAGAATTCAATGGATGCGAATATTTTTGAAATATTTCTGGCTAGTAAATATTCTGATGGGCTCATGTATACTTTGGTTTCTATAATACTAATTACATCTATATAGTAACTATATAGATAATTAATATTGTTAGTTATGTCTTCATAAATTTTTTTATAATCATCCTCATCTACTTCTTTATAATGTGTTGTCTTATAGTGAAGAAGTGCTACTAGCTCAATCATATCAATCATTTTTTGATCGCTGGGCATTTGTATATCTTCAATATACTCACTAATTTGATACAAATCTTCTTCATCATTTATCATTGATGGATAATAATTAAAATTTCTTGATTCTAAATATTTATAAATACTTTCATCCAAGGTTTCCTTTTTTTGCTTTAGTACAAATTTTCCCCGTTTAGAATCCACAATGGTTACATTTCCATTCTTCCTATAATAGTTTGGTTTTAAATCATATTTTCTTAATACTTCATTAAGCGTTTTCATTTAGAGATGGAATGATAATTTTATCTCCTATTTTTAATTCTTTTAAATCATTGTATTGCTCTATAATCTCTTTTGTGGTGGAATATTTTTCCATTATGAATTCTAAGCCGTCTCCTTCTCTTACGATGTATACTTTGTAACTCTTGTAAGTTTCACTAGAAGCATCCATATTGTCAAATAATGATGTAATTTCAGATGGGATTTCCATGTCTTTTCTTTGCTCCTGTTCTATTTCTTTCATATCCTCTGGCTCTATGCATCTAGACTCTACTACGGTTTCTATTTCACTTGGTTCTTCAGTATTCACTACCAGCTCTTCAGATGTTTGCACTGTTGGTGCTTCATCTAAAGTGAACACCCTATCCTCTTCTATCGTAACTGACTCTATAGGTTTAACTTCTTCTACTTTCTCTACCTCTGGCAATAATTTTTCTTCTAATTTATCTATCAGTACATCAATACTTACGGATAGAACGTTATCATTAATGATTTCATAATAAAAATCATCTACATCGGTCATAGCATTCTCTAAATCATACTTTTCATCCATATGAATATCAAATGGTAAATCATAGGAAAATGTTTCCGTATGAATACTTTCATCAGCTATTTTATATTCTCCACTAACGGTAAAATTTCCACCAATAGAATTTCCTTCGGTTCTTGATAATGTATGTTCTAAAGATATACTTGTAATTTCTGATATATTGGTTTTAAAAATAATATCTTTTTTAAAAGGAATTATTTTCTTCATTATATTTGCCCCTTTCATGTTCAGTAAAGCATATGAAAAAAAAGATAAATTATTCTACTTACGTAGTTTTTTTATCTTTTTTTGAATTTCAAGACTTTCTTTTATAGAAGCAACATCTTTTACATTGTATTGCAACCAATATTTATTTTCTATTAATATATCCTCTATATTGTCTAAATACGTTGGATTTTCCTTAATTAATGGGTAATTATCTAAAATATAGTTGATATAATTTGCTACATATGGATTTGCGCTAATACTACCATAATCTTCTTCAATAGACAGTATTTTAAGTAAATAATAAGCTGTGCTACTTATTCTTTCATTTATGACTTTCTTAAATCTTTGTAGCATTAAATTATCATTATGAGGTAAGTACAATCTATATTGTTTACCAATGTGACGATAAAACTTTATGTTTTTCTCCTTAAATTCTTTGTTCTCATGAACATTCAGACTTATTTTTAATTCATTGAGAGAATATTTCATATTCAAGTTAGGGTTTTCTGATATAAAGGTATGTAACAATTCTTTTGCATTACTACGTATATTATCATCAAACATACATGTCTCTACATTTTTGATAATATATTCACATAGTATATCAAAATTTGTTTGATCAAAGAAATCTGCAGACTCTTTTAATGCAGTTAATGATCTTTCTAAATCAGAATTAAATAATAAGGAGAATATATTCTGCTTACAAGCCTGATTGTGTAACTCTTCATCCTTTTTTTCAGTTTCATTAAAGTAATCTAATAATGAATTATTTAAACGTTGTAATTCCTCATTTTCTTTATATTTCTGATTTTCTTTTAGAATATAAAGTAGGTATTGATATATATGAATATCCATCATAATTTTTGGATATTCATATATAAAGATATTTACGCTCTTTAAGAATTCCACATCACCTACTGGAATTTTATCACTTAAACGTGTTAAAGCCACTAGATATTTTATATCTATTATCAGTTGCTTATCAATTTCTATTTTAATATCAGGTGTTACCCTTTTTAGAGGTTCCTGATTCCTTATCTTATATTCTTCTTTATAAAAGTGTTTTATTGGCTTTCCTTTCGGATGCTTGGTTAAATCTAGTATCCTATTACAGGACGCTATTTTAGATTCTTTATCTTTATCGTGCTCATATTTTTGAATAAAATATCTCATAGCAGAAGCTATATTATTTAATTTTTGTTTATCAAACATTTGATATTCTAGATTACCTTCTAGTATTGTTATCATATGGTCTAAATTGACTGTACAGAAAAAATCTTGTTCAAACTCGTCATCTTCTGTACAATTATTTTCAATATATCCTTCTTCTCTATATATGGCACTTACTATCCATTTATAATTCACATATTTTAACAATTCCTCATCCATTATGTCGTCACTTCTTTCAAAATATCAAACACCTCTTTGTAATCTTTTACTGTAATATATTCTATATTGTCTTTTACTTCCGATGGGATTTCATCTAAATCCCTAGCGTTAGCTTCTGGAATAATTATTTTTTGGATTCCTGTTCTAAGTGCCCCTATACTCTTCTCTTTCAATCCACCAATCGGAAGTATTGTTCCTTTTAGGGTAATCTCTCCAGTCATGGCTAGCTTTTTGGGAATTTTTAGTTTGGTAAATGCACTAATGAGAGCTGTTGTAAGTGTAATTCCTGCGCTTGGGCCTTCTTTTGGGATAGCTGCTTCTGGTACATGGATATGAATATCATTTTGAATTAAATCATCATATTTTATTCCAAATTTTTTATAATTTGTTTTGATATAATCGAGTGCTATCATGGCGCTTTCTTTCATAATATCTCCTAGAGAACCTGTTAATACAAGTGTTCCTGTCCCCTTAAAATACGTAACTTCAATAGGAAGTATATCTCCGCCATATTGTGTATAGGCAAGCCCATTAACAACGCCTATTTCTGATATTACTCCTTTATAGATATCATATTTTGGCTTTCCTAGAAACTCTTCCACCTTTTTTATATCAATAATATATTTATTCATTAAAATTCTTTTTTCTACAATAGATGTTACAATTTTTCGAATGATAGTTGCTATTTTTCTTTCTAATTCACGAACTCCTGCCTCTTTTGTATATGAACGTATAATTTTCTTAATTACATCATCCTTTATGACAATTCCTGCTACATTTACTCCATGTTCTCTACAAATTTTTGGGATAAGGTACTTTTTCGCAATATCTATTTTTTCATATTCTGTATATCCTGATAATTCAACTATTTCTAAACGATCTTTCAATGCTTCTGGAATATCTTCAATATAATTTGCGGTTGCTATAAACATTACTTTGGACAAATCATATTCTTCTTCTATATAATTGTCACTAAAGAATTTGTTTTGTTCAGGATCTAATATTTCTAACAAAACACTAGATGGATCTCCTTTATAATCCTTTTGCATTTTATCAATTTCATCAATTAAAAATACAGGATTGGAGCTTTTTGCTTTTTTTAATGATTGAATGATTCTACCAGGGCTAGCACCTAAATATGTCCTTCTATGCCCTACTAATTCTGCTTCATCATGGACACCCCCAACCGATATTTTGGTAAAACTACGATGCATTGCAGAAGCGATACTAAAGGCTAAAGAAGTTTTTCCTACACCAGGAGGCCCTACCAAACAAATAATTGGTCCCCTTAAACTGTTGGTCATTTGTTTTACTGCTAAAAATTCAATAATTCTAGTCTTTACTTCATCTAACCCGTTATGAGATTCATCTAATTTTTTTCTAACTTCTACTAAGTCATCATTATCAATGGTATAGTTATTCCAAGGAAGCGCTAATAACCAATCAATATAACTTCTAATGATATTTAGTTCTGGCGAAGCTATCGTAAGGGTCTCAAATCTAGATACTTCATTATATAGTCGTTCTTTTACCTTTTCAGGTGCCTTTAACATTTCAATCTGTCTCTTTAAGGAAGATACATCATCGTCCTTAATACTACTTTCCCCCAGCTCTTCTTTAATTACCTTTATTTTTTGTCTTAAGATGTATTCTTTTTGATTGTCATCAAGGTCTTTCTTTATTTTTTCATCAATTTCTTGCTCTATTTCGAAGACTTCCATCTCGTGATAAATATCTTCTAAGATCATTTCCAATCTTTTCACACAATTCGTCTCATATACATATTCTAGATTTCTTTCATTCTCTATTTGTAAGTATGGAACTATGATGTCTGTAATTTTATTTAGTGACTTTGTATTGGATACTGTCCCTAGTGCACTGTTGGAAACATAGGGTATTTGTTTTGTGTACCTCTCAAATTCCTTATAGAGTTTATCCATATACATTTTTTCTGTTTCCGCTGGGATGTCCGATTCATTTAGTTTTACTACAATTGATTCTAATGTTTCACCAGACTTATTTTGATTCAAATACTCAACAACTTGTGCACGATCCATCCCTGTAATTACTACTCGCAAACTTCCATTTGGAAGTTCTAACTTATGACTAATTTTAGCTATGATTCCAATTTTTGGTAAATCGCTTTTTTCTTCTGATACATTGTTCTGATGAACAACTAAGATTCTATTGTCATGAAATAATTCTGCTTCATCTATAATGCCTTTACTACCATCATTATCAAATTCCACTCGTATATCATTATTAGGAAGTAATGTTATTCCTTTTAAGACAAGGACAGGTAAGTTTATTTTACGCAAGTTAACACCTCCTACAAATTGCTTCCTATTATAGCATAAAAAAAATAAAAGTCTATGGATATTCTTCTATTTTTTAATAAATATATAATGATAATAAAATGAACATAGTTTCAAAGAAAAAGGTAAGAAGCGCTAACATGAAAAAATTAGTTGCTCCTTGCTGATTAAATATTGTGTTTTTAGATTCATGCTCTGGATACATATTCATTCCGCCTGTTATTTTCCCTGATCCAATTGATTTTTGAAATCCTTTAGATGTAGACGTTTGTGTCTCTTCTTTGCCACTTGGGTTCAATGATGCTCTTACTTGTCGCAAATAGTCTTTTAGGCCCTCACTATTGGCATTATTCATTTGGTAGTTTTCTATTAAATAGTTTAAATACTCTTTATTATTCATATACTCTCCTATATACTTCTTATAAATTTTTTGATAATAATATATTTGTTTTCACACTCTTCATAAACATACAATATACAGTATAACGCAGTCCCTAGTGCCGCTACAATCATATCTTTCATAGTGTCATCTACTCCGGTTGTTAATACATTCTGTGCATCTTTTCCAAAGAGTTTATCGGAAGTAAATTCAAACATCTCCCATAGGCCTGCTACTAGAAATGAAAGCCCCATAATAAATAGCACGGTAAATACAATTGATTTTTCACTATATTTTTTGCAAAGTACTAAAATATAGGTAGCTAAAAAAGCAATTAAAATCCCTGACAGAAAATGAGTAAAAGAATCATACCAGTAGATTGTATGATATAAATCTACAATAGAGCCTAGAAAATGTGCTATAAAAATAAAGATTACATAAATGTTTTTCATCCAATTGTTTATATTTACTTGGAATAATTTTTCTATTATCTGGGGCAAAAAAATAATCGGTATTACAGATAGTTTTATTAATGATCCATAAAGACCACCACTACTTGTAATGGCAAGATATAGACTATAAATGGTTACAAATATACAAATCAAATTATTCATCTCTTTCAGTTTCTTCATATGTGATTCCTTCCATTTCTACTTGATTGATAGAGTGAAAGCGTTTTGTTATTTTTTCTGTTGTAGTATGTATATCTTTTACATCTTTTCCAACGGTTTCAATGCTTCTTGACAGTTTGTCCCAACGGTCCTTGTAACGTTTGAATTCTTCATCTAATAATTTCAATTCTTGATGAATAACAGATGCATATTTATCACGTTCCATATTCTTGATAATTACTTGAATGGTTGTTAATGTGCTAATAAGGGTTGTTGGGCTTGTAAGCCACACTCTTTTTTTATAAGCATATTCAATTAAGTCAGTATGATATGCATTAATTTCAGCAAAAATAGCTTCTGCAGGCAAAAATAAGATGGCTTGATCCGCAGTTACATTTGATATGATATATTTACTAGCAATCGCATCTATATGCTTTTTCATATCTACTTTAAACATTTTTTCTGCCTGTTCTCTTACTTCTTGTGACATATTTTTGTCTACCATCATACGATAGTGTTCTAATGGAAATTTAGAATCGATTCCAATAAGACCTAATGGTTCTGGGGCAAACAAAGCACAATCAACAATGGTTCCGTTTGGCATACTATATTGCATTTGGTATACGTTTTGATTATTATCGCCGAACACACTTGTCATAATATGATTTAGATTCACCTCTCCAAAAATACCACGTGTTTTCTTATCTGTTAAAACGCTTTGTAAAGAGACAATATCACTCGATAGATTATCAATTTTCTTCTGCGCTTCATCTATTTTAGAGAGTCTTTCTAATACCGAATTAAATGTCTTATTTGTTTTTTCAAAATTTTTGTCAAGCCTTTCATTAACACCATCATTAATTAAACGTAGTCGAACTTCTATTTTCTCATTTAAATTATCAAAATCAGTATGAAGATCTTTGGATAATGTATTTTGAAAATCGGCAATCTCTTTTATCATGTTTGTTTCTAATTTTCCTAATCTTTCTGTAATATTCGATTCATTTATATTTTTTGATACTGAAATAATTACAAATATTAATATTATAATTAATAGTCCTACAATAATAACGTCCATACTTCCTCCTACTCAATTTTAAATTGTTTAATCACAATACGTGATAATATAAAGGTAATTAGCAAAATACATGCTACTTTAATAAGTACACCAATGTCTGTAATACTTTCTATAAATGTGGTTCCAATAAATCCCCAAAAATAAATAATAGAAAGTTTGGAAATCATTAGGGCAAGCAAGTACTTTTGATACTTCATTTTAGATAACCCAGCGCCAATATTAACAGAAAATGCAGGGGTGAATGGAATTGCTAAAATTAATACAAGTTTACTGAAATCTAAATTACTTATTTTTTTCATGAGCTCTTTGCTTTTAGTTTTATGATCTATATGCTTATATATTTTCTTACTCAATCCTTTTCTAAATATGAAAAAACTTAAACTACATCCAATAATCGTTCCAATCCAAGAAATAATAAAACCGATAACATTCCCAAATACCACTGTATTTACAGCAATAAAAAGAGCCAAAGGCAAAATTGGTATAATAGACTCTAGTATAACAATAAACATCCCAAAAAACAAACTAATAAGAATATTATTACTATATACAAAACTTGTTAATTGTTCTAGTATATTTCTAATGAATTCTTCCATATTTTCTCCATTCTGTTATAATTATAATACTTTTATGTGTATTTTTAAAGTTTTATAAACAAAAATAGTGCAATTTCGTAAATATATTTTATAAGTTCTTAAATATTGTTGTATTATTTATTTATAAGAATTTACCTCATTTTTATTTTTAAAAGGTGACATATATATTTATGCTTTCAAATATAGTAACTTTTCATTAGTTGTTTGCATTATTATTTTTAAATATTTAAACTTAAAAATACTATGATGTCATAGTATTAAATATAACTCCCATTATCCAGGGAAAAGACTGGTATTACCTCCATATATAGTACAAAAAAGTGCTTTTTATAGTATAAAGTTTTCAAAATTTTTGTATCATTAACAATCGTGAATATCCATAACAAGTAGAATCTGTTCCCTTCATAATTCCTCTTTTAGCAATTTACAGGGACTCTTTCTCATTATAATCAATAGGTCTCTCAGGCATTTTTTATGGTTTTATAACTAGATTAACATTCTCTTTTTCACAAAATAGTAATCTTTTCATTTGTGTACTTGTGGTAACATTTCATTAATAGTATAATATTTATAGGAATATTTAGTTAGTTTAGGTACTATTCTCCTTTACCTTTAGAGGTGGAAGGAGGTGAAATTATGAGAAAATCAGAGAAATATCTTTGTACTATCATAATACTCCTTATTATTGTGATTTTAATCATTCTAATAAAAATAGTACCAACTGTATAAGTCGGTACTAAAACAAATATTTTTGGAATAGTACCTAACTCGTCTAAACTAGGTATTCCTTTTTTATTTTATGCAAGTTTCCTTGACACATTCATAATAACATATTTTATTGTTTTTGTCAAAAAACTTTAAAAGCATCTTGTATTACGTTTTTTATAATAGAATGGAATGAAAAAGATATAGCTTTTTATGCTATATCTAATTTTGTAATATCCATTCCTCATATCCACCAGATATATTCATTGTATGATATCCCATTCGATTTAATATCTGACAAATTTTAGGACTACTAATTCCCTTTTGGCAATATATGTAATATATTGTATTAGCTTGCAAATATTTTTTTGCATCCACAAGTAATTTTTCCATAGGGATGTTTGTAGCACTTGGAATATGATTATTATTATAACTCTGGCTATTTCTTATATCTATAATATTAATAGAACCAATTTTCTCTTTAAGTTCTGTTATAGATATACTTGATACCATATTGACCACCCTACTATACTATATGCAAGTATTTCATTTTTTTATAGGTCTTTTATATCATAGGATTTCCAAAATATATAATCATTAGAAAATACAGAATTTGTATTCTGTATTTAGGTATTATTCTTCATCATTAAAGAAGTCATCAAAGAATTGATCATCTGTAATCTCATTTGTAGAAATCATTTTTGATGTATCTTCTACTTTCGTTTCTATCCCTTTTTCCTCAATAATTTTTGAGGTGTTTTCTGTTTTTTCTTTGGTTGCTTTCTCTTTTTTATTTTTCTCTAAAGCCTCTTTTTCTTTTCTTTCTTCCTCTTCTAATTCTGCTATTTTTTCATCAATTCTTTTTACCAGATCATCCAAACTGTTATTTGATTTATTATTAGAATTCATACTCATAAAAGGATTGGGTATTGGATTCTTTTGTTGGTTAGGAAGATTCATCCCTGGTATGGGTGGCATTCCTGGTAAAGATGGCATTCCTGGAAATGGAGGCATATTTGGCATTCCACCATTGTTAATTAAGTCATCAATCTTTTTCTTACGATGTTCATCTACATGTTTTTTTAAATCAAACATATGCACAACTTGTTTTTCACGTTCTGGATATTCTGCCTTCGCATACTTTTTACCCCAGGCATTGTCCTGTTCCATTTTCCAATTTGGCGTCATAACTGTTTTAAAAGGCATCATACGAATTCTTAAAACAATCATTGAATTCACTTTCATTCTTTGTAAATCACTTACTGTAACAAGTGGTGTAGAGGCTGTTTTATCATCTTTCTTTGATTTTACTTCTCCACACATTTTACTAATTTCCTCAAGTGCTGATAACTCACTACTAATTAAGTAAATTAGATTCCCACAGTTTCCTTTAATTGTCTCTCCATTTTCTTTTCCATATACTTGATACAATTGGGCAAAGTTCTGAATAATAAACGTAAAACGAATTTTACGGCTACGTGCTGCTGTGACCATTGTTGTTACGTCTTTTAATGGAGGCATGTTTGCAAACTCATCTAGAATAAAATTAGTCCTAAATGGAAGTTTTCCACCACTTTCTTGTGCAACTCGAATTAAGGTTTCATAGCACTGCTTTAGGAAAATTGTAACTAATGAGTGATATGTCTTTTTCTCATCTTGAATAACCAAAAATACAGCAGTTTTCTTTCTACCAATGTCTTCCATGTCAAAATCACTATGTGATAACATTTCGGATAAGTTCTCACGAGATGAGAATAGTTTAATCTTTTGCTTAAATACAGATAATATACTACCCTTGGTTTCACTTGGTGCCATTAATGTGCTCGAAACATTAACATAGGCAGCTGAAGCTTGGTCTTTATCACTAAAGTACTCTTTCATATAGGTAGTTCCACCGATTTTCTCTTCTCCAATGGTTGTCATCAAATTAATACTATTTAAGTTGATTTCTTCTTCCTTAGCATCATCAAATAATGCAAGGGAAAGTCCTGCAAAATAGTCCGCTGAAGTATTCTCCCAGAATGGGTCTGTGCCTTTCGATGATTCATCATACAAAATATTTTTAGCAAGGTCGTCTAATAACTCGTTTGCTTTGTCCGAATCGTTATTTTTATATAAATTATAAGGAAGAGAAAGTGGATTCCAGCAATTTCCTCTTTGTGGATCACGGAAATTTAATAGGACAATATTATATCCACGCTCCCTAAGCTCTGTGGCATTATTTTCATAGATTTCACCTTTTGGATCAGTGATAATCATTGATTCACCTTTTTTTGCTAGAATTTTTACCATTGGCTGTACAAGGGTTTGCGTTTTTCCAGCTCCTGTACTACCTATGACAAGGTTGTGGTATTCACCATCGTCTACCCAAATTTCTTTTCCTGTGTTAATTAATGGGACTCCTCCATATTGACTGTTTTCTTCCCCAGGTAAGACCTTTTTTAATTCAGATTGCATTTCTTTATCTTTAGCCCATCTTGAATATCCTTTTTCTTTTTTTGGAGCAACTTGGATTCCAATCCCTTCTTCTCTGTCGAAAAAATAAGAGGATACACTTGCAAAAATTGCAATTAAAGCAATTAAATAAAATACCATTGTAGGGGCAAAATATTCCCTTGTAAAGATAGGGAAAGGATTTAACCCTGCTAATGTTCCTTCCCTAATAAAGGTAATCGCGTTCATAACCCCAATTCCTACAAAGTAGAATAGAAAAATACAAAAGATAATAAAAATTAATACATCTCTTGGCTCTGCTCTAAATTTTAGTTTCATTTTTTCACCCTCTTAAATTTCATTTTTACGTCTATTTTTTCCTCTTGCAATTGAAAATATAAATAAAAGTCCAATTATTATCACTACTATAAATCCAATTAAAATTGCCATGGCATTCTGCGCTTTTTTAGATGATCTCCTTTTTTGCAGTTCGATTACAACTGATTTGTCATTATAATTATCCTTATTGATATCCCAACGATACTCATTTTTCTCTACATAATCTGCATTATGACTACTTACACTATATAATTCTTCATCAATCTTTACTCGAATGCTTATCTCATCAAGGTTTGTATACTGTTCAAAACAGAAGTTATTTCTACTTGTTGATAGAGTTAATGTATCACCGTTTTGTAATACTGATACATTCTTGTAGCACTGGTTTATTGTTTTTGCTTTAGCATACCTTTCTATGGAGTGATTGTATGTTCCAATTAAACCGTATTCTGTTTCTGATGCAATCATCTTCTTGTCATAGTACTCTACCCCATCAACCATTTGCATTTCATCATAGGGATTTACATTGGCATCTATATAAACAGCTTTAGGAATAGTATATAATGTATCAATAAAAGAGCGATATGTCAACTCTTCAGTTGATGAAATACCACTATTATTATCATTTATATTCTCTGTAAATTGTACTAGTTCTTTTATGGTATCCTGATCAATTTCTATGTTATACTCTACTGAACAACCTGTTGTTATCAGGAATAATAAACTCAAAAGAATGTATTTTTTTTGTTTCATATACGATTCCTTTCTAGCTAAGCAAATCAATCCCACATATGAATTTATATGAACCCCATCTTGTCTGAATTTGATCTATTGGAACATTCACAAAACTTTGGCATCCTGTACCTGTACTCCCATTTAAACTACCTTCACACGTATATTGGCGTATCATATTTTTATATAGGCCTTCAGATAAATTCCAGATATATGTGTCTCTTAATACATGACCATCATATACGGTATTATATCCCGTTCCTGAATTAATAGAACCCTCGGATATATCTAAAGACTCTATATTTCCTTTTTCATCATAATGCACATCTTCTATAATGGCAACGTGTCCGTAGGTTCCTCCAGACCAAGAGATTACCATACCTGGTTTTAACTGATTCACGTTATACACCTTATCAAATTGTGCATAATCTGAAGCATAACAGAAATCTCCACCATTTCCACCTCGTGTAACATGAGTTGCACTTCCGATGTTGGCCAAAATCTCATTGGTCCTTCTGACTGCATACCAGGCACATTCCCCTTCATTGCTAACTTCACTATTGTAAAAATAAGCATTGTCGCGTAGAGCGCGACTAGTCCTCTTTATAAATCCTGTATCGGTTGTTTCTAGCCCAAGAGATAATGATACCAATGTTTTTAATGTAGCATTATCATAAAAAGTATATAATATTTGATCATAAGTATAACCTTGTGTAGACAAATACCTAGATCCCCACTGACTCATTCCACGTCCATGTCCTCCATCGCCATCAGTCCCACAAACATTGGTAAGATAGGAAGTTGGAATTTTTTGTTCCTGTGCCCATGTTTTTGGAATAGCAACATTTTTTTGAACAATATAGTAATTATCATCATCGCTATGATCTAGACAGAAGGCATCATATTCAGTAGAAATATAATTTCCTTCAGCATCCACTAATACTTGTCCTGCAACTTCGTTTGTAGCCGCAATGGCTGCATTACTTGCAACGGCAGCCATCGTTTGATTTCTAGTGGAATTTTCAATTGTGTTCTCACAATTATTTGTTCTTCGAAGTACATAGGTTCTCGCAGCGACCGCTTGTGCTTTATTGTTTTCCAAATTGCCATTTGGGGCCCAGTCATTCTCATTAGAGATTACCTTAGCAATATATTCTTCTATATCATAAGTACCTGCTAAATCCCCTGTCACTGTGATGCCTGGACAATAGCTTGTTATGACTGAATTCTCCTTTTTCTTTTCTAATTCATACTTCTCTATACTAGTCTTGGAATCCTTTACAATTTCATTATATATTTTTGCCCTGGTCAATTGTGTATTTTCTGTTTGTCCATTCCATAAATCATTTTTACGATATGTCATAAAATACCCATCTTCTCTTGTAAAAGCTTCCTCATATTTATCTGTATTGTCAATAGAGAATTTTCCTGATGAACCAATAATATCTGCTATATATTCAATTTCATCAATTGCCTCAAATACCTCATCTTTTTCTCTATCATATTGAATAAACTTCATAATAAATACTTCAGCTTCATATTTGGTTAAGTTTGGATTGCTATTAAGAACTTCTTTCAATTTCTGATAAAATTTAGCCGCCTGTGAACTAGAACATTCATCGTCGTTTTTACAAAGACCACTTTTCTTTAAGAATTTATATAAATCCTCCTCTGTCCCATCACTATACAAATAATCATTTTTTTCTTTTGATTCTCTACTCTCACCATCTTCATCCATAACAAATAATAATGGAACCAAAATTAAAAATATAGATACTCCTATGAATATTAAATATTTTCTTCTTTTTAGGAAAAAACTGGCAAGTCTAGATAAATCACTCTCTTCATCCGACGTTACATCATCTGCTACTATAGGCCTATTTTCTTTAATAGGCCTTTGATGGTGGCTATTCACATATTTTTCTGAATTCACATCATCATCTATTCCATCTGGCAAAATATCATTTTGATTTCTATTATTATTGAATTCAAAACGATTGCTCCTTTGAATTCTTGATTGTAATAATTGCGCATCTTTTGAATTTTGAAAAGGGCTTTGTAAGGGCATAGGTTTATGACGATATTCTGCACCAGTATCGAACTTTTCTTTTGATTCTATTATATCCGATGTTCCTGATTCATCATTTCCCCTTACATGCTTTATCCTTGCATTGCTTAATTCTATATCAATATTAGGATTTGCATCATCTGGCTTTTCTGTAGGAATACCTACTTTCGCACTTACTGAATCGCTCTGCTTACTACTCGCATCTATATCCAAATTTGGAGTAATTTTTTGATTTTCATTTGCTAGACTAGGATTTCCATTCATTCCACTCTGCTTTACTTGGTTTCTTCCAGTATCCCCTACTCCAACATTCTGGTTTGGATTATTACTTAGTTTCCCACTATTACTAAGATTTTGAATATTTGAGAATTGTTCAGGTGATAAATTATTATGCATACCTATACTGTTTGATGCATTCGTTGATATATTGTTTTGACTACCGCTGGATGTATTACCGAATGGCCTCATGGCATTCATTCTGCTTGTAAATGTAGTTCCAGCATGATTACTCTCTACATGATTTTCATTATCTTTTTCCTGTTTTTCCCCATTTTTATCATCTTTTTCTTCATCTTTTGATTCTTCTTCAGATAAAGAATTATTTTTCTTTACTCTTAATACTATGTGGTATCCTTCAGATGTTTTTATTGGATTTCTAGCATATCTTCCATCCTTTAGCTGAATAACTGTTGTATATATTCCATCATCGACATAGCCTCTGATAAAATTTTGAATCAATCCGTCTCGTAACTTACTTATCTTGTCGTCTGAATATTGCTTTACTAACTTTGACCAATTTTCTCCACTTTCAAGCTTAACTATTAACTTTTTTGCTAAATCTAGTGCATCTTTATCAGCATTATTTTTTTCTTCTATTGACATAGTCTGTGCAATTTTAGGTTTAATTAAAATATGCTTAACTCTATATTCTCCG
Source organism: uncultured Bacilli bacterium (assembly GCA_910584305.1). Lineage (GTDB taxonomy): Bacteria > Bacillota_I > Bacilli_A > RF39 > UBA660 > CAKPTA01. Next base: position 20,366 of record CAJTZW010000005.1, read on the forward strand.
CAGAAACTATCTGAAAATGTACTTGAGTTATCCATGATACCACCACCAAACTATTTATAGTTTAAAATCCGCCACCACTTCCAAAGGAATCTAATTCTTGCTCGGTTGCAATAATATTAATTCGCATTCTTCTGCTTCCACATACAAATAGTGCTTCTCCTTGGCTATATTTCTTAATACTATCTTTTTCATTATCATTTAAGTCAATCAATTTTGATAGGTCTTCTGTTGCCTGTTTTTTTAGCCCCATGATTAAGTAATATGAAGCGTTATCGAAGATAGCCTTCCCCTGTGTAATTACACTAGGATCACAGAAGTCACTAGGTTGTTGTGTAATAATAATCGTTCCTGTATTGTATTTTCTAGAACGTCTCTGGATTTGTGCTAGGAAATCTGCCCCTAGTGTATTATTACCAGATAATAATACATGTGCTTCATCCACTTCTAGGATTGTATTTACATTTTTATTTAACGTAAGTCCCCATGCATACTTTAAGATATTAAAGAATAAAGCATTACGTATATTGGTATCCGCATTCATCAATTCTCTAATATTGAATACAATAAATCCACTTTTTGGACGAATTGTTGTATGTCCATCAAAGTAGTATTTTAATTCTTTAACAATTGGTCTAATCTTAAGTTCTAAACGTTCCATTACATCTTTCTCATGTGTCTTTTCAACCATAGAGGATAAACGACCACGTATTGTTGCATATACATCTTTAAATGTTGGATAATCTTCTGAACTAAATTTTGTAAAATCAGTATTAAAGTCCATTCCAAATCTCCTATATGTTTCTTGAACCATTTCACTAAACATATTTAGGACGTCCTCATCGATGTCTGGAGCATAATACTTCATAAATGCCTTAATGGATTGAATTGTTCTAGTCAAAACAGTATAACCTAACCCTCCCTGCATTTCTTCTTCATCGGCATCAATAACCACTTCTAGTGGATTAATCATCCCATATTCTCCACCTTTACCAAGATCAATAAAGTCTCCATTATATAATCTTGTCATGGACTCTAATTCCCCTTCAGGGTCAATAATTACCAATTGACAATTATTACGAATATGTGTTCTTAATAGTAGCTTAGCGGCTGTCGATTTACCACTTCCAGAAGTTCCTAAAATTATCATGTTGGCATTGTTTCGATTATGTTCTTTTCGAATCTGGTATAAAAATTGATTAAATAGGATAACTCCTCCTGAAAAATCAACACCAAGTAGTGTAGAAAGTCCTGGATCTTTAATACTATCAAATATAAATGGGTACATGGCTGCAATCGTTGGTGAAGGTATTGGTGTCCCAATTCTACTTTCAATATCTTGTTTAGGAAAGATTGGCAAAATAGATTTCAACACCTTTTCTTGTTCAAAACGAAGTGGGAAGGCACGAAGTTCCATTGCCTCTAAGTAGTTCTTCACTTGTAGTTTCTTACTTAACAATTCTTCCTCATTATCCGCTGTAATCATAACATGCATTTGGAAATCATAAATTTTTGATTGGCTTGCTGCAAGCATGCTAATAAATTGCTCTAATGATTCATAATCCTGACGAATACGTTCTTGAATAGTTCTATCATTTTCTTCTTGATAACGCTGTTTTAAATCTACAATTTCCTTATTTAACATCTTACTAATAACACTAAAAGGCAAAGGAAGATGTTTAATAACTACTTTGATTCCAGACATACTTGTTAAAGAGGACAAGTATCCAGGTTGGATATATCTAGGAAAAGATACCACTGTCAATATTGTTGCATATTTATCACTAATAATAAACGAATTTGCTTTAAATTCTAACCCTTTTGGGGCTATTTGCGCTTTTATATCCATTATCCAATCACCGTCCCAAAAGTGGTTGTTTGCCCACCGTTTAAGAAATTATCAAGGATAATTCTTAAATCATCATTTGTTACCTGATGAGAATTTAATCCAGCACTGGCAAATCCATTGATTAATGTACGTATGCGTTTTGCAATCGTATCATCATTCTTTTCTTTAAAAAGTAAGAAATACTCTGTATCAACAATATTATTGTTCATAAACAAATTGGCTTTATTAATATCTTCCATAATTAATTTTCTACGAACCTGATCTGTTGTTGAATTGTATTGTAATTGTAACTGTGATAAAAATACGTTAATATCTACAGGTCTATCTGCTGCTATAATCCAAAATTCATAGTCAATCATATTGTATACATTTTTCAAATTATCAATGATTGCATCTTGTGTACTATAATCTAGTATAAATATGTTCCTAGGCATTATTTTAATCCCCGTTACTTTTTCATTATTTTCTAGAACAATTGTTCCGTTGGTAATACTTTTCACTGGAACAAATTCATCATTTGTATATTTACTTTTTATTTTCTTCGATTTCACTCATCACACACCAACCTTTCCATACGAATTTCTGTCTTGTGGTAAAGAAATTCCATGTTGAAATAATTACTGTTAATACATTATGGTAATAAGGGACTGGAAATACAAGAAATCCAGTAATTGCCGCTGGTAAAATGGATATTATTGCCATTACCAGGTTAGCCATAGGAAGTGTCATTACCATAATCATAGTTACAACTATACCACATCCAAATAAAATTAAATCAAATGGGTAAAACATACCAAATATCATCATTGATTTCTTTGAATTGGCTGGTATTAAGTAATTGTTATTCATAATTTATCATCCCTTTTTATTTTTTCTTTCTTTCATCCAATAATTCCTGTAATTTTGTAATATCCTTCTCTTTCTTTCTACCTGCTAAATCAGCTTCGTGCATTAGGTCAACAAGTTTTTCATAACTTTCATATTCTGATTTTGTAAGTGCTGAATCCCCAAATCTTTGTGCAATTTGATTATCAATTTCTTGTGTAATTATACGTTCTTGTTCAACTAGGGTTTTACTCATAAATGTCGGATTCTGAGCACCTGCTTGTCTAAGCCTAGCTTCCAACCCTGCTATATCCACACCAAGCTTTTCTTGCATAAATGTTGCATAATCTTTTTCACTTGTTTTTTCATAAACTAGGTTGCCATCATCATCTCTAGTAGCTTTATATTTAAAGGCATCTGCATATAACCCTGCTTTCTTACCCTCATTTGCACTTTCTAGACTGCTTAAAGACATAGAGTATCTTTGTTCATCTCGTTTTAAATTTTCTAGTTCCATTGTATATTCTTTTATTTTATTCTTTTTCTCACTAGTAGTTCCTGTAGTAGATCTGATTTGCGCTGCAGTGGTTGCTTTATCTTGGATTGTGGCGGCAAATCCCCAACCCTCATCACGGGCATTTCTTTTTTTACTACTTTCAGTAATTCCTGCATTCGCATTTTTCAAAGGGGCCCATTTTCCATCTTTTCCCTTGTAAACGGCTCTGGCAACACTGCTTAATCCACCCCCAACAAGACTACCAGGTCCTGCAGAAAGTGCTCTTCCTGTGCTTCGAAGCCCAGCACCTACAGCTTTAATTCCTGTCTGCCCATTTAAGAATGCTCTCGTATTACCATCTTTATCAGTACCAAAAAATGTTCTTTGTAATCCTTCTTTTACACTATCTGAGTTTTTTAAATTTTTGCTTAAGTTTTTTCCTAAATTCGCAGCATTACTAACGACTCCGCCTGCTAATGCTAAACCCCCTGCTGCTGCACCTGTAACAGCACCAGCCACGAAATTTCCACCTATTGTTTGGTCTCTAATTTTCTTCATTGGATTGATATTAAATCCACCATCTAATTTAATACCCGTAATATCCGTAATTAGTTGAGGAAGTTTTTTAGCAAACATTAAGGCTCCTATAATTACAAATAGTTGCACCCAAAATTCGGCTTCATGGTTTCCTTCACCTATATATTGTAAATCTCCCACCTTTTGGATTATTGACACTGCAAAGAACAAAGCTAATAACCGGATAAATACACTTGCCCATGTTCCACCAACTTCTCGCAGCCATTTTTTAAACATTCCGTTTTTACCAGAAGCAGGGTCTATATAAGAAATAATTGGTATAGGTGCCATAAGTTCTAAAAAGCTTAATTTAACAACTCTCATTCCTACATCCATTGCGAAACTAACCAAAATAAGTAAAACCACAACTCCTACTGCAGTGGAAATTATAAATCTGTAATGTATCAGGTATACATCGGTGTCCCAAGGAAGATTCCAGTCTGTTGTTGCCGAGTCCGCATTATAAATGTTCATAACTAGTAAATCATCAGTCGTTGTAGCGGCACAAACATTGTTAGCGATAGAAGGAAAATCCGAATTATACTCATCATAACCTATTCCTAAGTCCTCTTCTGTATAAAATTGAAAAAAGCCTTTCAATGTCATTAGTGCGATATAATCCCCATTGGAAGCTGCGACACTGTACGAGGTTGTATTATTGGTCCCACATACTGGATCAAATTGAATTCTATTAAGTGTTTGATCCGTACTACTATTATCGGCAAAAATAAAATTTCCGATAATATTCTCATCTAAAATGCTAGCCTGTAAATTCCATAATTGTTCAAAGCCCCATGGACACATCACTAGCATTATGAACATAACCACGATGTTCATAATTATCTTTTGAACTCCCTTTTCTCTATCTGTAAAAGAATCTGGATTTATCATGTAGTTGATAAAAGAGAATGACACTTTAAATAGCATAAATATACTTAATATAGCATATATTCGTCCTGTAATATCGCCAATCGTTTCCGTAGAGAAAACTTTATAATGTGCTATTTCCTCTATTAAATTATATGCTGTTGAAATTAGCCCATATATAATTCCATCCAACATTCCAAAAAGTGCTCTAAATATATCTACATACCAATGTTGCTCCATTATCTCACCTCTTTTCCTTTTAAATTCTTATCTCTATCTATACCCATGGTATCACTCCAATGCATAATTCAACGTATCCATTATATCATAAAAAAAAACAATTATAAATATAAAGTCGCAAAATAGAATAAATATCTTTAAAAATATTTTTCACATCTATTGTAATGAAAAAGAGATAAGCAAATTACTTATCTCAAACTTTAAAACTATTTAATTATGTAAGGATTTTTTTGGCTTCCGTCACCACTATTATATAGCACATGTTTAGATAAAGTGATAATAAGTCTTACATCTTCTTTTTCATTTACATCTGCTAACTGTGCTCCGCTACTTATATAATATGCTTGGTAAGAATTTCCACTATATGCATTCATACTCCAATATGATCCATAAATATTTAAATAATTATAATTTCTACAAGATGGGTTATTGAATGAATTACAGTTCAAATCAGTCGAAGCAACAAAATATTCAGACATATCTAGCAAAGAAAATAAATACTTTTCTTCTGACATTACATTACATTCAATTACACCATTGTTAGAAAAAGGGGTATTGTTTTTAGTATCTAAACATAAATTCTTTTTAATCATATAAAGTTTATCTGCTTCGCTAAAAATTTTACCATATTGATCGTTATAAATAGCTTCAAAAGTTTCTTTCATCCTACTCTTTTCAAAATTATTATATCCTGAATTTATTTTCGTATCAACATTGTAGCGATTATCCCATACCATTTGATTTATCGGTTCTACTTGGAGTAAGCGAAAATTATGATCACCGTCAATTCTGAGTATTCGCCATAATTGTCCAGCAAAAGATACATAGTTATTTACATGTTCTCCCCTATAAATCAGCGCATTTTCATATACATAAAGGCCATCTTTACCAGCACTCACATCATTAATTAACTCTTCATTATTTGTGATTCTACTATATAAAGTCTCTGTGCTATAGTTTGTACAATTTAAATATGGAGTATATATATATTCATTTTCCTTAAGAGTTGCATATACTTCTGCTGTACAATCCTCTCCTTTTTTTAGATACTTTTCTAACGGCTTTAAATATCTACCTTCTACCAAAGTGGCTACATCAACTTTCACTTCATTCTCCTCTAGAACTGGCAATATAGAAGGATTGTCATTATAATACTTTATTGCTGCATTTTTTATTTTTTCTTCTAACTTTGAATACGATAAAGTTTTATTATTTATTAAGGCTATAATAATAACAATTATAAATATTGCAGATATTATCGCCACACTCATTACCATAGTTTTTTTTAATCGATTGTCCAATTTCATTTGTTCACTTCCATTCAAATAGTATTATAGCAAATAAGGGTTATTTTGTCTAGTCAAGTATTCCCTGTAATTTACGCATTAGGAAGCAAAAAAAGGCATTAAAGCCCTTCTCACTATTGATTTTCACAGAACTATGAAGTCAAGACAATTATATTACGCATTTGTCTCAGTTGTTAAGTCTTTATCTGCATTACATTTTCCATTAACGAAGCACTCAATACATGATTTAGCATTCTCACTACTGCTATTAGCTCCTGTATCAGCCTTTGCTGTTCCTAATACACTCACAACAAATTGAACAATTGCAACGACGAAGAATACAATTACGGCATAAAGGCATCTTTTAATAAATTTTGTCTGTGCACCTTTCATTTCTTTTTCATCATTACTCATAACAGCTTTCCCTAAATCTATCATTCCAAAAATGATAAGAAGTATTGGAATACCAATTTTTATTATATTAATTAGTAAATGTGTCAATGCTGGTAAACTACTGTCTATTCCTGCACCCAATCCATCACAATACACTGTTGCTAATACATTTAACATAAACATAACCCTCCTTTTAAATTCCTAAACAACGGAATTCAATACATATATCATACGTTATTTTTTTTTATTTGTCAAATCTTATTAAAAAATACCAAACAATTTATTTCTTTTTACTTGTTCTTCACTCGTTTGTTGCTTTATAAAACCTAATCGAACTAAGAATGCATTGAGTGTGAATATATCTTTCTCTCTTTCATCCAAAGGTGGCATATTATAGAATACTTTACTTTTTGATTCATACTCGAAATCCAAGACATCCTTTTTGCTGAGTAAACTTTGATTTAAAATGATTTTTTTATCTTTTAAACGAATAAGCGCATTTCTATCTACTGTCATCAATTTATTTAACTTAATAATGGATGGTTCAATTAAATAGATTATATCGTGACATAAAGATTCTGCTTGTTTACTATCATTTATATCAATTATAATAACATCCTTGTCATTATTTTTTGCAACTGCAGTCCCAATTTCATTGTCCCCTACTGACAATAAATTCCTGTCATTAAAATAACGAAAATCAGTTTTTCCTACTTCAATTGCAATTACTGAATAATTGTGTGCCAATTGATTTTTCATCATATAAGCTAACGTAGTGGCCCCAGATTGTTTTGTAACATTCTTAATTCCAATTACCTTACAGCCAGTAGCTACTGGTTCATAGTGTTCTACAACAACTGTTTCTGGTGAAGCAGTGCTTTGCTCTAATTGATGAATATGGGCAACATCTCGATACGAATTAGGATTATTATATAAATACATAATACCTTCTACATTTTTCGTAAAATTATAAATTCCCATCGATATTAATTTTGATAAATAATCTGGTGAAGAACTTGATTCATCATCATCTAAAAGTAAAATCACTTTATCCATATCAAGAGAAATAGATAGTTTTTGTAAATTCGTTATATCTTTATAATCTTTAATTGCAGTAATATCCAAAATCATTCTTTGAAAAAAGAAATTTTGAAATTGGCTAACAATTTCATCTACAGAGAAAATTCCGTGTAAACTCTTTATAACATCGATTTCCAATGTCTGCAACATCGATTCATATTTATTTGAAATAATTACATTCATGTGGTTTTATCTCCTCCTAAGTTCCTAATATACCCATTATTTTTGTTTCACCATATACACCAATTTTGATTTTATCGCCTATAATTGGCAAATCTAGATACATATATGTCTTAACTCCATAATATGTACCTTTATTTGTATCAAACTCAAAGATACAATAATCATAAGCGCCACTAGTAGTCTGTCCTGGAAACACTACTTGATAACTAGTGGAGTCCTTTCCTTTCAATGTACAATCGCGAGCATCTACATTGCTAATTCTATACCCCGCATCTTGTAAATAGGCATTTATTTCATCGTAAACATCTTGATTATTATATCCTTGATGTTCCTCAATGATGTCTGTAATTCTATTCTTTATACGAAGTGCCTTAGTATAGGCTAATGATCCCACAAATAAAGCGATAAAAATCACTGTAAATATAATAATAAAATTTACTATAAAAGCATTTCCTACAGCTTCTTTCATATTTTCACCACCTAGTCAGCACTAAATTTATATATCTTTTCTGTTTCAGAATAGACAGGCAATTGTAATGTCTTTCCTATAATAGGAATATCTATAGATATATATGTTACAATTCCATATCTAAAGTACCCAGAATCATTTACGGGATATTCATATATACAGATTTTATAATCATTTTTTGTTATTGAATTATAGCTACCATTTTTATAAGCTCTAGGGGAGCATTTGGTTACTCCCTTCATATATCCTAGGCTACCTAAGACATTATCAATTTCAGCAATCGATAAATCATTATACCCTTCATGGTTCTCAATAGCATTCGAAATCCTGCTATTGACTTTGAAAGCTTTATAGTAACTCATGATTCCAAATAGGAATGCAAAAGTGATTACTATAAATACAATTACAAAATTTAACGTATATGTTAACCCTATACTTTCTCTCATGAGCTACCCACTTCCTCTATTGTCCCTTACAGGATAAACCTTGTATAGAACATTGGCCATTATCCTGGCAATATCCTCCAGCATTCATACACTCAGATTTTGCCTGTGTATTTTTCATCATACTTGTTACAATTGGTGTTGCGATAGCAACGATTGCTGCAATTAAGATAATTGTAACTACTGTCATGTTTGCCTCTCCAGTTGCTTCTTTCATTATTATCACCACCTATCTGCACATTTCTACAGTTTTATTATACCACAAAACGAATTTTTTTTTAGTTTTTATGTTATTTTTTACATTTTTTTACATAAATATTGATTAATTTCCTAAATATTATGGTGTTTCTTATGAGTGATGGTACATTTTTTGTATACTAAATCATGTTTTATTGTTTAGGTAAACCATTTTTTTACCTTTAAAAGAAGTTTTTAACATCAAAACTTCTCTTCTATTAAAATTATAGTTTGCAATATATTACAGCATAATTAAGTTTATTGAAGGTTGTATAATATTTTATATATATGTATTAAGTATTAATCTTCAGTTCTTGGCCTATACTTATCATATTACTAGTTAAATTGTTTAATCGTTTTATTTCATCTACTGTTGTATTGTATCGTTTTGCTATAGAATATAATGTATCTCCACTTACGACAGTGTATATAATAGTATTAGTTATACTATTTGTCGGTATTTTTAATACTTGGCCTATACTTA
>CAJTZW010000005.1:29890-108844 GCA_910584305.1 uncultured Bacilli bacterium
ATATATCACTTGTTAAATTATTTATTCGTTTTAACTCATCTACTGTTGTATTGTACCTTCTTGCAATAGAGTATAATGTATCTCCACTTACAACAGTGTATGTGATCGTATTATTTGTACCATTTGCTGGTATTCGAAGTACCTGACCTATACTTAATATATCACTTGTTAAATTATTTATTCGTTTTAACTCATCTACTGTTGTATTGTATCTTCTTGCGATAGAGTATAATGTATCTCCACTTACAACAGTGTATGTGGTAGACGTATTTATATTATTTGTTACACAAGCATTTAAATTTCCATATAGTATATCGATTAAATTCCAGGTTTGGTCATTTACAACGCCTGTGGTGGTTATATCATTATTATATTGAAGTCTCTTTACTGCATTTTCCGTTTCTAAATCAAAATTTGAATTAATCATACCTGTATAATATAAAAGTGCTTTTAATTTTGTTTGTAAGTCTTTAACATAATTACCACTGGATCCTAAACTTAATGTTGGATAATTACTAAGCGCATAATAGCTTGTTTCTGTAACTCCAAGGAGTAATTCCCACATAGTATCATCAACGATTCCATTTTCCTCTAAATTAAATTCTTTTTGAAAAGCTTTTACGCCTTCTTCTGTTGACAGCCCAAAACTACCTGTTACTATAGCATTATAAAAACCAAGTATTTTAAGTTTCTCTTGTAAAATCTTAACATCATCTCCAGTATCTCCTACTTTTAAACTATGTTCTAACAAAGTATCACCTCAATCAATTATATGCATATACTGTGAAGATATTAGAACTTACGAAAGCAAAAATTGAGGGAGTCCTCTATTCAAAATATTTATATGTCTCCTATAGATGGGGGATAATAACGAAGATATATATCCCAAGTAAAAAGAACTCTATTTTTAACACTACAATGGTAATAGATATCAAAAAATATGTATTCCTACATATTAAATAAATCAGCATGTGAGCCAGTCTGAATTAAGTATAAAATTATTTTATCGTTGTTATATTTATATACTAACAACCAATCAGGTTCGATATGACACTCACGACAATTTCGGTAAAATTTAGTATCATTTAGAACATGGTCTTTGTACTTTGATTCTAATGTTTCCCCATCAGCCAATTTTTTAACAACAATATTTAATTTTTCTATATTCTTGCCTTGCTTCTTCGCTTTTTTCAATTGCCTATTAAATTTATTAGATGTTATAACACCATATTTAGTACTTTTCAAATTATTCTTCATTTAAAATATCCTCAAACATTTTATCAACATCATGATAAACTTTATATTCCTCGGTATGATTTTCCATATAATCTAATTCTTTTAAAGCCTCAGAGAATTCTTTAGATGGTTGCTGTTTTACTTCAAAGGGAATTCCTCTTTCATAGATTGCTTTTTTTAAAAACATATTAATTGCTGTACTCATATTAAGTCCTAAACTATTAAATAAGTTAGTAGCTTCTTCTTTTACATCAGTAGGAACATTTACATTTATTGCAGTTGTCATATTAGCCATTTTAAACTCATCTCCTTTATATAAATATAATTATACTATATATTTTTATATATTGTCAATTTAACATCTACAAATATCTTTATATTATATATTATATTCTTTATATATTTAAAAATACCTAAAACCATTACTTTATGAGTACAAGACCACGGTCAAGTCATGTTAAAGATATATTTTTCATATTCTTATTTTTCAAAAATATCTATGAGCTCATTATAATCTTTAGTAATATATACATTTTCAGAATCGATTGCTTTAAACAGTTTATTAACTTCTTCGATTATACTACCAATAATAACTTTTCTAGCAGTATCAACTAGCGATAATGATATTTTCCTTTATCAATGCTATAAGCCATAATTAAAGTCTTTTTACATCATCTCGGGTATCTCCTACTTTTACTTTGTTCTAGCAAAGTATCGCCTCAATCAATTATATGCATGTACTGTGAAGATATTATATATAATATAATGAGGTGACGATATGGCAAAAGGTTATTTAATTGTAAATGTATATAGTGGTAGTATTGCGAATCCTGTTAAAAATGCTGCTGTTACTGTATCTAAAAATGGAGTAGATCTTATCACTGGAACAACCAATGAAAATGGCCAGACAGACTTAATTACTCTAGATACTGTTAACAAAGAGCTATCGGAGTATGAGCAGTATGAAACTAGGCCTTATGAGACCTATGATGTTTCAGTTGATTCATTAGGCCTTACTAAAACAAAAATTGAGGGAGTTCAGATTTTTGATGGGGTTACTTCTATTCAAAATATTTACTTAACTTCCATAGATGAAAACAATGAAGAGGATATTTCAGAAATCACACCTAATACATTATGGTGCAATTATCCACCATATATTCCAAGTGAAAATGACGGTGAAGGAGAAATTACTCCTCTTGTTCTTAGAGAGGTTTTAATTCCTGAAAATATAGTTGTACATGATGGAATTCCTAGTAATTCCACAGCCGCTAATTATATGGTCCCATTTATTGAATATGTTAAAAATGTTGCAAGTAGTGAAATATATAGTACCTGGCCAACCGAAACTATAAAAGCGAATGTTCTAGCTATCATCTCTTTCACTCTAAATCGAATTTATACGGAGTGGTATCAGAGTAAAGGATATAATTTTACAATTACATCAACAACTACCTATGACCAAAAGTATACAAGAAATGGAACTATTTTTGAACCGATTTCTAAAGTCGTGGATGAAATATTCACTAACTATATTCGAAGTGGTATACGAATAGAGCCTCTACTTGCACACTATAAAAGCAATACATCTGAGGCCGGATATTTAAGTCAGTGGGGTTCTAAGGAATTAGGAGACAAGGGTTATGATTCTTTAGAGATTTTAAAATATTATTATGGAAATAACATTAATATTTATGAAGCAGAAACGACACAGAGTTATCCTTATTCTTTTACCTCTACATTAAAAGAGGGGGATTGCAATAACGATGTTTATATTCTTCAAAATACTTTAAACTATATTCGAGGAAGTTTTCCTGGTATACCAATGATTGAAAATCCTTCTGGAGAATACGATCGTAGTACTGTAAATGCTGTAAAAACATTTCAAAGCGTATTTAATCTTTCTCTTACAGGCTCCGTTGATTATCAAACTTGGTATGCAATTTCTTACATTTTTATAGCAGTCAGTAAAATGACAAATAGTATTTATAGTTGAGAATCCTATTATCATTCTGTATTAGTTCTTGTTTTATCCCATCATAGTAATTCATTATATCACTTCTCATTTAATTATTCTATATTGAAAAATTCATATCCTTCATTTTAATTAAGGTAAAACAAAAACGACAGTTTTGTCGTTCTTGCTAACTAAATATTCATCATCATTGAGATTAATAACAATAGTAAGATTCCTTTGCTAACATCATCATTGTTTGACTTTTTGAAAGAAACAGTATAGAAATTCTACACTGTTTCTTTTATATTATCAAATCATACTTTTGCATGAATGCTTTGAGAATATGTCACATTTTTGAATAGTTTCTCAATTTAAAAGAGATTTGATAATTTCTCATCATTAATAAGGCCTAATCTATAAGTTGCCTCTATAAGAGAACAAAAAACCATACTCATAATACTCTTCAAGTTCATCTACATCTTCACCTGTATATTTAGTAACTTTAATAGAAACATTATTAGCATCTAAAAGAAGATAAGCTATATAGTTAAACTGTCCATCATTTATAAATTTAAATTTTCTAAATTTGACAAGTATATCAATTCATTTATAATTGCATAAGCTCTAATACTACTATCTAAATTAGGATTCTTATTCCTCCATTGTTTTGCAGTAATACCAAGTAATGCAATATTTAAGACTTCTACTTTGCCTGTTGTTATCTAATGACAGCTTCTTATATGATTTTATTTATTTTAGTTATTAACATATCGCAAACGTCTTTATCACTAATTAAAGTAATAGAAAAAGTTTTATATCCTATTCTATTTATGCTAGCTCCACAATGATAAATAATACTATTATCTAATATAAAATATCGATCATGAAATGCATTATTATATACAACTTTTAAATTACTATATTGTTTGTTATATTTTATAATATCTTGTTTAGATAATAGATTATTTTCTTTAGTAATAATTGTTACATCTGCGCTTAATCTTTTAATAATATCTAATATTGTGTAATCTGCATAAGCATCAATGATTATAATTTGTTTTCTAGATTCATTAAATATTTCTTGTATCTTAGAATATGCATCAAATATTTGACCATTAAAATATATTTCATTAACTTTTCGTTTCTCTTCAAATTTTGAGAAGGATTGTTGCAACAACTTTATGTCTTTTGCATTTTAAATTACTTGATTGTTTATATATTTTTGTTCTAATAAATTATCACTAATATAATGTCTCATTGTTACAAAAGCATCCATAATTTTAATACTAATCTCTTCAGCAACATCTGTTCTAAGTATTGTTGCAAGCATTGCAACGCCTTGCTCAGTAAATACAAAAGGTAAACTTCTACTCATGTTATTTGTGGTTTCAATTTGAAACCGCAAATTTTCATATTCTTCTTTAGTAAGTTGAAACATAAATCGTTCTGGAAATCTATTCATATGTCTTTTAACCGCTAAATTGATTGTTTTTGTACCATTAGCACATCATTTTAATTAAGACAAAACAAAAACGGCAATGCCGTTTTTACTAGCTAAATATTCATCATCATCATCATTGAAATCAATAACAATAGTAAAATTCCTCCACCTGTTGTTACTAACATCATCATTGTTTGACTTTCCATTTTTCCTAAACGGTTTTTATATTTTTGTTCTCTCGCTTTATTTTGCAGTGTTGATACAGTTTTTGAAAACATCATCAATTGTTCCTGCTTATTCTCTTGAGAACCTAAACCTAAACGGTATAACAAACGCATCATACGCATTGAATCACGAACTGGGTATTCTTTAGCAAAATCCATATATGGATTTACAGAAGAATCTCCTTGTTCAATTTTATCTACCAATGTTACTAATCCTGGTTTAAAAATCTCTGGTGCAGTCTCAATTGATTTACGAATTGCTACTGGAACCGTATAATGTTGTACTAAAATCTCTAAACCTTTTAAATAGTAAGGCAGCATTTGGTCAATTCTACTTAAGTTTGCCTTATAATAACTTTGTAGTTGCATGTATGGCATTTTAAATACCAAATATCCAATGATGAACGCTAATAAAATATTTATAAAATTGATTTTTGACATCATAAATATGAAAATCAAAGCAACAATTGTTACAACTCCATTACGGATTCTTGCATTAAATGATTTCTCTAAGTCATAATTTTCACCATATTTTACTGACAGTAAGAACTTGTAGTCAGATTCCATCAAGAATTTAAAGAATGGTTCAGTTTCTTCAAAAAATTTCTTTGTATCTAAGCGTTTAGTATATTCTAGTACGAATAAAATGATAAGTGCTATTAATATAAATTCCATTATTCAGCCCCCACATTCTCATTATAATATTTTTCACCATTGAGTAAAAATAATGTATTAATAATAACTACTGCATGTAGTAACAATTGAACATACCAAGTACCTAACATTGTAATGTATGATTCTACTCCAAGTAAGAATTGTACCAACATAATCATTAGATATAAAACGATACCAAATTGAAGAAATTTTTTATGGAATTGTGCTCTATCTAATCTATCTCTGTATACATTTTCAACTAACATATCAATATCCAAAGACATATTCTCTAAAGCGTCCGCAGAATTTTTAGCACCTTCATTTGTAATTTGTAAGAATAATTGATGCATATTTCTAACAATAAAGTAATCATATTTTTCGTTCATATAATTAATAGATTGTTCAATGGTTCCATTCTCATATGCTAAATCAATCATCATCTTTACATCACTACGAACTGGATCTTCTAATACACCAGACTCGTAAACACCCTCTAATGCTTTTACAAATGATTGCGTAGTCGCAAATTCCATAATTGTATTGGTAGTATATATTTGGATTTGCTCAAATATGAATTCACTATATATTCTTTTACATCTTAAATACGTTAAATATGGAATTACTATAATAGAAATCAACATATAAATTACTGAAATAATCAAATTGTAAAAATATAAGTATGAAATAACTAAAGAACTAACTGCGAAAACAGTAACCTGGATTGTATATTGTCTTTTGGTATATTCCTGTCCTAATTGTTTTACTTTTTCTCTTATTTCTTTATAAGAATATGGAGCATACTTATCATATAATACTCCCACGTGGTTTGAAACATATTTATAAACGCTTTCACCGCTACTATTTCTATAGGCAAATACGAATACAATAATGAATGCAACCAATAATAAAATTATAACATCCATACTATATACCTCCTTTATAATACTTCAATTTCTTCTTCATTTTCTTTTAATTCATCTTTTGATATTGACTTAATCAAACCTTGATCCAAAGTAATTCCCTGGCCATCCAAGTAATCTAGCAAATATTTAGATGGGGCATTTCTATACTCTTTTCCTGTTGTAGTTTTTTTGTAAATTGTATTATATTTTGCTTCATTCTCTTCTGTAACATAGAACTCTGTTACTTCCGCAATCTCACGCATAAACTTTTTTGTCGCCTTGTCTTGATATCCCCTAATATACACTCCAATTTGAATATAACGATAGATAGATTTCAAAAATTGATCAATGTCTTGGTTGGTCTCAAGTAAACTATACATACGGTTAGGAATTGATGAAGCTTTATCGGCATGGATTGTAGATAAAATGTAGTGCCCCGATGAAATTGAATTTCGAACTGCCATTACAGCTTCTGCGCTACGCACCTCGGAAAGTAAAATCCATTTGGGATTTTGTCGCATACAGGTAACCAATACATCACTATAAGAGGCTATATTATTCGTCTTCATCGCGACAATATCTCTGTGTGGAAAAATACGATCCAAATGAAGTTCTAATGTATCTTCAATGGTAATTATTTTTTCATCTTCCCTTGTATGAGCAGCTAAATATTTTACAAACTCTGTCTTCCCACTTCCTGTTTCCCCACAGACAATTATATTACAATGTCCTAAAACACACTGGATTAAAAAGTCATGTATATCTAAGCCAACATATTTTTGTTCTAGGAGCATATCTTTTTGTAATCTAATTTTAGCGGGTGTTTTACGAACAACAACGGCAATACCATTTTTTGCAATGGAATCATGTACAAAGTTTAAACGTAATTCTGCTCCCTCTGCATCCAAGAATGGTGTAGCCATATTAAATGTCTTCCCCATTACATTGGCACATTGAAACGCTAACTTTTCCATAAATGCATTATTTATTAATGGATTTTCAACTCTAAGATACCCTCTCGATAGGGTCTTTAACCAAACTTGCCCTCCATTACTATAGGAGATGTCAGTAATATCATCATTTTGCAAATATTCAGTTATAGGCCCAAAATCGATTTGGGAAAACATATTGTCATTCATTATTGCGTAACACTTGCGTTAGTATTATCAGCAGCTGCGTTTGCTTGTAATTCATCATTTGCAACTGTATTTGCATTTATGAAATCTTTTAATGTTTGTGAACTAACAATCGTAGAACCTTCTGTACTGATTGTTGCACCATGAGGTACTGGGAATAGTTCTACAGAATATGAATACATATAACTAGCTTTTCTAAGTAGAATATTATATTCTGGATCTAATCCAAAGATTAAAAATGCAGGTACTCTAGCTTCTTCACTATTTTCAAATACATTTTTACCAGAAGAATCTTTAACGGCTAATACTTCAATATTTTCAAATAGCTTACCAACCATTAATCTTCCTTCTTCATTGACAGCTTTCATATAAATATCAATATAATTTCCAGGGAAAATTGAATTTCCGTAAGTAGAATTCATAGTAACAGGGAAATTGTAAGGAACTTGACCCTCTGGAATATCAACAAATGCTGAATCTGGTAAGTCTTTTTCCTCTACCAATGTATTTGTATAGAACATACTTCCTTCTGGAATAACTGTATTATAATTAGAATATTTTCCAATTACTTGACCTGATGTTCTAATTACATTTGACTGTAAAACTACTGGAGCTACATCAATATATTCAATCATATCATTAGTAATCTTTGTTCTAGGTTGAATCGTTTGTGCAGCAACAGGAATTCCTTTGACTGGATTAACAGCACTGTTTACTTGATATCTATATCCAAAGAATATAACCAAAACAACTGCCATTACTCCTAAAACGGTTACGGTGTTTTTGTTCTTAAAAAATCTTTTTATTGAAATCATAAAATTATTCATATTTTTTCAAATCCTTTCAATTAATATGGTGTTTCTAGAATTGCGTCTAACTTATTACTAATGTTAAACTCAATTACTTCATTTGTTACGTTTGATGCTAAATTAGAAGAAACTCTAATACTTACCTTAGGCGGTGTCTCATTTACATCAAATATTTCTATTTTATAATTTTGTGATAATTGTGCTCCTTCAGCAAAACGTCTCACAAAATTCTCTACAAACTTTTCACGATCGATACGAATTGTTCCATCTCTTCTATATGTAGCCAAATCGATTGCATCATACATAGCCGCTTCTGTCGTTTCCCTAAGCAATGTATAGTTTTGCTCATCAATACTTGTCATATTTTGGAAGAAGATAATAAAACTTATCGATACAATTCCAAGTCCAATAATAAATATACCCCAAAATGAATCATGCATAATATTACCTCCTTCTATGGTTGATTATAACAACTTATAAATGATGATTTGTTACTAGCATTAGCACACGTACTATTACTGCTATCTAGAATACTATTTCCAGTTGCTGTAGTAATACCACTCTTATGTACAAATTCGCTAATACAATATGCTCCATTTGTACAAGTTAAGTCCCAATCTGCATAACCAGCACTCTCTTTAGCTTGTTTCGTATTATAATCACGAATTTTCTTAATTGCTGTCGCATCTAAATTAAACGTGTATAAAGGTGTTGCCTCTTGGTAAATAGCACTCCCATCATATCCTCTATTATTTAATATGTTATTTTTAACTACACTAATGCCATTCCAATTTGTTCCTGGATATCTTCCTTTTACTGTGTCATTAAACATTCCTTCTGACAATCCTGTTTGGTTAGTTGATTTATCACCATTCATACTTGGAAATGGATTCTCTAAGGAAATTGTACGATATATAATAATTTCTGAACCTGCTGTTTTATAACAACGCTTATAGCAAAAATCGAGAGCATTTTGTAAGGAATTATTCGGATTTGCTCTTTGTTCGCTTATGCAAATACTGATATCCTTTTTTGGGTAATCAGAGTTATCTGGGCATTTGTATTTACAATTTGGATCATCTCCACATTCTTCTATATTACAAACATAGGCCATACACTGTTTTTGCTCCCCACCAGCACCTAAGCAAGCTGTATATCTTGGGTCATCTTTATATTTGTATGTATTACCTTTAACAGAGTCTGCTGGGCAATAAGAGTCATCATCGGATTCTAGAGGGCAATATAGATTGGTACAAAATTTATCGGCAGTTTGATTTTGACCATTTGCAAACCAACAGTCGGTAATATCCGCTAATGTTCCATCTACTCTTGTGCAATATCTTCTATCGTCCTCATCGCAAGGATGATTTTTCACGCAATATTCATAATCATGATCTTTCAAACAATCTTCAATAGATTCCCCCGCATGCTTTGTATTAGGAGGGCAAACACACAATTCTGGATTGGTATAACAAATATCTGAATCACAATAAACTTCTTTCGCCTCTGCGCATGTATTTGGTATTTTTTCTAAAATTCCTGTTAGATCCATCCCTACATGTTTGGTCCCTGGAGGGCACTTACATTCACCACTTGCTTCTGTAGTTACATTGTATTTGCAAATATAGTCTGTTTCATTTAATTTTCCTGCCAATTGATTTCCATATCCTAATGGTAAATTTTTAATTTGTAATTTATAATTATTACCAAATAGTTCTTTCGTAATAAGTTTACTTTCTTTCCATGAAATCCCCCCTATTGGAAGAACTCCACCGTATTCTGTTATCAAAATGTGATCAGTGTAGGCAGTGGCAAAGTCAGCTATGAATGTTGCTTTATCCTTACTTACAGCAACATATTGATTTTCTGGTAATGTATACTGGCAATTGTTTGTAATAGTAACCGAGCTACCATTTACAGTAAAACTAGAATTACATGATTGATTCAAAGGAATTGGTCCCTTATCTCCTGTCGTATCATTATAATATAATTCGGCGCCACTTCCATTTATATATGTATAATTCGTTTGGTTTGCTACATCTAAACAAGCTTGTGAAACCGGAGAATCATTATGCATCATCACTTGGCATTTTAATACAGAATGTGTCGTTAATGGATAGGGATCACCTATTGTTGGCCAAATTAAATTGGTATTCATTGTAACCGCTGGACTTACATTTCCTGGATAAGAAGCATCCGCTTTTTCTGTGCAATATAAACTACACACCCCGGGAATTAAGTCAAATTCCTTCTTACCAAATTCCTTTATTCCATTGTCAGTAGATTCGCAACTATCGGCAGTATATGATTCTGTAAAAGTGCTACACTCACGTACATTGTTATCTCTTGTGTTACTACAAGCGGTGTCCCCACAGGTTGCTTTATATCTATAACATAAAACTTCTAATCCAACTGTTTTTTCTGTACTAATATAGACTGGTTCATATAAGAATTCACCGCGCCCTTCAGCTCCAGGTATTATAACAAAAGGCTGGGAATTTATTCCCTCTGTCGATGTGACTATCATTGTTGTTTTCTTCTGAGTTGCCATAGCAGTAGCAGTTACGGTGACTTTAGTAGTGTTGTCTGGGACTGCGCTACGTGGAAAACTTACAGTAATTGTTCCAGTCTTTCCAAAAGTTGATTGTGTAATTGTTGCATTCCCACTAATTCCTGAAACAACAGCATTTACTGAACTTATATCTACATTACTTTCTACATTAAATGTTGCACTGTAAAATCCGTCTTTTAACGTAAATGTTTTTGTGTTATCAGTGAAATTTAAAGAAAGTGAACCTGTTGAGCTACTAGCTATTGTCGTCGCTAGATTGTATAACTCCCACACAGCCTTGTCATAGTCATTGTTAGATTCTTCAAAACCCTTTATCATCTTGTCAATGTTATTAAGATTATTACCTATCACCCCTATATAATTCCATTGTTTCTCCGCACCTGAGGGTGTTTCGAATCTATTTACTCCAGTTATTTTTGATAAATATAAATTTAATGCAGTTACCTTTACTACCACTTCATCATTATCACTTAAACTATATTTGTTTTTGACACTAGTATCTTGTGCAAGTTTGGCAACTCCCATAGCAGCAAGGTCATTAATCTCCACTTGGTTATACTTTAATTTAAATGAATTTTGGGGGTCAAATATATATGAACCTGTTGTTGGTGGTTCGTACCAATAAAAGGCGCATAACGCTCTAACTTGGTTATTGCCAACAATACAATTTTTGTTACTATCATATTCATTTCCAAAAGAAACATACATATCCCATGTTTCTGGTAATGTACCCGTTCCACTTAGTCGTAAATTATCTCCGCGCTGAAATTTAATACATGAATAAGGATAGACCGCCTTAACTTCGTTACTCCCCACATGCATTGCAATAAGTCCTGTTATTAATATAGTAGCTATCTTTAAATATTTTTTCTTCATTCCTACACCCCCTAAAAAAGGCTTTCTTTTTTTCTTTGTATATAAATAATTGTTAAACATACTATGATGATTATTGGCAGAATAATATAGTAATAGTTTACAAAGAAGATTATGAGGTAGTCATATATTCCGAGTACTTCTTTTTCTTTTTCTGGTGCTGGTTCTACAGGTTGTTCTTGTTTTAATTTACTTACTTCATTTATAAATGTATTATAATCATAATTTATATGTATCCATTTTTGGCAAATACTATTTGTTACTCCTATACAAATGGGATCACTATAATATGGATTATATCCAGGCAAAGTTATATAGTGTGAATATAATCTTTTATTGCTACACTCTCCTGTTCCATATATATCGAATCGATAATTTGTATTTGGGGTATACCCATATAATACGAGCTCACTTGATGTATATGCATAATCTCTCTGATTATTTACATCTCTAACTCGAAATTCAGGTTGTAAATTTGTCATAATAATATAGAAAGAGACTTGGCCATTTTCTTCTATATAATCATATGTAACTACCACATTTTGTGCCAAAGAAGATAATCTTATTTTCTCTGTATTGCTACACTGTGCGGATACATGAAGTGGAAATAATAATCCTATAGTCAATGTTATGTACCATAATAATCTATATTTCATTCTGCCTCTCCTCCCATATTATAACATATTTTTATTTGTAAACAATGATTTTGCATCTTTTTTTACATTATTTAACAGTATAACTGTATATTTTATTACGAATTTTGAAAACCAATTCTATACTTTCTGCATTTTTAAGCTCATCTACTACTTCGACATAGTATTCATTAACTAATTTTGCCTTTGCTGGTTTGATTTGCTTCCATCCTAGTTGCATTGTTTTCTTTCTACCATCAATGCGATATTCAATATGACCAAACCTACTCATAAATGTATATAAGTCTGTAGTATTATTTTCTTCTGTTATTGTTCCTATAATTTTTAATAGCGCTTTTTTCTCATTTCCACTAAGTGTTGGTTTTATATATTCATAGGATGAATAGCATTGCATTTCTATACAGTAATTATAGTCAACTCTGAATGTATCTGCAATTTCTATACTGTCTATTTTAAATTCCTTATCTCCCAGTATACTCTCTTTTAAATTTACACTTTCTGGCATAGTATATATTGTTTTAGTATCTTGTCTCATCAGTGATATTGGATTTACTTCCATTTGTATTTGTTTGTTATTATAATCTGTATATATTAATTTTATTTTGTTATCTAAAAATTCAGTTGGGACTTTATATATAAATACATAGTCTGTAAAAGTATTTTGAATATCTTGCCCATTATATATAGTTCCCATATCTAACATTTGTTCACTATAAGTTGTTTCGTGATAAAAATAATGTTCATTGATATTTAAAACTAGACGAGCAGTATCAAATTTTCTATCTTTAGAAGTATTATTTTGAATATTCATATGGATTATTATAAAAGCTTCTTCCTCTGACAGTTTATTTCCTTTATAGTCTGTATCAGACGCATAAGAATCTAAAAGTTGAAGCGTATAGTAATTGGTAGTGAAAGCCTCACCTTTTTTATATACCTTGTTGTATACACCTACATTCATATATATAAGTAAACTAGTAATCCCTAAAGCTAGTATAACAACAGCCAAAATTATGAATCTATTTTCCTTATAGATATATTTTATATGGCGAATGGCTCTATTGATTTTTCGTTTTGTTTCATCAGAATTTAAATCAACATTTACTTCAAATTCCTCACTATCAACATCTTCTATCTCTAATTCTTGTAGGTCTTTCGTGAAATCAAATTTTTGTACATTAAATCCTGTTGCACGAATTGCCACAATAACAAATGATACTACCTGCAATCCAAATGCAGTCGTTAGTAAATCTTGAACTAATTTTAGTGTTCTGACATCTACAAGTTGAATTTCTAAGGAACTGGTTATGGAATAGGAAACTGCATATACAAAGATTACAAAGATATAAACTAATAAATTATATATATATAGTTTTACCTTTTTCCCTTTAAATACCATTAACCCTAATATAATTAGGGTTTCTATTAAAATAATCAGTGCAGAAACATACATTAAAGTATTATACAATTCCCCTGTCAAATCTTTCCCAATTACAGAATTGTATGTGGCCATATATTCATTGTAAAAGCTTAAAATCAAATTTGTTTTATACACCAAGTAAAAAGATAGTATTGTCAGAATTAGATGAATTAATTTAAAATGCTTAATTAAAATTGCAAATGGTTTTCTAAGTATCATTCTGCCACCCCTATTTTCTTATTTATAGTATATATCAAATTTAGGAAAAAAAAAAGAAGAATTATTACATTCTACTAATTTTTTGACTAAAAATGCAGTGATTTTTAGATTTTAGAAAAATAATTTTTCTTTTTAGATACAACAAATGTGAGTGCACTAAGGATGGCTACCATAGCAACTGTCATTGAAATATATAATCCAGTACTAGGATTCTCTACTTTTGTTTCTACATTTGGAGTTACTTCTACTTTTGGCTGTTCTGGCTCTGGCTGTACCACTGGAACCTCTGGTTCTGGTGTTGGTTCTGGTTCTGGTGTTGGTTCTGGTGTTGGTTCTGGTTCTGGTGTGTAATCATGAAATGGTGAAATACCACATTTAATGTTTATTTTCAATGTCTTAGCAGTTGTAACCGATATGTTAACAGAAGAGTCTTCTGTAGCTTCAGAATGATTTACTGTATATTCTGTAATTTCAATTCCAGAATCCCCTAATGTAAGTGCACTATGGTCAACTTCATCTAACCATTGAAAGAAAAGGTCAACATCATATCCATAGTATTCTGCAACTGACTCAAGCAATAGTTGATTTACTAATTCTTCAAACATAGCAAGTTCTACATCATTGGTAGTATTACCACTAAAGAATGTAACAATGTCATTTGCTTGATAATATGTAACACTATATGTTTTTCCTGTTTCCTCATCTGTTACACTAATTACCATGTGGCTATCGTCACTTGTAATGGTAATAGCGTCACCTGATACTTGAATAACTGAATTATTTTTCATTTTTGTAACAATCTTTTCCCAGTTAGTCCCCTCAGTTGGAGCTGCCGATACAACATTTGGAGCAACAAATAAGACAGTTAAGCTCATCATAATTCCAAGTAATGTTTTCTTCATAATATCTCTCCTCCTTATTTTATAAGTAGTGATTTTACTATGCTACCTATTATCTAAATCATAGCACAGCTTCTTTTTTATGTCAATTAGAGGCATATAAATTGTCAATTCTTGTCATTTTCAAAAATGCGTATAATTCCAATATTCAGTCTTTCATTGTCATAACATATCTGTCTAAAGCATTATTGCAACATGTAAATAAGCAGCCACCATTCAATTTAAACTGTTTAATTCATTTTCTGTTAAGTAGTTTTTAGCAATCTCAGTTTCTTCTCTTGTGAACATATCTCCTTTTTTAAAGTTTGTACAGCGAAGTAAGTTTGACCTAAAGCAACTACTTCTTTTCTAGGACCTGCATTTTGCACTATTAAATAACATGCGTACCTTGATAGCTTATAATCTAATATATTTTTAACTCCACCGTTAGGCATTTTTGATGTTTTTCCCACTTGGGAAAAATGTTCAAAAGCCTCATAATTACTATTCTCACATGCTTTTTGAGCATTCCCTATTACATTACAAAATTTATCCCATCTTTTATATTCCAATACATTTTGTAGTTCTCTGGCATACCAATACTCATCACCATATTCATTAATATGTTTAATATCTTCAAATACTGTTTCATTGTGTTCCTTAATTTTGTTCATTCATTACCTCCTCGTATATGTTTAAATAATTTCTAATTTTTTATTGCATCAGTATGCACCACGTAATTTAATTTTGATAATATTCTATTAGCATGCCATTCTATTTCATATTGATAACTTTCCTTTTTCTTTAAGCGTTCAAATTCTTTAATTAAATATAGTTTAAACTCTGGGCTAATCCAGCTTGCAAACTCAAAGGCAATATCACTTCTAGCGAATGATCCTCCACCATATTTACCTGATTTAGATATTATACCAATAGAATTTGTTTCCCTAATCCATTTTTGAGAAGACATTGTAAAAGCGTGTCTTCCAGCCTCGTTTTTAAACTGGTCGAATTCGACTAGTTTAAAATTCTCGTTATTTAATTCTTCCCATACTCCCAAAAAGGAGATTGTTTCTTTATTTCTCATCCAATTTTTAACTACATCTGCTGGGCTTTCATCATTTTGTGTTCTTGCTAAATCAGTTAGAGAAATATATTCATAGCCATTTATTCTTAAAACTTTTATAGTATTTCCTTTAACTCAACTTCAGTTTGTATTAAATTATTTTTCATTTTTCATATCCTTTCCATTATGCATCTTTTGTTTAGCGGGATATAAAGTATTTACAAAGTCTATAAACTCTTTATATTCCATAATTTTGTAATCTGCTAGTTGATTAATTTTATCTCTATCTAAGTCAGCATATTTATCGTAAATATTTACACATTCTATTCCTGCCTTATGACTTGCTAATACTCCTGTATAAGAATCTTCAAATATTAAACACTCTTTTGGTATTGCATTATAATATTGCATAATTTTATTATAAATCTCAGGATCAGGCTTTTTGTTTTTTACATCCTCTTTTCTGATAATTAAATCAAAAACCTCTAAAATGTTCATTTGTTCTAACATTCTTTTATTTTTTTTAGAATAAATATCTAATTGAACTTGCGTTGTCATAGTTGCTAATATTAAAGTAAATCCTAGTTCTTTTAATCTTAGTACCAATTTTACAACATCAGGTTTAAAATCCATTTCTTTTTCTAAAACCTCACCTGATTTGGCCCGTCTTATCTTTAACAATTCTTCTGCACTCTGCATACTAAAATTATATTTTTCAATTAAATATTTACTATATGCCAGATATATGTCACTATCTTGATTACTATGAAGAAAAGTATCTCTTTCGCTTTGTATATCATCTAAATTCATAGATATACCGCCGTATTCTTCAATCAATTTTTGATCTGTTCTATTCCAAACACCAATGGAATTAATCAATGTACCATCCATATCAAATATTATATATTTTTTATTTCCTAATTTAAGTTGATTAAGTTCTTTCATTTATCAATCACTCCCTTCATTAAATAATCATTCAATAATTTTACTAAACTGGTATTAGGAAACATACAGTCCTCCATCAACCTTGCTTATATTTTTTACTTATTTTATAAAAGCTTGTGGGGCTTCTTTCAGACATAGCAATGACACACATTCAACATGGTGGGTATATGGGAACATATCTACTGGAGTGATTTCCTCTATGTTATATATACCACTTAATTCATTTAAATCCCTTGCAAGTGTTACTGGATCGCATGAAACGTATACAATCCTATCTGCATTTGCGTTTTTTAGGTAATTTATCGTATTCTTATCTAATCCTGCTCTTGGTGGATCTACAACTATCTTACTATATATATCTTTCAAACCAAGTACAGCCTTACTACTATCTTTGCAGAGAAAAGATATATTTTTTATATGATTTAATCTTGCATTTTCTTTCGCATTCTGAATAGCCGACTCATTAATTTCTATACCTGTTACACTTTGGCAATACTTGCTTAAGAATATCCCAATTGTACCTGTTCCACAATACAAATCTAAAATATTGTCTTCTTTTTGAGGTGTAATATATTCTAAAATCTTTTTATATAGCAAAATTGCGGTTTCTGTATTAATTTGAAAGAATGAGTCTTCTGATATTCTAAATACAAAGTCATCCATTTTCTCTAAAATAAAATCAGTCCCATAGATAGTTTTATATTTCTTATTTTGGTACAAAATAATAGAGGTGGTTTTATCTTTTAAATTTTGGATAATATTCTGTTCATCTGTTTTCCCATTTATTTTGAGAATTACCATACTATCCTTTGTATATTTACTTTTTCGGATGACAATTTCATCGATAGAATTTAACTCAATACTACTTTGAATACAATGTAAAATCCTATTTATCTCTGCATCTGCAATATTACATTTTTCAATTTCAATAATATCATTACTATGTTTTTTATAATAACCTATTTTTTTATTTGTATGGAATGTTACCTTATTTCGGTAGTTCCAGCAATCTTTTGAATATAGAATGTCATTTATTTTTATAGATTTTCCGACAAATTTATTCATTACTTCTTTGACCTTATTTTCTTTAAATTTTAAAGTACTTTCATATTTCATATGCAACAAATTGCAACCACCACACTGAAAATAGTACACACAATTTGGTGTACATCTATCCCTACTTAGATTTTCTATCTTTGTAGATTCTGCTTCTATGAATTTTTTCTTTTCACTTGTGATTTTTATTTCTACTTGTTCTTTTGGAAGGGCATTTGCTACAAACATAATTTTTCCATTTCGAACAATTCCTCTTCCTTTATGATCTAATTTTTCAATTTGATACATCATACTATCACCAAATTCATTATACTAAATTTTTTAAATAATGGAAATGAATTCATAGTTTCCAAATTTTTGATAATACTAATATTGAATTGAGGGATATATATGAAGTTGGATAAAAATATTACCAATATCTTACAAAAAATTGTGAATGATTACGGAAATAGTAGCGAGATTGTGAAACGTACAATAGAAATTGGTAGAGATAAAATTTCTTATATCTATTTAGAAAGTGTTAGTAGCGATGATAAAATTAGCAATTTCTTTATGAAAGATATTAGTGATTATGTAAAGAATAAAAAGAAGTCACTATTTGAAAATTTATTTGATTCACTCGAGAATTCAATTCCAAATAGTCATCTACAAATCGTAAAAACCTATGAGGATATATATTATTTTCTATCTTCTGGATATACAGCTATTTTTGTAAATAATGAAGATAGAGGAATTGTCATTGAAACAAAATCTAGTTTGGATAGAGGGGTTACAGAAGCAAGTAGTGAAGCAGTGGTTCGTGGGCCTAAGGATAGTTTTACTGAGAATAATGCTACCAATTTAGGTCTAATTCGAAAAAGAATTAAGGATCCAAATTTATGGTTTGATGAAACAGTTGTAGGTAGAAGGTCTAAAACTAAAGTTACGATTGCCTACATTCAGGATGTTGCTGACATAGATAGAGTTACTGTGCTTAAACAAAAATTAGAGGCAATTGATGTAGATGGCATCCTTGATAGTGGTTATATACGGGAATTTATTTTAAAGGAGAACAAATCTTCTTTCCCACAATTTAAGAGTACTGAAAGGCCTGATCTTGCATGTACTGCATTATTAGATGGAAAGCTTATTATTTTGGTTGAAAACTGCCCATTTGTTTTAATCACACCTGGACTACTTATTGATTATTTGCATTCTCCAGAGGACAATTACCAAAAACCAATCAATACAAATTTTACACGATTATTACGTTTCTTTGCATTTATTATCACAATTGTTACCCCTGGTTTCTACATATCTGTTACTACATTTAACCAACAAATGGTTCCTAATGAGCTTTTAATCTCACTTGCTCTGCAAAGAGAGGGGGTCCCCTTCCCTACAGCCTTTGAAATCATGATGTTAATTATTACTTTTGAAATTTTAAGGGAAAGTGATATTCGTATTCCGAATGCCATGGGAGCTGCTATTAGTATTGTTGGAGCGCTTGTTTTAGGGGATGCGGCTGTTAGTGCTGGAATTATTTCGCCAATCGTTGTCATCATTGTGGCCATTACGGCAATTTCTGGCCTTTTATATACAGATATTGATTTTGTAAATGCAGCTAGATTTTGGCGGATCCTATTCATTCTTGCTTCTGTGATTGCAGGCCTTGTTGGATTTGTTATTATGGGGATTATCTTTATTACGAAATTGTGCAGTCTAGAAACTGGAAATGTCCCTTATCTAACACCAATCGCACCATTCTATGCAAAAGATCAAATGAACTTCTTATTCCGCAAGTCTAGAGATAAGATGGTATATCGCCCTAAATTTTTATCACCTAAAAACCAAAGAAGACTAGGAGGAAACAAATGAAATATAAATGGATATTGCTAATTCCTTTTTTATTTATCATAACTGGTTGTTGGAATTATAGGGAATTAAATCAACTTGCAATCACAACTGCCATGGCAATTGATTTAACAGACGATGGAGAGGAATATCGTGTCAGCATTTTAATCGCGAATGGTAAAAATAATCAAACAAATAATCGTGAAGGACAGAGTCAAACTGTTGTATATTCTGGGCAGGGTAAAACCATTTCTCGTGCTTTTAAAGAGATTAACTTACAGATTCCAAAAATTCCTTATATTGGGCATTTGGGAGTAGTTGTAATATCGGAAGATGTTGCGAATAAAGGAATGAGAGGAATTCTCGATTACTTATTAAGAAATCCTGAATCGGTAAAACGTTTTTATCTTATTTTAGCGAAAGACGATTCCGCAGAAGATGTCATCAAGGTTCTTTCCCCACTCGAAACGTTCCCTGGGCAAAATATTACAACAAATATTGCCATTTCTAACGAGCAGGAGGCCATTTCAACTGCGATTACATATAGTAAGTTTGTAGAAAATCTACTCAAGGACGGAAAAGACCCTAGTTTACCAACAATTACCATCAGTGGGAAGCCTGATAAAGGGAGTAGTGACAAGAATCTAGAGACTGCAGATATTAAAACAAATACAGTACTGGGACCCATTGCCCTATTTAAGGGAGACAAATTAGTACATTTTGCTACAAAGGATGAAAGTCGGGGAATGAACATTATAACTAAGCAAATTGATGAAATGATTGTAGATTATACATGTGATGAGGGAAATATTGTAGTCAACTTAACCAATATGTCCTCTGATATCAATGTGGATCTTAAAAACGACAAAATTAAGTCCTCTATTTCCGTTAAGGCAGAGGGTGCTATTCAAGAGATTACATGTGATAAAAATATTCAAGAGAATGATGTTATTTTAGAGATTGAAAATAGGGTTGAACAAGAGGTCCGAAAAAAAATGGAAAAAGCTGTAAAAACAACCCAAGAATATCAATCTGATATTTTTGGAATTGGAAATTTAATTTATAAAAAATATCCTACTTATTTTCGAAAAATTAAAGATTGGCATGACATATACCCATCTGTTTCCTTTGATTATCATGTGGATATACAATTAAGTACAAAAGGCTCTGTAGAGAAAACTATATAGGAGGAATTATTATGAGAGACAAATTAATTGGAAAATTGCGTTGTTTTCAAGCTTCTTTGCTAGTCTTCTTTATCATACATGGAGGAATTTTTGGAACAGGGCTTAATCTACTTATTAAAATTGCAGAGGAAGATGCTTGGATTGCGACATTTATTGCAATCATCCTAGGTTTTATTCCATTCTATATATTTATATCGTTCTCAACAATGTATCCAGAGAAAAATATTTTTGAAATCATTGAAACCACATTTGGAAAGAGATTTGGTAAAGTGATCATATCTATTATCACTTTATTTGCTATTTCTTTTGTTTTACTTTATTTTTGGAACCTTACAAATTTAATCAGTTCTCAATATCTGTACAAAACTCCTCAACTATTCGTTTATATCATCTTTGCAATTCCTATAGTCTATATACTATCAAAGGGGATTCGTATTTTTCTTAGAAGTAGTATTATTATATTTTTTATTACTGTACTATTATATTTTGTTATATTAATTAGTTTGGCTCCACAGGCACATTTGGTGAACCTATACCCAATTTTAAAAAATGGAATTCCCCCTGTTTTTCAAGCTGCTTTTGGACTCATTGCATATTGTATTTCACCACTCTTCTTTTTAGGTGCTATACCTATACACTATTATGAGGATAAAGAAAATTATAAAAAGTATATGATTATCTCCTATATTATCACTAGCATTTCTGTTTTCATTATCCCTTTCTTAATTGTTAGTATTTTTGGAATTGAACTTGCCTCTTTATACCAATATCCAGAGTTCCAAATACTACGTCGTGTATCCATTGGTGGATTCATTGAGAGAGTTGAAAGTAGCTTGTCCGTTCACTGGATTTTTGAATTACTTATACTTATTACTATGGGTATGTATTTTATCAAGCAAGGATTTTACCATATTTTTCATATCAAGAAAAATTGGTTAAAACTTAGTATGAATGGCCTATTTTTAATCGTTTCTATCATCTGTAGCCTAAACTTTTTTAGAAACAATACTATTGTAAATCAATTCTCTGTTAAAATATATCCTTTTATATGTTATGTATTTTTAATCTTATCCGCATTACTCTATGGGATTAGTTATATTAAAAAGAAACGGCATTAACCGTTTTTTCTATTTTATTAACATATATACAAGTACAACAATTCCCACCGTAATCGATAATAAAGCCAGTCCCAATGTTACCTTTTTTAACCAGTTTGTTTTTGATGTTTTGCTTGTAATTTTATTTACTTCTTCAAAATCTTCCTCTCCGAAATTCAAACTAGAGGTAAAGAATGATTTATCTAACTCTACTTTCTTTGCCTTTTCTTGTTTCTTTAATTCTTCCTCTTTTGCTTGTTCTAATAATTGTTGAATCGCACCTTTATTACTAATCATCGTAGTATTATTTGATTTCAAATCATCTAACAAATCTAAGCTCAAATCATTATCGTTTAACTTATTTAGCATACTTGTATTTGTCATAGTTTGATCTAGCTCTGACTCTGGCTTCTGTTCTCTATCAGCATTTACCTTTAATGATTTTAAAATATTATAATTTGTATCACCTAGACTCCTATATTGATTTTTAGGTTCTGTTTTTTCCTGTTTTGCTTTCTTTAAAATATCGCTAATATCATACACTCTATTCTCATCTTCAAAATTATTTGATGTTTCAATATGTTGGACTTTAGGTTCCTCCTTATGAATGATTGATCTTAAATCCTTTTGCCTTTGATAATCTTCTCTATTCTTTAGCATTTTCTTTATTTTTGTAATATCAATTTCATTTGCTTTGTCAATAGTAGCAATTCCTTCTATATTGCTATACTCACTCGTATCATAAATTTTGCGGTACAATTCTTGATTGGCCTGCGTCCTACGCTTTGTGTTAGATTCTGGTTTATAATATCGTTCCATTCTGCTTGCCATATCTTTCACCTCATTATAGTAATGATATCATATTTGTACTGTTTTTTAAACTATTTACTTGCATTTCATCATAATTTTTTCTATAATGTCTACGGAGGTATATATGAAAGTTAAAGTAAATCAAGAAGCTTGCATCGGGTGTGGTGCTTGTCAAGCAATCGCTCCTTCTGTTTTTGAATTCAACGACGAAGGTTTTGCAGAAACAAAAGAGGAAAATAATGTAGTAGATACCATGGACGAAGAGTTAAAAGAAGATGTTATGGATGCTTTAGAGGGATGTCCTACTGGTGCGATTGTTGAAGTTGAAGAAGAAGCTGCTGCTTAATTTATTCGTTTATTAAAAAAATTCATTTAAATTAATGAATTTTTTTGTTATACCGACAATTACTATTAATAATTATTCTCCCCATAAAGTTTTTTAACTTCCTTTATAGACAAATACCTGTATTCCCCAGATTTTAACCCTTTTACATCTAAGAATGCTACCTTTTCCCTTTTTAATTTTAATACATCATACCCAATAGCTTGAAACATTTTCCTTACCTGATGATTTTTTCCCTCATGAATAGTAAGTTCTACAATAGAAGTATTGCTCTTCTTATCATATTTTTGAATTCTAGCTTTTGCTTTTGATGTTCTCCTGCCATCGATATACACTCCATTCGATAGGGATAATAATTGCTCTTTTCCGATTAACCCTCTTACCTTTGCAATATATACTTTCTCTACTTTATTTTTTGGATGTGTTAATAGATTTGCTAACTCGCCATCATTCGTAAGTATCAAAGCCCCTGTTGTGTCATAGTCTAATCTTCCCACCGGATAAATACGTTTTTCTGTATGAATTAACTCTACTACCGTCTTTCTTCCTTTATCATCACTTGTTGTTGTAACAACACCTCTTGGCTTGTTTAATAAATAGTATACTTTACTATTTTCTTTTTCATTTATCACTGTACCTTCTACTTCTACTAAATCTGAAGAAGAGACTTTTGTCCCAAGTTCATATACTGTGTTTCCATTTACCTTTACCTTACCAGAAATAATTAATTCTTCTGCTTTTCTTCTTGATGTATATCCACTATTTGCAATCACTTTTTGTAGTCTTTCCACATAATCACCAAGTCTATTATATCATAAAGAAGTTCAATTTCATAGATATCATAAATTAAGGAAATATAAGAAGTTACTGAATTTTTTAGATAAGTTTAGTAGGTTAAATTAGAGTTTGTCAGTAACAAGATAGTAACAAATTATTGCTTCTGAAGCTCTTATATTATTAAAATAAAGGAAACTATTCATAATTTCCTTTAAAATAAGTCACTATGTGAACCAGTTGCAACTAATAACAAAATAAGTTCATCATTATTAATTCTATATACAAGTAACCAATCAGGTTCAATATGACATTTCCTACAATCTTTGAATCTTTTATTATCATTTAGTTTATGATCTTTATATTGTGATTCTAAAGTATTTCCACAAGCAAGTTGCTCTACAATGGTTTTAATCTTATTAAGATTCTTACCTTGTTTCTTTATTTTCTTATATTCTTTTTTAAAGTCACTTGTATAATCTACTCTATACTTGTATATCATTGATCTAATGCCCTAAATAAACTATCAGTATCAGTATAGCCTTGTCTTTTCCCCTCTTTTAATTCTTGCATAATAACATCTGATTCTTCTAATGCTTTTATAAGTTTTTGATTTGGTACATCTAATGCTGGTGTAAAAGGTAATCCTTGCATCCTTATACTTTGCTTTATGAACATATTAATTGCCGAATTGGTTGTAATTCCCAATTTTTTGAAAAGATTATCTGCCTCATTTTTATCATCATCTGATAGTCTTATACTCATTGTGGCCATATAGTATCACTCCATTTCTAAAATAACCTTATCACAAAAGTATATCATTTGCAATACTTTTGATATAATTATTATATGTATTTATTAAAAATTAATACATTTAAAAAGACTACTTTTTAATAATATAGCCTTTCAATAAAATTTGATTAAAGATTTTATGCTATTTAATATATTCCTTAAAGCAATTATTTCTTCTTTATCAAGTGCAAGACCTTTTAACATCTTATCGCAGGATTGATTCCATCTTCTCAAAGCAAATTCATCTTCTTTTTCTCTGTAACTAATCAAATTTAATTCTAAAGTGAATTTCTCATCACTTTTTTCACTTACTATTCCAAAAGTTTTCTTTATATCGTAATTAAATCCATCCATTTCAATTCACCTTATTTCTTTATTAAAACAAGTGCCACATAGAAAACACACCATAGAAGAAATATATAACTTGGCAAATGTTAACAGTCCTATGTCCGAATTTGATTTATTTATAAGAAATTTTAGGGGTCTATCTAACAGCTATTTACAGGAATATGTTAATTGGTTTATATTTAGAAAAAAGTTAAAATATGTTGTAGAATATTTAAGGAAAAATCAAATGATTTATAACTATCTAATTTGTCATATTTCAAACCTAAAATCAAGATCTGTTTATAATATTTCTATGCTATTTGATGTTAATTACTTATATCATAAATTTCACTAAAAAATAAGCAACTAGTGCTT
Organism: uncultured Bacilli bacterium; assembly: GCA_910584305.1. Taxonomy (GTDB): domain Bacteria; phylum Bacillota_I; class Bacilli_A; order RF39; family UBA660; genus CAKPTA01. Next base: position 55,470 of record CAJTZW010000005.1, read on the forward strand.
ATTTACAAGTGTACCCTTCATCTTCCAAAGATTTTCTCAACTCATTGTATGTTTCAGTCTCTCCAGCTAAATCTAGTTCCTCTTTTGCTTCATCATCCATTTTATCAATATCAGCAACTAAATTGAAACTTACAACATTGTCTTTTGTAGAGGATTTGATAGTTACACCTTCTTTTCCTTCCACAGAAGAATAACTAGATTTAAAATTATCTTCTATTTCAGAAGCATATTCCTTTAATTCGTCATCAATTGTGATTTTCATTGTCATATCTAGTTTTTTTGCAACATCATTTTTAAATGTTACCTTTACATCTTGTGTCATTTCCATTCCTGTTGATTCATCACTCATTGTACAACTAAGTTCTTTGGTATTTCCACAACCAGTTGTGAATAATAAAGCTAAAATTGGTACACTCAACATTAAAATCTTTTTCATATTTTTCCTCCTGTATTTAGGATATCATAAATCGACATTTTATGCAATTGTTATGTGAAAATTATGTGAAAATCCAGATTTTCAATTTTTCGCCTATCTATAATTTCCTTTCATCTTTTATCCAAACATATAATTTACAATTATGATCGCCGAGATAATTCCTATAATATCTGCGGCGAGTCCTGCCCACAAAGAATATCTTATTTTCTTTATTCCAATACTTCCAAAGTATAATGTTAATATGTAGAATGTAGTATCTGTAGATCCTTGTATGACTGAGGCTAGTCTACCTACAAAACTATCTGGTCCATAGGTTTCTAATATTGTATTTAAGATTGCTAATGAAGAAGAACCAGAAATTGGTCTCATTATTGCCATAGGAAGAATTTCTAGTGGAATATGAAATATGTTCAAAATATTCTGGAAAAAGCTAAATATATATTCTAATACACCACTTTTAATGAATATATTCACCCCAAAAATCATAGCTAACATGCAGGGAAACATTGTTAATACCATATCATAACTTTCTTTTGATCCTTCTACAAAAACGTCATATATATTAATTTTTTTTATAAAAGCATAACCAATAATACCTAAAACCATCATAGGAATTACTAAACTTGATATATTTTGCATATTCACCTTCTTTTCGCCAGAATTCTATCTATGATGAGTCCTCCGCATGTTGATAGGATTGTTGCTAGTATACAGGCAGCTACAATTTCTGTTGGGTTTGCACTACCATACATCATCCGAAGAGAAATAATTGTTGTAGGAATAATAGTAACACCACTTGTATTTAAGACTAGAAATGTAATCATACTTCTAGAAGCGGTATCTTTTTTAGGGTTGATTTCTTGTAACGATTTCATGGCTTTTAGACCAAAGGGAGTGGCTGCATTTCCTAAACCAAACATATTAGCAACAACATTGGATGCAATTAAACTTAATGATTCATGGGATTTAGGAACCTCTGGAAATAATTTTCCTAGTATAGGGGATAATAAATTGGAGAACTTTTGTAATAATCCAGATTCTTTAGCAATATTCATGATTCCCATCCAGAGGGCCATTACTGGGAAAATTTTTACGACCATATCTAAACTACTTTTGGCACTTCCTAGAATTTCTTCATTTAATATGTCTGTCTTTCCAGTACATAGGCAAAAGATAATGCCCACGATAATGAAAAATCCCCAAATTTTATGAATCATGAAACCACTCTTTTATTTTTTGCCAAAAGCTTTTTGTCTGCTCTTTTTTTATTTCTACATAAATATCTTCTGTATGAATTACCTTATCCCCAAGTAAGACATCTACTTTTCCTACTTTGTCCCCATCTTGGATGTTTCTATTTTTTTCCAGTTCAAAATCTAGAAGGAGACTTTCGTTTTCATCTGGAGATAGTAAATACTTAAAATCATTTTTTATATATAAATTATATTTATCATAGTAATCATCATCATAAATTTGAATAATTCCTTTTTCTAGAATGTGGTAACTCTTATATGTGCTAAATGCATATTCAAATAAATCTTTGTGATCTGCAAAATCATTTCCATCATTTAAAGTGACAACCACTAAATTCATATTATCTTTTGATGCAGTTGAAACAAGTGTTCTTCTTGCGATTTCTGTGAATCCTGTTTTTCCACCTGTCGTGTATTCATATGTTCTAAGCAATTTATTTTTATTTGTCCAAGAATAGGTATTCATGTTAGTTTTTAATGTGTATTTTTCTGTCCCAACAATTTTTTTATATGTTTCATTTTGCATAGCATATGCTGTTAAAATAGCCATATCATATGCACTAGAAAGATTTCCACCATCATCTTGATCTAACCCATGCGGATTTCTAAATGTTGAATCTTTCATTCCTATCTTTTTAGCCGTTTCATTCATCATCTCTACAAAACTATCTACATTTCCACCTACATAATTTGCAATTGCTAAAGCAGCATCATTTCCACTACGTAGCATTAGTCCATACAGTAAATCTTCTAAAGTTAACACTTCACCTTGCTTAATATAAATTCCGGAACCATAAGCCTTTGTTATTTCCTCACCGACAGTTACTTTAGACTTTACATCTGCATTTTCAATCGCAACAATCGCTGTCATGATTTTAGAAATAGAAGCAACACTTCTTGTATTATGAATATCCTTTGAATATAATATTCTTTTACTATCTATGTCCATTAAAATTGCTGAGGTGGCTGAGGTTTCAATTGCCTTTACTTGTAGTGGTATTAATAGAATTAAGGTTACAACAAACAACAAGCATTTCTTCATATGAATCACCTAATAAATTATATGAAAAAAAGGACGTGTTATGTCCTCTTTCTATTTTTATGATTGGCTTTTAATTGATTCAGTTCACTTTCTAGTTTTACATCATCTATAATCATTTTCCCTCTATTCATAATAATCATAACAAATTATTTAATTGCCATCTTTAGCTTGTAATTTACTATGATAAAAACTTTCCCTAAGGAAAGTTTAATATTGATATAATCCGTGAATCTTATTTTCTTGTTCTTGTGTTAAGGCATCCAATTTCCATTCATCTTCTATTTTTGTTAAAGTAAAATCAATTGTATATTTTACCTTTTCCTTTGCCTCTTTTAATTGTTCTAAACGATAATCGATAAATAAAGATTCATCATATTCTTCATTATTATAAAATTCTTCTTCATGGTCCTTTTTATATTGTTCTGCATCTTTCATAATTTTAGAATAATCTGTAACTTCAATTTCTGCAGTTACTGTTGCTGTATCTCCATCAATTTTTTCATCTTTTATTTCATATGTAAGGTTTTCATAATGTTTTTTCATAATATCACGATATTTATCTTTTTGTGTATCATTAAATGTATCTTCTCTATCAATTACACCATCGAGTTGTTTTAAAACATCTGCATCTAATGTTTGATAATTTGCTAAAAACATTTCCACCTTTTTTGTTGGAGTGTTTAACAGTTTCCCATTTTCACAGCTACATCCTGTTAAAAATACAAATGCAGCTAGAAAGCAAAATATTTTTTTCATAAAATTCCTCCTCATTAGTATTTTGTAACAAATTCCCATTCTTATACAAAATTAATGTTTAATTTCTAATAATTTAAGTATATTTTTAATTTTTTCAACTGCTGCCTCATTATTTTCTTCCAAGATAGATTGAAAGTCCTTTCGTATAATATTTAAATTTTCCTCTTTCTTATTAAAGCATTCATAATACATATACCTCAATGTTTCCTGATTTTTTTCGCTAAATAATTTTTTTAATGATTTTTTTAATTTCTGCTCATTGTCCACCTGTCTTCTTGTTTTATATGTATTGTTTTCTGTCTTCTTTAATTTTGTATAAAGAATATCTTCCTCTTTTAATTTTTGTGCGACTGTTAGTACTTCTTCTTCCTCATCCAATAATAATTTTGATTTTAAACAGTGATTATTTTTTATCATAATGGCAAGCACTGTTGTTCCATCACTCAGTAAACATGCGAATTCTACTAGGCGTATGCTCTTATTATTAAATACTTCCGTTTTTCTTTTAATATGTTCTAAAAAGGAATTTTCTAAGCTTACATCATAATCTGTAATATCAGATAGTGCGCTAGAACTCACTTTCACTAACGGAATTTTTCTAACATGTAAAATGTTATCTGATGGATTCCATTCGAAGAAGTCATATGCCTCACTATTAAAATTTACTAAAATATCATATATGTAATTCATATTTATTTCCTCCTGGTATAAAGATGGTTACAGCAATGAGAATGATGCCTATTACTGCATATAGGCATTCAATTCTTCTACTTATAAAATTAACATATTCTTCAAAATTATACCCTATCGTAAGTAAATTCAAATAACTTATACTATATACACAACCTACTACAGTTAACCCAAAGCCAATTAGGAATACAAATATTCTTGCAAGCATCTTACCACCTATTAAAGTGTATTTTATTTATCGATTTTTATTTATTAAATTTTATATTTGGAGTATAATGAATTGGGTGATATTATGATACTTGATTTTATATGTTTTATAATACTAGGATTTATCCAAGGTATTACAGAGCCCATTCCAGTTTCTTCTAGTGGGCATTTACTTATATTTCAAAATTTAATTGGAAAAGGGATTTCCGAAATTGATTTTGGGTTACTTGCAACACTCACCAATGCGGGTAGTTTGATTGCGATTATTATATTATTTAAAGAAGACATTTTAAATTTAATTCATGATTTCTTTGGGTATATTGGTAGCAAAAAGAAATCCTACTATCCAAACTTTAAATATTCTTTGTATATAATTTTAGCAACTATCCCAGCTGGAATTATGGGACTTGTTGTTACAAAATTAGGATTCTTTGATTTTCTAGAAGAGAACGTGAAATTTGTTGGTGTCACATTACTGATTACAGCTTTCTTCTTATTCTTAATTCGTAATATTAAAGGAAGAAAAGAAAAAAAAGATATCTCTATTATAGATGCCTTAACAGTTGGACTTTTCCAGGTCGTTGCGCTTGTCCCTGGTATTAGTCGTAGTGGGGCTACCATTGTTGGGGGAATGACTCGTAATTTTACTCGTGAGACTGCATTTAAATTTTCCTTTATCTTATATATTCCAATTTCGGTTGCTACTATGATTCTTGGGGTTAAAGATTTATTTGAAAGTTCTTTAAGTATAAACCTATGGATATGTTATATTGCAAGCGCTATTGTAGCTGGTATTTTTACATACATTGCTACCAAATGGTTTAAAAAGATTGTGGAAAAGGGAAATCTTATCTATTTTGTATGGTATTGTTTAATTGTGGGCGCTTTGGTTATTTTGTTTTTATAGAACTGCTTAGGCAGTTTTTAATTTCTATGTTATTTCATAAATTAGAATATCTAAGATAACTTCATCTTTAATCAATTAAGCGCCTCAATATTGAGACGCTTTTATTTTTCTAATTCTTCACATTTTCTCTTATCCATAGCTTTGGTATTTTCTAATTGATAGGGTATTCCGAGTTCTTTGTACTTATAAATACCCATTGTATGATATGGTAAAAGTTCTATTTTTTTTACACATTGATATGGTTTTAGTACTTGTTTTAGTTTTAAAATATATTCTTTATTATCATTAATATCTGGAATGATAACTTGTCTTATCCAAATATCTTTCTTTTTCTCTTCACATAAATTTAAAAATTTCCAAAATGATTCCATATTTTTCCCTGTCATTTTTAGGTAGTCCTCATCATTTAGAGCTTTAATATCTAACAATACTAAATCTATATATGTCAGGATTTCTTGATTTTGAAGTGGCATTCCCGCAGTATCTATACATGTATGTATATCATTTTCTTTACATAGTTTTAATGTTTCTAGTAAGAATTCTTGTTGCAAAAGAGGTTCCCCGCCAGAGAATGTAACCCCTCCATCTTTGATATAATTTTTATATTTTAGAATTGTATTACATAGTTCCTCTGGCGTATATATGTTACCTTTCTTTTCTAGCCACGTTTCTGGATTATGGCAAAACCTACAACGTAATCGGCATCCTTGCATAAATACTGTTACACGGATTCCAGGTCCATCTACAGTACTCATTGTTTCTAGCTTACTTATATATCCTATCATTACATTGTTCCATGAAAAGTCCGATGGATTACTTCAAGTTGTTGTTCTTTACTTAAACGATTAAAACGTACTGCATAGCCTGATACACGAATTGTTAACATTGGATATTTTTCAGGATTTTCCATTGCATCAATCAATGTTTCTCTATTTAGTACATTTACATTTAAATGGTGGGCTCCTTGGTTAAAATATCCATCTAGTATGGTAACTAAATTTTTGACTTGTGATTCTTCATTTTCTCCGAGAGCTCCTGGAATGATAGAGAATGTATTGGAGATTCCATCTTGACAACAATCTTGATATGGAATTTTAGCAACTGAATTTAAAGATGCTAGGGCTCCACTATGGTCTCTACCATGCATTGGATTGGCTCCAGGAGCAAATGCTACTCCTTTCTTTCTACCGTCTGGGGTCGATCCTGTTTTCTTACCATATACGACATTCGACGTAATTGTTAAAACAGAAAGGGTGTGTTTTGCTTTTTTGTACAATGAATGACTTTTTAATTTTGTATAGAAACGGTTTACAAGGTCTACAGCAATACTGTCTACTCTATCATCATCATTTCCATACTGTGGATATTTTCCTTCGATTTCAAAATCAATAGCAATTCCTTTTTCATTTCGAATCGGTTTTACTTTTGCATACTTAATAGCGGATAAGGAGTCCGTCGCTACTGATAACCCTGCAACTCCAAATGCCATTAAATGTTCAACATCTGTATCATGCAAAGCCATTTGTCCTGCCTCATACGCATATTTATCATGCATATAATGAATGATATTCATAGCATCTACATATGTTTTGGCAACTTTGTCTAATACTTTATCATATGCTTTTATTACAGTTTCATAATTCAACACATTGTCGGTAATCGGTTCTATTTTTTCTACTATTCTCTCCTCTTTTATTTCATCGATTCCACCATTTATCGCATATAATAGAGCTTTTGCTAAATTGCATCTGGCTCCAAAGAATTGCATCTGCTTTCCTACTGTCATACTAGATACACAGCAGGCAATTGCATAATCACTTCCATGGATTGGGCGCATTACATCATCATTTTCATATTGGATAGAATCGGTTTTAATAGATATCTTTGCACAGTACTTTTTAAAGTTGTCTGGGAGATTTGTAGACCAAAGAATTGTCATGTTTGGTTCTGGCGCAGATTCTAAATTGATTAAAGTGTGCAGATAGCGAAATGAGTTTTTTGTAACTAAACTTTTACTTTCTGTTAACATTCCCCCGATAGATTCTGTTACCCAAGTAGGATCTCCTGCGAATAGTTCATTGTATTCAGGTGTACGTAGATGTCTTGCTATACGAAGTTTAATAATAAATTGATCAATTAGTTCTTGCGCTTCTTTTTCTGTTAGGTTGTCTTCCTTTATATCTCTTTCAATATAAATATCTAGAAAAGTAGATGTTCTACCTAAACTCATAGCTGCCCCATTATTTTCTTTAATAGCTGCTAAATATCCAAAGTATACCCATTGGATTGCTTCTTTCGCATTCTTTGCAGGAACAGAAATATCAAATCCATATTTCTCTGCCATATTTTTAATTTTTCCCAATGCTTTTATTTGCTCACTAACTTCTTCACGTAGGCGAATAGTTTCTTCTGTAATCTCTGCAATCTTATCTAGATCTTTTTTCTTTTCTTCTATTAGAAAATCAATTCCATAGAGGGCAATACGACGATAATCCCCAATAATTCTACCTCTTCCATACGCATCAGGAAGCCCTGTGATTAACCCAGCATGGCGAGCTTTACGAATTTCTTTTGTATATGCATCAAATACTCCATCATTATGAGTTTTACGGTATTCTGTAAACTTATCGTGAATATCTTTATTTAGAATATATCCATACGCTTCTAACGCATTTTCTACCATACGCATCCCACCATACGGATTTACTATTCTTTTTAATGGTTTATCAGTTTGGAGACCGACAATTACTTCATTTTCTTTATCAATATATCCAGCATCAAAGCCATCAATACTAGAAATTTTGTCAACCTCAACATCATATATACCCTTTTTAAGTTCTTCCTGTAGTAATGCTTTACACTTTTCCCAAATTTTGTCAGTTCTTGTTGTTGTCTCTTCTAAAAACGAATCATCCCCTGTATATTCTGTATAATTCTCTTTGATGAAATCCGCTACATCAACTCTATGTTTCCAATTTTCTCCTTTAAAATTTTTCCATGCTTCCATCTTATCACCTTCCTGTTTTTATTATAGCATGTCAAAAAAGAATAGGCAAAGCTATTCTATACGCAAATTATTTTTTAGTTCATCTTCACTCCAGATTGTTATTCCTAGTTCCTTTGCTTTATCATATTTACTTCCAGGATCTTTTCCTACAACTACCACATCTGTTTTTTTTGTAACACTACTGGTTACTTTTCCACCACGTGACTCAATCATATCCGTAGCTTCATTTCGAGTCAGTACCTCTAATGTACCTGTTAGTACAAAGGTTTTGTTTTCGAAAGATTCATCACTTACTACTTCTTCCTTTAAATATTTCATATTAATACCCAATTCTTTTAGATTGTTTATAATCTCCATATTTTCTTCATTGTCAAAATATTCACGAATTGACTTTGCAATGATATCCCCTATTGTTGGTATAGAAGCAATATCTTCCAGTGAGGCATTTATAATGTTATCAATACTGCCATAATGCGATGCAACTATCTTAGCCACTTTTTTCCCCATATGGCGAATTCCTAGTGCGAATAATAATTGCTCCAATGAATTTTCTTTACTTTGTTCAATAGAGCTTAATAAATTATTAATACTTTTTTCTCCGAATCCCTCTAGTTCTTTTAATTCCTCTTTATACTGATATAGTTTATAGAAATCTGGTATTCGTTTTAGATATCCCATGTTATAAAAATCTTCTATGATAGATTCTCCAAATCCATCAATATTCATAGTATCTCTACTTGCATAGTGAATTAAACCTTCTATCTTTCTTGCATCACACATCGTATTCAAGCAATAGTACGCAGCTTCATTTTCTTTTCTAACAAGTTTCGTTCCACAAATTGGGCAGGTTTCGATCATTTTGAATGGCACTTCTTCTCCAGTTCTTCTCTCTTTAATAACTCTTACTACTTCTGGAATCACATCCCCTGCTTTATGAATAGCAATTGTATCATTGATCATAATTTCTTTCTCTTTAATGTAGTCTTCATTATGAAGGGTTACACTACGAATTACAGAACCTGCTAAATGAACAGGATTCAAATCGGCCCTAGGTGTAATCTTTCCCGTTCTTCCCACACAGAATTCTATATTGGTAAGTTTTGTCAATACTTCTTCTGCTGGAAATTTGTATGCAACTGCCCACTTTGGTGTTCTAGCAGTGTATCCAAGACGTTGCTGTTCATTCAAATCATCTACTTTAATAACAATTCCATCAATCTCATATGGTAAATCACTTCTTTTGTTTGTCCACTCTACAATATAGTCAATAACTTCCTCTATATTGTTACATACTTTTATATTTGGATTTACTGTAAATCCTAGATTACACATCATGGAAAGAGCATCGTGATGAAATTTTATGTTAAAGTTTTCTGGAGTAGGTAAATGATAAATGAATGTGGATAAATTTCGTTTTGCTGCAATACGACTATCAAGTTGTCTAACAGATCCTGCCGCTGCGTTTCTAGGATTGGCAAATAAAGGTTCATTTTTCTTTTGGCGTTCTTCATTTAACTTGATAAAAGATCGCTTTGGCATATATATCTCGCCACGTACTTCGATTTCTTCTTGTATATCAATTGATAATGGAATTGACTTAATAGTTTCCACATTATGTGTGATATTCTCTCCCACAACCCCATTTCCACGAGTAGCTCCTCTAACCAGTTTTCCTTCTCTATATAAAAGCGAAACGGATAATCCATCTATCTTTAATTCACAAACATAGACTGGATTTGCAACTATCTTTCGTACTCTTTCATCAAAATCTCTCACTTCTTGTTCACTAAATACATCAGCAAGAGACATCATTGGTACTTCATGGGTGACTTTTACAAATTCATCAATAACTTTTCCACCAACCCTTTTAGTTGGAGAATCATCTCTAATTAGTTCAGGATGCTTCTTTTCAAGTTGTTCAAGTTCATGGTATAAATCATCATATTCCTGATCGGTAATTGTTGGCATATCTAGTTCATAGTAGTTTCTACTTGCTTCATTCAATATTTTTATTAACTCATCTACTCTATCTTGCATCTTATATTCACCATAATAATTATACCAAAATATCAAAGATATGAGAATAACTGTATAATAAAAATATCACTTCATATGAAGCAATATTTGTTATTATAATCTTATTATTTGATAAAATTTTGTGTAATTATTGTTAATTGTGCTAAACAATCTTCTGAAAAACCAGCTAAGTTCATTACGAATTGCAATAAAATAGGAAGTAATAAGAAGACAATTCCAGCTATAATTCTCTTTAAGAATCTTTTTCCAGAAGTTTTTAAATCTTTATCTTCTCCTGTGAATACGACTTTTAAGAAATCAATAATTCCAAGAACAATAATTAATACTGGGACAAGTATTCTTATCACTGTATATACCCTTTGTATAAAACTCCAAGTATCATACCCAAACATTCCGCAATAAACTGCAGTAGATCCTGAACTTGATGTAGATTTCCATACTAAAGTTGGCTGATCACTCCTGATTATTGTCACAATCTTATCACCGATTATAATAGGAATCTGAAAGCTCGACCTATTAGTCAATACTGTATATATGGCATCTTCAACATCTTCCCATGCACCTTCATCTCTATTCCACATCTGGTATTTATTATGAAGATATAAATGTGAAGGGCAGGAGGATGAATCTGTAAATGAAATTTTCATTTGGAACATATTTGTTTCATTCAATGTATCCTTCAATGTATTTAATAATGAACTATCATGTATAGTAATCTGATTTGTAACAGACCTTTTTATAGTAATATTTTGTACATCGGCAAAAACGTCCGAACCGAACAGAGGAATAAATTTTGAAACATATTCCCTATCCCCTGACTCTAACTCATATTCACACACAAGTGTTGCATTTACAGAATTCATACAAAAGAATAGTGCAAAAATAGTCGCTCCTAAATAGAATAACTTCTTCATGATTACCCCTGCTTATTTAGTGCACGATATGCTACTACAAATACTAGAATTCCTAAAAAGAATAGACCTATCCATAATAACGGGTTACTACTATTATTAATAATCCATTCTTTAAAATTATCTGCAACGCCATTTATACTATCTATTATATTTAATACCATATGATCACCTATATCTTTCTATACGTTTTATGCCCTTTTAACAGTTTTTTAATTCCATATGGATGAGGGAATGCGATTGTTAAGATACTTTTATCTACACTGACAATCACACCTTCCCCAAATGTATCATGTAATACCTTTTCACCCACTTTATATTCTATATTATCATTTATTTCTGATTTGTCAAATATTTTTACTTTGTTTTCTTCTTTTATAACATCACTATCTAGTAAATCTTCATTGATTTCTTCTATGAATCTACTTGGTGCATTATAACTATCCATACCATAGATTGTTCTTTTTCTAGCATTAATTAAATACAGTCCTTGTTTGGCCCTTGTTATTGCAACATAGCAAAGCCTTCTTTCTTCTTCTAATGCTTCTGTTTCAAATAAGGAATTGTTATGTGGGAATATTCCTTCTTCTAAGCCGATAATAAATACATAGTCAAATTCAAGTCCTTTTGCAGAGTGGACTGTCATCAGTGTAATCACATCATTGTTCTCTTTATGTTCTTCAATATCCGATACTAGGCTTATTTCTGCTAAAAATTCTTCTAGGGATATAATACCATTTTTTTCCTCAAAGTTTTTTGTAATTGTTTTGAATTCTTCTAAGTTTTCAAGGCGGATATCTGCTTCCATAGAATCCTCTTCTTCTAATTCTTTTTTTATCCCTGTTTTCTCTAAAATTAGATTCACAAGTTCTGTTAATGAACAAGAATCTGCTTGCATTCTTAATTCTTCAATAATTTTTTTAAATTCTAGTTCCTTTCCACTATCGATTGCATCATATAAAGCACACCCTTGAAGTAGGGCTTTTTGATTCAAATTTTCGATGGTTTTAAGACCAATACCCCTCTTTGGAACATTGATAATTCTTTCTAGACTAGCATCATCATATGTATTATAAATTAGTTTCATATAGGATATCAAATCTTTAATCTCTTTTCTATTATAGAAATAAAAGCTCCCTACAACTTTATATGGAATATTCTCTTTTAAAAGAACTTCTTCCATATTTCTTGATTGTGCATTGGTTCTATATAATACTGCAATGGATGAAGCAGAAACACCCTCATCAAATAGTTTATATATTTGCTTTATTACATATTCTGCCTCATCCTTTTCCGTAGAAGCCTTATGGTATTTTATTTTTAAACCAGTCTCATTTTCAGTCCATAAATTTTTCTCTTTTTTCATTTTATTATTTTTAATAACATCATTGGCTGCTTCTAATATCGTTTTTGTTGAACGATAATTTTGTTCTAAAAGAATTGTCTTTGATGCAGGAAAATCTTTTTCAAAATTTAAGATATTTTTATAATTTGCTCCACGCCAAGAATAAATCGATTGAGAATCATCTCCTACGACACAAATATTTTGATATTTAGCTGATATCATTTTCGTCAGGATATATTGTGCTTGGTTGGTATCTTGATACTCATCAATTAATATATATTGATATCTTTCTTGATATTGTTTTAAAACTTCTGGGTATGTTCTAAACAAAATAATAGGTAGTGTTAGCAAATCGTCAAAATCCACAGAATTATTGATTAATAATTTGTGCTCATACTTTTTATATACACTGGCTACAACTTCTTCAAAATCCGTTGCTGCAATCCTATCATATTCATGACTATCAACGAGTTCATTTTTTGCGCCACTTATTTTACTTCGAATTGCCTTTGGATTGTATTCTTTAATATCATATCCATTATCTTTCATAATTTTTTTTATAATTGTAAGTGAATCATCACTATCTAGGATAGTAAAATTACTTTTATACCCCAATTTTTCATAATTATCTCGTAAAATTGAAAGTCCAAAAGAATGGAATGTCGATATTTGAATTTCATAGCCAATACTTCCTAGCATATGAATAACACGTTCTTTCATTTCTTTTGCAGCCTTATTTGTAAATGTAATTGCTAGAATATGTCCTGGATGAATTCCTAATTCTTCTACTAAGTAGGCAATGCGGGTTGTTAGGACTCTTGTCTTTCCACTCCCTGCCCCAGCAAGTACAAGTAAAGGGCCATCTGTGGTTTTGACTGCTATTTGTTGCATGTCATTTAATGTATCTAATTTCATTCTTTCACCTTCTCTTAATTATTTATTTCTTCATTTTTATTTCAATCATAAATTTATCAAAATCCGATTCAGATAATTTATCTTGTACAATTCTATATTTTTCAAACTCGGATAAAGTAAAACTTTCTGCGACTTTAATGGAAACTTTACCTGGATTATCTAGTTCCTCTCTTTCATTAAACTGTAAAAATACATCTAATCTTTTTTCCAATCTTCGGCAGTATGTAAGAAATCCTTACATACTGAATTTCTATCTAATTCGTGTTCTAAAATATTATTTAAATGCATCGTAACATTATTTCTAGTTGTATCAAAAAGTTCATCAAAATATGGATCATTTCCGTTGTTTTTAAATCTTTCGACATTCAAATTATAGCCTTTTATTAGGTATTCTTTAATTTTTCATTAGCCCATATTCTAAATTTAGTTCCCTCTTCAGATTTTACACGGAAACCAATAGCAATTATCATATCTAAATTATAATAATTAGTTGGTTTTGTAGAAAATTCGGAATTTCCGAATTTTCTCATAGTATTCGTCTCTATTAGTTCATTTTCTAAATATATATTCTTGATATGTTCATTAATCGTCGATTTTGCTTTATTATATAATTTGCTTATTTGTTCCTGTGTAAGCCAAATATTTTCATTCTCTAAAATAACTTCAACTTTTATATTATTGCCTAATTCATATATTAAAAAATTGTTTTTTTTCATTCATCACACCCCCTTACAATACAACAGAAATTTTAATTGTTAAACTCCTTTTATTTTTAATACCAATCCAATTGTTATTAAGTTTTTTAAACTGTGCCATTTCAGTTAGCATACTGTATTCTTTTTCATTTATCTCTTGTTGTCTTGTATATATTTAAATAATTTCTATTTTTTTCTTACACCATTTTCCTTTTCTATATCAGTCCTTACTATCATTTTACGAAGATATTCTTTCAATGGGCCTAATTCACAAGTAGCACCTGCAATCGTAAGAGCCTGAATTAACCCATCTTTTTCATTTGCCGAAATATTTGAATAATCTAAGCTATATTTACCAAATGAAATATATTGACTCACATAATTAACGTATTGCCTTAAAAATTCTCTCTCAACTCTTCCGTTACCTTCCCTAAATGGATGAATTATATCTAGTTCACTATATAGATAGGTAAGTACATCTACCAATGCTTCTTCATTATTTATCCGAATTGCTAATTTTCTTGCTTTCTCTAAAGTATCTTTTAGATTAAAATAGATAAAATTTGGAAGACAAAATGGAATATTTTTCTCAATTACTTCATCTCGTATTTGTCCTGCGAAGGGATAAATATCCTCGAACAATATCTTATGAATATTTAAATAATAATCTACAGTGAACTTCATCTCTGTTTGATTTAAGTATAGCTTCGCCAATTTATAATTTGTAATTACTCTCTCCACTTTTTCCAATTCTTCATTATTTTCTAAACCACAATTATTTTTCAATAATCCGTTTTCTAATTCGGCGGTAGATTTATAATTTAATATATCCTCATATCTTGCCATTATTTTTCCTTCCTTTTACCTTTTGAGTAATAGATCTTAAAAAACTACTCTCTTTTGATGGATTCTGTAAAATTTGTTTTATTTTCTCAATCTCTTCTTCTGTAGGAGCTAGGTTTTCAATCTGACTTGATGCTTTAATATATTTAAGAGCTTTTTCGATTTCTTTATCCATTTTTTATCTCACTTTCTAAATATTAAGAATTTACTAAAAATATAATTTATAATAACTACCACTACATTAGATATAATTTTGGCTACTAAAGAATTCATTTTTATAGTATCAATCATGATAACCATGAGAATCATATCCACTACAAGAGAAAACAATCTAGCCCCAACAAATGCTACAGCCTCTTTTGTAGTTTCTTCTTTACTCTTGTTTTTACTTTCAAATACTAGCAGTTTATTTGTCATAAAAGCAAAAATTACAGATAAAGTCCAGGCAATAACGTTGCTTAGTTTATACTCTACATGACATATATCATTACATATCCAAAATGCTACAATATTTATAACAGTAGCTAATACTCCAAATATTAGGTATAAAATCAATTCTTTATATTTTCTATATAAGTCTTTACATATACTCATATTCCCACTCCTTACAAACTGTCTACAAAGTCTTCAATCATATGAATAATTTTCTGATTATCACTAATATATTTATCTGGTTTAAAACCTTTTGCCTCTTCTAATATTTGGTCTAATTTATTTAAATTTTTGCAAGTCAATATGTAGTTCTTTTTCACAAATTCATCTACGATTTGCTGTTGATGGTCATTTGTATGTTCTTTATATTTAGATAATCTTGGAATGGCAATCACTCTTTTATTTTTACGAATTGCCCCTAAGATAGAACCGACCCCTCCATGGGTGATAATTAAATCTGCCTGATCTATTAATTTATCGAATTTCTTCATAGGTATTAGATCAAATATTTCCATAGTATCAGATTCATATTTTGTAAAACCTGCTTGTACTATCACTTTATCTTTTATATTTCCTTTTTTTATTTGTTTATCAATCGCTTTTAACAACCTTTCAAAAGGTTTATCCTGTGTCCCTAAAGTTACTAAAATCATCTAAAAATCCAACCTCCATAGATAGCTTTTGGGTATAATTTTAACATAGACTCCCATTGTACTATGAATAAATCTGCTATCGGGTATACAATTCTTCCTGCTAATGTTTTGGTATTCATATTCGCAAATGTTTCAATATAAATTACTTTTTTTCGAAATATGTGTGCTATATAACACATTGGTACTGCTGTATGTGAACCTGTCGTTACAACTACATCTGGCTTTAATTTAAAGAAGTAATAAATACTCTTTAAACAATTCCATGGAAAAATAAATATGTATGATAACATATGTTCTTTTGTTCCATATGCTAAATAACTGACATGTTCTTTATATTCTTCTTTTAATGAGGCATTTGATTTTGTTTTCTCTGTCATAATATGATAATCATATTTTTTAAACAGTGGTTTTAATTCTAACAATTCTGTTAGGTGACCCCCTGTACTTGATATAAATAAAATCTTCTTCATACTATTTTTCCATCATTTCTATCCATTTTTCTTTTACCACATTCGCGTCATACTCTTTTACTTTTTTACTAGCATTCTTTCCCATAATAAATCTTCTATTATAGTTTGATATAAGTTCACAAATTCGTTTTGCCATTTGCTCTTTGTCTCTATTTTTTACTAAATATCCATCCCAGTTGTCAGTAATAATCTCACAGGCTCCTTGTGCACTTGTGAATGATACAGCTGGTATACCGAAAGAATACGCTTCCAAAAGAACTATACCAAAGGATTCTGTATAAGAACTCATAACATAAATAGAGGATTTTCTTAATACCTCATTTATATAGTCTCTATTTTGGTATCCATGTAATATAATACTTTTTTCTAAACCATATCCCTCTATCTTACGTTCTAATTTTTCTCTTTCTACACCATCTCCAATGATATTTAGGGTCCAATCTGGATATTTACTATGTACAATATTATATACTTCAATTAAATCTTCATATCCTTTTTCCTTAGATAATCTACCTACACTTACAATATTTTTGTTTTTGAGGGGAGATTTTTTTTCAGGAAAATAATCAATACTATTTGGAATATATACACATTTACAATTTGTATTTTTTAGTTTTTCTGTGTAGAATTCCGTCAACTCTTTTGAAACCAAAACAAAATAGTCTAAACCTTGAGCAGATGTAACTAATCTTCTTATATATTTTTTGTTTCCATTATGGTGATTATGCTCCCATCCTATTTTAAGAGATGTATTACTCCCATATTTTGAAAGCCATTTGTTGTGAATATCTCTTGTAGAAATAATAATATCACTATCACATGATTTAATATATTCAATCATTCTTTCCTTTTTTTGTTTCAAAATCTTATATGCCTTTTTACCTTCTTGTAAAGTACTCATAATTTTTAATTTTTTTAATGCACTATAAAATTCATTTCGATTGGGCTTCATATCATCAATCAAATATTTTACTTGTATCTTATCATCTAACGCAAATGGTGGTTCATCATACAGTTTATATGTAGAGACAATGGTTACTTCGTATGTACTTATAAGGGAATTTGCTAACATAGAGATTGCCCTTTCGATTCCACCATATCCTAGGTGAAGTGCTAAAATTGTTATCTTTTTCATACTTTTCACCTCTATATTAATTATACTTTATATTTGTTTTAGAGTAAAGAAAAGCCGTAGGGTTTCAAAAAAAAGGTGAGATTATCACCTTTCCTACATTAGATTTTTACTCATTGATTTTGTTAATTTGTGTTAAAAGTTCCTCTTTACTATAGGAAATATTTAGAGTGTCTCCTTCTTTTACAAATGGAAGAATATGTTGTGCAACTTTGATATCTACTTTATATCTTTGCTTTTCCTTATCTTCTATAAAATAGATGGTATTCCCCTCAATCACTACACTTTGGATAGTTTCTATAGTAATTTCTTTATTTTTTAAGTCTGCATCATTATACTCTATTTTTTCATTATTAAGATAGTTCTTTGCTGCTACTTCGATTCCGCTACTGGCATCGCTTACCACAACCTTTTGATAATCCTGCACATCTACAAATGCATACATTTTTACTAAATCGGCATTATCCTTAAGTGAAATGACATACGTTGGCTTATTATTTAAATTAATAAGGAGTGGAAAAGTAGCTGTATAATTCATTTGTTGCACTTGACCTTCTGCACTTGCCATTGCACTATATTCTTCTGCACCTGGAACAGAATAAAACTTAGTTTCTTTCGTTCTCATATTGGTTAAAATAAACCCTAAATTAGATTCATCACTTGCTACAGATGTAATTCCAGTATATAAGTATATATCATCTTTCATTGCAATATAATTATATCCATCGGTTGTCATGGTTACATTTTTTTGTCCAAAGATGGAGTTCCAAAAACCGTTTTTATAACTACCCCAATCATCAGTTTGTTCAATAATTAATTCAGCACTATATACATGATCTACCCATGTTGGGACATCTTTTATACTATAATATTTTGAGCCTCCTGTAATTGCATTTAAAATAATAATTCCTTCTACTTCTTCTCTAATTTGAACACCACTATATTTCAGTGTTGGTACAACCCAATATGGATTTCCATCATTATCTATCTCAAAGGACTTAGATCCAAAAATCTTTGTCGGATATGAAAAACGAAGTTTCCTATCTAAATCTTCATTCAAAATAGCTGATGGCATATATTTCATTCCTTGTTCCAATTTCACAAGTTCTGCTGCTCCCGTTACAGAGTTAACTTTTATATATCCTTTAACTCCCTCCTTATGATTAGATAGATATTTAAAGAATCCGTTGTATTCCAATGGTGTTACACGAACAATCTCATCATTGAAGTTAATTTGAGTATATAAATCTGAAACATAAAATTGGGATACCAATTCTGACATTTGCCCCATAACACGATCTCCGACTTTTCTACTAGAATCCTTATCTAGTAATGGCAAAGAATTAAAGTCCACCTGTTCAACATCCTCTGTAAAATTTCCACCTTCATTAATTGTAATACGGTTTGCATAGGATTTAGATTGAAATAGTGGGCACATAATGATATTTACAACAAATATCCCTAAGAATACAATTCCTATTCCAACAATGTAAAATGATAATAGATTTTCATTATATTTTGTTTTTCGCCTTAGAATTATATTGCTAAAAATACTACAGAGCGTCCATATAGTATATATACTGACTAGGTATATCCAAAATCCTATACTTTGTATATTAATGGCAGGCAAGAAAAAGTAATATACAATCATTGCATATAAAATGGTAATGATTGCACTAATGATTTTATATTTCATAAATATTTCTCCAATCTAATATATAATTTACTATATATGAAAAAGATTTATGGTCTTTTAAAGTCTTCCCATAAATTTTTTTTGTATCTTCCTTCAGTAATTTCTTTTGCTACCATTTCAATTACTTTAGGTGTATCTTCCTTGTAGGTGACTCCTTGCCACTTTGCCTTTGTTGGAATCATCTTTACTATAATTGCTTTTTCTCCTATTAGCTTTGCAACCAAATCTGGAATTAAGTATTCACATGTTGTAATTTTATTTGAGTTTTCTTCTAGAAATGGAATAAAATTATCTTCTATATGTTTAAAAATACTTGGTGAAAAGCCAAACATATTTAATGATACAGGGCAAGTACTTTCAATTGTAAAGCTTGCCTCTCCACTTAACGGGGAAGCAATGATCACACCATCTTTTTTCTCAATATTACTTTCAACCAATCTATTTAATATTCCATTGGTATTATCCAATACAGCTCTTTTTACGCTTCCATTCTCTGTTAAGGTGTTCTCTACTTCATAGCCTATTACAGCATATTGATTTTCTTCCTGTAGTTCTTGTAAGAAATTGGCTACATCTAAAAAGGCCTCTCTACCATAAAAATCATCCGCATTTATAATTGCAAAGTTTTCATGAATTGTATCTTTAGCAGCTAGTATGGCATGTGCAGTTCCCCATGGTTTTGTTCTACCTTCTGGCACTTTATAACCCGATGGAAGATCTTCTATGTCTTGGAAACAATATTCTACTTGGATATATGGTTCCACCCTACTTCCAATTGTTTCTTTAAAAATTTCATAATTCTCCTCTTTAATAATAAATACAACTTTGGTAAATCCTGCGAGTATAGCATCATATACAGAGTAATCTATCATAAACTCCTCTGATGGTCCTACAGGTTCTATTTGTTTAAGTCCACCAAAACGACTTCCCATTCCAGCGGCCATAATTAATAATGTCATATCTTGTTTCATATAATTCCTACTTTCTTATAGGAAAAGTATAACATAATTTATAGGGGAATGCAAATGGGATTGTAACAAATACAGGGCTTGAGATAATCACGATTTTGTGGTAATATCAAGACATAGTAAAAGAAGGAATTAATCACAATTTCTTCTTTTTGGTTTAACAACACCAACTTATAAACATGTAATTTATGCGTTACTTTATTTTCTTAATTGGGTTTCTTATCACTATTTTTAATTTACTAATATCACACTTTCTTGAATCATATATTTCGTGGTGTAATTTTGTATTAGTTATATCTAATTCATATCCATTCTCTTTTACAAAATCGTGCATTAACTTAACAGTTGTTGGCTCATCAATTATAACTGCCAATTTGCATACATTGAACACAAGCACCCTCATCATAAGTAAAAAATTCAACTCTTGAAAAATCTTGTTTTCTTTTTAGTTGCTTCGCTGGTAGATAGCCCAGTCAAAATCTCTCCTTATTACAAAGTCTGATAATCTAATAATAAATATGAAGTGCATAACATTTTTATTATTATAATCAATACTGTCTTTTAATTCATCTTGCCAACAATTACCATTTATCTATGAGGTAATTATATCATATTACTCTATCATTATTTTACTCAATAATTTCCGTTAATTCATTATCATATTCACTATAATAATTTGATAACAAATTAAATTCAATAGAATCTATATCATCATTATGTTTCCAAACCTGCAACGAATATTTATCATCGTTAAAATATATTTTCAAAAATTCATTATCATTACATACATATTTAAAATCATATTTTTGCGATTTAAACCAATCAACCCAATTTGTTAATTGCAATACTTTTTCTTGATTTTGTTCATTTTCAATAATAAATTCGATTTTTTCATATAATTTTTCTATACTTTGTGGATATAACTGTTCTTTATTCATTGTCAATTCCTCCCTTATTATTATTATTATTATTTGTTATTGGGCAAAAATCATACAACGCATAATTTTCTTGATTATAGTTCTTATTAGGATATATTAAATGGTGATAATCTATAAATAATACTGAAAATACATTTGATTTTCTAACTCCAAATAATCTAACACCACCACTAATACCTAACTGCCAAACATAATATTCATTAATATTATTTTCTATAAATAATTCAAAATCTCTATCACTATAATTATCTCCTTTATAAGATTTATATAATTCTCTAATAACATCAATTACTAAAAAATATTCTTTCGTATTTATTGAGATAGAATGAGAATGTTTATTTGTTGCTCTGGTGATATTTTCAAATGAATATTGGGTTAAGGCTGGAATATCTATTTCAAACAATCGCTTAAATAATTTAAAAAAATGTTTATTATCCTTTAACTTATTTGTAAAATTTCCTGATTTAACACATCTAAAACAAAATGGAAATAATGAGAAATCAATACTTATATTGTTACTATCTGTACTAAATTTGTTCATTAAATAGTATTTTTGTAAATGTCAAAAAGATATCAACATCAGATAATAAATTATTAGAGGCTTCTATTGGCGCTAAACCTTTTCGAGCATTCATCCAAGGTGCTTGATTATGAGAAATGTTTTCTAGTTCATCAGCACTATAATTACCATAAATTTCCATTGTTTTATTTAGTGCATTCATAATTTCTTGATTGAAAGAAATGGTTTCAATATTTTCAAGAGATAATAAATTTATACCATTATTTTTATACAATGAATAAATTTTTGGATCAACTGGTCCATGAACCCATGCTTCAAATTTATTTTCAAATAATGACTGACTTAAATTGTTGGAATTATCATTATTTTGTGCTAAATAAATTCCATAACTAAAATATAATAATTTTTGCAATTTTTTGTGAGTCATTGGTTCAGTATGTAAAAACCACTTTGCAACTTCATAAACATCATTTACTGCATTTTTCATATATATACACCTCCTATTATCATACTTATTATATCATATTCAAAAAGAGAAAAAAAGATATATATAAGTAATTAAGTGTAAAGCTTATTATACCATATATTTTCAATAATTAAACATTTTTTATTTTAAATCATCATTAGAATAATATCTAAATATTCTCATGGTTAATCTTCTTTGCATTTGTGTTTACTATATGCTTAATATCTTTTTTATCAAATTTATTATTCATTTATTTAAATACAAAAAAAGTTAATCCAAATTAACCCTTGCTATATAAAGTCGATTAACCCAACTAATTCCCTATGGTGTCCACGATAGGACTCGACCTACCACCTAAAGTTTAGGAAACTTTTGCTCTACACCAATAAGCTATAATATAAATTTATCACTCAATAAATAAAAAAAGCACATTTAAAACTTAAGATTACATCTATATATATTGGGTAGCAAAAAAAAATAGATTACTCTATTTTTCTATATCTTTTTCTGTTTCTTTTACTATATAAATTGGACGTTTTTTTGTTTCTAAATATGTTTTAGCTAAATATTGTCCTATAATTCCCATGCATAATAATTGTATACCACTTACAAACAGCAATATACACACCATACTTGGCCATCCACCAACAGGATCTCCAAGAATAAGTGTCTTCACAATAATTACTATGATTGCTATAAAAGCAATTAAACACATTAATACTCCTATCACCGCTGCAATGGAAAGAGGAAGAGTCGTAAAGGCAACAATACCTTCTATTGCATATTTAAATAATTTCCAAAAAGACCACTTTGATTCTCCTGCTACTCTTTCTACATTCTCATATTCCAACCATTTTGTTTCAAATCCAACAAAACTGAATAATCCTTTTGAATAGCGGTTATATTCTTTTAAAGAGATAATCGAATCTACAACCTGCTTCGTCATTAATCGGTAATCTCTTGCACCGTCTACCATTTCAACTTTAGACATTTTATTTATTATTTTATAAAAACATCTTGCAAAAAAGCTTCGGATTGGTGGTTCTCCTTTTCTAGATACTCTTCTTGTCCCTACAGAGTCATATCCTTCTTCTTTAATAAGCCGAAACATTTCTGGCAACATTGATGGTGGGTCTTGTAAGTCTGCATCCATTAATGTTATATAATCCCCTGTTACATTTTCAAGTCCTGCATACATAGCAGCCTCTTTTCCAAAGTTTCTGGAGAATGAAATGAATCGTACTCGATTGTCTTTTTTCGCTAAGTCTTTTATTACTTCTAAAGTTTTATCTTTTGATCCATCATTTACAAACATAAATTCAAAATCTATTTCTTTCATCTCACTTGCAACTGTTGTAATTTCCTTATAAAAATATGGAAGTGAAGCCTCTTCATTATAACAAGATACAATCACGCTAATTTTGTCCTTTTTCATAATTACACCTACATTTATTTACATTTTCAATTCGATAAAATGTTTATTCTTTGTTCTTTGTATAAACTAAATTCAAATAATCAAAAACATTAATTGTTGCATCTAAACTATAAGAATTCTCCAGTTTAAATATACTTTTAATTTCATTCGATAAAATATTTCTAACGTACACAAGTGATGAAAAATTTGTACATAAAAAGTCATTAGATAAATCTATGTTGTCTCCTAATAAATCAATCATATCTATTATGTAATCCTTAACTCCTTCATATATTTCATCTAAACTCTCTAATAATTTGTTATCAAGAATCTCATTTTTATATACAGGGTTATCTTTGGAATCAAACCTTACCAATTGATTATAGGGCGCTGTTAAGAATGCCTCTAGAATCATAGAGAATAAAAATACATTCTTCTCTGTTGGCTCCTTTTTGCTATCAAAACAGCAATAACAATCTCCACCAAGTTTCTTCGGCTTTATATTATCTGTTAGTGTGAAGTAATATCCATCCATTTTCATTTTGTTTAATTTCATTAAATAATATTGAATTGTCCCAGAATATCCTAAATCTACAACAGCAATTTTTGATTTATTATCAAATATTTTACTACAATATTTCTTATAAGTTTCACTTTCTTCTTTAAATTGTTTTAAATACTTATCAAAGTTTTCTTCCAATATTTTATATACTTCTGTTTTATCCTGATCTAACTTTATAAATCTATCTGGAATTTTACTATCCTCAATACCAAAGCGATTTTTAAATAGATTATTCATATTCCCTTCAAATCCATTTGAAAGGATTTCCTTTGCATCTGATATAGTATCGATACTAGCAACAGATGCTGAACGCCTTGATGTTAAAAAGTACGTATTCGGAATTTCTTTTGTTTTACTTTCTCTACAAAAATCTTTATATAATTTCTGTAAATAATATCCTTCTCTTGCAAGAAATAAGAGATTATCATAATCTTTTTCTTGTGCATTTTTTTGTAAGAATATTAAAAATTTTAAAATAATTGGCGCTAACATCGTATATCCAAAATCATGAAAATTATTAATGATTGAATCGCTTGTAATCCTTTTGAACGGAGAATTATAAAGTATTTTATTTACTATTAACCCTAATGACACTTTATCAGCAGTTGTTAAGCACATATTTCTAGAATTCATATAGTCACTATATGAGGATAACTTATACATTTTATTTGGCTGCATAATATGGTAAAAGGGTTTTCCTAAATCACATAATTGCTGAACATCAGCTTGTTCATTGTCCCCTACATGAATACACGTTTTATCTTTTACATAATTATTGAAATAGTAATCCCAAATACTACCATTATCTTTTCGTAATCCAATCTCACTAGAAACTAATAACGCAGACCAGCCACTGTATCCACACTTGTTTAACATTTTTTCAATGATATCTGAAGTTAGATACATATCACTTATTAAAATAATCGTTTTATTTGCGGCTTTCAATTTATTGTATACATCTAACATGTCTAATCTTGGAATTATATATGAAAGCTCAAGTTCTTTTTCTTTTTCTTTAATATCATTCGCTATTGAATTATCAATTTTCAATATTCTCTCTAGATTCGAATATATTTCATTTATATCACAATCTCCAACAAAATTTTTTTCAACCCTAACGTTATACTCAGCATTTAGTCTATTGTTTTTGAAATCGCATATTTTATATTTTTCATATACATATTTTTCCAATAAATCAAATAAGGCGGATGGAGTGATTATACATCTAGTAATTAGAGTATCAAAAATATCAAATGAAATTATATCATAATTCATTAACGTTTCTATGCTATTACTCCTACTTTTTGTTTCATATTGATATAAATTTTTTAACCCTTTATATCTGAAAGCTTTTCCATTGATATCATATACTAGATATGTATATCCGGAAGCTTTAACTGCTTGTGGGATCATTCTTTCAATCGCATGGGCTAGCGTTCCGTCTGCTTTTCCTTCTTCTTTTCCAAAATCATCAATTGTATAATTGAAGTTCAAAAAATTTTTTATTGACTTAACTTTCACCCAAAAAAATGACCCTACTGAATAATCTATGTATTCATCGCTTAACGAAATATTTAATCTTTGTGCAATTGCATCACAATTTGCTTTATTTTTCAACCATGTATGGGCCCAATATGGCATATCGAAATATGTTTCTGGATAAATCAATCCAATTTGGTCATTTGTTTCGAATTGATAAAACATTTTCTTTATTATGTCACTGCATCCTAAAACTCCATCTAGCATGTGATTTCTCCAACCATCTTGCTCTTTCCCAGTACGAATGCTTTTCTTCGTATGCATATGAAGTAAATAATCATACTCAAGAATTTCCTTTTTAAAAAGGATAAACATTGGGGAAAAATCCCTTCCTATATTTTTTGCTTTTTTGACAATAACTTTATTTACCTTTTTAATCTGCTCAAAATCTTTTTTTATCTTAGATATATCTTCTTTCTCTTGAACAGAAAGAAATAAATCAAATTTATAAGGAATATTATTTAAATATTCAATAAATTCTTTACTTAAATCTGTATAAAACAAATGAAGGTGCACAGCAATTCTCTTATCGATATTTTCTAACAATTGTATATCACTTATTTTCATAGCTGGAGAGGTTGTATTTGTTGCTTCCATTGTAATCTGGTTATTAAACTCTGATATTTTTCGAATGGTTTTAAATCTATTACTTAATCTATTCTTCAATCGTTGTTTTGTTTCCATCTTTATGGGCAATAATCTATATGTTTTTTTCAATGCTCTTATACTATAGCTTTTTAATTTGTTCATAAATTATCTCCTAAAAATCTTATATCTAACTTTCACGATATTTCTTTTAATTTTTATTAACTTTCTAACAAAATTACCATGTGGACTAACATATAGCGCTGGTATATCGTTTGAAGTCATACCTTTTAATTCTTCACTTGCAGTTACCATTTTTTTCTTATAAGAAAGCGAAATAGAAGCCCCACTATCATAGTTTTCCTCAAACATATCCATAACTGCATCTACAAATTGTTCAAACCCTGCCGATAAGTCTTTGTCTTTCATAAAATTAAGACCTGCATTTGACATTTTCTTTTGTAACTCTTCATCCTTTAATATACTTAAAATTGCAGTCGCCATGGCTTCAGGTGTGCTTTCTGCTAATAAAACGGCATCATTTGGCATATCATATAAATTATTCTCTCTATATAATTCTACTACTGGTAATCCAGCCGCCATCATTTCAAATGGAATTCTAGATGGGTTTGAAGAGCTAAGACACAAGCCTACCTTGCATCTATTATAAATTTCATTACATTTTTCAATTGGAATAATATGTAAATTTTCAGCTTCAAAGTCAACTTTCTTATCTACACTAGATCCATACAAATAAATTTTAACTTCTGGCATTATTGTTTTAACAATTTTTAACGCCTGTATTCCTAAGTCAGTACATCTACGCCATTTTTCTGGTTGGTACACAAAACAAATTGCATTTTCTTTTTCTATATTGTCTAACTTCTTATATGTTTTTAAATCTGCACAGAAATCGAAATACTTTGCTGACTGATTAAATTCCTTTGACATCTTCTGGCATAACCATTTTCCAATTGTAATGAAATAAAATCCATATTTATAAGAATTCTCAGCAACGATATAACTATTACCCATAGGTTCAAACCAAGGTTCATAATCTTGGATAAAATATCCCTTTTTAGGGGCATCCAAACACCTAACTGCGTCTGCGGTAGTCCATGCGGTCGCAAATATTAAGTCATATTCTTTTCTCATTCTAATTCCAACATAAACATCTGCCAAACACTTACCATAAAATTTTTCAATCATATTTTTCATGCCTTTATCTGTTGATATATAATCTTCTCCAACATAAATATCAACAATATGCCCATAATTTATAAGCCTATTTACATTTTGTACAACAGTTCTATGTCCTCCTGATCCTTTGACTGGATATGGAAAAATTACAGCAATATTCTTTCTTTTAAAATTTTTCAAAGTTTGCTTTCTTTGCTCACTAATCTCATCAAATAGAAAGTTTTTCCTTATATTTTGTTTATAGATAATTTCCCTAGTTGGTTGATACCAACTGTTTATCATTCCCTGAATCTTGGTAATTTCATCAAATTCAATATCTCTTTTAACAACTGTAGAGGCTGACATTTCATGCTTTCTTTGACAATTTAATGATTCATGAAAATATGCGACTTTTCCATTTTTTAAAACATTAGCATATATATACCAATCTCCTGCAACTTTATACTCTTTTGCAACTGTAAATATATCCTTGTAATCTCCCTTTTTCCATAACACTGATGAAACATTTAAAATAACATTTAAAACACTTAATTGTGTCCTTATAAAAGTTTCACCATCCATAACAAAATCGCTATCATATAATCCTGTACGGAAAATATCTGAAAAATCTTTACTATTATCAGCAATTACTCGACCCTTTTCGTTAATTCTTTCAGTTTCACAATATGACAATATAGTTTTTTCATCATTAAAACCTTTTATTACAGTCTCTAAAAAATTAGGTTTAGCTAGGTCATCCGCTTCCGCAATCCAAAAGTAGTCTCCTTTGGCTTTTTCTACACCTGTAAGCCATTGTGAAAAAACACCTTTATTTTCTTTATTCTTTATCACTTTAAATTTCATTTCTGGATGATTTTGTACAAATCTTTCAATTATTTCTACACTATTATCTTTAGAATTATCATCCAATATAATTATCTCATAGATTGGATACGTTTGATTCAAAACAGATGATAACCTTTTTTCTAAATAATCTGCATAATTATAGTTTGGAATAATAACGCTTATTTTCTTTTGCTTTTCTTTCATATGTTTCCTCCCTTATTTCCAAAGAATTTATGTCCAATTTGTGTACGGCAATGAATACTCTCCTCATGATTATATAAACAATAAGGATACAATAGATTCTATAATGACTGTTAAAAAAGTATTAAATCATTAAAAATAATTATTATATTATTACTTTTAATTCATATCTTTCTAACTATTTTCATTTACCAATTACATTTTACTATATTTTTTATTGTTTTTCAATCATCGTCCAAAAGAACATCATAAAGAGTGATGAAAATTATTTAAAAATAAATCTCTACCTATGGTAGAGATTAATCCTATAAATGATTTCTCATATTTAGGAAGCTTTATTGTAACAAATATTGGTATTATCTAAATTCCTGCATAACACTTTCTATATATGTATTATATTAAATATATTGTACATATTTTTATATTCTATTCATACATGAATTCAACTTTATACAGAACCTTTATTATATCTATTCCCATACCATGTTTTTACTATTATTTTAATTTTTTCTATACAATAGAGGAATAGTAATGGTCCTATGATACCAACTATGGTATATATAGGCCAAAACTGTGAATATGATACAGTAAATCTTGGTAATACATCATAGTTTTTAGTAAATAAATGAATTACAATAAAATCTAACAATTTATAGCAAACTATATGTAGCCCCATAATTGGTAGTGTCCTTATTCCAATGTATACTAAAATATTGGTAATTTTTTTGAAATGCTGGTTCACTACGAACCCTATCACATACGTAACGTAAAGCATTCCAATCGACAATGGATAAAATAGATAAGAATGCCATAAATTATTTTGTGATAAGTCCACTCTACCAGGGATAAATTTAATTGTGAGTAAAGTAATTACAACAATAAGCAATGCAAGTAGTTTATTAATTTTTATCGCTTCTAACCCATGCTTTCTAACCAATTGCCCAATATATATAAAAGGCAATACTACTAAACTAGTCTGGTAATGGAGGCCTAACGAAAGATTATTACGATTTAAATAAATTCCTAGTAATGTACACAATACAATGATTATAGCTCTTTCTATTTCTTTATTCTTATCAACACTTCTAGTAATATAATAAATAAAATTAAAGATAATAAGGCTCGCTAGTAATACTGGAATAAACCACAATGCCGCTGCGAAAGCTTCTGTGGATGTAAATAAAAAAGAATCTAAAAATTTTATAGTAATATCATTCAGATTGTATACTGTAGTAGATTGCAATAAATCCATGTAATAAAATACATTATGCAGAATTACTAAAATTCCGTTATAGATAACATAAGCCTTTAAATAATTTTTCATTCTTAATCCAATGTATTCCCAAGGAGCATCACAACATACTTCTTTATATAAGTATCCAGATATCAAAAAGAAGAGAGGCAAATGAAAAATATACACAAATCTACTTAAGAATACATTATCGGTACAATGGCCTAAAACAACCAACACAATTCCAATGGCTCTTAATATATCTATTACTTGATTTCTATTTTTCACTTCCATTACCTCATATACTTCCTTAATTCATTAGAAATCAATTCATATCCCTTATCATTTAAATGTAAGCCATCTTTTACATATTGCTCGCTAATTTCTTCTCCATCACTCTCTTTTAAAATAGGATACATATCTATATATATCATATCATGTTCATGGCAATATTCCTCTAATAATTTATTAATTTCCTTTCGCTTATCATTTCTATCATTTTCCGCCCAAGTTCCACGGCAAGGGTAAAGTGATTCAACATATATTGTTGTATCTGGCAATTCTTCTCTAATATTTTCTATTATCTCTATAATATCTTCATATATATCATCTGTCCCTCGATCAA
Organism: uncultured Bacilli bacterium; assembly: GCA_910584305.1. Lineage (GTDB taxonomy): Bacteria > Bacillota_I > Bacilli_A > RF39 > UBA660 > CAKPTA01. The sequence goes on from CAJTZW010000005.1 coordinate 85,971, forward strand.
AATTTATATCATTAGTACTAATCTGTAGAAAAATATCCGTTGGGTGATATCTATATACCCTTTCATACATCTGTTCTAAAATATCTGTCGTCTTATCCCCACCATGTCCACTGTTAATTACACGATAGTCTGGGAAATATTTAAATATATCATATTGTTCTGTTAATGAATCACCTAAAAATAAATAAACTGGTTCATACTTGTTTAAGTTCTCTTGGTATGTTGATATTTGTTCATTATAGTTTGAAATTTTTTCCCTATAATTTATATTTGTACGTAAAAGAACAAATATAGCAATGATTAAGACAACCACTATAACAATAGCGCAAACCATAAATACTTTTTTGAATTTTTCTAACTCTTTTATTTGTTTCTGTAATGATTCTATTTTTTTCTTTAATTTTTGAACTGAATCTTCTTTTGACACTTTCTTTTTCATAATACTACGTCACCTAGTAACCATTGTATCATATTTTTTACTACTTATATCAAAAAAATTGTTATAGGATAGAAATTTGACATCATTTTAAAATATTACCAATTATTTAAAAACATATAGCAATCACTTATAAAATTCTTGAAAGACATTATCCAAATCAAATATGGTATATCTTTTCTCATAGAGCCAATTTCTTTTAAATATGTGCTTTCTTGATACAGTGATGGGATATCTTTGATACATTGGTATGATGTTTTTGATTTTTCTGTATTTTGATATTCTATTTGTTTATCATATAAGTAGTGATTATAAACAAATCAATTACATCCAAATATTTATGGATAATCTCCTGTTGTCCTTTATTTGGATACAATCCTTTATGAATTCATATTCCACCACCTGGCTATGTTTATTATGTCAAGAATGAATGTTTATGCCAATAGTTTTTCAAAAATTTACCAAGAGAATCTCTAGTATATAAAAAAATGAAGTAAACAACTCCATCTTCTAAATTTTTTTATTATCTTTCATAATATCATATAATAAATTCAGGGATTTTAAAATTTCTTGATTTCTAAAAATTTCTCTTTTACACCTATCATTATTATATGAGAAATTAAGACTAGAACCCTCCTTATGAAAACATTCTATATTGGGATCATAATATGAAACTAAATTATCTTTCATAACTCTATAATACAAGAATTCTTCTTCATGATACAAAAATGTTTCATTATAAAATACGTTTGAATATTTTTGATAATATTTTTTTGAAAATATTATAGCACATCCATGAAGCGGTACATTCTTCATGGGCTGACTCCCATTCTTCAGGTGAATATCTTTCTTAAACAAATATTTTATTGTATGGTAAATATTAAATAAATTTCTCTTAATAGGGTTTGTTAACATTTTTATATTTCGTATGGTTTTCTTTCTTGCCATATCAACTTGTTCTATTGTAGTATAGGCATTAAATGGATTAACGGAGTCCCCATCATTCGTATTAATTTTTGGGCCTAACATATCAAACTTATTCTTTTGATAACACTTGGTTATCTTTTCCTCAAATTCAGAATCAGTCACAATAATATCATTATTAATTACTACTAAAAAATCTGGTTTGTACTTTTCTATTGCATATTGACAACCAATATTGTTTGCTTTAGCAAAACCCTTATTTTCTTCTAATTCAATAATATCATTTGTGTAAATCATCAATTGCTTCTTTTCTTTTGTTTGTAAAGTGGCATTATCGACCACTACTATTTTTGCATCATACTTTTCTTGAATCGATTGTAAACATTCTAAAGTATCATCAATATTTTTATAGTGTAAAACGACATAAACAAACTTTGCCATACTATACTTCCTCTGCAAAACCTTTCTCTAATTTTTTGAAAACTTTATATCCAATAAATAAAAGGAGAAGGCTTCCCAGTAATACAACTAGTAAAGATTTAACATGTGGCATAGATTGGTAGAATAAAATATCTCGATAACAAGTAATAATAATAGCCATTGGATTTGCGTGAATAAGCCATTCTACACTTGTCCCAATAAACATGTCTGATTTATATAAAATTGGTGTTGCGTAAAATAGCATGTTGATAATAAAGTTAATAATATATTCGGCATCTCTAATATATACATTAATTCCACTAGTTATCAAAATAATTCCTAATGAAAGTATTGTTTGTACCATAATAATGAGTGGGAGCCATAGAATTTGTACACTGATACCTATACCACTACACAGTAAAAAGATAAACATAATAATACATGAAATAAGGAAATTTACGAGTCCACTGCATGCTACAGAGATAGGCAAAATCTCACGTGGAAAATATACTTTTTTTATAATTCCAGCGTTGGCAAGAACACAAAAAGTACCTTGACTAATTACTGTTGTAAAAAAGGTCCAAGGTAAAATTCCAATGACAATAAATGTTACATAGTGATCCCCTGTATCTTTTAAGATATAAGGAAATACAATCGCGTATACTAAAGTCATTAATAAGGGGTTAACAAAAGACCATAACACTCCCAAAAAGGATCCCTTATATTTACCTCGAATTTCTTTTTTTACATTACTCTTTAGTAACTGCCTATAATTATATAAATTCTTAAACATAATTCACCTACCCACAAATTTTTAAATATTCATCAATTACCTGATCAATTGATCCATCCATTCGTACCTTACCATTATAAATCCAAATACCTCGAGCACACAATTGTTTTACTGCATCTAAACTATGGCTTACAATTACAATTGTCTTGTCGCTATTTTTCAGTTGCTCTAGTTTTTCAAAACATTTATCTTGGAAATGCTGATCACCAACTGCTAAAATTTCATCGATGAGTAGTATTTCTGCATCTACATTTATAGCTACAGAAAATGCCAGTCTCATATACATCCCAGATGAATACGTTCTAACAGGGCTATCAATAAATTCTCCTAATTCCGAAAATTCTATAATATCTTGTACACGTGCATCAATTTCTGCAGCAGTAAGTCCAAAGATAGAAGCATTGAAGTATATATTCTCTCTTCCAGTAAAATCCGGATGAAATCCTGCCCCCAATTCGAGTAAGGAGGTAAGCTTACCATTTGTTATAATTTTTCCTTCTGTTGGGTATATAATTTTTGTCATAAGTTTTAAGAGCGTACTCTTCCCACTTCCATTGGTTCCAATTAGGGCTACTGTTTCTCCTTTTCCTATCTCTAAATTGATATCCTCTAATACAATTCTACTTTCTGACTTTTTCTTATTCCAAAATACTAATTTCTCTTTTAAGGTTGTAGCCTTATCATAGTATAATTTAAATGATTTTGTCATATGTTCCACCTTTATGGCTACATCATCTTTTTGTTTCATACATTTCCTCCATCATATAACTCTGTATGTTATTGTATCATATAATTGAATAAATTACCATAAACTAGCAAATAAAACAAAAAGATACAATTTTTAATGTACCTTTTTTAAAATACGTGCGTTTTGTAAACTGATTCAACTTATTATTTTCTTTACCATAGATGTAACATACAAAATGCAAAGGGATAACTTATTTGTTATATGAAGTAATCCTATTTGCAATACATTCGCATGGTTATATTCTTTTTGAAAATAAAGTTGACTTTCTTTTAATATCTTAAACTTCTTGATACTGTGGATATTTTTGTCAATAATAACAGCATGATTATGAAAAACAGATACATCCGATTGCAACATTACTTTATAGTTTTTCTTCTTTAATTTTTTCGCAATGATATTTTCTTCATAGTATAGGAAAGTATTTTCATCAAAGAAACCAACTTCTTCTAATGTTTTGGAATTCATACAAAAGAAGCACCCAGATACTGCATCAACCTCTACAGTTCCATTATAATAATTTTCATCGTAAAATAATAATCGAGGTCTTAATATTCTATGAATATAAAGAATATTTAATACAGCATCTTGAAGTGGTGTTGGGATTTTCCATCCACGGTTGAGCCCCTCATGTTCTTTAATCACTGGAGCAACAATCCCATAAGAAGAATTGGATTCTAATAATCGAACTAACGCTTGGATATCTTCGTCTTTATCAATCACAATATCTGCATTGCTAAAAATAATGTTACACTTCCCATATTTTTTAATTGCATACTTACTCCCTATATTCATTCCATATGCATATCCTTTATTTTCATCACTTTGTATGACAGAAACTTTATCATTTTTTAAATTCACTAATTTTTCATAAGAATTATCTGATGAATGATTGTCTACAATGATAATCTTGTCTAAAATAGAATAGTCTTTAATATTTTGAATCAACTCATATGTAGTTTCATAGTCGTTATAGGTTACAATTACGAATACGTTTTTCATTGTTCACCTTTGTTTATTTTATAATACATTTTAGGACTCTTTCTCATAATATACTTCTTGTACCATGGATTTTCAATATATTTAAAAATATCATGGGCATTTAATTCTGCTACATATTTTTTATATTCTTTAGACTTCAAAAAGATTGATTTTTTTATCATTGTGTGTGCAACATAGGACTGTAATAACTTAACATGCTTAGCATCGGTATGCCTTATATACTTTTCAAATTGTTGATAACCATTAAAACCCTCTATCCTGTTATTTGGCGCCTCAGTTGGATGAACTACATAGCCAATATATCCTAGAGATTTCACTTTGCTTGATTGTAGTATCAGGAAAGGTATAAAAGCAAAATATTCTACTTCCATCTCTTTAAATATTGATGGCCAATACTTTACCCATAGATTTTTTTTATAGGCATAACATTCTAGTTTATCAATACAATAGTACTTTTGAATTTTAGAGAATGATTTTACCCCAGATAATGTTTCGAAGGGTAACTCTCTATACATTTTGACACCACTTGTTCCAATTTCCTTCATCTGAAAACGAATTATATCTGGACTATCTTTCAATTTTTTTTCAAGAGTTTTTAATAGATTTTTTTCAATAGAACCGTGCTGTTCTAGAAAAATGATATACTCTCCTTTGGCACGTTTTACGCCTTCATTCCTGGCCATTGGGAATTTCATATTTTTCTTGTGAATATATTTTACCTTGTCTTTACATTCTTCTAACATTTTCTGGATAATCTTTTTGCATTTGTCGGTATTACTTACATCAACAATTATTATTTCATAGTCTTGTATAGATTGATTTAAAATACTCTGCAAACTATATGATTGATAATTTTCGTCAACTACCATCACTACACTAAATCTTGGCATACCTGTATCTCCCCTCTAATTGTATCATTTTTTAGTACTTAACACTTCATTTCGTGCTCAGTGTCACACATTGTTCCTAATACTTGTAACATATATTGTGAATAAATCTCCCTCAACTCTTCTGTCTGTGCAGAAGTAAGCGCAACACTTGAATCTGTCTGAGAATCTACAGTACCTATATGTAGCCCTAAAATTTCACCGTTTTTTATAAATACAACAGTTGGAAAATAAAGTCGTTTTACAGAACTATCATTTAATCCCTCATATTCCCCTAAATCATCATATAATAATTCAAGTAACTCTTTATACTCCTTAGTTCCCTCATCATCAACAATAATATTTCCATCCTCGTCAAGGTGTTTTTTATCCCTAATCGATAAGGCGTTAAAGTAGTAAATTTTATCTATTCCTGTCTCCTTTGCTGCTTCCAATAACACAGGGACTGCATTTCTACACCAAGGGCATTCTGGAAAGCCAAAATAAATCACACCCGTTCCATCTGTGATTACTTTTTTTATATCATCATAGGAAGCATATATCATTGGGTTTTGTTCGTCAACTGCAATTGTTTTATATAGTTTTTCACTCGATTGCTTTTTATCATTTAAATTTTCGTATTCTTCCTTAAATCTCATCGCATCTTCATTACTCTTTATTTCTTTGTCATGATTGTTAACTACCTTTATATAAAGCGTTATTACCATTGTAACGAATAATAATGCTGCTACAAATAATTTTTTCTTTTCCATATTTTCACCTCTGCATAAATTATACACTATTTTTAAACTGAAAAAAAGCTTTAAAATCTTTATTTTACTAGACCATCATTATTACTAATGGAAAACTTATGTCATAAAATATTAACGGAAGGAGGAATATCATGCATAAAAACTGTAATAACGATCCATGTATTTATAAGGAAGCTTTACAGAAGATAGAACGAGATCAATCGATGCTAGGTAATAGCACCTTTGCAATAGTCGGCCCCACTGGGGCTACTGGGCCTACCGGACCCGCTGGTGGAGCAACTGGGCCTACCGGAGCAACCGGGCCTACTGGTGCAACTGGACCTACTGGAGCAACTGGGCCTACTGGAGCAACTGGGCCTACTGGTGCAACCGGACCTACTGGAGCAACTGGGCCTACCGGAGCAACCGGGCCTACTGGTGCAACTGGACCTACTGGAGCAACCGGGCCTACTGGAGCAACCGGGCCTACTGGGGCTACTGGACCTACTGGGGCAACCGGGCCTACTGGAGCAACCGGGCCTACTGGTGCAACCGGGCCTACTGGAGCAACTGGTCCTACCGGGCCAACTGGGCCTACTGGTCCAGTTACACCAATCACAAATGCAGCCTTAATGTTACATGATGAGGGAACTAATACAGTAAATGTCGGAGCTCCAGTTTTATTTAGTACAATAAATCTATCAAGTGGAATAACATATAATCCAGCTAACGGAGTATTTACAATCACCCAACCAGGTCAGTATATGGTTCATTGGTGGTTAAATGTACGAAATCCTGACACCTCAGTCTCTGCATCTGCTTCACCAATAATAGTAACACTAAATCAAGTTACACCATCGGCTCAACTTATCTCATCATCGGCTACCCACAACTCATTAGGTGACAGAGCAACTGGTCAAGTAAATGGAAATGCAGTGTTTACTGCTACTGCTGGTAGCACATTTAGATTAATTAACGCATCAACTATTTCTATGCAATTAGTTAAAAATGGTCAATATTCCGGTTCTATTTCAATTATTAGGAATGCAGGTTAAATTTAAATTAATGCAGTATTAGATGAATTAAATTCTATAGTGTGTCATTAGCATCCTAATCAACTAGGCTACAGGCTTATTGAAGCGGTTGCATAAATATTCTTAAGGCTCTAGGTATAAAACCTTCTGCCTTTTTAGTTGAATGAAATCCTATGCATGCCCATAGGATGTTCTTGTGACTTGATACTAACGATTCAATTAATCGCAGTTTGAATGAAAGAATCATTTGATGCAATCTCATAAGTTTAAGTTTCAATGATCTAGCGATAAAATAATTTCTATTAAAAATACTTGTAATACATCTAAAACCTAGTTTACTACATTTAATTAATATTCATTCAATCTATATTGTTGAGTACATTGTAGCAAAGATTTTTCATAAATAAAAAGTAAGTAACATAATAGGTAAAGTAGATAAACACTTTCATCCAATTACAATAGAATTAATTGTTAAAAAATATTTAAAAGAAGATGATTTAGAACTTTATAAATATGATAACTTCATCAATGAAATGCTAGAAGAATACGAATATCGAGAAGTAATTATGGCGGTTAACTATATTATTCAAAAATGGAAATCAAATAAAGGATTAGATGAAAATGGCGAAATCATTACCAACCAATATGGCTATTTCAAAAGTGCTTTGGAAAGTAATTTAAGAAAGATAACACAAGATATTGAATTATGGGAGATTGAGCCATGAGCTATGCGATTTTTAGAAGTGAGCCAATTCAAACACTTTCTGATCTAGCCCAAATTGGTAGCCATAATAAACGTGAGAAACAAGCATATAAAAGCAATCCTAATATTCGATTAGAATTAAGTAAGGATAATATTGATATTGTTCCTTGTAACAATAAATATGTAAAACAATTCTATGAAATCACAAAAGAATATAGGAAAGAACATGAAGAAAAAATGAAAACAACACGAAAAGAAAGGCAAAAATCATTTCATGATATGGTAAATGATTCTAAAAGTGTGGTTGCTGATGAACTACTATTTACAAGTGATACATCCTTTTTTAAAGATATGACTAGAGAAGAAATTATCAAATGGCCAAATACTTGTATGGACTTCGTTTATCAAGATTTAGGATATACCAAAGAACAGGTATTGCATGCCACTATCCACATGGATGAGAAAACTCCACATCTTCATTGTGTCGTTGTACCATTGATTCGTAAATTTGATAAGAGGACAAATAAAGAAAAATATAGCATTAGTAAGAAACAGTATATTAAAGACAAAATCCATTTAAGTGAATTACAAGACAAATACCATGATAGAATGGTTAAAAATGGTTTTGATTTACAAAGAGGTATCAAAAATAGTGATAATATTCATCTTTCTATGAAAGAAATGAAAAAGATGACTAGAAAACAAGATAGAAGATTAGAGCAACAAGAATACCGCTTAACAAATATCTATGATTCTCTTTCTACTAAAATCAATAATCGAAAATATAAAATCATTGGTAATAAAGTCCAAATGGATAAAGACACTTTTTATGAAGTTGAAAAATTTATGAAACAGGCAAAAGCAGTTATTGAAGAAACACATAAAACAATGGCTTTGTACCACGAATTATATAACTATGCTAAAAACTACAAAGATTTAGAAAAGGAAAAACAAAATATTCAATATGAAGTAAATAACCTAAAACATCAAAATGAGAAACTACAACAAGAAAACAATTCTTTGCATACTATCTTACACCATATTCTCCAAACTTTAAAATTTATGTTCCGTAAAATCCTACATCTAGGTACTGAAAAAGAAAAGGACATTGTAACGAGTGAAATCATTGACTACTACCATCATGATTTTTATAACAAACAAGATCTAAAAGATATTTGTAAAGATACTTCAAAAGAAGATGAAATTAATCAAAAATTGCATTTTTGCCATGAAAAGGATTGGGAAAGAGAACTATAAATATGGTATAATCAAGTCTAGAGGTGATAAATGATGTCAAAAGACTTTGCAGTGTCAACATTAAAATCTGGTATTTCTTTAATTCCATGGGCTGGTGGGGTAATAAATGAAGTAATTTCTTATTACCAAGGAAAATATGTTGATGATCGAATTACTAAACTTGAAAAGTTACTTGATGCCAATCAAAAAGAGACATTTACTAAAAATATCAATAGTTTAACTGAAGAAGAATACTTTTTAACTAGAAAAATAATAAAATTTTATTTACTAGAGGCTGAACCAAATGTATCAGATGCAATAGTTAAATTTATAATAGATTATATTCTTAACAACAAAAGAAATAATATGGGTTATCTAATAAAAACTTTATGTGAACTAGATTCGAGTGATATTACATTACTAAAAAAAATAAAATATGATATTTCGCCGAACGAAAGAGGCGTTTATTGTTGGAATGATATTTCTCCTTACGAAACCATTTCGAATGGAGATAAAAAGGGAAAAATTAAATTAAGTAGTTTAATGGTTACTCAATTCAAAACTAACGAATATGAAAACAATTTAGAGTATAATATGATAGGATTTTCTTTTAAAAAATTAGAAAACTTAGACATTATAGTTTCCAGTTTTCTCATATACCCTGGTGAAAATAATATTAGAAATGTTGAACATTTTTGTATAAGTCAATTAGGAAAAGAAATACTAAAATATATCTAAAATAAACCGCCATAATAACGTAGTAACACACACCGATATTGGCAAGCCAATATCGGTGTGCAAAGGGAATCTTCCCTTTTGAAACCCTTATATAGGAGTTAGCAAGCCTAACTTCTTTTTTGGCTTAATGTGAATCACTTCACATCTTCTTTGATTTGATAAAATGGTACACGTGAAGATAGTATCAATGGATCATAGGAAGTTACATCAATATTATACTTATTCTTTAACACACAAATGGATTCATTCACCATATTAGAAATTTCCGTTTTACTGTAATGAAACTCATCATATAAAACTGCATTTACCAAATTATAGTAACTTGTATTCTCATTTCTAAAATACTTCAACCATAACATTGCATAATGAGCCATTTCCTCTACATATCGATTTTTACGAAATTCCTTTTCCTTTAATGTGATTAACTTTACTTTCTCCAAGTCTTTGCCACTTATCTCATCCCTAGTTCCTTTATAAGGATCATTCTGATACACTCTATCTCTCCTTCTAATATTCCATACATTATGAATGGATTATATCACAATTATGCATACATAGTGTATGCTTGTCAATAAGGAGCGTGATGTATGAAAATAGTTGCTAATGATTACAAGGAAAAAGAAGTTATGAAAATATTAAGAGAATGGACAGGCAAAAAACAACCTGATTTTGGAAAAGACATTGGATTAAGTGGAATGACTGTTCAAGGCTATGAAAGAGGCACTAGAAGATATACATTTGAAACCTTAATGAAAATTGCTAAAAAATATGGTTATACAGTTACAATAGAAAAGAAATAGTCTTGTTTGCTATTTCTTTTTCATTTCATTTTGATTATAAAATGCTTTGGTTTCTTCAAATAACCTTGGAGCAAATTCATCTAATAATTGCCAATTTTTAATAAGATCTAATACAAAATTTCTTCCATAATTCTCTATCATATACTTTCCCATTAAATATGATGTTGGATAATTATTAGGAGCATTATTAAAGTCATTTTTTAATTTTTCATAAGTACAAATAATTTCAATACCATTATAATCTTGACCTGATAAGTTTGTTGCTAATGCTTCTGAAAACCATATATGACCATGTGAATTATTTTCCCCTAACAATTCGTGATGACATATATGAGCAAATTCATGTAAAATATTTTGCATTTGATCTTCAATCGTTTCATTTCTATGAGAACTTAACTCTCGGCAAAGGCTTAATTCTAACATATTAATATTGTCATCCATTGTATCGGCTATCATCCAATCATGATAAGTTTCACCCATTTCCTCAAGATAAGGTATTAAGTGTTTCTTATAATCATCGATTGAATAATAGATTTTGACAATGACTTTTCGACTAATGTTTTCTAAACCAAAGAAATTCATGATTTCTTTAGATTTTGATTCTAGTGTTGTAATTAATTGTTGAATATTTTCATCATTACGATTATAAAAAATAATAAATTGATCATTTTCATATTGCATACTTCCACCTTATCTTCTATTCGTTTCTAGGTAACTCACTATAATCATACTTTTCCGCACTTATTTCTAAATCATCATAAAGTTGTTTCACATCTGCTAATATTTTCTCTATTGGATATATTTCTTGATAATAATCATATTTTTCTAACAACATCATCATATGATGTAATTTTGTTCTACACTTTGCTACATTATCTCTTTTTTGAGCGGAATCCATCCACTTGCACCCACAACAATTGGTAGAAAGAAAGATAAGTATTGTGCTTTAGCAAATGTTAAAAAAATAAGAATACACGACTTTAGGCATAGTCATGCATCCTTACTGTTATCCAAGAATGTACCTATTATAGTTATTTCGGAACGTTTAGGTCATTCTGATATCAATATGACACTCAATACTTATTCTCATATGATTCCAAATGATGAAGATAAAGCAATCGACATCTTGAATCATTTAAAACAAAATCTATAAAACTAATAAATTAAGTGTTTTTTAAAGACTATGAGTAATCAATTATTATAAAAGCCCTGAAATTCAAGGCTTTATAATCTAAATGGTCGGGAAAACAGGATTTGAACCTGCAACCCCTTGGTCCCAAACCAAGTGCTCTACCAAGTTGAGCCATTTCCCGATATAAATATGGTGCGCTCGAAGGGATTCGAACCCCTGACCTTTTGGTTCGTAGCCAAACACTCTATCCAGCTGAGCTACGAGCGCAGCTTTTTGTTAAATTTAAATGGTGGCTCCGAGTGGAATCGAACCACCGACACAGGGATTTTCAGTCCCTTGCTCTACCGACTGAGCTACAGAGCCAAATATAAATGGCGGTCCCGACGAGAATTGAACTCGCGATCTTCTGCGTGACAGGCAGACGTGATAACCGCTACACCACGGGACCATTTTGGTTGCGGAAGCAGGATTTGAACCTACGGCCTTCGGGTTATGAGCCCGACGAGCTACCAGACTGCTCCATTCCGCGATATATAAAATTATTTAAATGGCGGAGAAACTGGGATTCGAACCCAGGCGCCGGTTGCCCGACCTACCGGTTTTCAAGACCGGACCCTTCAACCACTTGGGTATTTCTCCAATACATATGGTGCCTAAGGCCGGACTTGAACCGGCACGGGATTTGACTCCCGCAGGATTTTAAGTCCTGTGCGTCTACCAATTTCGCCACTCAGGCAACAATTAATTAAAAAAAATAATGGTGTCCCGTACAGAATTCGAATCTGTGACCCTTTGATTAAAAGTCAAATGCTCTACCAGCTGAGCTAACGGGACATATACAAATTTTAAATGGCTGCCTCGGCTAGACTCGAACTAGCGAAATGCCACAGTCAAAGTGTGGTGCCTTACCGCTTGGCTACGAGGCAATCTAACACGTTAAATGGTGGAGGGAGATGGATTTGAACCATCGAACCCGAAGGAACAGATTTACAGTCTGCCGCGTTTGACCACTTCGCTACCCCTCCATATAAAATGGTGCCGAAAGCAGGAATCGAACCCGCAACCTACTGATTACAAGTCAGTTGCGCTACCAGTTGCGCCATTTCGGCAAAAATAATGGTGGGCGATATAGGACTCGAACCTATGACCCCCTGCTTGTAAGGCAGGTGCTCTAACCAACTGAGCTAATCGCCCAAACTACTGGACAGGTTTAATTTTAACATTATACCATTTATTTGTCAATAGAATTTATATGTTTTTTATTATTTTTTATATTTTCTGCAATCCATCTTGGAAGATTACGTTCTAATGTTTTAAAACCCATACTGGTTTCAATTATTTTTCTTTTTTTAGGCTTTGAACCATATCTATATGAGATATTTTTAATACTTAACTTTGCCTGATAGGATTGTTCATCTATATTTAAGATTTCTACATAAATTGTATCACCAATCTTGACATAATCATTAATATTTCTAACATACCCCTTTGATATTTCAGATATATGTATCAATCCGCTATAATATTCGTCTAATTTGACAAAAATCCCATATTTCTCAATTCCGCTTACGACGCCTCTTACAATACTTCCAATTGTGTATTTCTCCATATTGTTTACACCTCTTTTTAAATTATATCATAGATATAATAAAATAAAAAGAGTTTACTATGTGCCAAAAATATTATATAATGTCATCGGTGATACATATGAAGCAAGAAATTGAGCAAAAAATTATTACTATAATTGATGAACTTCGACCCTTTATTATTAATGATGGCGGAAATATTGAATTCGTCAAATATGAAAACAATATCGTCTACATTCAAATGTTGGGAGCATGCGCTGATTGCGCTATGTTAGATTTAACTTTAAAAGAGGGGATTGAAATGGCTATCAAAGATGAAATTCCAGAAGTAAAAGAAGTAATTAATCTATCTAGTATGAGTGAATAAATCTCATACTTTTTTTAACCATTCTATATCAGGCATATTCATATAACCCGATAAATGAATATACAATTTTTTTAATAAATGTTCATATGCTTCTGTTTTTTCAATTACGTCGTCAATTTTTTCCTCTTCTATTTGTTCTTCTATGATTTTCTCATATAAATCAAAATAAAACGAAGGATAGAACATTCGAACAAAGAATATAAAACAATCATATGTAGATAAATGTTGATACTCAAAATACTCTATGATTTCTCCAAAGATGTCCTCTTTTATTAAAAATAAGTCTTTAAAATATTCTGCAATATCTCTTACCTTATAATCAATTACTAAATTTAGCGGGTTATATAAATCATACATGGTGCTACCAACCTTTATCCTTTTATGTGATACTGCTCGATTACTATTATCAAGCGATGAATTTACATATAGAGAAATTCCTGTTTCTGCAAGTCCAACATAATAACTGAAACTTTCTCGGATTTTCGGAAATTTTTTCCCAAATTGATTCACTTGATATTCAAAATAGTCAATTTTATTTTCCCATAATAAAGCCCAATTTTGACGATTTAATTGTTCAAAGTCTATGTTAAAGGTTGCATTGTTGAACTGAATAATATCTTGTATTCTTACTTTTTCTTCCATTTCACTATATAAACGAAATAAAACATAGTTTATATTATTAATAGTTGTATATATGCTATTAGATATATTAGGTATTATTTGATGTGTATAAATTCCTTTTTGAAACAATTCTTTACTTAATTCATATACTTGTTTAATTTCTGTAATATCGCATGGTGACAATACATAATAAATTCCTCCTACGGTAAACTTATATATTCCTTTTATTTGGTGAATATCATATGAATATAAATTATAATAATATGCAATCGCATTTTTCATAGATTCACCTCAGTAAATTCTATGTTAAAGATTGTTCATTCATGCAAAAATGGCGTGTTTTCATAAGTACAACTTGGCTTCTGAATCGGAGTGTATAAAATAACAGTGTCTATCCCTTTTATGATAATAGGCAATATATAATCTTATTTTATAAAATAAATATTTATTTCTTTGCATCATCAAAGTAATCAATTTTCATATTCTTTCGAACTCTAGCCATCACTTCTGATGCTTTTTCTTGTGCCTTTTTTGTTCCTTCCATTAGAATCTTGTCCACTTCTTCCAGATGGCTTTCATAATATTTTCTTTTCTCATGAATGGGCTTTAAAAATTCTATAATTCTTTCCGCTAATTCCTTTTTACATTGTACACAGCCTCTATGACCATTTTTACACTCTTTGCAAACCGTTTCTATATTTTCTTCATTAAATAATTTGTGATAATAATATACCATGCAAATGTCTGGATTTGCTGGATCATCTTTTTTTACTTTAGAAGGGTCTGTAACAGCCGCCATAACTTTTTTTGTTATGGTTTCTTCATCATCTTTTAAATAAATCGCATTCCCTAAACTTTTTCCCATCTTTTCATTTCCATCAAGCCCTTTAATTCTAGGCATCTTGCTTAATACAGCCTCTGGTTCTTTCAATGTTTCACCATATATATGATTGAACTTTCTTGCAATTTCTCTAGCCTGTTCTAAATGTGGAAGTTGATCATCTCCTACTGGGCAGATTTCACAATCAAAGGCAGTTAAATCTGCGGCTTGACTTACTGGATAACCCAGGAAACCATATGTAATACTTTCTCCACTTTCACCAAATAACTTTTTCTTTTGTGCTACTTCTGCTTTGGTTGTTGGGTTTCGATATAGTCGTGATACTGAAACTAAATTCGAGTATAGGACTGTAAGCTCTGCAATCTGGGGAATCATGGACTGTATAAAGATACATGAATGCGAAGGATCGATTCCTACCGATAAATAATCAATTGCCAGTTCACGGACATTATCTCTTACCTTTTGCGGATTTTCAAAGTTGTCAGTCAAGGCTTGTACATCAGCAATAATAATATATGTATTATAATCATATTGCATTTCAACACGTTTTTTTAAAGACCCAAAGAAGTGTCCTATATGTAAAGAACCTGTTGGGCGATCTCCTGTTAATATATTTTTCACAATATCCTCCTTTCCCTATAGATAAAAAACTACCTTTCAATTCCTGATTCTTTATTTTGCAACCCCATTTTTTTCTTCTCGCTCATCATATATTCAGTAATCTGTGTCTCTATTGCAGGAAGAGCCTCCCTCTGAATATTTGATAAATAAACAACTTCTTTAATTGTATCAATACAAACTTTTCCCCATACAATTCCCATACGGATTGTCAAATCATTAAACATATCTGGGGTAATGGTGGTAAAAAAGTATCCGAATAATAATCTTTTTTGTCCCAACATAATTCTTTTATCTGTAATTGCAATTACATAAGAAGTAATAATGTCCAATGGATTATTGTTCTTCTGTGCTGCAAAAACAAAACGAATATGTTCCTCTGGATTTAAATGCTTTTCTAAAATTTTTGAATGAGCACGAAGTCTCCAAGCCACTGTAAGCGGATATCTTTTTTTAAATTCTTTTGCTTGTTCATAAATTGATTTTTCCATACTTCCTCCATTATTTTATATATCCATTCTCTTCTAAGAATGACTTATAATTTTTCTCACTAGTTTCAGTTGTTTTGGATACAATGTCTCCATTTTGAACATTTACTAACACAGGAAGTGCTTCTACCTTAAGTGTATCCAATAATTCATTATATATTGATGCTTCTTCCAATTTTGCCGTATCAAAATAGTTAATTTCAAACGAATATTCTTGTGCTAATTTTCTTAAAGTAATTCTAGCCTCTATACTTGCAGTATCACCACTTTGACCTACAAGTACTAAGGTTTGATTCTCATTATTCCATACAGAATCTATTGTATCAATATAGTTCATATGTAGTGAGGCATTTTGATCGATTAAATTATATTTTTGAAATAATTCAAATAATACATCTTCATCTGTATATCCAACCTGTTCCCCTATAATTTTACCATCTTGTACAACTGCAATATAAGGAGTACCAAAAGTAGATACATCAATTCCTAATACTTCTAGTATCTTATTTAATTCAGAATTAGAAAGGTTACCAGTATTGATGTGATAGTAGTCTAATCCATATTCTTCCTGCAAAGAGGTTGTAATTGGCTCTATCAAGTTACAATAATAACAACTTGGTTTTGCTAAGTAAACTATTTTAGGTTCATTGGAATTTAAAACCTCTTTTACCTCTTCTATTTTTTTGTTAGATTCTATCAAAGATAATATAACAGCCACTACTATAATAAGTAATGCAACAAGCAATACAGATAATAAAATTAATGATTTTTTCTTTTCGTTCATAATGAACCTCCCTTTTTATTTACTACCAAATACCACAATATTGTCCATATTTTCGTCTACCTATATAGCTTCAAAATAATTTTTTTACTATACATAGAGGCCCCTATATGCACAATACAATTATACATCCAAATTATACAATAAATTCACAATCCAGGCAATAGTTCTATAAAGCAATTAAATATGTCATTTATCGTATCGATTTTTAATAGCCTATCTGATTATTCCCAATGAATCACGTAAAATACATGACTATCTCAACATTCATATAAATTTCACCCCAATAATTCCAAATATTTTTTTAACATTTCTATTTCTAACTTAATTATTAATTTGATAAAATCTGTGTAATCCCTCGTTGTATGCGCTTTATCTAATACCTCATAATATTCTAGTCTATCTTCTTTTCTTATTATTACAGGATTATAACCATGATTCATTAAATCCAAATTCATAAGTAATCTTGAAGTTCTACCATTTCCATCCACAAACGGATGAATTTTAACTAATTCACCATGTAATAAAGTAGCTTGAATAATTGGATGAAAATCATTCCAATTTTCATAATTTAAAACTAATTTTTCCATTAATTCTGGAACTTTTAAATTGTCAGGTGGAATATGAGTAGCTCCTTTTATAGTAACGTTTTCTCTTCTATATCTTCCTGCATTTTCATCATCAATATCTTTTAATACTAATTGATGAATACTTTTGATATTCCATTCTGTTATTGGATTGCTATCTTTAATTAAATCATTAAGATATAAAATTGCCTTCTCATGATTAATAGCCTCTAAATGCTCCTTTATAGATTTTCCACCAACTGTGATTCCCTCTAATACCACTTGGGTTTCCTTTAATGTTAAAGTATTACCTTCTATACCATTACTATTATAGGTCCATTCAAGATTAATTGATTCCTCTAAGGACCTTAATGTTTCTTTAGGTATTGGTCTTTTACTATCTAACTCTTTTTTTAAGTTATCAACTTCATCAAAATAATTATCCTCTAAATCGATTATAAATTCTGTATTATCTGGTTTAATAACTCTTTTATCAACAGGTTTTATTGCATCCACTGGAATATTCCAACTGTTTCCGTTTTTAACAGCACCTTCAATTCGTCCATCTTGTAATAGCTGTCTTATTCTTCTTTCACTAATATTCCATTTTTTTACAGCTTCTCTTGTAGTCATAAATTCCATAATGTTTCACCTCCATATATTATTATACCGTTGTCGGTAGTTTTATTCAACTGAATTTAAGACATTTTTACATTTTATTGCAAAAAAAAGAAACATCAATGTTTTTAGTATTGATGTAGCTTTATTATCACTTTATTTTGATTTCAACTTATTTACTCAATATTGCTGTTACTTCTATTTCAATTTTTGAACCTTTTCTAACAAAACCTCCAACTTCTACCATTGTAGAAACTGGCATTGAATTTTTAAAGTATTCTGCTCTAATAGGAGAAACAATTTCAAAATCATTAATATCTTTTAAATATATAACTGCTTTAACTACATTATCTAAGGTGGCCCCTGCTTGTTTTAATATGTCATCAATCTCTTCAAATACCAATATAGCTTGTTCTCCTACATCTTCAGTTACAACCTCGTTGAACTCACCAGCCGGTGCCTGCACACCCGAAACAAAGATTAGATATGAATCTCCTAAGTCAATCTTTTTAGCTGGTGTGTAAACACCTTTCATTACATAACCTTCTGGTTTTATATTTTCAATTTTCATCATATTATATCCTTTCTTATTACATATTTTTGAGTCCTTTTAAATTTATGGGAACAAAATGGGAACATTTTTAATATTTTTCTATAATTTTTACCATTTTTTATTTAGTAGTTCTCACAACCCCTTATAAAATGGGCTATTTACCACAACATTGTTTATATTTCTTACCACTACCACAAGAGCTGAAAATTCCTATATTATCAGTATTATTAGTATTTATATTACTATCTGTATTTCCTTTAATACCGGTACAAGGTATCATCTGTATTTATGGTATTATTAGTATTATCTCTACTATAAGTATTTATCTACTATGGACAAATTGTGGACATTGCCATCATTCGTTCACTGATATAAGTATGTCATAGTTTATATGTTTTATAAAATGTTCAATTATTTATCTTCTATCTTTTTTGTTTCAACTAGTAATTTATCGAAATCGGAGACAAAGTTTTTATCTTGAATGACTTTATACTTTTCATATTCTCCAAATGCTTTTTCTTTTGCCATCTCATGAGATATTTTACCTTTTCCTTCTAATACTTCATAATGAAATACTTTTAATGCATTCTCAACTTCATTTTTCCAATCGCTCATATACATTGCAATATTTCTTTCTGCATTATTTTCGGCAATATCCAAAAATAAATTAACTAAATTATTTAAATTTTTAATTTCTTTTTCATCTAAATAATTCTTAGCAATAATTACGTCAGATTTTAAAATTTTTCCATCAGGAGAATTTTCCCATGTTGTAAGTCCCATATTGTCTTTTTTAGCATCAACTCTATTATATATAATTTCTGCTGCTGTTTGATGAGTTATAGCAAAGTGAAATTTATTTTGAATTGTTTTATAAAAGTTAATAGCTGTATCACTATTTTTATCATAATCAATTGAACATTCTGCAAATATATCAGTAATTTTTTGATAAAACATTCTTTCACTTGTACGAATTAACTTAATTCTTTCAAGTAATCTTTTAAAATATTCTTGATCAGATTTTCTTGCTTTCATAAATCTTTCATCATTTAAAGCAAATCCTTGTACCATATAATCTTTAATTATTTTATTCGCCCAAGTTCTAAATTCTATTGCTTTTTTAGAGTTAACTCTAAATCCGATGGAAATAATCATATCAAGATTATAGTATGGATAAACTCTTTTTACATTTCGATTCCCCTCTTTTTGAACTTGTGCAATTTTTGCACAAGTTGACTTTTCTTCTAGTTCTTCATCTTTGTAAATATTATTAATATGTTTAACAATTCCGCTTCTATCAATATTAAAAAGAGTAGATAATGCTTCGGCATTTAACCAAACATCTTCGTTTTCTAGCAATACTTCTACTTTAATATTGCCATCTTCATCATTATAGAATAAAATATTTTTTTCGTTTCCAATTAATTTATTATTCATTTTTTCACCCCCCATAACTTTAAATTAATAAGCAATTATTTAAATATATTATACTATTTTTTATAATATTTAACAATTAATTTGGTCAAATTCGACCAAATTAAAATCTAAAATTTTTTCTATTTTTTATTTATTTCTTCTTCAAAAATTTCACTAATTTTTAAAATTTTATAACACTATAAAAGGCCTTATAAATAAAGGACTTTTAAATCACTTCCCACAACATTGTTTATATTTTTTGCCACTTCCACAAGTTCATCCTTTTATAGTATTATCTGCACTATTTAAAACTATTTGTATTATATGTTTTTAAAGGAGAAAACTAGTCTGGCAAGGTTTAGTATATATAGTACTATTTTTACTATGTGTTTTCTTCTCAATGAACACAAATTGCACACAATGTATTCATTCGTTCTCTAAATACATTATATCATTTTTTTATAAATTTACTACCAATTTAATTATGTTAGTGATAGTTTTTTTGTATTTACATTTTGATTGAGATAAATGTTTTTGTACCATTCTATAAACAGTTCTGTAGCTGATGTGTGTCCATCATTCCTATTGTCTCTTTCTTCATCAGACATTTCTGCTAAAGTCTTATCGCAATTGGCTGGTATAAATACATACCATAAATCAGATTTTGCTTTCTTTATTGAATCTCCTCGTTTTGAAAATGATAATGCACCTTTACTTACACCATAAAAATTATGAAATTCATTTCCGTCATAAAAGGTTAAGCAATCTACAAATTGACATGCTCTATTCGTTACATCTTTCATAACATCAAGTAGATTATCAATATCTCCGCTTATTCCACTTCTTTTAACAAATGCTCCGGGAAAACCAGGATTATTTGGATAATCTTCTATATAAAAACCAGAATCTGCAACAAAAACTGGATGTCCCAAAATTTCAAATGCTTGTCTAGCTTTTTCTTTTGATATAAATTCTATATCATTAATATCTGGTTCTTCTAAATCACATTTAAAATAATCTATTGTGATTCCAGCATGCTCAAACTTTTCTTTTACAGAAACATATTTACCATAATTTCCAGTTATATAAGTTAAGTTTTCCATATTACATTTCTCCTTTATATCGATATAATTTTTTTACTACCT
This sequence comes from uncultured Bacilli bacterium, assembly GCA_910584305.1. Taxonomy (GTDB): domain Bacteria; phylum Bacillota_I; class Bacilli_A; order RF39; family UBA660; genus CAKPTA01. The sequence goes on from CAJTZW010000005.1 coordinate 107,152, forward strand.
GTGGGTTATATTCAGGCATTGTAATATCAATTCCCTTATCCTCTGCTATTTTTTTAGATAAATAATACATTTGTAAAGCTAAATAGTATTCTTTCCAAAAAATACTTACATCTTCATCTAAAGTATGAAATAAGAAAATATTAGGATATTCCTGTGTTAATACTTTTAATAATTCATTATCTAAATCTTTCATTTGATGCGCTAAATAAATAATAGGACTTTCAGGATTTTGAAATAGTAAATTGCTTCTACCATGACAATATGAACCCTTATCATGAATAACAACACTAGAAGTTCCAGTTTCTATCATATTAGATTCTAAAATAGAAGATGAACAAGTGGTATCATACCCAGACATAATTTGAATTAGATTTGTATCTTTAAAATTAAATTTGAGATTATTAACTCGTTCTTTACTTTTATTTAGTAATTGTTTTAATTTTTCATTTATTTTTATCAAATCTTCTTGCAAAAGTTCTCCTTTTTTCTTTTCTTTTAATATACTTAATTCTAAAAACATTAACATAGGAGCAAGAGTAGGAATAATTGAAATAAAACTTTTTTCTCGTTCTATATATTTACCATTACTCCAATAAAGAATATCAAATAGTAGTGCTGATTCATTTTTGAAATAACCTGCTGTATATGTGTAATCTTCTTCCTGATGAACATATTCGCTGGTAATTAAATAACCACTACCAGGGAAACTTCTTAGTATTTCTAATATTCCATTTGATTTACCACTACTTGAAAGTACAATTAAATTTTTAAATGAGTTAATATTTCCTTTATAAAAATAATCTCTTGGTTCGATTACCTCACATAAAGTTTCTCTTGATTCTAAAAACATTTTAAGATAATAAGCTGCAGCTTTAGATCCCCCAGTTGCTACAATCAATGTAGGAACATTTCTAAATAAATATCCTGCTTGTCTGCTAAATCCAAAATTTGTGTAGGAATTAGGATCGTTTATTTGTAATAATCTTTCTTCAATTTTTGAAAAATTAATTTTAGTTTCTTCTGTATTTTTATGATTTATCATGACAAAACCTCTCCTTTTTCTAGTTATATAATAACAAAAGAAGAGGAAATATATATGTCAGTTATAAAAAATTCCCAATAATTTTATAGTTTTAATTCTATTAATATAAAAATGTCTTATTTCTTGTTTTTTTTCACAGTAGGCTGCAACTCCCCATTCCTGCCCTAAAAGAATTAAATCATAGGGGTGAATAGTCCTTTTTGTAATATTTTTCTCATCTTTAGAATAATACTCTATAAAACATTTTCTTTTTTCCTTAATTGCTCTATTTATTAAATTGAATATTTCTTTATTTTTTACATTAATTTCATTTGGTGTTATAAATCTTTTAGGAACATTTATATTTTGATTTAATACATAACCACCATATGGGCCTTTAATAGTATCAATATAAATTCCAGCTTTTTCTATTTCATCTTTATACACTCGAATCATTCTGGGAGTGACTTCCAGTTTTTCAGATAACTCAGCTATACTATATTTTTTCCCTGAACTTAAATATTCAAGCATAGAAAGTACATTACTAATTTTAGACATTATACCACCACCAATGTATCAAATATTATAGCACGAAAAAAGTCAGTTTAAACACTGACTCAGACTGTTGACAAAGTGGTATGTTTAAAATGAATATACCATTTTTTTATGATC
>CAJTZW010000006.1 GCA_910584305.1 uncultured Bacilli bacterium
TTGAAATTGTGGTTCTTTCCATTCTTCCATTCTTAAGATTGTCTTTACATCCTCTGCATTACTGTTCCATATAGTTGAAGTTAATAACCCTTGAAATTGTGGTTCTTTCCATTCTTCCATTCTTAAGATTGTCTTTACATCCTCTACATTACTTTTCCATATATTTGAAGTTAATAACCCTTGGAATTGTGGCTCTTTCCATTCTTCCATTCTTAAGATTGTCGTTATAAATTCAATATCTCTTTCATATACAAATTCTGATTTTAAGTATAGTTTATCTTTTAGCAATTCATCAATTTGTTGCTTTTTATTCATAAAAACACCTCTTTATGTTTTTATTATATCAAAAATACATTTTGAAATCATCTTTTTTGATCCTCTTAATTATCATTTACTTTATTTTCTATCAAAAAGAACTACTATTTTAGTAGCTCTTTATAAATATCATATGCTAAAACCTTTTGCTTTGGTCTGTCTTCAGTTCTTGTGGCATTTAGTAGCCTATCATATTCATAAACATATTTTGGAAAACAGACATCATACTCACTAATCTCTTCTACAAACTTAAGAATTATTTTCTTTGCATTAAATTCCATGCCACAAATATTTTTTAACATCCATTCACTTTTATCCATTTTTCTAGGTCTATATTTCATACCATTGGCTTCCATAAAATATTTTATATTTAATTCTTTGACAATCTTTTCTATTAGGCTATCAAGACTACTACTTAATAGTGCATAGGGAAAATCAATTTGTTTCCTTTCTTTATCAGGCGTACAGATGTAATAATTGTCATTATCATCTATACATAGAAAAATATTTCTACCAATATAGGCTCCTCTAGAAACATTATCAAACACTAGCTTTCCATTTATTGTTACATAATTATGATAATACTTCGATTCTGCATCATTTTTACAATCGTTTAATTCAATTTGCATATACCCATCTACAAATGGCGCTTGGTCAAATGCATCAGTTTCTTTTACATATCCAAAATAATTGTTCAAACTGATTTCGGAAAACATACCATTCTGGTATCCCAATTTAATATTCTGTAGTAATACCCTCATTTGTAAGTCTTTGTCCATAACTTCATCTCCCCTGTTTCTATATAATATACTATTTTATTTAAATAATCAAGAAAGTACTTTATAGTTCATGGACAGAATTATCAAATTCTTTATCCATTAACAATTCATGCATCTCTTCTTCACTAGAATTTACAAATACTTCCTCAATACGATCTACTCTACATTTCTCAGAAGTTATGATTGATTCTATCTTATGTACTGCTTCATCTACTTCATCATTTACGATAACATAATTATATTTGCTGAGTTCATTAATTTCTTGGTAGGCAGTCTTAAATCGCTTCAATATTTTTTCTTTATCCTCTGTTCCTCTACTAGTAAGTCTTCTTTTTAACTCATCCATAGTTGGTGGCAAAATAAAGATAAATAGGGCATCTTTTACCATTTCTTTTATTTTCTTAGCGCCTTGTACTTCGATCTCTAAAAGTACATCAATTCCTTGATCCAATAATTCACTAATTTTGTCTTTTGGAGTTCCATAATAATTTCCGTTATACTGTGCGTACTCTAAAAGTTCATTATTCTCTATTTTTGCTTCAAATTCTTCTCTCGATAAAAAGTAATATGTTTTCCCTTCTATATCTCCTTTTCTAGGTTCTCTAGATGTACAAGAAATAGATAACCAAATATTAGAATTATTTTCTATTAGTTTTTGACAAACTGTACCTTTCCCAGCCCCACTAGGACCTGAAACAACAATTAATAATCCTCTTTCCTTGGCTTTAATGATATTCATATATATCCCTCCTTAATTGTTTACTGCATGTCTTGATGGAGGTGTATTGTCTGTAATTGCTTTAAATACATATCCATTTTGTTTTCCATATTGAATAATATCACGTAATGCTTCTAATGTTTTATAATTATTTTCAAAGTCATGCATTAAAATAACATTATTTTGATAATATAGATTATTTACTACATTTTGATATACTGCTTCCTTATTTCTAGCTCCACCTGCATCATCGCTATCTACATTCCAATCAAAATAGTTATATCCTTTATTCACTACTTCTTTGGATAATGTTGTCATAATTCCAGATTGATATTTTCTACTTACGGTATTCGAAGCCCCACCCGGAAAGCGAATCACTGTACTTTTCTTGCCTGTAATTGATTTTACTTTATTTTGAATTGCGGTTAAGTCCTCAAAGTAATTGTCTACAGAACTATATATATAGCTATAGTCATGTGTATAGCTATGGAGTGCTACTGTGTGTCCATCATCACTTTCCTGTTTAATAAGATAATTTAATGAGTCATCATGATTAATGACAAAGAAAGTAGCTTTTACATTTTCTTCTTTTAATATCTGTAGGATATATGGTGTTATGCTAGCGCTTGGGCCATCATCGAATGTTAGGTATATTACCTTGCCATCGCCACTTCCTATTGGTGTATCTTTTTTTATTACTTTAACTTTTCTTGTTATTGTACTCATATTTTTGTTTTTATCACTAACACTATAGGTAAGGGTGTATTCTCCTACTGTATTTGTATCCACAGAACCAGAAATAGTAACATTGTCTGTTATATCTCCCTCACAATTATCAGTCGCAGTATACCCAGGTTCTTCATATGTGGTTCCTAAATAGACATTGATAATGTTATTCCCATTGATTGTAAGAGTGGGAGCTTCTTTATCTTCATATATAATTTTTCTTGTCATTGATGCTTCATTATTAGAATTATCTTTCACAGTATATTTAATCTCATTCTTATTAACTTCAAGTTTTACTTTTTCAGTAATATCCCCATCGTAATTATCTTCTGCTTTATATCCCTCTTCTACATAGCTTTTAGAAGGACAGACAGATACACTAGACTCTCCTTTTAATGAAATTATTGGTTTTTTACGATCTATCACATTAACATATCTTGTCTTTTTTGTATGATACGCTCCATATGATAGATCATATCTCACTTCATACGTTCCTAATTTTTGATTATCTATATTGGAAGTGACAATCACTTTGCTTGTTAAATCCTTTAGTAAAAATGATGCGGAATACCCAGGCTCTTTATAATTTGTATATACATCTAATTCTAGTTTTTCTTTCCCTTTTAAATAAACGCTTGGATTTAACCAAATCAAAAAAATAGAAAGTAAACCTATAATTAAAATAAAGTATCTCCATAATAATGATTTATTTTTCTCAAACATCATACCACTCCAACATACATATTTATTATATAGTATACCACGTATCTGTTAAAACATAAATATTCTATTCATTTACGTTAAAAATTTAAAAAAGTATTGGTTTAATTCCTTTTCTGAAACCAATATTTCTGAAGATATTTTTGATAAGAACTATAATCTATATCTTTACTATCATTCGTAGAACTATACGCTTCTATATCTGTTATCAATTTTGATACATTTTCATCATATATCTCTTGTATTTCTTGCTCTTTTATTTCTTGCATTTGCATTAATATATTATAAATTATATGTTGCTCTTCCTCCCAATTTTTTGCCTCTAATAGTAATTCAGCACCTTTTAAAACTAGTTTAATATTTTCTTTATTTACACTACATAATAATTTACAAATTGATCGAGATTTACAATCATCTTGTGCTTGTAATATTAATTTGCTTCCTTTGATAGCAATTCCCGTTTCAATTGTATTTGGATTACATAATACACGGTAAATACATTCCGCTTGAATTTCGTTTTGCGTTTGCAATAAAAGTTTTGCTCCCTCTAAAGCCATTCCAGTTTCAATGATATTTTGATTACACAATACAGCACCTATATTATCTACTTGAAATCTTGATTTATTTTCTTTAATTAACTTAGCTCCTTCTATGGCAATTCCATTTTGAATTGCACAATCATTACATAGTACACCTTGAACCCATTCTACATTCCATGGGTTGATTCCATCTATCACTATGTCCGCACATTTAAGTATATAGTTCAAACCATAACAATAACTATGACGAAGTACATGAAATAAAACTTTAAATTGACTTTTATCTTTAAATTTTAACATTTTCTCAACCAACTCTTGTGGCAAATTTAATAAGGTTTCTATCGATATAGTCTCACTTCCTATACCGATAGATAGCTTCTGTAACTCTTTTAGTAATTGTAAACAACTTTTATTTTTCATATTATATCTCCTTTTGAGGTCTTATTATAACAACAGCACTATGTATTGTCAAATTGATAAATAGAAAAAAGAACAGTTTCCTGTTCTATAATTCAAATTGTGAATTATATAGTTCACTATAAAATCCTTTTTGCTTCATCAATTCATCATGGTTTCCTTGTTCGATGATATTTCCGTCTTTCATAACTAAAATTAAATCTGCATTTTTAATTGTAGATAAGCGATGGGCTATAATAAAGGACGTTTTTCCTTCTGTTAATTTATCCATTGCTTTTTGTACAAGTTCTTCTGTTCTTGTATCTACATTGGATGTTGCTTCATCTAAAATTAAGAATGGAGCATCTTCTAGCATACCACGTGCTATGGTAAGAAGTTGTTTTTGACCAGCGGAAATACTATCATTGTCTGATAATACGGAATGATATCCATTTGGGAGTGTTTTAATAAAGTGATCCAATCCCACAGTTTTACATACTTCTTTAACTTTTTCATCACTAATCTGTTTTCTATTATATACAATATTTTCTTTAATTGTACCATCGAATACCCATGTGTCCTGAAGTACCATTGTAAATAGTTCATGAATATTTTCTCTTGTTAGGTCTTTGGTTGATATTCCATCAATTTTGATATCTCCAGAATTGATCTCATAAAATTTCATAAGTAAATTTACCATGGTTGTTTTTCCTGCACCTGTTGGGCCTACAATAGCTACTTTTTGACCAGGAAGGGCTGTTGCTGTAAAACTATGAATGGTTGGTGTATCGTTTCCATCATATTGAAATACTACATTTTTAAATTCTATTTTTCCTTTAACTTTATCTTTCTCTAATCTCTTTTGAATATGTTCTTGTGTTTCCATTTCTACTTCATCTACAAATTCAAACACTCTTTCACTAGCAGCAGCAGTTGACTGAAGAGATGTCATGGCTTGCGCAATTTGAGAAAGTGGTGAGGTAAATAGTCTTACATAAGAGATAAATGCCACAATAACACCAAAACTAATATGACCATTCATGGTAAGAAGGGCCCCTACTATACATACTGCAACATATCCGAAGTTTCCAATAAAATTCATCATTGGCATCATTAAACCTGATAGAAACTGACTTTTTCGGTTTGCATTATACATTTTGTAGTTGAGTTCGTCAAATGTTTTATCAGCCTCTTTTTTACCATTATAAGCTTTTACTACGTTTAAACCTGAATATACTTCTTCAATATGGCCATTTAAGTTACCTAATTCTGTTTGTCTTGCAACAAAGTATTTCTGTGATTTTCCAAGAACCATAAACATGAATATAAATCCTATTAAACTTGCTCCAATGGCAGTCAAAGCCATAATCCAATTGGTATAAAACATCATGATTAGTGTTCCTATAAATAGTGTAATTGCACTTACCAAAGTTGCAAGAGATTGATTCATCGATTGTGCGATTGTATCAACATCATTGGTTACTCTAGATAGAACATCTCCTGTTGTATGGCTATCAAAATATTTAAGCGGCAATTTATTTATTTTGTTTGAAATTCTACCCCTTAGCTTGCGTGCAAATCGATTGGATACATTTGTCATAGCAATGGATTCAATATACGTAAATAGTGCACTACAAATATAGAGAGATGCTAAAAATAAAGCAATGTTTTTAATCTTATCAATATCCATAAATGGTTCAACTACACTACGAATGCTTGCAGGCATTTCATCTATTTTCTGATATAATTCTGTAGCTGTAGCCTCTTTATCCATTGCGCTCATACTACGCAAAAATTCCATTTGATCTGAAGAAGAAATTTGAACTCCATCAATGATAATCTCTTTTAATAATATTTTTTGAAAGCTTTCAGGGATTTCAAATGCTTCATTATCTTCCTTATTCATATTATTCATTCGTTTTAAGAATTCTATTTTATCTTGAGAAGAAATCTGTATATCTTCATATGTAGATGTAGGAAGTATTACTGTAAGTATACTGTCTGGAAGAGTAGACAGTATAGAAAGAGACTCTTCCCCGCTACTACCTAATCTAGTGAGAGCATTTTGTAGAGTTTGTTTATCTGTGTCTGTTATATCACTTGATATCATAATTTCTTGTACTGTATCTTGTGTTATATTTACATCTAATATTTGAGGCACTATAGTGCTTAATTTATCTTCGCTTATATTGGACGAAATCTCTTTTGATAGAGTTTCTAGGTTGGTAGTGTTTACAACCAGTCCTTTTGATATTTCATCTGTTAATTTAGATAATTTATTTGGAGCAAGAATAGATAAAATGGATCCAAGCGCTGCAAGTGATAATGCAAGAATGATTAAAACACGAAATGATTTCAGTTCTTTCATTAATCTTGTGATTGAACCTTTGAAATCTTTTGCTTTTTCCCCTACCATAGGACCTCCTCCTGGTCCATGTGGAGCTCTTTTTGGAGTATGATTATTACTTGCCATTTTCTAGTTCCTCCTTTGAAAGCTGTGACAGTGCAATTTGCTTGTATACTTCACAATTTTTTAATAAATATTCATGTGTACCTATTCCTACACATTCACCATTATCTAGTACCAATATCTTATCAGCATTCATAATGGTACCAATTCTTTGTGCTACAATTAAGGTCGTAGCATCTTTTGTATATTTTTTAAGCTCATGACGAAGTACAGAATCTGTTTTATAATCAAGAGCTGAAAATGAATCATCAAATATATATATTTCAGGATTTCTAGCAATCGCTCTTGCAATTGCTAGCCTTTGCTTTTGACCACCAGATACATTAGTACCTCCTTGTGCTATATGGGTATCATATGTATCATCCATTTTTAAAACAAACTCCTCTCCTTGGGCAACTCGAATGGCTTCTTTAATTTGGTCTAATGGTTTTTCTTTCCCAGAATCACCATATGCTACATTGGAGGCTACTGTTCCATTAAACATAACTGCTTTTTGGGGAACGTATCCTATTTTATTATGTAAAAATTCCTGCGCGTATTCTTTAACATTTACTCCATCTATAAGTACTTCCCCTTCTGTTGCATCATAAAATCTAGGAATTAAATTGATAAGTGATGACTTTCCACTTCCAGTAGATCCTATAAATGCAACCGTATCTCCCTTGTTTGCTTTAAATGATATATTTTTTAACAAATATTCTTCTGCATCTGGGTATTTAAATGAAACATTTTTAAATTCAACAGTCCCTACTTCCTCCGTTTTATCTTCTGTTAAATCACCATCTTTAATACTAATATCTGTATCTAATACTTCGTTAATACGTTTTGCAGATACTTGAGCTCTTGGTAACATCATAAATATCATAGCAAGCATTAAGAATGACATAATAACTTGCATTGCATAAGAGGAGAATACAATCATATCCCCAAATAAGGATAGTTTATCCACCATGAGTGCCTCTTTAATTAAATAGGCTCCTACAAAATAGATTGAAAGAGTTAAAAAATACATAACCAAATACATCACTGGTGACATTACCGCAAATGCCTTTTGATTAAATAATTGTTGATTCGTTAATTTATTGTTAACTAGAGAAAATTTGTCTTCTTGATATTTTTCTGCATTGAATGCTCTTACGACACGAATTCCTGTTAAATTTTCACGAGTTACACCATTTAATTTATCGGTTAATTTTTGAACAATTTTAAATCTAGGTAAAACAATTATCATTAAAATTCCAATGACCGAAAGTAAGATTACAATCGCAACTGCTGTAATCGCACTCCATTGCCAACTTTTTCCTAGTATCTTTGTAATAGCCCAAATGGCTGTAATTGGAGCTTTAATAAGAAGTTGTAACCCCATACCAATTAACATTTCTACTTGGGTAATATCATTTGTAGTTCGCGTAATTAAACTACTAGTCGAGAAACTCTTTACTTCATGCATCGATAGGCTTTCTACTTTATCAAATAACTTCTTTCTTGTTTTCATAGAGAATATAGAAGAAATATTGGCAATGAAATATCCTACGATGATTGCTGATACTAAACTACCAAAGGCACACAAAAGCATAAAAAGTCCATTCATTAAAATGTCACTCATTTCGCTTCCTTCTGTTTGCACAAGAACTGTAATTTCTGACATATAGTCTGGCATTTTTAACTCTAGCCATACTTGCACAAAGATTAATATAAAACTAATGGTAACAAGCACCCATTCTTTTTTAGTAAAATTCTTTAATAACTTTATCATATCATTTTCTCCTTTCTTCTTTGACAGCAACTGACGTTTGATGCAAGGAACTATATTCTTTTATATTTTTCTTCATGGTATTTAAAACACTAGAAAAAGCTTCTAAATCTTTTTTATCAATATTTTTTATGATTATCTTTTCAATTTGTTCCAATTTCCTTTGGTGTTCTAGAAACAATTTTTTTGTTCTTGGGTGTAAAATAATTTGCTTCACTCTGGCGTCATTTGTAGTTGCAACTCTTTCAATCAAATTATTTTTCTCCATAGTTTGTAAGACTCCCGATACGGTTGCCCTTCGTAAATTTAAAACAGCTTCTAAATCTTTTTGGTACACTTCTGTATTCACACTTAATATATACTCAATTATCTGCATCTGGGTTGGAGTTGGAGGTGTCTTAATCTCATGATCACATATAAAAGATCTTATAAGTAGTTTTTCTAGTGATCTAATTTCATATAATACATGATATTTCTCCATACTTTTACCCCACTCTTGTCATTGCTATAGTTATCATATTATTACATCATGTAGAAAATGTCAATGGCCTTACAAATTTTTCATAATTTTACATATTCTTAAAACACAATAAAAGGATATTTCTGTTATCCTTTTCATTTTTTATATGTTTTGGGTTTGGATGGAACTGACATACGATATATAGATTCAATCCGTTCATTGGTGTATGTGTTATCCAAAAAAATTTCAATTGGGTTATTCGCAACCACTCCTTCATTCCTATCCCTATAGCGAATGGTTGCTGCAATAGAAAGTATTATATCAATAAGTAATAATATGAAACAAAACAATGTTATCCATTTCCCTATTTTGCTTTGAAATAAATGTAACATTCCCTGTAGGTGAGGATATACATAATACATAACTAGTAATACAAATAATGCCCAAAAACACATATGGAATACACTAGTTCTACCATCAAAATTTAATGGATAATTACTATAATCCCAAGATTTAGAATGGAAGACTATTTCCTGAATATATGACAATAAATACTCTAGAATACCTCCAGCAATAAATCCACCTACCACTAGCTGAATTGGTTTCTTGATTTTCTTAAACAGAAGTACCATGACAACTAACCCAATTCCATAGACTTGGCAAAATGGCCCATATAATAATCCTTTATGCATTCCTAATATTCCGTTTCTAAAAAATTCCAAAATCATTTCATAGAAAAATCCAAATATAGAACCTACTACAAATAACCAAAAATATTCAATACATACTTCTTTCATCTTTTGCATACAACAAACTTCCTTCATTATACATCATTATACCATGGATTATTTTTGATGTAAAATTGATTTTTATAAGAAAAATATTTGTACTTTAGGCACTTTTTGTGTACTGTCTAATCTCCTCAATTCTAGAATTATTTAATTTTTTACTATAATAGTTAGAAACAGTAACAAATCCTTTACCATCCAGTAAACTATATTGATCTATTACTTCTCTTATCTTTGGATCTTTTATAGTCTCTAAAAGTTTTCCAAGTAATTGATTTCTATGTGTCGGTTGCAAATTTTGACACTCGTTTAAACATTTGTAGATATACTTTATATCATTCGATTGTATCAAAATGAAGAGAATTGCTTGTACAAACTCTGGTCGTAGGGATGGATTATATTTTAAGAAACAGAATAGAAATTTTGCATTACTAGTGAGTGGAAATGCATGAACTAATTTCTCCGTTTTGAAATTAGGAAATTTAAGAGACATAAGACAAATATAGAAAGGATCTTTCTCTTTACAAACTCTGTCTAGTATTTCATCAAGTACTGGTTTGGTTATCACTTCTTTATGTCTCTCTATAAAGATAAAGATATCCTTTAACTTTCCTTTTTTTATAATAAGGCGTAGCAGTGGTGAAGATATATTATACCTGTTTACCATTTCATTCATTTCTGTATAAAATTGCATTAAAACTTCGGGATTGTGTAATACGCATAACGTATAGATGAATCTCTTATGATACTTTTTCCACTTTTCATAGTTTGTTTTAAAAGTTTCGTAGATATATTTTGCATCATTGCTATCCAAAACAGTCTGGATAAGTCTCTCGTTTTTAGGGAATATCTCTATTGCTTGCGATATATAACGTACTTTCTTTTCTTCTACTACCCTATCGACAATGTTCTTTATCTCATATTCTTTTAAATACTCTTTTGTAGAAGTTGCAAACTCAAGCAAATAACTTATAAAGCTTTCCCTTATAATGATACTCATCACTGTAGAACGATGTTCTTTTAATATTCCTGGAAATTCTATCACTAGATTTCTTAATATATCAGTATTTTTCAATGCACAAAGCCTTTTGATAAGCAAATTATGAAGATCAGGTATATCAGCATGTGCTTTTAAAAATTCATAAATTTCTAAAGAAGATGAACTCTGTGCAATTGCACACCCTATAATTCTCATATTCATAGGCCCTAAATTTCTAGCATATTTAGAAACTTCTAACATATGGAAAGTTGCATTTTCTTTTTTTAATATTCCTAGTAATTGATTTACTTTAGACCTTTTCAAATCTGGATTTTCCTTGATATAGGAAACAATATCATCCATATCTTTTGTATATTTTACTTTAGTCAAAAAAAGACGAAATGGTACATTCATAAAAACACCCCTTTTTGAGGGTGTATTATAACGCATTCTTTCCTATCTGTCAAATTCTACTTATTATATAAGATATTAATATCTACATACCCATTAATTCCATCTATTTTCCCATTCTCACAAAGTTGCCATAAAAGATAATCTCCTTCATAATTAGTTTTTGAAGTATAATGTGCTAGCCAAACAGGGTATGTTGTTGTCCAAATCTTTTGTAAATAGTTTTTACTTCCATAAAGCATTCCTCTGTAACCATATTTTTCAATTTCCTCTAAAAAGGCAGTGGCAACCTCATTTATATCATGTAAGCTCAGATTCAAACCATTAAAGTATGACCAACTTTCCCAATCAAATACAATAGGTAAATCAATTGGATAGTCTTTTATTCTGTCAATAACCCATTGTGCTTCTTCTTTTGCCTCTTCTCTTGTAGTAGCATATGAATAATAATATATTCCAACAGGAAGATTTATTGCTATCGATTCTTGTATATTTTGTTTAAAATAAGGATCTTCAAGACTCTCTTCTCCAAAACCTAACCCAGTTCCAACTCTTATGATTACAAATTCAGCCCCTGATGATTTTACCATATCAAAATCAATATTTCCTTGCCACTTAGAAATATCAATTCCTATTTTATTAGATTCATTTTTATATGTAGCAATAACATCTTGAAAATCAGTATACGTGGCTTCATATGTAGTATTGCTTTTTTCTTTTACATAAAGAGTAAATTCTACATCTGTAGCATTTCCACTTTGGTCTGTTACCCTATATATTACATTATAACTTCCTATTTGATTCAAATCATAATCTCCAATAATTTCCCTTTTAGGATTTTTATCATAATTATCGGCAGATAGTATTATATCTGTTAAATTATTACTATAGCCAACTGTTACTGTATATGCATTACTTAATAAAACAATTGGTGCTGTGGTATCTACGACTTCAATTGCAATGGCACCTTTTTTATTTTTACCTTTGCTATCTTTGTATAAAAATTCAATTGTTTGCGAACCTAAATGGTTTGTATCAATTTTCTTGTCATCTTCTAAAGTACCATTCATAAATTGAATTTTAGAAGAAATATTTGTATCGCTATATACCTCTACTGTCATATTATCTAACAAGGTGAACCCACTATTATCGATTGGGATTTCTTTTTTCTTTAGAAAATTCAAACTTAATAAACTTACAACTATAATGATAATTCCTACAACTCCCAAAATCCACCATTTTTTATTCATACATCTCACCCATACTTATTATAACAAAAGTTATATACAAAAAGAATATATATACATATTCTTTGACTAAATTATTTTACAAAGTTTGTAGATGGCAATAATTTTTTCACATTTTGTTTTTGTTTATAAGTATATATTAAAGTGTCTGTTGAAACTTTATCCACACAATGCGATTCATTAATATGGCAATCATTTTCGACTACACGATTTCCATTTACCTTTAAATCACCAAAAACCAATATATATCTTTCAACATCTTTTGTATGCTCATGACCTTTAATACTACTACCTTTTGGTAAATATAAGAATGAACTTTCATAGCCGTCCTGTTCTAAATCACCCTCTATATGAATTTTATATACAATTCCCTCTGCTTTCGTATTATCCAAAATGGAAATATGTTTACTAAATTCTTCTATGTCATTATTAAATATTCTCAATATAAAATCCGGTAATTTCTGTACTAATAGTTTTATATCCATAAAATCCCCTCTTTTCTTTAAATTTATTAGATTTGAGAAAATATATATGAAAAGTGTTTTGTTTTTCCATATATATTCCCCCTTTCAAATATTGATTGTTATTCTATACTAAAATTGGATTTATGTCAAATTTAAGGCCTTATAGGATAATGTAAAATGGTTTGGGGATGGGTATACAAAAAGGAAGACCTTTTGTTAAAATGTAATTGACAAAAACATTTAAGGAGGTCTTCCATATGACTATTGTATCACAAAATTATAACAATATGATAACTAATTTAATAATTAATGAAATTTCTAAAGCTACAACTAATATTAAAATGAATTCTATTAATAATGTTTTCAATTATTTTAATATGATTAAAAGCTTTGATGAAATAGTTAATAAAAGTATTATTCTAGCTATTAAATCCTATCTTGAACAATTAGATTACAACTATACTAATTCAATAGAAAGAAAAAATAAATATCATATTAAAGATTATTGCTCTAGAACTATTCTTACTATATTTGATGAAATTACTTTTAGGAGACATTTCTTTAAAAGTAAATTAAACGGTAAATCTTTTTGTTATGTTGATAGACAATTAGGTCTTAATAAATATGAATACTTTGACCCTTATATTCGTTCTTTAATTATCGAAAAAGCCTCACTTGATTCTATTTCTAAGGCTTGCCGTGAAATTAATGAATTAATTGGAAATCGTGTTTTTTTGAATAATAAGTTTTCTTTCTTATCTAGGCAATCTGCTAGAAACATTATTTTAAAATCATTACTATCTGAAGAATCTGGTAAAGAACTGGATACCCCTGAAGAACTATATGTAATTGCCGATGAAAAATGGATTTCTACTCAAGCTAAAAAAGATGGTTCTAAGCATAAGAAAAATGATCATGATAAAAAAGTTATGGTCAAAAGTATTGTTGTGTTTGATGGTTATAATGTTGTTGGTAAAAGAAGATATCTAAATAACAAAAAAGTTTTTGCTTCTTATGATGAAAATATCACTACTCAATCTTTAGATTATATAAGTAATGTCTATGATGTTAATAAAATTAAACGCATTTTCGTTATGGGTGATGGTGCTAAATGGATTAAAACATTACCCCAATATTATAAATTTACTTCTAAAACTGAAGTTTATTATTGTTTAGATAAATTTCATTTTAAACAAGCTCTTCATCATCTTGCTATGAATTCTAATTATGAAAAATATTTACTTAATTATATCTTAAGCAATAATAAAGAAGCTTTTGATAAATTAGTCACTTTTATAAAAAATGATAATCCTAAACGCGAAGATACTATCAATAAAAAATATGATTATATAATTAAGAATTGGAAAGATATTCAAAATCTATATATGTATAAAATGAGTTGCCCTATGGAATCACAAATATCTCATAATATTGCGGCTTTAACTTCTTCCAGACCCAAAGGATATTCTTATAAGATGCTAAAAATTATTTTGAATTTAAGATTAAAATATATTAATAAGCAAAATATTAAAAATTTATATCTCAATAATTTTAATTCATCTGAAATTAAAAATATAACTATTGAACATTTAAATATGGATATTTTTAATAATGCCAAACAATTTATTCCAGCATATCAAGGTAAATTATTTACACCTAATTTTATTAGATATATTTAATTACA
Source organism: uncultured Bacilli bacterium (assembly GCA_910584305.1). Classification (GTDB taxonomy): domain Bacteria; phylum Bacillota_I; class Bacilli_A; order RF39; family UBA660; genus CAKPTA01. Next base: position 14,450 of record CAJTZW010000006.1, read on the forward strand.
AAACAAAAAGGATTTCTAGTTTTACTAAAAATCCCCAAAACTCTTTACACTAAGGCCTTATAGATGTTCAAAAATGATTAACAAATATTTGTAAGTGATTTATTAGGTATTTATTAGATATTTATTAAACAATGAATTATAGTGAATCTTAGTTCAGAATTAACTCAAACTAAAAGATGAAAAGTACTAATATTTTCATCTTCTTCTATGACCAGAATTATTTTTTACTTGGCAAATCTTTACAAGTATCTAACACTATATCTCTTAAAATTTCTTGGTTATCTATATCATCAACTAAATACATAGGTTTAGCATTCTTATAGGGTATTGCTTCTTGCATATTATACTTTTTATTACTATCTGTTATTTTAATGAGTAATCTATTATCGTAAAGTCCTCCAAACAAAGTACTATTATAATAAAGAAGATATTCTCCCATCATAGATTTGCAAATAATATTATCTAATAAGCTTAATTGTTCTAAAACAAAACTTCTATAATCTTTTGTAGTAGCCATAAAATTATTCCTTCTTTCATTGCTTTATTGCAAACACCAGTTTCTATATTGCTGATTCTTTTGGTAATGCAGATTAAAATATGATATTTACCTTTTTACAATGCCAATTGATTATTATATAAAATAGTATTAATTTCTTTTTAATACTTTAGTATAATATTCACTAAAAGAGCAATAACAAGACATATTCATAACACTTTGTACAATGTCTTCGCTAAAGGGATAGCTTTCATATAATTTTTTATTTTTAGAAAAAGGGGAAGTAGTAAGTTCTTTGTATTCTGAACAAACAAGATGTTTACTATAATCTCTTTTTATCTTATCTAAATCTAGCTCACCTTTGTACAACAATTGATATAATTCATATTTTCTTTGTTCTCTTCTCTTGAGTAATAAAATTTCTTGTTCACTGTATTCATCCGCTATTCTTCCTTCTAGTCGATTGTTTTCTCTTGCTTGTTGTAACTGAAATTTAAATTCTATATCAAGTTGATTGTTAATGACTTCATCTGCTGATTTGCCCTCTTCACCATATGAATATCTATATAAATAGGTATCCATAATTGAACTTTTTCCTCCTATTTCTTCCACTTTTAGAAGCATTGGTATATCCTTATCACTATCTCCAATACCATAAATTTGATATGGTGGTTGTACCATTTGAAGAAAATCATTTATAGACTTTTCTTTTTTATCAATTAATATCCCTTTAAAACGAGGATCCCCAATATAATATATCTTCCCATTTATATTTTTTTTACTCATATGTTCTTGTGGTATAATTTTTTCATTGCCTTGCAAATAATATACAATATGGGAACGTAAATCATCTGCAATATAAGAGTTTAATTTCGATAATCGGTTGTTAAATACAGTACCAAAATCACCATGTCCCCCAGGTTCTGTAACAATTGCTACATAATTATCTTTACGTAAAAACTCATTTATATATTGACAAACCAAACAAAACTCCCTATCGATATTACCAAAAAATTCTTTTGATATTGAGGAGTTAGGACTCACTAACGTGCCAAATAAATCAGTAAATAATATCTTTTTCAACGAAAACACCTTCTTTGCTTATTATTGTATCATAATATATATAATTATGCTACTATTATGTTATTTCCTACTCTTAGATATAATTTTTCTTAACCTTAGAACAAATTCATTTTTGTTATTTAGAAGACCACGTAATTCTTTTAAGTAATCTTCATAATTTTTGTCTTCTAAAAAGAAATTGGCGTAACCATCATTACCAAATTTTTTCAATGTATGATTATAGCATTCTTCAATTGTTTCTTCTTCGCTTAATTCACTAAAATGTTCGCTGCTATAAAAATAAATTCTTCTTAGAGATTCATCAACATCTATATTCCTATCTGCAGATGATATTAATTTTCCATAAATACTTCTGGGTTCTCTATCTAAGGAGGCTCGGTGGTCTTCTATTGCTTCTTTCATAATTTTCAATTGCTGTTCATCAAAAAAATTCCTTAGATTTTTATCTTCATACATAATTTGGGCAGAAATTCTTTCATGATTTTTAGAATCTATGTAATGACCAATATCATGATACGCTGCAATTGTGTATAACATATTAATATCTTTGTTCTTACATAATTCAAAGCATCTATTAATTACATAATTTATGTGATCAATCTGATGTCCTTTTTCGTTTCTTTCATATTTTGGAAATATATTATTTTCAATATACATTTTTAACTCATTATTTAAAATCATAAAACCCTCCAATTTTCTAGTCAAAATTTCTAAAACTCCCTATATGTTTTGGTGAACTCGCCAAAACATTGAGATACATTATAATTACCGCTCATAGTTTTTTAGTCTATCTTCTTGCTCATCTAAACTATGCCCATATCTACTTTGATTCCCTGTTAAAACTCCTATGGAACGCATATACCGTATTATTTTAAACACTTAATATCATTAATTTTAAATTAAAATAAATAATTGTTGAATAAAAGAGAATAGCTTTTAAAAAGTGAAAGCTATTTTATAATTCTTCAAAATTAATATACGTTCCATAGTCACAATGATTATAAAATTCTTGAACAGAAATATGATATTTTGGTTTTTGATATTCATGTAATACTAGATTCTCTACCACATAATCATTATCTAACTCATATTTTATAAATTTATCTCTTATATCAAACAATAGTTCCTTTAAGGACTTGTACTCATGTATTCCTTTAAATCTTTCCCATGAGTGTTCAAACCAATAATACTTATTATTTTTTTCAAATGTTAAAAATGTATGTGTTGGGCATTTATCCCCATCATAATGAACTAAAAAATAGGTTTTAACATTCCAATCATTCTCTTTAAAATAATATCTTTCAAGTTCCACTTGATCCCAACATACTCCAACTTTATTTTTAATAATTTCCTTAGGAGATTGTAATATATAATTGTCTGAATATGTTTCATCAACTAGAACATGTTTTTTATTATCCTTATCAACCCAACCATATTCTATATTTTCCATTAAATCCATTATTTCAAATTCATTATAATAATTCCATATATTTAATTGCCCTTTTGCTTTGATAGGTTGTTCTAATGGTGTTATATTTTCTAATACCCAAGCATATCTTCCTTCTTCGTATTTCCCACAAATATATTCTTGATAATTATTTTTTTTTATACTTTCTACATATTCTTTTGTCATATAAATGCAATCAACTAAATTACACTTGCAAATTATATAACCAAAATTAAGTGGAATATTATCTACAAGTAACATAAATTCTTTATCTTCTTTCCAATCTCTTGGGATAGAAGTAGCACTAGCATGAATATATAATTCACCACGATAATCAGTTTTCCAACTTCTTGTTTCAATTAATTTCTTTTTTTCTTTTATTAAAGTAGCACATGGTTCTGTCAAACTCAATACTTTCATTTACTATCCTCCTTAAATAATTTTATCCATCCAAGCTTTAGCCATAAATCAATTTCTTCATAACACCCTACATTTTGACTTGGAATTTGAAAAATTACTAGTTCAATATTTTTATTATAAATTAACTTTTGCGATAATCCAAAAAGTAATTCAGCATATGCTTCATATCCAATATATCCAACTATACCATTTTTATCTTCATTCATTAGAAACAGCATATCCGTTTTAGTAATATTTTCTAAAAATTCAATATGTATATTTGGATATAATTCCATAAATTTTGATTCTTCGATTGCTCTTGGATAATCTAATATTTCATAATTCTTACTTTCAAAAATTTTTATCCATTTATTTACTTCTTTTTGAAGTTTAGTACTCCCAGCAATTACTACTTTCTTCATATAAAATCTCCTATTGTAATTCAAGTATCTTCTTCACATTATCTTCAGTATTTCCAACCAGTTGAGTAATTTTTGATAATTACCTACACAAGTTCATTGATGAAGTCAATGTACAAGCGTGTTTTCTAAATTGACGTAAATCAAATTATCTCTAAAAGTATTCTACCATAATTTTAAGCATATTAAAACTCGAACATAAAAGTTCGAGTTTCCTATCAATCTGGTACAATTGGGATAATTATTTACAACTTTTTAGTTGCATTTGTCATAATATTTTTTTAAGCCAAGATACTTATTATTCCAAGGTTCTAATTTTCCATTTAAACTATAACTATAAATTATAAAATTATTTTTATAATCTTTTGTATCTTCTATTATATAATCCTCTTTTAATTGCATTACTATTCGTAATACTAAATTAAAAGTGCACCTAACTCAGCATTGAATTAGGTGCTACACAAATTATTTGGTAACACTCAACACGCTAATATTGAATGTTCCTTTTTTATTTTATGCAAGTTCCCTTGACATATTCATAATAACATAAAAACGACTTTCTGGCAAGTCGTTTTGTTTATACTCGAAAAAGTTCGAGTTTTCTATCAATCTGGTAGCGCCGGGGAGATTCGAACTCTCGACCTATCGGGTATGAACCGATTGCTCTAGCCAACTGAGCTACAGCGCCAAATCAAAGCATATTCATTATAGCAAAGATTATACATTTGCACAATACCTTTTTTACAATTTGTTCCAATTTATTCCATTATTAATATATGCAATTATTTTATTTGTATAGAACAAAATCAAAATAAATTTTAAATCATTTAAGTTCACACCTAAACATTTCTGCTTCTTCGCCTTCGCTTCCTACCTGCTCCACAGACTTAAATTCCGATAGTTGCTACCGTACTTATTCTTTTACTTATTTTTTTATTTGTTCTTTATACTAATTCTTTCATATATTGTTTTAATCCTTCAAATAATATATTTACTGATGCATTATAGTCTCTATCTAATTCACTATGACATTCTGGACATGTATATTTTCTTACACTTAAATCTTTGGTTCTTTTATTTTGATATCCACATACGCTACATATTTGACTAGATGGATAATAGCTATCTACTTTATATAGTCTCTTTCCTTTCCACTTACTTTTGTATTCTAGTTGTCTTATGATTTCTCCTAGGGTTACATCTGTTAAGGATTTTGCAAGTTTGTGATTCTTTACCATATTTTTGATTTTCAGTGTTTCTGTTACAATCATATCATAGGTATCTGTGAGTTTCTTTGTAATTTCATGCGTAATGTGTATTCTTGCATTTTTTAATTTTGAATAGAGTCTTGCTAGTTGTTGTTTACATTTATAGTAATTGTTGCTTCCTTTTTGTTTTCTTGATAATTCTCTTTGTTTTCTTTTAATTCTTTTCTCGTATTTTTGAATGTTTTTTTGATTGTTATATTTTTCATTATCTGAAGTGATTACTACATCTTTAATTCCTAAATCGATTCCTATGATACTGTTTGGTATAAATTTAGGTGTTTCTATATTTTGTTCATATAGTACTGATACATAGTATTTTCCTGTTTTTTCTCTTGATACTGTTGCGTTTATGATTCTTCCTTGAATGTTTGATAGATTCCTATATCCTCTTATTTTCATTTCTTTTAGTTTTGGTAGTGTGATGGTTTTCTTTTCTAAATCTAGGATAATATTTTCATATTGTTTTCCTTTATAGGTACTTGTTATTCTATTTGTTCGATAACTATTTTTATCATATTTTCTTTTGAAGTTTGGATACTTTCTAATTCCTTTATAAAATGCTTTGTAAGCATCGTCTAAATCGAATAGAGCACATCGTAAACTCATAGAGTCTATTTCTTTTAGGTATGGTCTTTCTATGTATAAGGTTGGAATATCTTTGATACATTCATAAGCAGATTTTGATTGATGGTTATTCTTATATTCTGTTTGCTTCATATCTAGATAATAATTATAGATAAATCTAGTACATCCAAATGTTTTATGAATGATTTCTTTTTGTGTGTCATTTGGATAGATTCTAAATTTATATGCTTTATGGATTATCATTTTATTCACCACCTGTCTACCTTAATACTATCAAGAGCTAATGTTTGTGTCAATCGTTTTTCAAAAATTTGAGTATGACTTTTCTATTATACAAAAAAGAGCTCATTATAGCTCTTGAATCGGTTATCTTGGTTTTATTTCTACTTATCTATTTAAGACTGTTGAAATTTTTGTACTAAGAATATAATAGCATTATATATTTACAGGAATATTTTAATAGTAATCTTTTACTTTAAAATTTTCTTCTTGACTACTCTATTAAAATCTTCTTGGGAAGCTACAATTTCTAAATTATATTGGTCTCTTATACTTCTTGTATTTTGTGAAGTATAACTGGTTTTACCTCGATCTAATACATATACTTCTGCTATATTATATCCCTTAATTTTTAAATACTCTAAATATATTTTGAAAAATTGATCAACATTATTCCAAGAAAATCCAAAATTATAACAACCACCTTTATAATTAATTCCTGTATAACTGATTTTAAAATTACTAACTTGATCCTCTTGGATATTTAAACTACGAAAGAAATTTAACATTTCTCTATACATATTGGTATAATTTTTTGTATCTAAAACATCAGCAATATCAATAGAGAAAGGAAAGCCATAATGATTTCCAGTATATGTAAGTAGCACTAAGAAATTGCCAGCATTCAAATATTCTTGAAGCACTTCTTTACTATTTTTTATATCAATAGTAGCATTTCCATATAGAACTCCTTCTGCAGGGACAAAGATTACTTTTCTTTGATTGGAATCAGTAATTCTATCCTGCTGATTATAAACAGGAGCTATTCTATCAAAATCTAGTAATGCATTATATAGCTTGTTGTTTTTTGATCCTATTTCATTTAAATAACCATTTAAGTTATCCATATCAAAGTGTTCCCCTAAATATGTGGAATCATAATGAAAAGAAATAGAATCTACCCATTTTCTTTCTTTTTCTTGATAATATCTTATTGGAAAATCCACCAAATCTTTCTCCCGAAAACTAGGGCCATAGTTTAGAATTTGAAATTCATTATCAGTCCATGTATACGCTAAATGGCCTGAAGCAATATACATAATATTTTGATTTATATTACAATGTTTTAACTCTTCACCAATTTGTGGCGATATTTTACACATCATATTATGATTATCTATCACGTATGGATGCTTTGATAGGAGAATCAATTTATTTTCATCAAAAAAATTAGAACAGTCTACTTCATTTAATATCTGCTTTAAATAGGATAGTTTATCTTCAACATACATAATTTGCATATGATTCATCCCTTCATATAAATTGACTATTATATTATCACAATTTATATAGAAAGAAAAGAAAAATGTAGCTTGGTTTTGATTTCTACATTAATTCTATTCTTATAAAATATCTATTTTTCGAATAATTCTATTTCTTATTTAATAAATTTTTTGCCACCCATATAAGGCTGTAATGCTTCTGGAATTTTTATACTTCCATCCTCTTGATAATTATTCTCCAAGAATGCGATTAATCCTCTTGGAGTGGCAAGAACAGTATTATTCAGTGTCGCTACAAACTTATTTCCATTTTCTGTTTTCATGCGGATTCCAAGACGCCTTGCTTGCGCATCTCCTAAGGTAGAACAAGATCCAACTTCAAAGTATTTTTGTTGTCTTGGACTCCAAGCCTCTACATCACATGATTTGACTTTCAAATCTGCAAGATCCCCAGAACAACATTCTAATGTGCGGACAGGAATATCTAGACTTCTAAAGAATTCTACTGTATAAGACCACATCTTATTATAATAGTCCATTGCTTCTTCTTGTTTACATAGAACAACCATCTCTTGTTTTTCAAATTGATGAACTCTATATAGGCCCCTTTCTTCTATACCGTGTGCTCCTACTTCTTTTCTAAAACATGGAGAATAGGAAGTTAACGTGATTGGAAGTTCAGTTTCTTTTATAAGTTGTCCTTTAAATCTTCCTATCATAGAGTGTTCACTTGTTCCAATTAAATATAAATCTTCATTTTCGATTTTATACATCATTGCATCCATTTCTTCAAATGACATTACACCATTTACAACATCACTACGAATCATAAATGGAGGTATACAATATGTAAATCCTTTGTCAATCATGAAATCTCTAGCATAGCTAAGCATAGCCGAATGAAGTCTTGCAATGTCTCCTACTAGATAATAAAATCCATTTCCACTAGTTCTACCAGCATTGTCTTTATCTAATCCCATCAAAGCTTCACAGATATCAGCATGATATGGAATTTCATACTCTGGAACTACTGGCTCTCCAAATTTTTCAATTTCAACGTTGCAAGAGTCATCCTTTCCAATTGGTACTGAGTCATCAATAATATTGGGTATCAACATCATAATCTCAGTAATTTTATGTTCTAATTCATCTACTTCTTTGGTAAGAACGTCAATTTCATCTCCGTAATGCATGATTTCGCTTTTAATAGATTCTGCTTCTTCCTTCTTACCCTCACGCATCAAAGCACCAATCTCGGCACTTTTACGATTTCTATCGGCTCTCATGTTTTCCATTTTAGTAAGTTTTTCACATTTTTGATCATAGATGATAATTACTTGATCAACAAATGGCAATTTCTCATCTTGGAATTTTTTCTTAATATTCTCTTTTACCTTTTCTGGGTTTTCTTTTAAAAATTTAATATCTATCATATTTATCCTCTTTTCTGTTTATCTTATTTTTAATAATTGATTTACTTTCTCATATGCGGACTGATAATCATCCATTGCAAGTGGAATGATATTAATATTTGAATCCTTTAATTCTGTATAAAGATGTAGGTATTGATTTTGTTGTTCTACACTATTGTTAATGCTGAAGGCCTGGTAATCATGATGAAACTCACGATCAAGTCTTTTTCGATATAAAGAAACGTCTTCTATATAAAGTAAAAATAAGTAGATATCGTAATTTAAAGATATTAAATTATGATAAAGTTCATGAAATACATCTGTAAAGGAATATTCTTTATATCCTAAACGCGCATATACTTCTTCCGTAAAGAATGTTCTATCAAATATCAAATCCATTGGGATATATTGCATTTCTTTTAAGTATCTAAGAAGTGCTTCATACATCGTTTTGCTTTTTATTTTGCCTACATTTGTTTTATCTTTTTGACCAGATAATCGATAAAGATTAGAGCTAGGTATATTGTCACGTAAATAATTCGTTAATGTTGTCTTTCCAGTCCCTTGAGGACCTTCTACAATGATTATTCTACTTTTTTCCATTGTTACTACATTCCTCCTTGTTATACAATTTCCAATTCCTCTATTATTTTGAAAAAAAGTTATCCGTATAGGAGCATATAATGCGGTACCATCCTACGAATAACTTTATTTAAAATAACGGTATACCCCGGAAATGTTTTCATTTCTCTCAAGAGTAGATTCATAAAAATATTATTATCAGTTTCCATCAACCACTGACTTTCTATTTATAATAATTTTTACTACTAATCTCTATCAACGATTTACAAGACAATATTATCACTTGAAAATAGCATTGTCAAGTACCTTTCTCAGTCATTCATAAAACGACTGGAGTGTTCCATAAGTTCTTTTAAAACATGTAGACTGTTGTAATATTATAGTGTATAATAAATGAAAAGGAGTGAAGGATGTATGGAGGAGAAGAACAGCTATTTAACTGGAATTATAGGAGGATTAATTGGAGGCTTTGTAGCATCCATCCCATGGGTATTAATGTATGTATATGGGGATATGATATTATCTTTGTTAGCTATACTTATTGCCATAGGTGTATTAATGGGGTATCAGCTATGCAAAGGCAAAGTTGATAAAAAATTGCCAATCATTATAATTATTATCTCATTACTATGTATAACAGTATCAACGCTTTTTGTCATACCTATGTTATTACTTGCTCAAGATGGATTTGAAATGAGCTTAGCAAACTTAGGAAAACTATATGCATATAATCAATTTTCAGAAGCTATAATGAAAGATTATATTATTTCTGTAATATTTACTATCATGGGTATTAGTGGTGTAGTTTCTAATGTAAAAAAACAAATCAATGCTGGAGCTACAAAAAATATTAAAGCTACCCTAAAAAATGAAAATCAAAATGAAAATTAATATTTTATAATTTACATCAAATCATAATAATAGAAATCAAATAATTAAATACCTATCTTATTGGCATGTGATAATTATTTGATTTTTTTATATAAATACCATATTGTATAAAACATTGATCAAAAATGTATAGCTATAGAATCTTTTATTTAGAATCATACACAAACAATAAAAGAGTAATAACTTAAATTACCCTTTTACCTACTAAATGATTCATAATAACATTACTTTATACTCTATATATTAAAATTTTAATTCCTCTATCTCATCAAGTTCATATCCATATTTCCTATATATATCATTTACACTTAAAGTTACTATATCATCGTTTGTATATCCTAATTTCTTAATAAAATTGATAACACTTGTTTCATCTTTTCCTTCTATTTCCATGTATGTTGGAATCATTGGCCATGAATCTATATCTACCTCAACTCCGTCTATTTCATACCTAATTCTTTTGTTTTCCTGATATCCTTTATGCACATACCCTAACTCCTCTAATAATAGATTGGTTCTCGTAAAATCATCTACTTGTATCTCTAATTCTTTTGTACCAGATATGCTACTATTTACAATATCCTTTATTGTCAAAGTAGTCTCTTCACCTACTTTTCGAAGTCGAATCCATTTTCCTTCTCTTTTAGGTTTTACATCATAAACATATCTTTGTTGATTTAGCACACCTTTGAACTCTGCACCCAAATCTCGTAATTTCTGTTCTACTTCATTTACATCTATTTCAAGTATCCTAGCTTCATATTCTGTATGCATATTAATCTCCTCATACCCCCATAGTCATTGTTTCAGGAAGTGTACTTCCTCCATCAATTACAATTCCTTGGGCAGTAATATAACTAGATTCATCACTTGCTAGGAAGGCAGTTAATTCTCCAAGTTCTTCGATGGTCCCAAGACGTTTCATTGGGATTGCTGCTGCAATTCCATCAATAACGCTTTCTGGATCTTCTGTATTTGTCTTTTTTGCCATACCATCGACCATTGGTGTCCTAATGTATCCTGGCATAATCGCGTTAACACGAATCTTATCATTTACTACCTCTGTAGCAAGGGATTTCGTAAACCCTAAAATGGCGGCTTTAGTAGTGGCATATGCAACTTCCCCACTATCTGCAACCATTGGTCCTGTTACACTTGATAAATTCACAATTGAAGCATTCCTATTTTTCATGTGTGGCAAACATGCTTTAGTCACATTCCAAGTACCTTTTATATTAATATCAAAGTGAAAATCGCGAAGTTCATCATCCATATTTTCAAATGTTTCTAGTCGACACACTCCAGCATTGTTTACCAAAACATCAATATGTCCATACTCCTTTATGACATGTTCTATTACATCTTCTACCCTTTCTTTATCTCGAATATCTACAGTATATCCTGTTACTGTTTGTCCATTATTTTGAAATTCTTGTACAACAGAATCCAATGATTCTGCGTAATCTAAAACAATAACTTTTGCTCCGTACTTTAGAAATACTTTGACAATTCCAAGGCCATTTCCCATAGCTCCACCTGTTACAACTGCTACTTTATTTTCTAATTTCATATTATCACCTATTTCTTTTTCCTTTCTTCTGTATATTGATTCAATAATAATTGTGTATATTCTTTCTTTAGTTCTTCATACACTAATTTTAATTGTCTAACCCTTTCTTCATTCAAATAATTCATCTCTATTTTCAACAAATTTGTTTCATCTTTTTCTTAATTGTTTCTTCTCTATTTTCCATACTACTACCAATATCATCATACCATAAGATATTTTGTATCTCAATAAAGAATCATCATTTTCTTATCTTTATAATATCTTCTTTTCCTATATCCCCTATTAATATAGAAGAGTTTATATTATGATTTTTGTAAGTATCTTGTACTTTATTTTCATCATAATTCGCATAGCAATATTTACAGAAATGTTTACATGAATTATACACCCCAATGTCAACCATTTCTACGCATTTACAAGTATTTCTATTCCTAGCTTTCCAATATTTAAAGTTGGTTTTTCCTGTTAACTTATACGCAAGTGTGGGACTTATACAATCTTCTTTTCTAAATCCATACTCTACTAAATTGTGTTCTTCTGCACATGTCTGTACTGTCATATTATGTTTTTTCGCACTCCTACTAAATGAAGTTCCTATTTCTTTATAATCTTCTTCTGTTATTATTTTAGGGTGTAACACATTTAAATTTCTTTCGACATTTTTATAATTATCTAGGAAGGATACGATGATATGACTCGTATAACCATCTAGTAAAGCACACATTCTCGCAAACATTTTTGTGTGATATTCGATACTATATTTTTCGCTAATAAAAATTGGATCATAACGTACATAGATATTTTCTTTTCCAAGATGCTTGGATAGTGTTTGAATTGCTCGAATAATTTGTCCTTTGGGAGGAACATTGGGTTCTATCTCTTTATCATATGGGGTTAGTGTGATTTGAAATACAATGGGTTTATCAATTTTCTTTATGTGCTTTACAATAGGGATAGGATTCTTGGTACAAAATACAATCGCATCAATGTCTTCAAAATAAATTCTACTGACTTGTCTTTGAAAAAAAGGATTTCTTACATCAACAAATCCTTCTTCATATCTTTTCATAAACCAAGGAGTATAAAAAGCAACAATATCTGTTCTACCACTCACATTTAAAATCATTTTATTTCTTCTTATAACGGAACATAGCTGATGGCCTATGCCCTTCTCCTGTTTTTACTTTATCTGTTTTTTCTACTTTACTAGCAATAATTCTACGGAAAGCTGGATCCAGCAATTTTTTACCTAATATTACTTCATATACCTGTTGTAATTCTCCAAGAGTAAAATATTCTGGCATCATGTTAAAAACAATATCTGTGTATTCTAATTTATTTTTGATACGTTCCAGTCCAGCTAATATTACGATTGGATGATCAAAGGCAAGTGAAGTATTTTTAACAATTTCAAATTGATAGCGATCAGTTGTTAACTCTCTTAATTTCTTTTGTATAACAGTATGTATAGTTTCTGTACCATTATCTAATACTATATCCACTTTATTATTTTCTTCTGTATAAGAGACATCAAACCAAGATGCATTTTTGTTGACACTCGTATTTAGTTTATTCTTATCGATAAGGGCAATAAAAGACGTTGAGACAACACGCATTCTAGGATCTCTTTTTAACGAATCAAATGTATATAATTGTTCCAAATAGATATCTTTTACATTGGTTTCATTATATAAAATTCTTTTAGCACATTCTTCTAGCGTTTCTGTTTGTGGATTTAAAAATCCACCAGGCAAGCACCACATGTCTTTAAATGGATAATCATTTCTTTTTACTAATAGTATACTCATTTTCTTTTTACTTGTCTTACGATAATTTGACTGTTCCTCATCTGAAACGCTTACAATTAAAATATCAGTTGTCATAGATAGTTTTTCAAACTGGCTCGAATCATACAAAGCTAAAAATTCTTCTTCACTTTTATACATAGTAACACCTCATATATATCATATCATAAATTTGTACACAACGTATCTTAAATATTTCTAGTTTTTTTATAGTATTTCCTCCAATTTATCCATAATTTTTGAAATCACATATTCTTTATTTTTACTTCTTGAGTCTTCTTTAACTTCAAGCGTTATATCATAATATGTATTATTATAAAAGATACTTACATATACAACATTATCTTTTCCATATGGATTCGCTGCATCAATACGGTTTAGTTTTCCAGTAATTCCCACACCTATATTAGCAGTTGTAAAAATGGCAATGTTTTTGCTCATTTCATGAGCTGTTTCCATGCTATAAACACTGTATTGGTTGATAACGGATTCAGATACTCCCATTTTTATTTTATATTCGTTACTATATGTAACTGCACTAAACTTTAAAATTTCACTAGCACCTTCTACACTAGTAATCGCATTTGCTACTCCACCACCTGTACAAGACTCCATTGTAGCAATGGTAAGTTTTGCATCAATTAATTTTTTTACTATTTTTTGTACTTTTTCATCCATAAAATCACGTCCTAATCTATTTATATAAAAAGTTATGTCTCCATAACTTTACAATAAACTGCTACAATAACTTATAAATATTGTAATAATTGTGGGAATTTTGTATAACCACTTTCAGAATTTAAATGTCCTCCATTAGAAATCATTACTTGCTTATCAGTTATGGTATCGGCAAATTCTTTTTCTGCTTTATATTTTACATATGGATCATTATCAGAGTATAAACAAATAATATCATCACAGTACTTTTTAATGTCTGCCAAATTGTTAAAATACATGCTTTCATTTACTGCGTCATAATCCTTATCAATCCCCAAGTAGTTATTAAATCCACAAACAAAAACCAGTTTCTTGACATGAATTTTATTTTCCACTAAAAACTTGCAAAGGAAAATTGGCGCTATGGAATGCGCAAATATAGTTGTATCTTCATTGACAATATTCGCTTCTACATAGACTTTTAGAAGTTTAGACCAATTCTCATAATTCTGCTTGCCTACTCCTATTGGAAAATCGGGCGTGTACACCCCCCATCCTCTACTTTCTATTTCTTCTCGCAGGTATGGAATCCAATTAGAAAATGAGCTTCCAAAACTACCATGTACTATTAAGTAATTACTATTCATTTTTCATTCTCCTTATCTTGTAAATCTCCATTGTTTAAAATATGTACATTTACCATCCTGATTTAATGCTATTTGAAAAATCCCATCTATTTCTTGCTCCACATTATTGGCGGTTAATGTTCTAGTCATCTGCCAATTTATAATACAGTGGTCTTCATTATAGGCAACAATTTCATACTTATAATCAATATTCTTTTGATTATCTGCCACTACATTCCATAGATTTATAACCTCGTCAAACGTTTTACATGGTTCATCAATCGGATTTTCATAATACTGAACTTCTTTATCTAACGTTTCTAGTGTTCTTTTCCAGTCCAATTCCTTCCATGAATCCATAAATTCTCTTGTCCAATTATCATACTTTTCTCTCATTTTTTATTCCTTTCCTAATTGTCTTTACTTGTTTATCTCTTCCATTAGAATTTTAGCATATTTATCCATGCCTTCCCACACAGTAACCGAATATAAATGATTTACGTCACTCAATTTTTTTAAGATATAAATCGCTATATTTTCAACAGTTGCCCTTACTTTAATGACATCATCTATATATGTTTTATTCAATGTATTAATTACCTCATCTATTTTTGGTTGTATTTCATGAAAATCAATATTACCAACCATATTATTGATTAATTCACTTTTAAAAATAATTTCAATCTTAAATGTATGTCCATGAATATGTTTACCATGTGCAGCTTCAATGTATCTAATAATTCCCAATTTTGCCACTAAAAATCATTCTCCTCTTCACCCAAACTTTAGTCTACATATTTATGTTGTTCACTGGCCCATGCTGGTGTACAAGGAACTGCTGCTTCAAAATCCCCGTCAAAAGCATAACATTCATTTTTATCAATAAGGATTACATCTCCTTCTTTAAATTCAATCTTATCATTATTTTCCTTCATATATAGAATTCCATTACCATTAATGATATATAATAACTCTTTGCAATTTGTATTTACTTGAAATCCTACTTTTGGACTTCTACTATTTATTTTTATCACTGCAAAATTTATATCTTTATCAGAGGATGGGTAATCCATTCCTGAATAACCATCTCCACTATAAGACTCTGCTTTTTCCTTTTTTATAAACTCCATTTGTATCTCCCTTTCTTTTTTTTTTAAATAAATTGCCAAATCCTATTATATTGTTCCATTTGTCTTTCCTTTTTTATTTGCGCGACTGGGTGATACAAAGGGACAATGATGAAATCCTTTATTTTTATTATAGGGTACTTTTCTATCGTTTTTGTTAAATTATTCTCTATTTTAAAATTATAAATTTTAGAAAGTGAATATAGAGGATAATACCCTAAAGTTAATATTATTTTTGGTTTTACTATTTCTATTTGCCTTAATAAAAACTCTTTACAATTTAATGTTGAACATTTTAAATTGATATTATTTCCTCTATAATTATTGCCTTGTCTTGCACACATAATAGCATTTGTTATAAATGTATCATTTAATGAATATTTGTTATTAGATGATTCTTTAATATAACTTTCTAATAATTTCTTAGTATTGCTCTTTTCTGATTCTATTAATTCATTCCAGTTACTTTTATCATCTTTTAGTAACTCATTTAATTTTTTCATATCATTAAATGGTCCCCAATCTTGTCCTATCACCATTATTTTAGCATCTAATCTATTAAACCAATCCGTCCATATGGATGGAACATTGGTACTAAATTCAATATTGGAATAAATATTAATCAATGATTTTTCTTTACATGTAAGATTAGTACATCTATCACATTTTGACATAGAAATTAACAATTCTTTAAAGCTGTCTTTTTTCATTATCACTTGCTTAGCCTTTTTAGTAAAATATATCTTTTAATGTTTTCATCTTTTTGATACCAATTCTTAATTTCATATTCTAAATCTTGTAAATTTTTTAAACTAAATTCATTCCCAAAAGTAACCTCTGCAACGACATTATAAATACCTTTTTCTTTTGCTCTTTCTTCTAAATACTTTACCAACACTTTTTGTAGTCCATTACCTCTATATTCTGGTAAAACAATTACTCCATCAATATCAGCACACTTACTATCAATATCTGGAATAAAACTCTTAATTTGTTTCATTCTACTTGATACTGATAGAAATATCCAAGCAATCATTTTGTCATTATAAAATGCACCATAGATTTCACCATCATTTTCAGGATTGTTTACAATTCTTAAATATGATTCTTCTTTAAAAGGTAAAAAATAACCTTTTTCATCTTCTTTAAAGTTATCAATAACTGTTTCCTGAATTTCATAAATATCTCTAACATCGTCTATCCTACATTTTCTAATTTTAAGATTATCTAACTCAATTTTAGGCATTTTTCTTTCCACCTTCTTGCAATAGCTATGACTGAATTTATATAATTAAATTATACCATATTTTGTAAGAATTTACTATCATTTGTTTTTCTGTGTCTATAAGACTCAAGAATACAACTTGTTCTTATGAATATATTGTAATACTTTGGTATCTAATTTTTGTTGTACTTTAGAATCTTGATTTTTTAATAATTCTCTTATTTCTGTTGAGGATAATGTTTCTGTTTTTATGGGGATAACTATAATATGTTCTTTAAATTCTGTGTAATTCTCTATAATTCTTTCTATATCTTTATTATTTCTGTTGATAACTAACAAATGAAAATGAGCGAGGATATATTTATAATTTTTCCATGTGGATAATTCTTTTAAATTGTCAATTCCACATATGAAGTAAATTTCATCTTCTTTATATTGGTTTTTAAAGTATGTAAGTGTCTCATAGGTATATGATTTATGTTCAATTTCGTAAGAAGAAACAGCCATACAAGGTTCTAGTTCTATCATTTGTTTTATCATTTCATACCTATGTATAGCGGGAATTAAGTTTTTTTTGGGATAATGATTTCCAGTGGGGACATAGACTAGTTTATCTACATATTTCTTTTGAAGAAGTTCAAGGCCTATTTTTTTATGCATATTATGAGGAGGATTAAAGCATCCTCCAAATATTCCTATTTTCATATTCCTAAATTTTTTATCTTTTTTAGAACTTCTTCTCTATCATTATGTAGTGTTGTTAAGGATTCACGCTCATTTAAAGCATTGATCATTTTCGCAATATATTCCGAACAATCTACATCTTCATACCATGGACTATTTTTAATTGTATCTGGTACATAGGATACATTGGTCGAATATAACTTATTAAAGTATCCTGCATTATACGCATCTATAAATGTTTGTGTTCCTTCTGTTAGGAGTGTAAAGGTAGCAATTAAGTAGACTGATTTTGCCCCTTTTTCTTTTACTTCTTTGGCAACTTCAATCATGCTTTGCCCAGATGCAATCATATCATCTACAACTACAATATTTTTATCCTTTACATTAGCTCCCATATAGACATGTTCTACAATTGGGTTTTTCCCATTCACTACTTTTGATAAGTCTCTTCTCTTATAGAATACACCTACATCACATCCTAGCATTTCTGCATAATATCTAGCACGTTCCATAGCTCCCATATCAGGGCTAATGACTAGTAGATTCTTCATATTTTCTTTTTCTTTCTCAATTAATTTGTCTAGGATAATATGTGTTGGATAAAAATTTTCAAAGGGAAGTCTTGGGATTGCATTGGATACATTTGGATCATGTGCATCACAAGTAATGATATTACTAACTCCTAATGTTTCTAGTTCTTGTAAGGCAATTGCACAGTCTAGGCTTTCTCTTCCTTTTCTTTTATGTTGCCTTGCTTGATATAGAAGTGGCATAACAATATTAATTCTACATGCATGCCCACTCGTTGCAGAGATAACTCTTTTGATATCTTGAAAATGTTCATCTGGACTCATTGGGACTTCCATACCATGCATCTTATAAGATATTCCATAGTTTCCAACATCGCTTATAATAAATAAGTCTTTTTCACGAACAGTATCTTCTAGTTTTATTTTCCCTTCTCCATTCGAAAATCTACTATTTTGAATGGGAACAATATAATCTTTTTTTGTTCCATTTAATCGTTTTAAATGCGCATTTACTTTTTCCCCAAGTTCTTTTGCATTTTCAAGTACTACTAATTTTAATTCATCTTTTTTCATAAAACTCTCCTCATAATTTCTTTATTTTTTTAATCCAGATATCGCTGACTGCATCACTTGGAAGACGCAAATCACCTCTTGGACTGACACTTATTGTCCCTACTTTTGGTCCATCTGGCATACAACTACGTTTAAATTGTTGTGTAAAAAATCTTTGTATAAATTTAATTAACCATTTTTTAATTTCTTCTTCACTATATTCATCCTCAAATGTTTTTTTCGCTATTAAATAAATTTTTTCTGGCGAAGTGCCATAACGCATGAAATGGTATAAAAAGAAATCATGTAACACATATGGTCCAACCGTATCTTCTGTCTTTTGTTTAATTTCTTGTTTCTCTGATGGTAATAACTCTGGACTAATAGGTGTATCCAAAATATCATATATGGTTGACTTTAGTATATCATTTTTAGACATATCTGCAACCCATTTTACTAAATATTTAACTAATGTCTTTGGGATAGAACTATTTACTGCATACATACTCATATGGTCTCCATTATAGGTAAACCAACCAAGGGCTAGTTCTGATAAGTCTCCTGTCCCGATAACTAATGCATTTTCTTTATTGGCAATATCCATAAGGATTTGTGTTCGCTCTCTTGCTTGTGCATTTTCATATGTAACACTTCTATCCGCAGTATCCAATTGAATATCTTTCATATGCACTATACATGCATCTTTGATACTTACTTCTTTTAAGGTTGCTTTGCATGAAGTAACTAATTTGCAAGCATTATCATATGTTCTATCGGTTGTTCCAAAGCCAGGCATTGTAACTGCGATTATATTTTTTGTATCTAAGTTTAGTTTTTTAAATGCTTCTAGTATTACTAGAAATGCAAGTGTTGAATCTAATCCCCCAGAAATTCCAATCACGCATTTTTCTATATGTGTATGAAGTAGACGTTTTGCCAAACCAGATGATTGTATGTTAATGATTTCCCGACATCTTTCACTTCTTTTGATTTCATTTTTTGGTACAAATGGATATTTAGCATACATACGATCTAATTCTTTGATTTTATCTTTTACTTCAATTCCTATCATTTGATATACATCAGAATCTACTGTTTCCATATAGCTGGTGTTTCTACTTCGTTCATTCATGATTCTTTTTATATCGACATCTGCAACCGTTATATTGCTTTCAAATGTGAATCTTTCATTCTCTTTTAATTGACGACCATTTTCAAAAATCATAGATGCACCACTAAATACTAAGTCAGTTGTAGATTCTCCTAAACCACTGGATGCATAAACGTAAGCGCTCATTGTTTTTGCAGAAGTATTTGCTAGTAAATTTTTACGATATTCTGCTTTTCCTATGACTTCATTGCTTGCAGATAAATTGAAAAGGATGGTAGCGCCATGTAGTGCGTGGCTAATGCTTGGAGGATATGGACTCCATACATCTTCACAGATTTCGATTCCAAAACAAATATCTTTATCTTCTTTATCTTGAAAGAGAAGATTGGTTCCAAATGGAATTTCTTTATCATCTATCTCATATGTATGATTTTGAATTTTTTTACTAGAAGCAAACCATCGTTTTTCATAGAATTCAGCATAGGATGGAATACATGTTTTGGGGATGAGTCCTAATACACTTCCTTTCTCTATAACTGCTGCGCAGTTGAATAATTGATTTTCATGGCGTATCGGAAGTCCTACGATAGAAATAATCTCTTCTTCTTTTGTTTCTTCTACAATTTTCTTTAATCCTTCTAGACTCTCTTCTAGTAAAATATCTTGATGGAATAAATCAGCACAGCTATATCCTGTAATTGATAGTTCTGGTGTTACTACGATATTTACACCCATTTTACTCGCCGTTTTTATTTGCTGGATTAATTCTTCTACATTTTTATCTACATTCGCAACTTCCATTTTTGGTACAATTGCACCTACTCTTACATACCCATATTTTTTATACATATTATATCCTCCTATCTCTTTGTCTTTCATAGACATATTCCTTTGCTTTTTCAATTACGAAAGCTGAATTGAGTCCTTTAATATACCCGCTTTGTAATAGTTCTAACATTTCATTAAAAGTACATATAAAATATTTTATATATTCGTCTTTGTCTAATTTTTGGCATCCATATGGTTTACAATCAAAGGCTATAAAGTATTCATTTAAAGCGCCTGAACAGCCTTGATCTTGATAAAATGAGCCTAGATACCTCATATTCTCTTCCTTTACTGCATATCCAGTTTCTTCTAGAAGCTCTCTTCTTGCTGCATCGACTGCACATTCATTTCCTTCAATATATCCAGCAGGTAGTCCAACATCAACGGTTTCTTTTGTAAAGACTCTAGGTTCAACAGATAGGATAACTTCTCCTTCTTTTGTAATTGGTAGAATGATAACTGCACTACCATCCTTTTCACCTTTTACTAGCTTTTCTCTTACAATCGTATGCCCATTATTTAATGTACATTGGTAATATTCTATAGTTAGAAAACCTTTCTTTGGGGTTTTGTTTTTCGTACATTTCATTGCTTTTAATTCTTCTATGTATGTTTTTAGTTCCTCTATTTTTTCTTTACGTATCATAAGACAACCTCTTTACATTTTTTTGACAAGTCGTTTTGTGTCTTCAATCATTTGGTTTTTAAATGTTACATATGCTTCTGTCCCATCCACATAGTATTCATGTGGGTTCATCACTCTTTTAATTTCTGGATATATGGTAGCCATTTGGGCCTCACAGTATGCTCTTTTTTTCATAAGCTCTGGATCATCATATACAAGATGTCCGTCTACAAAGATTGGTTTTTGTAATTCTACTAATTCAAAGTTTTCTATTGTACTTCTCTTTAATATATTGACTGGGCTTACAATAACTAAATCATTTGTGCTTATTTTTTCATTTTGTCTTGTCATGATGTCAGCAAGTGCATACCCAGTTTTCTTATCGTATGCACGGTATAGTTTCTTGTAATCTGGATTAATGGTTTTTTGGATGGAATTAGAAACCTTAATTTTAGGTATCCATATTCCATTTTGATATAAAGCAACTTCCTTATATACACATCCCATTCTTCCTTCTGGTTTAGAAATATTATCTCCTACCCCTAGGCTATCAAAACAAGCTCCTTCATTTATTAACGATGTAATTGTCTCAGCTGTTAAGCCATTGCTTAAACAAATCTTGGCTTGCATAAATCCTGCTTCATCTAGCATACGTCTTGCTTCTTTAGAAAGGTAAGCCAAATCTCCAGAATCAATACGGATTCCGATATGATCTAGTGACATATTGTGTTCCTTCATATAGGTAAATACCTTGATGGCATTTGGAATACCGCTACGAAGTGTATCATATGTATCCACAAGTAACATACAGTTATTTGGATAAATCATCGCATATGTTAAAAATGCCTCATATTCTGAATCAAATGATTCAATCCAACTATGTGCCATTGTTCCTAGTGCTTTTGTATTTAACATATTGGCTACTAGCACATCACTTGTTCCATGGCATCCAGCCATAATACCATAAATCGATGCATCCATCCCTGCTTCTGGCCCATCAGCTCTTCTCGCACCAAATTCCATCACATTTACTTTGACATCTTTTGGGGTAGCTTCTATAATCCTCCTTGCTCCTGTTGCGTGTTCCATTGCTCCATTGATAATTGATAATACACAGGTTTCAATGATTTGTGCTTCAATAATAGGTGCTTTAATCGTCACAAGTGGTTCATTTGGAAATACAGGTGTCCCATCAGGTATCGCTGTAATGGTCCCTGTAAATTTAAAATTCTTAAGATAATTGATAAATTCCTCTGAATATCCATTTCTTCTAAAATAGTCTAGCTCTCTTTCTTCAAATTTTAAGTTTTCAATAAATGGTATTAATTTATCAACACCAGCCATAATAGCATATCCACCACCATTTGGTACTTCCCTAAAAAATACATCAAACACGGCTTCATTATCCTTTTTACCACTTAATAAATATCCATTTCCCATTGTAAATTCATACTCATCTGTTAATAATGAGTAGTTTCTTGCTAATCTTTTATATCCGTTATATAGTTTCATATATATCCTCCTATCTTAGGTATAAACCTAACTCTTTTTCCCTTTCTTCTAAGTGTTCTACATTTTCTACAATCTCAATTCCCGCTTGACTCATAACTTTATAGGCAATCTCTAGCCATTCTTCTCTGCTATGACTTGGCGCATCAAATGTATCAATCGTACTCTTTACAGCAAACAATTTTACTTTTTTGTTGATTTGGTCTAAAAATCTCGCATTTGTTCTTGCAAAGTCCATGACACAAAGATCTGCACACACACCACTATAAATAATTTCTTTGACATTCTTTAATTTTCTAATTTGCTCTTGAACATCTAAATTCAACATCCCATTAATACAGTTTTTATAAAACGTATACGTATTAAGCTCATTTTGTTCTGTTATAAGCTGTGGTATCAAATCTGCTTCCTTATCACCAAGTACACAATGCTCTGGGTACGTTTCAAATTCTAATGCATCTTTATCATGACCTTCTAAGATGAAGTCAACAATCCCTTTTTCGTTCTTCATCTTCTTAATTAATTTTAATTGTTCTGGAACAAGTGCATTGTAGTTTGGGTTCGCCATCGCTCCAAAATTTACAAATCCATTGTTCATGTCAATGTTATAAAGTACTTTCTCTACTTCTTCATTTTTTAAATTTGTTTTCATAGTATTCATTTTTTCTTCCTTCTTTCTTTTCTTATTATCATATTGTTAATAACAATTATTTAAATAAATTTCTGATTATAAATTCAGAATTCTTATTAATATATTGTTAATAACATATAAGTTAATTTTTACAGATTTTGCATCTGTTAATAACATTTTATTCAAAACATTTTATTTTGTCAATATGTTTTTAACATTTTTTTAATATCATTTTAGTATGCACTTAATTTCCCCTTTAAAATCAAAATTTTTAACCAACAAATTTTTGTAGCATATTAAAAAACTAGGACACTACCTAGTCTGTATTCATCTCTTTATAATGTTTATAATCATTCTTAAATTGAATTAATTATATTGTAATAACCGTTTTTGATATATACTTTTACTTTTTAACTACACATTCCCATAAATGTTTTGGTATTGAATGTATACTTGTACATATTTCCTCTTCTTTACAATACATTATCTGCCATTCTGCAAAAAAGAATTCAATATCATTCTTATCAAAAAATCTTTTATGTATATTTGATGTTTTATAATAATGTTTTTCTATCTCTTCTCCATGATTTGCGTCATAATTTATATCATTTACTGAATTTACTCTAAAAATTAGAAGTCCATCTTCTTTTAGGGTATCTTTAATGTTCGAAATTATATGCTCTGTTGTCTTAGTATCAAAATAATGTAATGATAGATTTGCTACAATTACATCTGCACTATTTTTTTCTAATGTATACTCTTTGGCCATATCCATTTCTATTGTAAAAGCTACTGGAATATTTTCCTTCAAAATGTGCAACGCATCCCTAGAAAAATCGACTGAGATTACTTTTTTCCCTTTATTTATTAAATATAGTGTATCATTACCTATTCCACAACCTAAATCAATAATAGGTGTATTTACTGATTTAATATAATTATCAAATTTTTCTAACCAAGTATCATACACAATTAAATTACCAGCCAGTTTATTGATGTCTTTCCTTGAAATATCATTCCAGATATTCTTATATTTCTCCATACATTTTCCTCTATTCCATTTAGTTTTTTCTATTTTATATTTTTATTATAGCATACGAAAAAAACAAATCAAAACGATTTGATTCTTTCATAATTCTTTGTATACTTCTTTATTCCAAGAATCATATATAATCCAAGGCCCATTATTGTTATACTTACAAGCATCCCAGTATATCCATTTACATTCGCCAACTCATACTCTCTTGCATATGTATCTAGTAATACGACTTGTGTTAGTACAATTGATGTTAAGGCATTTGCAAAATTAGTAATTTTAACTGCTTTTAAGATGGGGGAATGATCTCTTTTATACTTGACCATCCCATATATAGCTGAACCAATTGACCAAAAAGCAATAAGTGCTACCAAATAGGTTAGATACTCATGTATGGTGGTAGTTGTTCCTTTGTAATACATATAAACACTTACAAAAAAATATGAAATTCCAAGCAATATAAGCAATATACCATTGTGTAAATAATTTTTATATCCAATCTTTTTTCGCAATCTTTCATTGGTAATTTTTCTTCCTCTTTCATAATCTCTAATTGAATTATACCTAGCGAATGATAGTATCATTCCAAACCCTGCATTTACACCAAACCATAAAGATGGAATCGCTATAGAAAAAATGAATTTGGTAATTGCAATCAATCCATTTCCAATTGCTATAATAAGTAAAAAGAAAATGACTCTATCATTTCTTTCTAATTTTAAAAATTGTTGTATTTTACTTTTCATTTCCCTTAATATAAGAATAAATTGGATAATTTAAAACACAAATAACAAGTCCTATAATTCCAGTAATGATTCCAACAATCATATCTGATTTACTAGCTGACTCTACCATAACCTTACTCATTCCAAACCCCATAATCAAAGATCCTATCAATCCAATAATCCAAGCAAGTACAATGTCCCATTGAATAGAACCATGTGTTTTTTGGGGATGAGATTTTCTATAAACAGGAATGATGCATAGTAGTATTATAAATCCAATTATAGAAATCAAAATTCCCACTGTAAACATATCCCACTCTGGAATTAAACACATACACATTCCAATCGCAAATATAAGTCCTCCGATTGTTCCTAAAATAATTTCCAATAAAGTATCTTTTTTCATAATTTTCTCCTATCTATATATCTTTCTTCATATTTATTTTCTCTTGCTGTTCTTTTCTTCTCATATTTTCTTCTTCCTTTAATCTTTTTTTAGCATCTTCCACAGATTCCCCTTCTTTTGTTAAATATTGATCAACAAATTTATCTTCAATCTTAGTATATCCATTTACAACACCATCACTAATCTTTTTAAAACCACTTGTTACCCCCTCTTCCATTTTCTTGTATCCGCCGACAATTGCGTCCGCAATTTTTTCATTGGCTTTTACGAATTTAGACTCTGCCATTATATAATCTCCTTTCAATACTTAGCCCCTTGTCTTGTTGTTACACTTTTAGTATAATGTTTTTAAATTATAAAAACAATCATCAATTCATATAGATTTGTCGGGTTAATGGAGGAGATTATGAATACACCAAATAATAAGAGAAAAAGAAATTCACAGGAAAGGATTGAAAGGGTTTTTATTAACTTAATTCAGACAAAAAATATTAATGAAATATCTGTGTCAGAGATTGTAAAACTTGCGGGTGTCAATCGTTCTACTTTTTATGCGAATTATATCGATATTTTCGATTTAGAGGAAAAGATAAGAGATGGGATGTTTTTAAATATGTTGGAATTATACAAAGAAGAAAGTATTATGCACAAACACTCTTATGACTATCTAAAATTATTTAGGCATATTAAAGATAACCAAATTTATTACAAAACACTATTTAAATTAAATTTTGATTTTACAAAATACTATGATAATCATTTAGAAGATGAAGAAGCACTTAAGTATTATGGTACTACAAAAAATATTGATTATCATATCGCATTTTTTAAAGCAGGTATAAACGCTATTTTGACAAAATGGATAGAAAATGATTTTCACGAAACACCAGAAGAAATTTCTGAAATCCTACGGACTGAATATCAAAAAAATAATATCAAAATTGATTTATGATATTATTTTTTTAGTATAAATAAATTTGGTCTTCTATATATGCATAAATCTTGGCAAGCACCTTCAATTTGACACTTTTAAAATTTAATTCTTATTTTACCACTTTTTGTAAACATATATATAATATGCCCAAACCAAACGACTATAAACGAATACCTTATTATAGTACGGAGGTAACAAAATATGTTAAATACAATTCTATCTTGGAATCCAATTTTACAAGCAGCTCTCGCTACTTTGTTTACATGGAGTATAACTGCTATTGGAGCAGCTTTAGTCTACTTTTTTAAAACAATACATAAGAATATAATGGATGGAATGCTTGGATTTGCTGGTGGTGTAATGATTGCGGCTTCTTTTTTCTCACTCATTGCTCCCGCTATTACAATGGCCGAAAACTTACATCTAATACCTTGGCTGATTACATTTCTGGGATTTTTTAGTGGCGGATTACTTCTTTTCATTGGAGATAAGGTATATGATATTTATGAGAAAAGAAATCCAAGAAAAGAAGGAGAGAGCGAAAGAGCAAGTTTAAAACGATGTTTCATGTTGATCAGTTCTATTACTCTACATAATATTCCTGAAGGAATGGCTGTGGGAGTCGCTTTTGGTTCTGTTATATATGGATTAAATGGTGCCACTGTAGCAGCAGCTTGGACATTGGCGCTTGGCATAGGGCTGCAAAATTTTCCAGAGGGAACAGCTGTTAGTATGCCTTTGAGAAGAGAAGGCTTTAGTAGAAATAAGTCATTTTTCCTTGGACAATTAAGTGGCATCGTTGAACCAATTGCGGGGATTATTGGTGCAATCCTTGTTATGAAAGTACAGGTTTTACTTCCCTTCTTACTATCTTTTGCAGCAGGGGCTATGGTTTATGTCGTTGTAGAGGAATTAATTCCAGAAAGTCAGACTAACCAAAAGAAAGACTTAATGGCACTATTTACATTAATTGGGTTTTCTATCATGATGATTCTGGATATTGGTTTAGGGTAATTAAAGGGTTTGAACTCTTTTTTTATGGAAAAGTTCTTTATCTAAAAAGCCCTCATATAAAAAATAGTAGTGTCGGTTAACATCTACTATCATTAATGAATTTTTATTTTTTTCTTGCCTCATCTTTCTTTGCTACTATATTTTGACAGAAAAAAGTAGCATACTTACGAAGTTCTTCATCGGAAGGATGTTCTGGTACTTTCGATGGTATTTCCTTTAAAACTTCTTTACATCCTTTTTGGAGAATATAATCTCTCATTATAGGAAATGCACTGGTTGACTCTGGATATGTTTCCATTTTTTGAAGATGTAATAATATAGTATAGGCTAAAAAACTAAGTATAGGACTATTTAAATCGTATTCAAAATCTAATATTGTCTCTCTCAATGCCTCTTCTAAAGAATTTGCCATATATACTCTCCAATCTGAATTCATACTGTAATCAAGATTATCATTATTTGGTTTCAAATGTCAAGTTTATCTTATTGTATATGTTGCAATATTTATAGATTCATCTACCCTGCTTCATTTTTAATAATTTTTTTGTTTTATGAATGTCCTCCTTGGGTACTTCTGGGTTCCACCTGAAAGGAATTTTAGGCCTCTTTGTTGTCACGATTCTAGGAGATAAAGATTTTAATTGTTCTAAATTGTATTTGGTTATAGGCATATCTGTTATTTTCACCTTATAGCAATCTTGTTTTATAAGTCTGATAGAAACAATTTGTATAATAATGTCTTGCCCATTTGTTTTAATTAGAAGAATGTTGTCATCGGTAAATGCAATATTTTCAGGTATATTCTCAATGGTCAAATTATTAATGCTATTTTCAAAAAACTCCAATGTATATGGACTAAAGTAATTATAAGAATTATATTTATAAATATTACCATATTTCTTATACACCTCTAGTTCTTCCATTAGTGTTCTTCTAGTCCATTCAACGATTTTCTCTTCACTGGGCAAAAGTAATGGATTATCCTCTTTATAAAATGTTCCATCCAAGCGCATTACATATAAATTTCTATTTTCTTCCATTGGTTTTTCAAACATTTTCTCTAATTCTTCTCTTGTTTTATATTCTGTACTTTCATATGGCTGTAACCCATTCTTTATTAGCAGAGCATCATGCTTGTCTTTGAGTGCAAAACTTTCTATAAGTTGTCCATCCACTATTCTAATATAAGGTTCCTCAAAATTGAATAACTGGTTGACACATTTCCATTTAGATAATAAAGTTCTATAATTATATGTAGAAATATTAGAATATGGAAATTGGTTTCTTCTTTCATCCTCTAAATATTTATTGATATGGAATGGATGGCCCTGCACGAAGTGATATAGAATACCATCTTTACTTACAATTGTTAAGGATTTCTTATAACGCATTGTAGTTTGTATACAATCTTCTCCTACATAGCAACTTTCTATTTTCTGCATAACTTCATTTAACATAGTATTGTTTTCCCCTCTCTATATAATTATTATATTATATAGTTCTTCTTTTATATTGAAAAAACAAATTCATTTGGTTTTAATTTTCCCTATATTAAGGATAATAATTATTGAATTTCTTTACTTTCGTCGTAAAGTATTGTACTTTGATACGTTACCTTAAAAAATCTATCATAATAAATATGACTATTTTTAAATAGATAAATAAAATGAAATAAGAAATAAAACATAATCATACATAAAATAAAGAAATAAAATAGAATGGCTTCATGAGTATTCATATTTAAAGTTTGTGAGAAATAGAGGGCTCCACCAATTAAGAATATAGGAACAAAATAATAATAACTATATAAAAATAGGATTCTAAAAATACTATAAAAAATCTTATTCTTTTCATATTCTAATTTTACATTCAAAAATTTTCCTCCAATTGTTTGATTTAAAAAAGTGGGAATTACAATATAATAAACAACTTCTATTAAGAGAAAGGATGAAAAGTGTCCTGTAACAAACCAAAAACAAAAACCAATCATCAAAGCAATTACTGTATCTAGTCCAAACAAAGTAATTCTTCTAAGGCCCGATACTTTTTTTCCTTCTTTTAAGGAATCTCTATCCATCTCTTCTCTAGTTGGTAAAAAATTATCTATGATACCCATAACAAAATAACCAATCATACCACCTAATGTATTCATCATTAAATCATCGACATCAAATACTCGGTAAGGATATTTATAAATAAAATATAAACCAGTTGCCTGTGTAAGTTCAAAAAATAAACTTAATAAAAAACTATACAATATTACCTTTTTAAAACTACATTTAAAATAATATCGTAAATACATTCCAAAAGGAATTGTCATTAAAATATTAAAAGCAACTGTATAAAAAGAAGGTTCTGTTAATGCTTTTAAATAGGTAGAAGGATTGTTTAGTACAAAAGAAGATTCTTCTATAAAATCTCTTATAAATCCAAAGGGAACTAATCGAATCATATTTTCTTTAAATACAACTTCGTTTATTTTAGGAAGTGGTAAAATCACTAGAAAATAAATCGTAATCATATATAAAATAAAAGAATAAATAATAAGAACTCTTAATTTATGAATAGAACCATATTTATGATATTGATGAAGAATAAAAGGAATTGTAAATAGAAAGGCAATGAGTGGAAATATAAAAATTGCCGTTTTAATAGGTACTAAATAAGAAGTCATGAAGAAAAGAGGATTCTATAGTCCCCAATCTTTCTAATTTTTTTGTTTACAATTCCTAAAAATAACTTCATTACAATTTCTCCTTTATAATGTTCTTACTACAATAATACGTAATTAAGAAATATCCTCCATAAATAATAATTAAGAATAAAGCTGTCATTAGAATAGATGGTAATAATTCTTCATTTCCAAAAATTTCTAATACTTTTACTGAAAATAGAATTCCAAATACAGAATGGATAATGGCAATCATTAATGGAAATAGGAAGAAGATAGCAATTTGTTTAAATAGTGCTCTATTTAACATTTTTTCATCGGTTCCAATACGTCTTAGCATTCTAAATCTTTCTTTATTATCACTACTTTCTGATAACTCTTTTAAGGCTAGAATAGCAGCACTACTAATTAAGAAAATAACACCTAAATATAGTCCTATAAATGTAACTAAAGCCCCAAGTCCAACGCTTGCTTCGGTAATATCTATCTTCGTATTATTAGAAATTGGTTTTTCGCTTTCTTGAATAGCATTTAAAATTGTCTTTTCAATTTCTAATCGGTCTTCTTTAGAACTTTTCTTATAATTCGCAATTACTACATTATAAGCCCTATAATTTTCATCAATAATACTATCTGGTACAACAATAATTCCAGAATTGATATGTTGAGAAGACATTTCAACAAATCCATCTTGACACTCTGTATAAGCAGGCGTTAAGGTATGGTCAAAAAGATGAATTTCTTCTTGATTATTTAAAGCCATGTTACGGACATTTACCATCGAATTAAAATCAGCAACTACTAAATATTCATTTTCTTTTAAGGTATATTCTTTATTTCCGTAAAATCTAGCTACTTTATTATAATCGCTTAATTTCATAATATCTTCAGGGCTATCATATCTTAAAAATCGGAATTGTGTCCTAATCGTATCTAATAGACTACCTAAGGTATGATTTAAAGTCAAATCTTCTGTGTGATAAATATCAACTTCTACACTATCTTTGATATAGTTATCGAAATCAAAATTCATATCTTGAAAACTATCTAGAATATCTATTTTAGATTCTTCTATTTCTTCTTTTTTATATCCTTCTTCTAGTAATGCATCACTTAAATTCATACTTTTTGTAAGCTGGATATCGGCAGGGGCTAATTTATGAATATTCGCTTGCATAGAATTTTTTAAAGTAAGAGATGCTGATAAAACACAAATGGTTACAAATAACATTAAACAAATCACTGTCATAGAAAATACAGTTGTATTAATTTTACTACTTACTTGTCTTACGATAAAACTATTTAATCCTTTATAATAAATTTTCTTCATACGCATAACGATTTCTAACATTAAACCTGATAATGACCAGAAGATAAAGAATGTTGTAACACAACCTATAATAATAGGAATAAAGATTTTATTTGCTGTATCTAGTTTTTCAAATCCGGCTGTTACAAAATAATAAGCATATCCTAATAAACAAGCAGAAATAAGAAAAATGATAATACATACAACTCTATTTTTTAATCTTATTTTTTCACTCTTTTTATTTCCATGTAATAAATCAATCAATTTACATTTACTGATATTAATCGTATTAAATATCATCACTAAGATATACATAACCATGAAGTAAAGAATGGTTTTAATGCAAGCACTCGTTGAGAATATAAACGTAAATTTGGTCATATTGGCATCAAACATATTCGCAACTAAAATACTCATTAATTGTGATAAAAGAAATCCTAGAATGAGCCCTACTCCTAAAGAGATAATTCCAATAAATAAGGTTTCAAAAAATAGAATCATTGATATTTTTCGTTTACTCATTCCAAGTGTTAGATAGATTCCAAATTCTTTATTTCTTCTTTTGATTAAAAATCTAGAAGCATAAATAATTAAAAATCCCAATATAAATGATACAAATACACTAACACCAGATAACATATTGGTCATCAATTTAATAATTTCTTTGGTAGATGATGTAACATCTAACATAACGGTTTGACTATCGATTGCATTAAACACATAGAATATAGAAATTCCAAGGATGAGTGTAAAAAAGTAGATGGCATAATCTTTAAAACTTTTTCGAATATTTTTTAATGATAACTTAAAGAGCTTCATTTAAATCTCCACCAAGAAGTGTTACCACATCGATAATTTTATCGAAAAATTCTTTTCTAGAATCGTTACCTCTTTGAATTTCATTAAAAATTTTGCCATCTTTAATAAATATGACTCTACTTGCATAACTTGCTGTAAAAGCATCATGAGTAACCATCAAAATGGTTGTATCTAATTCTTCATTTAAATGTTTAAATCGCTCTAATAACATTTTAGCCGATTTAGAATCTAGGGCTCCTGTTGGTTCATCGGCAAGTACCAATTTTGGGTCTGTGATAATGGCACGAGCAGAAGCGACTCTTTGTTTTTGCCCTCCACTCATTTGATAAGGATATTTTTTTAAAACATTTTCTATATTTAGTTCTTTAGAAACTTGTTTTATTTTTTTATCAATTTCTTTTGAATTTACATTTTGAATGGATAAAGCGAGCGCTATATTTTCATAAGCTGTAAGAGTATCTAATAGATTAAAGTCTTGGAAGATAAATCCTAGTTCCTCTCTTCTAAATTTATTTAAGTTATTTCCTTTTAATTTTGTGATATCAACTCCTCCAACATAAATATGTCCTGAAGTTACTCGGTCAATTGTAGAAATTACATTTAACAAGGTTGTTTTTCCGCTCCCACTTGCTCCCATAATTGCTACAAATTCTTTTTTATCTACTTCAAAGGAAATGTTATCAATTGCTTTAGTAAGAGATGATTTATTTCCATAATATTTTTCTATTTTGTCAACTTTTAAAATATTTTCCATGTAATATTTCTCCTTTCACAAACATCATAATCTATTTTTCAATATTTGTCGTTTGTCTTATATTACAAAATATTACAGTTTTGTAACATTACTTGATTACTTCATAAAATCTATTTTTAGCGATACTGATAATTACTTTGGTATATTCGTTTTGAACGGATTCAATTTCGATTTTATGACCCAGTTTTTCACATAGATTTTTGGAAATAAATAACCCCATACCAGTTGATTTTGTTAATACTCTTCCATTATATCCAGTAAATGTTTTTTCAAATACTCTTTTGATATCTTGTTTTCTAATTCCAATTCCATTATCTTTTATAGAAAGAATGATTTTATTTTCTTCTTCTTTTGCTTCTATTTGAATATAGGAATCTTTATTTTTTCTATATTTAATACTATTATTGATAATTTGATTGATAATAAATTCTAGCCATTTAGAATCTGTATAAATCTCATAGTCGACATTCAAAACCTTTAAATCAATTTTATTTTCTAGTAAATCATCTTTATTTTTTAAGGCTACATTATTAATAATTTTATGTAAGGATACTTCTTTAATTAAGTAATCTTTTTCTGCATTTTCACTTCTTACATAGTAAAGGACTTGTTCAACATAATCTTCGATTCGTCTTAGTTGGTCTATATATTTTTTATCAAATTCGTTTTTATGATTATGAGTCATTAATACCAAAGAAGAAATTGGAATTTTTACTTCATGAATCCACATCTCGATATATTCTTTGAAGTCTTCCATTTGAGATTCTACTAATTTCACACATTCATTCATGGATTTATTGATTTCATATAATGCTTGATAACAAAGTTCTCCGTCATAAAAGTTTGGTTTCGAAATGGTTTCTAATACTAAGTAGGCTTTATCTAGTGCTTCACTATTTTCTAGTAGTTCTTTATAAAAATATTTTTTTCTAAAATATTCAATCAAAATTACAATTATATGAAATAGGAACAATAAAAAAGTAGTGGCAATTATGAACTGTTTATCTAATTTAAAGGCTAAAAACAGCATGAAAAGAATAATATAAATGATAATAAATGTTATGAAATAATAAAGTTTATCTTTTAAAAATTTAAGTAAGTTCATGATAAAATATACCCAATTCCTTTTCTAGTTTCGATAGCGTTTTCATAACCAACACTTTTTAATTTTGCCCTTAATCTACTAATATTTACCGTCAAGGCATTATCATTGATATATTCGTTATTATTCCATAAATCGGTCATCAATTCATCTCTTGTTACGATTTTATTTTGATGGTTTAAAAGGTAATAAAAAATAATCATTTCATTTTTAGTGAGTAATATTTCTATGTTATCCTTTTTGATGATTCCTTTTTGAATATTGATTTCTAAGTCTTTATAAGTTGAATTTTCTATTAAATGATTGGTTCTTTTTAAAACGGCTCCAATTCTAAGTAATAAGATATTTGGATTATATGGTTTCGTAATATAATCATCTGCTCCATAAATCATAGATAATACTTCGTCTGTTTCGGAATTTCTACTGGTTACCATAATCACTGGAATATTGGATCCTTCTCTTATCTTTTGAAGGAGCAATTCCCCATTTTGACACGGGATATTAATGTCTAACAAAATTAAATCTGGGGATAATTGTAATATTTCTTGTAAGGCATTTGAAAAATTATGTAGTATTAGAGGCTCATATCCATAATCTTCTAATAAT
The DNA here is from genome assembly GCA_910584305.1 of uncultured Bacilli bacterium. Classification (GTDB taxonomy): domain Bacteria; phylum Bacillota_I; class Bacilli_A; order RF39; family UBA660; genus CAKPTA01. The sequence continues at coordinate 49,390 of CAJTZW010000006.1, forward strand.
TTTGATAATTCATCACAAATTAATTCATCGTCTTCTATAATTAAAATCTTTTCCATAAAATCACCACATTCCATATAAGTATATTATATCATTTAATCGAGTTAAAAAATCTTACAAAATTGAAATAAATTATTCATCTCTATAATTTAATTTTTTATTTAGATACCTAAAATTTCCTATAAATAAAATATCCCTGTCATATAGACTGGAACATTCTAAAACTCACGAATTTTAATATCTAGTTTTTGTTTCCTAGTAGATTCATTTACCTTTATCATCGTCAAATTTATAATCTAACTCACACTCCTAAATTGCTTTAAAACATCACTATTGAAATCCAAAAATGTGATTTTATCTTTCAAATTTACTACTATACTATATAATAGTTCAATATATAGTCCTTCATTGCTATCCTCTATAGCTAAACCCTTCCCCCTAATAATGTAAATCTTTTTTAGCAATATTGTAATGTACATATATTAAATAAATTATTCCGAAAGGGCTAAATTATACAGAAGTCTTGAACTTATGCAAATATTCCGAATTAAACACTACTAATTTGTTAGTTAAAAGGTAATTAAACTACCCTTATTAATTCCAATATATAAATTATTTTTTTATTAAAGGTGTTTACATAACTGCTTTCTTCATCATGTTTGCCAACGATTAGATTACCCCTAATAATATTTTAATCTAAATAATAATGAACCTCTCTTACACCATCACTATAAACATAACCATTTTCTCATAATTATCTTGACTATTTAAACAAGTATCTATTAAATAACCTTTCTCATTATTAGTTTGATATTTCTTAATACCTCTTATATAATCTATATCTAAATCTTGTGTTGCTCTTCTTATATCTTTGAAATAGCCATCATTACAACTACACCCCTAATTGTTATATTTTTATTTAAGCTAGAATGGCTTATTTGAGATAAAATAATATCTTGACAAGTTTTCGAAACAGCATTTAAATTTGAATATCCATTTGATAAATAATTATTAAATATTGTATTTATATTCGTTAAAACACCTCTTTCATAATAACATCATATAAGTGATTCTCTATTGCAAAATTACTTATATATTTGGCTATTTTTTTGTATTAAGTGTTCCTTTAATCTCTCTATAATTTTCAATTATCTCTTTATAATATTCGAAACCTATTGAGTTTCTATTTCTTATTAGTTCTATTAGCATTCTTTCTTTATCATACACTTGAATTTCAACTTCATTTATATTTAAAATTGATTTACCAATATCAAAAAATTTATCTTGATAATATGTAACTTTAATCCTATATCACTAATTTTATTACTATCTCTTTTTAATGCAAGGTATTCTTTTTTAGGAATAACATCCGTTAAATTATGATAATAAAATGTACTATCCATTGTAAATATTGCATTAGGATATTTTTTTGATATTATTTCTAAATAATTTACATCTTTTTTATCACGATAAATTCACTTTTCAATTTTAAATAATTTACCTTCTTCAATTAGTTTTTTTATTTTATAATCACTTTTATATTTTTTAATAAGTTCTTTATATAATAATATCATTCTAATTATCTCTTGATATAATTTTAAACTATTTTACCACAAGAATCAATCGAATGTGGTATTTTAGTTAAAAACGATGAACTTAAACTACCAAAATTAGTAAGCTTTATTAAACTTATACAAATATATTTAAATATTTATGTTTTTAATTTAAATTTTTGAAAATTTAAACAAACAAAAATGGGGCCATAAGGCTCCTTAAGAAGGCAAACTTAAATCACGTACTCTTTTATTTTTTATATTAATAAACCCTTTATTTCCAAAGGACTTTAATTTACAAAAATTTAATAAGTTTATAACTTTAAAATGAAAAACTCCTGTTTTGGTGGTTGATTGGGTGGTTAAGATTTTATAGTTTCTAATTTTTTATATGTATAAGAAACCGGTTGTAATTTAGGTATTTCTCTAGTCAAAATAATACCATTTATACCATTTTGATATAAAAATCCATTTTCTTCAAATAATTTACGCTCTTTAGGTTTGTCATATCGAACATTGGAACATATAATAAAACCATTCCTTTTTAGTAAACTATTTAAATTAGAAATAGTAGTAATTTGTTGAGCTTCTTCCATAAATTCTAGTATATTAGATAATATAATAATATCGTATTGTTTTTTACAGTTTATTGGTAAAAATATATTAAATTGTGTAAAATTAGCTTTTTTGGATGAAATTATTTTTGCCATTTTGTCTTCATCGTTATAATAGGGAACTGTCCATCCATTTTGAGGGATTGAAAATAAAAATTTATTAGTTGAAAATTCTCGATTTCTAGCCATACAATATTCTACTACTTCTTTCCATAAGTCATAAACCTTTTTTTCTTCCTCTGAATCATCATGCAGCTCCAAAGCCTCTAAAATCTTTCTAGATTCATCAGGTATTTTTATATTTTTATACTTTATAAAGCACCATTTTTTTAAATAAAAATAATAATAAGCATATTTATTTATATCAAATGTATCAACAGATCTAGCGCCTAAATAATATGCTGAAAACACTTGATCAGCAGAAGCCATAACAGATAAAACTTCTTTTCCAGAAAAATTTGTAATAGATAATACATTTTTTAAATCTTCATTCGTATTTTTATATAATTGACATTTATATAAATGACTATACATTGCTTCTTCTATATCAAAAATATCTTCTTCTACCTCAGTCACTCTATCATCTCCTGTTTAAAACAATTCAATCACAGTATAAAATAAAATTTAATACAATACTATCTACAATTTTTTGGTAAAAGAGGAATTAATAAATACTCACATTTTAAGTAAACCAAAAACTGATCTAGCTTTTGACGACTCTTCAGAGGAAGAAAATTTCTCGTTCCCTTTTCGCTAATTTTTTGACTTTTTTGCTTATTTATATTTATTTACTTCTAACACTATTTTTTAAACTTTTTACATACTGAATTGCTGGCATACTATGTTGAAAAAATGGAAGATTATATTCATTACATAACCCCTCAATTTGACTTAATTCTTCTGATACATCAACATATTGAACTGGTATATTATTTTCCAAACATTCCATTAAGGGTGCTTGCTCAGATTTAAATTGAATAGGAAACCCTTTTAATCTTTTTAAAATGTGATTATCAACTACAATCCCACTTGATAATACAACTGTTGAATAATCCTTACATTTATCTATAATTTCAAGTGCCTCATCAATTGGAATAAATTCATTGGGACATAATGGTTTAATAGTTAAAAATGTGTCAATCCCATTAGCATAGACTTCGGATAAAAATTCCATTCTTTGTTGTGGTGTCGGAATAATTGGGTTACTTTCTAACTTTTTATAAGATTCTAATGCTGGAATAGAAACACAGAAGAATAAATTCTTACCTTCATTTTTCATTCTAAAATTAAGTTTTGACAATCGACTTACATCTTCTTTATTAAAAACATTTCTAGTAGTCATTAAAATATCACAATGATATGCTTCAAATAGTTTTTCGCCAAGTTCTAATCCTTGAGATACGTTAAGGAAGTTTTCTTTATGCCCAGAAATATAAATAACATCTGGATTTTTCTCATCTAAGCGACATACTATTTTAGGAATAGACTCTTCACCCATTGTTTGATAATCTGGAGTAAAAGTGTAACAATGTAAACAAGCATATGGACATTTTCCTGAAAAAGATGCAAATTCTCTTTTATATAAGTCATTATTTATACTCATATTTTCTCCTCTTTCTTTAATAGTTTCCTATTATAAACTTTTGGCATTGAATTGTAAAGTATGACTTCTATTTATCATAAAGAATTCAAAATTGTATCAATTAATTCCATAGTATCAACATTATCCTCATCATAAGTATTCTCTTCAATAAAACTTTTAATTTCACCAATATATCCATGTAAATATAAATCTTGTACTCCACCTGATGCACTTGTTAAATAAGGTTTTATTGTAATTTCTTCTTCATCTAATGTTTGCCAACGATTACCTCTAGTAATATTTTGATCTAAATGATAATGAACCGATCTTACGCCATCATTATAAACATAACCATTTTCTCCAGTAATCGTAATTTGTTCTCGCTTTCCTTTCCAAGAAGATAATCCCACAAAGTTAATATTTCCAACTACTCCATTTTTAAATTTAATAATAGAAGTTAAACTAACATTATTATCTATTGAGTTAGAGAATGATTTTACTTCTTCTACTTCTCCAAATAACCATACTAGTAAATTAACAAAATGAATTCCACCTTTTTTAAGAAAAATTTCATTATTCCAACCAGCTCTACCAGAAGTAATATAAAATTCTGCATTAAATTGCTTTATTTTACCAAATTCAGAACTATTCATTATTTCTTTCATTTTTAAATAGCAAGGACTAAATTTTTTCATAAATCCAACCATAACTTGACAATTTTTAGAATTAGCAAGTTCTTGTAATTCTTTTGCTTCAATAGAATTCATTCCCATTGGCTTTTCTACAAATAGTTTTTCTATTCCAAAATCCAAACAATCTTTAGCAATTCTATATTGATTTTCTGCTGTTTTACAGACTAGTACAATATTAGGTTGTTCTTTTTCTAACATTTCCTTATAATCAGAATAACATTTAATTCCATCAAATTCTTTTTGATTATCTAAATATTCACTTGCTATTGCATCAATACCAATATTAAGTTCTCTCATAGATGGAATTATATTTTGTCTTGCATGAATTCCATTACCAATCATACATATTTTTTTCATATTTCTTTTTCTCCTTTTCTCTTTACATAATAATTTAATACTATTTCTTGTTTTTTTATGACATTAATGACATTAGTTTTTACTATACCACCTAGCAAAGTTTAATGCTATAATGTCATTTAATTATTATTCATTATCTTCTAAAAAGTAATTAACCATTTTCTCATAATTATCTTGACTATTTAAGCAAGTATCTATTTGATAAATGAGAACACTATCTGACCATCCGTCTTCTAAACATCTATTCATATACCATTTACGGATTTCTTTATCTTTTACTTTTTGCATTAAAGTAATATTATGCTTCCATGGTAATTGCGCAACCAGTTGCACAAATTCTTCATCATCTTTATATTCGTTATAAAAAGACTTCATATATTTTAAATTACGAACTGAAAATCCTTTTAAGTTAGGGAATGACATTTTTAAATCTATTGCAACATTATCTATAAATTTATTTTCCCAACTACTATTTTCTTCCAATGTTAAAATACAAATTAACTAATTTTTTATTAGCGTCTGTCATAATTTCTAATTGAGTTTTAGTAATAGCATTTTTAATGTTACTTGTTATTTCTTGAAATGACTTGTCTAGCATAATTAGCCTCCTTTTATATAAAGATTATACCATTTTATGATTATATTTTATACTGTTTTAGGTAGCATTTTTATTAAACTTTTTCACAAAATTTTTGAGTTAATTTCATTAGTACTTATGAAAAAAATTGATGTTCTTAAGCAAAAATATGAGAGTGATATATAGTCATCACTCTCTTCAGGGGAGAAATAATATTATCAGTTCGTAACAATTTAATATTCCGTTAAAGTCTTATAAATTAAGGCTTTTTCTTTTATCAAAAATTTTTAAAGTTTATTAAAATACTTTTATTTTTTGCATTTAGTATCTGATTTTGGTATCTAGAATTCTACAATACTTGTAATTCTTCATACATTTCACGTAATGACTTGAAGCTATATACAAAAATTGGTGGAACAATTCTTGATTAAGAATGATTAAATGAATTAATTATGTATTTATATAAATTATAATAATCATGCAATGAAGTATTTGGTATTTTTTCAATTAAATCCCCCACTTCAGTATAATCTTCTTGTACAATATCATAAGCCTTTTTTTCTAATAATCTTCTTATTTTCAAACCAAATAATATTTTATAGATTAATATATAACAAATGTCATTTTTAGGAACTGTTACAATATTTCCAGAACCAGTTTTTGCTTTTAATATCAACATAATCTTTTGAAATATCATCAAATAAAGATGATACATTCTGTATTTCATTATTATTTAAACCAAAATAAAATATTTCATTAATAATATTATTCAATTCAATTATTGATATTTCCTCCCTCACATGATCGATTGATTCTGATATTTTATTATATAGCTCTTCTACTTTATTTTTTAAACTAGCAAATTCACTATTGCTGTTATTTTTAAATAACAAGCACTCAATCTTCATTTCATTTCTTAAAATGCAATTAATGAATATTTATCGACCATTTTATCACTAATCTTCAATATTATTCCATAATCGTAAGGATTTATATCTATTTTTTTAAACAAATCATAGCCATCTTCAAATATATTTATTTCTTTTGCTAACCCAATTTGATCCATCCAGTAAATATTAAACTTATTATATATTTTTTTAAATGAGTCATATAAATCAAGAATATACATACTATGAGAAAAAATATCAATTGTGTCAATATCATCAATATATTCATTTATTAATTTTGTTATTATTGCTATTGAATCTTGTACATAAATATCATCATAACTATCAAATGGATCATCAATAATTATATGCAAATTTCCTTCTAAAACTTTTTGATGAACTAAAATATCGAAATAAAGAAATTTAAAATAATTTTGCTCTGATTTAGACATTTTATCATATTCTACTTGACTGTTTAAAACTTTTAACTTTCCATCACTAATTTTTATTTCTATATCTGTATTTTTATAAACTGTATGATTTTTTAATTTATTTTTTATATAATTACTTAATTCAACATTTTCAGTTATTTTAAAATCCTTTGTTGTTTTATTAATTCTTGATAATAATTTTTAGTATGATTTTGTTCTAGTTAAATGGTAAGGTTTATATTTTTTAGTTTTGTCTTGACCTTTACTCCATATAAAGTCATTTATATCAATTTTATCAATACTTTTATCTATTTGTTCCCATATATAATTTATCACAACTATCATACTAGCTCTAATTTCAGTTTCGTATTCACTATTTTCCTCTATTTCAGTCTTAGTTTCTAATAGTAAAGATAATTTTGTATCATATTCTAAAATACCAAGCTCTTGCATTACTTGTGGTATTTTATAATCTGCACATCCTAATAAACTAGAATAATCAACCTCTTTTTGTTCTTTAATTTCAATTACGTGTAAAATATCAGAAGTCAATAATTGTGCTAATTTATAAAAATATACAATTTGTCCTTTATAAGTTCTAGTGTCTTCAAAGTTACTAAAATTGTTAAGTATAGTTTTAAATATTTCTTGATCAGTATTCATATCTTTTATATAGTCATAAAAACTTCCATTCATTTTCTTATTTACTATTTTAGCTATACTAGAAACTATTTTATGTCTTTCTTCTAAAAGTGGAATATCAATATTTCCTTTTAAAATCTCTTTAAATTCTTCTAATGTCATATTTTCTAGTTGTTTATAAACTTCTAAGCTATCACGGCCATTAAATAAATTAAAAATACAATGTAATAGTGCTATACCACCATCTAAGTCCTTTCCATTAGCATCAATTGTCCACTTAGGATTACCCCAAAAAGAAAAATCTATTGAATCGTATATAAGTAAAAAATTAATTATATCTCTAGTATTCATATCATATACACCATAAGGTACTTTAGTTAAATAATGAACATTATCAAATTTTAATAATTCATCTATTAATTCGTTTGCTTTGTCATAATTAATCTTTACATGTTTTGCATTATTAACTACAAACTTGCTCGTCTCTAAAACTTTATCTAACATATTAGCCTATCCTTTCATTATTAAATTACATTTCTTAATATCTCTGTTACATTTTTCATTTCTTTTTCTCTTGACATTATGGTTATTAAAATATTTTTATCTTTATTTATTATAATATATTGTCCATCTGCACCATCTCTAAAAATATAATCGTTTGTTGAAATAAATGTATAATATCCAACTCCATCCTTCGGAAACACTCTTTCTGATTTAAATGCAGAAGGTGTTTCTAGTTGTAATGAGCACATTTCATTTATCCAATTTTTTGGTATTACTTGAATATTATTATATCGCCCATTATTTAATAATAACTTCCCAATTTTATGGAAATCACTATGTTTAAGATAAAGACCTGTTGACCCAGGACAATACTTTCCAAAATTATTCCATTTAAATTCTTTAATATCTAATTTTTTAAATATATTTTCATTTCTAATATCAACAATATCTTTAATAGATGAATAAATAAGAGTATCAAGTGTTATCATACCTTTTTGTATTGCAATTCCAATTGCCATTGCTACTAATAGTTTAGAGCAACTTCTTAATTCATGCAAGCACTCTTCATTATAAAAAACTTTATCTAGTTTTCCATCTTGTTCTAAAAAAATACTATCAATATTTAGACTAGGAAGTTTTTTTGAAAGATTACTTACATTATCTTTAATAGTTTCTATATCAATCATTTTATTGAATTCTCCTTTTTTAGGGTTTGGGATTTATCCCATATTTTTGTAAATGGCGGGAGTAGATCCGCAGTGCTGGCTAAGACACAAATATTTTACTCTGCTTTTTTAATGATTTTCATCTTGAATTTTTTTGATAAATTTTTATCTATATTTTAATCATTCGTGAGAATTTTTTCTTGCCTTTTTTATTATTTTAGTTTCTATTATTTAAAGCATTAATGTATTTATTCAAGTACTTATTCCTCTCTTTTGAATTATATTGCATAATAAATCTTGGATGTTCTAAGGCAATAATCTTATCAAAAAATTTATATTGCTCATTAATTTTTGTTAAAAATTTAAAATTTTCTCCACTTCCTATACAATAACATACAGATGTTTCAATTCCAAAAGCAATCTGTTTTTTTAAAGAATCAACAATAAAATTGTATAAAACATTCTCCAATTTTTTATTTTCATAATAATTTGAATTAACTTCATTTCCTTTTGAATTTACATTTACTATACCTAAAGGACATACAAAACTCATAAAAAAGGACTCATAAAATTTTTCACAACCACCATATTGTTCCATAACATCATACAAAAAATTAGAAGATGATTTATTTATATAAAAATTATCAATCATAATACCGGTTTCTATATAAAGATGACTTGCATCTTCAAATGGAATACCTGTTGTTGCTGTGCCTTTTCTTGCTGGAGAACTACCAAGTATTAAATATCTTTTATTATGGTCATTATAATATTTTTTATAAAAAGCATTCGTAATATCTTTTATTTTATCTTTATTTTTTCCATTAAACGGATTACTAATAGCATAATTATCAAATAATTCTAAAGATATATTTGCTAGCCACTCATTAAATTCTAATACATTATCTGAAAAATTTTTTTGTTTAGCCATATTATCAACTCTCTTTTTTACTTCCAATCTCTATTCAAATTAATCTTTTCTTTATCTTTAAAAGCATCTAAAAGATCAATATTATATGAATTACATATTGCGAGTAAATATATAAATACATCTGCTATCTCATGTTTTAAACAGGATTCATAATTCTTTTTTATGTCCATATCCATATTTTTTTCTGTTTTTCTAATTTCTTTTGCTAATTCTCCAACCTCTTCAGTTAGGTAACAAAATAATTCTAAAGGCGTATTGTTAAAGCCATTGACTTGCATCATTTTAGTAATATATTTTTGAATTTCATTTAAATTACTATTGGCATTTATTTTATTAAATTCATTAACTAAGTTTTCTTTTTTCATTAAATATCATTTTACTTTCTTTATAAATGACACCATGACAAGTATTTTATACTTACCACCATACTCTAATTTATTTGTCACACTGTCATTACTAACTGAAAAATTATTTTTTAGACCGATTATCATCAATATGAGCTATAGCGTATTCCATTTTTTCAATATCTTCATTAATGGTATTGACCATATTTTTAAATGATTTATCTACTTTATTTTTTTCAGTTTGTTTTAATTTTTCATATTTTTCTGTCTTTTTATAATCTTTATCGTTTATAAAATCTAACAAAATTTCTTTAGCTAAGACATCATATTTGAAATTTTTTATGTATTCATCTATCAATGTAATTGATGAATCATCATTTTTAATTGCAATATTTGTATAGATTTTGTTATCAATTATTTCAATTTCTTCCTTGGTATAATCACATAGTTTCATTAATTTTTTTACATCAATACCTAGTACCATAGATAGTTTTCTTAAAGATAACACATTAGGTTTCTTTCTTTCACCTTTTTCTATCTTTGCTAATGTATTGTTATCGATTCCTGTTCTTCTAGATAATTCCCTTTGCGATATTCCAAGTTTTTCTCTAGCACTCTTTACTACACTTGCTAAAGTTTTATCTTCCACTTTATACACCTCATTTACTCATCTATTACTATTTTAACATATTTTTGATTATCAAACAATATTTTTGTGAGTTTTAATCACAAAATGTATTGACTTAAATTAAATCTGTATGATAATATATTGTTGTGAGTATAGCTCACATATATAATTTTTTTCTTTCTTGGTAATCCATATACATAGATATTTTTATATCTAGATTCTAACGAAAGGAGGAACACTTAATATGGATGCTAGAGAAACATTAAAACTTATTTCAAAGCAATGGTGTAATCTTGATGATTTAATGAGGCTTGCTGAAATAGGTAAAAATAATGCATTTAAACTTAGGAAAGAGATAAAACAAGATTTAATAAATCAAGGATACACTCTTCCTAATAACAGATTACCAATGATCGAAGACGTTAATAAACTAAAAATAAATATTAATTATTTAGAAAAAATGGCAAAAGAAAATTTATAGAAAGGAATTATATGAAAACAATTGAAGAATTAAGAAGTAGTATTGTCGATATGAATTATATCATTGAAAATATGATTAGAGAAAATGGTTTATATTGCTTACTTGGAGAAGCCAAAGTTGGTAAATCTGCTATGGCTCTTCAAATAGCAAATTCAATCTGTAATAATATTCCTTTTCTAGATTTAAAAACAAATAAAACATGGATTTATGTCAAGTTTTTAGACACGAAAATCTTGACATAAATCCAATAAATCATATATGGTTACTACTCCTAAAACAAAATCAAGTGTTAGAAATATTCCAGTACCTAAAGTTTTACTAGATGATTTTAAGGCACTATATAAAGTTTCTAATAATCATTATGGTTTTAATAATAGCTGGTATGTATTTGGAGATAATGAACCTATTACAAATGGTAAAATAAGAACTAGAAAAAATAAAAATTGTGAGTTAGCAGGGGTTAAACAAATTAGAATACACGATTTTAGACATAGTTGTGCATCACTACTTATAAATAGTGGTGCAACAATCAATGTAGTTGCAAAGTATTTAGGCCATACAAAAATAGATGAGACATTAAATACTTATTCTCACCTATTTAAAAATCAAATGAATGAAATTGTTAATATTATCGACAAACTAAATTAAAATGAGTACCTATTTGGGTACCTAATACATATATCAAATGGCATAAAGCCCTTATAAACAAAGTATCCCGCCATTTCTGACGGGATTTCAGGGGGTTGACAAATCCAAAACCAGTATGTTTGGTTTACCCCCATATTTAAAGGGTTTAACAGCTTTCATTTGCCACATGAAATCTCCATTTCGCATCATTTTTTAATACTTTTGCCACATAATCTGCCACGTGGCATGCCACATAATTTTTGGGTTTACTTCCCTTGTTTTAACTAATAAAAATTATACCATAGAAATTTAAAAAAATGAATAGTTTCTCTATCCATTTAGTTTATTTATAGTATCAACTATATTATCTAATTTACCTTTAAACATATGGGAGTAAGTATTTAGTGTTTCATCTATTTTAGTATGACCTAAGTATTTTGCAACCATTGTTACATTAGCACCATTATTTATAAGTAAAGATGCACAACTATGTCTAAAATCATGTATTCTAATTTGCTTAACACCTGCTAACTTGCAATTTTTATTTTTTCTATCCCGTATAGCACTTTTAGTTATAGGTTCATGACTTCCAAAGACAAACCACTCTTCTGTAAAACCATAATAACTATTTTGGTATTCTCGCAACTTTTTTAAATCTGTAATAAGAACTTCTGGCATAGGAATTGTCCTGACGCTGCTTTTGGTTTTAGGTGTTGTAATTAAATATTTAGTTCCATCAAGATTAACAACTATATTTCTTTTTACAGATAACTCTTTATTATTAAAATCTATATCCTTCCAGTTTAATCCTCGCACTTCTCCTGAACGAAGTCCACAATAATATAAAGTTTCATATAAGGCTTTAAATTTTATATCTGTTTCCACATTTATAAATTTTGTAAATTCTTCAAACGTCCAAAACTCCATTTCTTTTGGTACTTCATTAGGATTATCAAAGTTAGTCATCTTCTTATACATACTATTAAAGTTAAAATCATACCACTTAGCACCATAATTTAAAATACTTTTTAAATATTTATATAGATCATTTTTAGTTCGGGTTGCTAAATCTAAACTGTTCATTTCTTTCTTCCATTTCTCAAAATGATTTATATTAAGCTCGCAAACTTTTATATCATCAAAATATTTTAAATGTTCTCTACGCTTCTGATAATTTCTTAATGTCGTTACCTTAACTTTATCTTGTTGATATTCAAAATGTAAATCGCATAATTCCTTAAAAGTCATTTTATCGCTAATTCCGTTTTCTTCAACACTTTTTATATAATCCCGTTCAGCTTGCTGCGTTTCTTTTCGTGTTAAATACTTTTTAGACCTATAATGATGTTGTTTCCCAGTAGCATCTTTTACTCTTACTTCAAACATCCACTTACGCCCATCTTTAGTCCACTCTTTTTCTGGCACCTGTCTTACCGCCATAATTTCACATCCTTAAACATTTTTCTGTGCCATTGAATAGATATATTCTTCATCTAATCCAAGATACTCTAAAACCATTTTAGTAGGAACATTTTTTTTACTACATAATGGAAGTTTTTTACCACTATCTAATACTATTTGCTCTACATCTTTCCTAATAATTGTTGCACTATGTTTCCCACATTGAGCAAGTTTCATTATTCCTGTTGTATCTATCCATGGTTTTGAAATTAATTTTGACATTGTTAAATAGTCCATATTCTTATCCTTTAAAAACTGTTAATTCTAATAATCCAAACCACATATATTTATATGTGGCTGGATTAATTCGTGAAAATTATATAATATTTTCTCTATGCTTTCACGCTAGTATATAAATCTACATTCATATACTTTATTTATTATTTATATACTCATTTAATAATTGATAATTTTTATCTGGAATTTCTATATAATTATCAATAAACTCTAGTTCAACATTATTATTCTCTAAAGCATCTATTAAATCTGATACTTCACTACCAAATCCGTTATATATTCTATCGGGTTTTAAAGCAATTACTTTATCTATATTGTATACATCCTTATTATTAATACACCACAATAAATTATCATACTGATCATAATATTCATAATCACCTATATCACAAAATGTATATCGGACATCATACTTTTTAGATAAGCAATAAACATAAATACTAGTAATCTGTTGTTCTAAGTTAACTCCATCATTTAATTCAGAAGTATCTAATTGTATATAAATTGCTACTGTTTCTAATTTCACATCCTCATTTGATATCGTATCAAGTGTTTTTGATATTCCATATTCTTTTTTAGTAGGTTGATTTAAAGTAATTCTACTATAATATTTATTTCCCCCAAAAGTTTTAATAAGTTCGTTTCCATCATACTCTTTCAAATATTTATGGAATTTTTCTTTTGGTTCAGAAGTTTTATTGTTTTCAAAACACCATGTTATATATATCATATATATATCTTCACAGGTATATTCATCTGGTGTAATACCCGTTGTTCTTATAGTGATGCACGTATCTATGAAATCTAATATAGACCCTGCATCTTTTATATCATATATTGTTAACATTCTAACATCCTTTATATCTATACAATGGTTTTTAATAAGAACCATAAAAACTCGTTAATTTCAATTAAATTACTCTCACATAACTGTTCCTTTCAACTCTAGGTAATATAATATATAAAAAACTATAAAAATTTTTTAGTTTTTTAAAATAAGATAGTTAGAAGGTCAATAAAATAGTTTTACTAACCTTCTAATTTAAATATTATGACTTATCGTTTTTGACTTCGCGTGGTATAACTGATATGCCAATTTTCCATATAAACATAATCTTTAAGTTCATTTAATTCTACTTTCCCTTCAAATATTAAAGGTGTGATAAATAGTGTAGCAAATTCTTCTAAACTCAATTCTGCGTCAGGGCAAAACTTTTTATAAAGACTTTCTACCCATACCTCAAACTTAACTTTTTTTAAGAAATGTAAAATCTCATTTCTTTTTTTCTCTACTTGTGCTAGGGTAAAGTGATGTCGGGATTGGATACATCTTATAGTATCTTGCATAGTTAATAATCTCTCATTATTTTCAAATGTATAATCATTGTTACTACCAATTATTATAATTTCTTCCATCTCTTTTAAAATCTTACTCCTAGTATCAAGTATCATTGATGTATTATCCTTATTAAGGTTAAGTTTTTTACTTTTAATAAACATATATTCTGCGTCCTTTCTAACTACTATTTTTTTAGTAGTATTTATATATACGAAAAAAATTAAAAAAATTTTTAAATTAAATAAAATTAATTTAAAAATCGTATTTTGGCTCTTCAAGGCCTATATCATCAGTAGTAACAATTTGGTTTCCTTCTACCGGACAAATATCGCTATACTCATTGTTTGCTTCTGGACTTAATGTTATATACTTATAATAAACATTACCACCATTGGCAAAAGTAGTTTCTGCTTTACCTAAAGTTTCTAACATCTGTTTAACTTCTTTTTTTGTATTAAAGTAGTTTTTATTATTATCCTTACAATAGGCTTTATAAACTTCAAATATTTTACCTTTAGTACAACAGTCATTAATAGGTTTATTTATATCTCTTTCAACAATACACTCTTCATAAAACGACAAGAAACTATCATTATCAATTTTATATCTACTTGTAGCAAGCTTACAAACATCTGGAATATCATATTTAAATTTATTATCAATAACTCTTTTTAAGGCTTTTATAGAAAGAGATACAATATAATCCTTTTCTTCAAGTAAATGATCTTCTAAATATTTATCTTGTTTCTCTTCTGGTATTTCATTTTTAATTTCTACAACTACAATTCTTTTATAGGTCCAATCACCTTTATCTCCACCAAACTTCGGTAAACCGTTACCACAAAACCACAAAACACCATTAAAAACAAAGTCAATCCCATTTTCTCCTTTAAACTCTGCATTAATAGGATCTCCACCTGTCGCTTGCTTAAATGTTTCCAATTCGGACACACTCATATAACTCATATCATTTGAACCTACAAGACGCTTATTTAATAATTGTATTTTACCAAATTGTTTTTCTAACATTCTTAAATCAATAAAACTGCAATTTTCTTCTCCTATTAAAGATTTAAGAAATACTTTTAATTTTGATTTTCCAGAATCACCTGGTCCTATCATAAATAAAGCTTTTTTCATTCTATATCCACTTATATTAGAAATTACAACACCCATAAATTCTAATAACAATAGTTTTACCCCAGTATCACCATTTGTTAAGTCATGAATAAAATTATCAAAATAATGAGTTTCTGGAACAACTACATCTTTTTTATAATTACATGGTATTCTAATTGTAGATAAATAATTAGGTGAGTGTGGTTTTAGTTCTAATGTATCAAGATGTAGAACTCCATTATTAAAATTTATTATATTCTCATCAGAATTTAATTTTTCAATAGGAACAAACTTCATATCTGTATATAAAAGATTAAGAACTTCATTTATATCTTTTGTCTTCTGCCATTCTAACGGAATACATAATTTAATAAAACCTCTAACTTCATCATCACTTACTAACTTATAATATCCATCTATATAGAAATATCTTAATATATTACTTTTAGCGTTATTTCTAACAAAAATATAATTAAGGTTGTTTCTAATAAACTGGGCTAGTTTGGGGCAATTTACTTTCCTAATTAAATTACCGTGTTTATCAATATAATATTCTAACCAGTTAGCATCTTCAATATCATTATTTATTTTTATACTTTCAAGTTGCGTTTGAATAATAGTTAAGTCTTCGGTTTGCTCTTCAATATCCTCAATTACTTTCTTATTTTTCTCTTCTTTAGGCAAACCAAGTATATTATATTTAAATTCATCTACCGCTTGCTTTTTAGTTACCCCTTTAACAGCCATTATATAATCTATAATAGACCCTTGAATATTACCATTCATACCATAACAACAAAATGTATGAGTATCAATATAATAACTAAAGTCATTTTCATGATGGCAAATAGGACATACAAGAAAATCAACTCTATTACCAGATTCTTTATATTCAGTAGTAACACTTTGTTTTAAATAATCTAACCAATCATAATTTTTAACCATATTCCAAAAATCTTCATCTTTTTTATTATTAGGTTTAGATTCTTTTACAGATGGTTTATATATTTTTACGACATCATCAAGAGTAATTATTGCATTTTCATTAAGCATAATTACTTCTTTTTCATCTCCATTAGTCCCATGAAATAACCTTGATACATTAGTACACGCTTTATCTGCTTGTGGTGTAAAATCAACTAAAGCTTTAATTAAAAAATCAGCTTTATTTATATCTTTAATTGGTTCTGCTGTTTTAAATAATAATCTAATTTTAGGTTTTTCTTTAGTACTACTAAAAGTATGATAATACATAAATGGTGGTAAATTATTGTCTATAAATAATTTAATTAATTCCTGTGGTAATACAATTTCTTCATCAGAATTATTATCAATATCAATTTCAAATAATTGTTGTTCTACCCAATTATTTCTTTTAGTACCACCAACCATTACACTAGGTATTATTGTATGTCCTGTTTTAATATAATTTATTAATTCTTCTAATGTGACTTCTTTTACAGAAGTTGATCTTTTTAATCTAGTTTGTATCTTTTGTACATCTTCTGCTGTTGGTTTAGTTTTAAATGATACATCATCTAAAGTAATTTTAATAGTATTTCTCATTATTATCTCCTCACATCTGAACTATTAAAATAATCCAATGCTATTATAATTTTTATAAAAAATGATAGCACTATACTGTTAATATTCTTATAAAATATCCTCCTTTATTAATCTAAGTACTTTAATATATAAAAAAGTTCTTCCATTTTTTATTTTTTATTAGAGAGTGAAAAAATCTAATATAAAAGTGAGAAGAAAATGAACTTTTTTATAAAGTTTTTTACCGATAAAGACCACGTGAAAACAACATAAAAATGCTATTTGGTGAAGAAAGTGAAAAATATTTAACTAGCTCGACAGATAAAAATATCTGTCGAGTTTTTTTTCTCTAAGTTTTTTATTTTATTTTTTTCTATTCTAAATGAGAGAAAACTTCACTTTTTTCACTAATTATTCATAAATGCCCGTAAAATCAACGAAAAACCGAGGTGACAAAAAATTAAAAACTTCACCAATTATTCACTTTTTCACTTCATTATTACCCCTAATTAATTGTAATAAGGTGAGATTATAGATAATTCGATAGTAAATAAATTATTATTTATTATCTCATAATCATTTGTATTGGAATTCTTATCTTTCCATGGAAGTATATAAGTAGTTGATTCTCCGCTATCATAATTTACTGTAATAGTTTTTAAATCCCTATTTTCTATAATTTTTTTAACTTGTTTATCCTGAAGCATCTTCTTATCTAAAACAAGTTTAAAATCATTACAGTAAGTATTATGTTTATACTTACCTCTATAATAAAATTCTTTACCATAGCCAATACTCGCTATTTTTGGTTCTGCTACCATCTTATTAAATGGTATAACAACTTTTCTTATTCTTTCGTTTCCAAAAGATAAAATAATTTCTTTTAACATAACTTCTCCTTTTATCTGTTTATAAAGCCCAAAAAATTATAATTAGAGCTTTGTAATTTAATATACAAAAAACTTTTTATAAATTTTTTAAAATTTTTCAAAGAGATTTTTTATATATTATTATTTAGACTTCTTTTACTAAATCCCTTTATCAATAGTCAAAAATGTAAAGTAAGTGTACAATTTTAACAAATTATTAATTTTTTATAACTTTTTCTGTTTTTTTTCGTATTAAGAATAAACTGCTAATAAAAAAAGAAAAATATTATAAATTTAAGAATTTTTTATAAAAATAGAGAGGTGGTGACATTTTTTGTGTAGATTATTAGTGGTTTAAAATTTAAAAATTTGAAAGGAGGACTCAAAGATGAGTTCAAAAAATAAAAATAGCGATAACAGAAACACTATCAAAACAAATTCTGTTGACAAAATAAATAATAATAATGAATTTAAAAGACATACCTTAATGGAGTATTACTATGATCCTACTGTAACTTCTAAGGTATGGAATATTGCTATATCAATAGATATCTTAGATGGATACCGAAATAAATTATTTGGTTTATCAGCTAAAGATATCTCAATATTAGATATCTATAAAGAAAAAAATAGTAGCATCATACTTATTAATTTTGCTACCGATATACTAAAAACCTTAAAAGAAGAAACTGCTGAAATTGAAGTAACAATAAATGAGAATTTTGAAGTTACTAGATTTGATGGTAGTAAAACTTCATTTAAAGAAGATAGATTTAAAAGATTTATTATCTTTGAAGAATCAGCAACTACACTTGCAGGATTTGCTGGGTATGATCCTAACTTTAATTGTAGTTATTTGGGTTGCGAAATTCCGTTTGCTGAAAATGTAGAAGAAAGAGAGATTAATTAAATGATAGAAAATGTAGAAAATATATATAATGCACTTTGCAATTTTGTGGATGGAACTTGCTCATTAATTCTTGTATTCATGAATAAACAAAAAAAAACTGTAAACTTCATTGATATTTATAATAACTTTGGAAATGATTTAGAATATGACCTATTCTTCGTTATGTTCTTGCAACCTATGTTAAAAAACAAGAAAATCAAAATTATAAATTCTTCTGATTCTATTACTGAATTAGAATTTGCAATAATATAAAAAAATGGGTAAAATTACCCATTTATATTAATATCCGAAAAAGTATAATTTCTCGGACGCTTAAGTTATTACAATTTATGCGTTTTTTTATGTTCGAAAAAGTCATTTTTTAAATAAACGAATATTCGGAAACTTTTTATAGAATTTCGCACACTTGCGTGCTGCTTCTTATTTTAAATTATATCATATCGCTTGGGAGGAAAAAAGAATGGAAAATATTGAAAAAGAACTAAGAAAAATTTTATCTATGGTTTATGATGGGTATTCTGATAGTATTGTTACAGCATTAGAAGAAGATGAAAAATATAAAAAATCATTTGCTTATACATTAGCAGCTATTCATTTTATAAATGAGTTAAAAACCCATAATATAGTTGTTGAATTTAGTGATGTCTTTACTGATACGGTCATAGAAAAGTTTTTTAGAGAAGTTAGTAATTTTATGGAAAGGTAAATTTATATGGATAATAGTAAAACTTTCGGTTATGCTCGCGTTAGCACTAAGGATCAAAATGAAGCAAGACAATTAGAGGCATTTAAAAATTTTGGTATTGATGAACGAGATATTTATATAGATAAGAAATCTGGTAAAGATTTTGATCGTGAACAATATAAAATTTTATTAAATATACTGCGTGAAGGAGACTTATTAGTTATTACAAGCCTTGATCGACTTGGAAGAAATTATGAAGAAACAAAAAATAACTGGTACTTACTTACACATGAAAAGAAAGTTGATATAGTTGTTCTCGAAATAGAATTACTAGATACTAGAAAATATAAAGATATTTTGGGTACATTTGTTGCGGATTTAGTCTTAAATATTCTTGCATTTAATTCATCAGAAGAACTAACCCGTATAAGAAGACGTCAACGTGAAGGTATAGATGTATGTTTTAAAACAAAAACTACAAAAACAGGTAGATGGTTTGGACGCCCTAGAAAAATCCTTCCGAATAACTTCAATGAATTATATCCGAAGTGGAAAAACAAAGAAATTACTTCAAAAGAATTTATGAGACAAACTAATTTAAAACCTTATGTATTCTATAATTTTATTAGAGAATATGAGAATAAAAACAATTAATATTTATAATTGATAAGCAAGATTTCCTTGCTTATTTTAACCTCATAAAAAAATTATAAATTAACAAATAATCTATAATTTTTCTAAAAATAATACTTCTTTCTTATCATCATCATATTTAAAATAACCAATCGACCCAGTTAAATCAATTACTTTAATTGTATCTTTGTCATATAAATAAACTTCAAAAGAGTAAATATTTAAATTACTTTTAAGATATGCTAATACTCTAAATTGATTAATAGTGTTAACAGAATTTTTATTTATATCTTCACTTGTTAACTTACATAAATCACTCATAATAGGCTATACATTGATATTCAGTATCAACTATCTCCATTTCTCTGTTATATTTACCATAAATAACGTCCATATGATGATCCATAAGTTTATTAATATTTTTTTCTAATTTTTTATTTAAATCTTCGCCAATAATATTTTGATAATAACTTTCAAATAAACTAAATCTTTTTATTTCATCATAATTTAAATTAGTTATTTTCATATTTACTTTAACATCTTCAGAAGATGCTTCAGTAACCTTAAATTTACCTTTATTAAGTTTAACGTGTAGAGTATTGTTATTACTATCAACAATTATTATTTCTTCATCTTTATTTAATTCTATAATCTTCTTTTTATTTATCATATTTTACATCTCCTTTATCATTTATCGCTACTATAAAGATAACGCTGGATTCCTGCTCAAACTTTTCAATTATTTCTTTTAAATCTTTAAATTTTATATCATTAAGATACCAATACCTATATTTTCTATTTAAATTTAAATAATCAATAAAAACATATCTTGGTTTATATTTTTTAATATAATCTTGTAAATTATCACAAGTTAAAGTAAGATTATCAACAATAACAATATTATTACTATCAAAACTATTAAATTTGCTTAATAATACTTTTTTAGAAAAATTATAACTAATATAAAGTATATTTCTATTATCATTATTAATAGCATCAATATAGCCTATGAAATAATTTGTAATATAATCATCTGTTTTATTTTTAAAAAACGATAATTCACTTTCTGTGATTAATACCATAAAATCATCACCCAACATTATTATAATATTTTTAAGAGAAAAGGCACTCGGTTAAACGAATGCCTATTAATTTTTTTCTTCTTGTTCTTTATTTTTTGAAGATTTATTATTTTCTTTTTTTAAAGCGTATTCTTGTAATAATTTTTCTAGTTCTGCATCGTCAGTTGTTTTTTTCTTTAAATGATAAAAATAAGTACTAGATACACCATATTTTTTCATAGCTTCTGTTAATCTCATACATATACCTCACTTTCGCCGGTATTATAATATACCATTGAATAGACCACAATAGAGTTATATTACTTTTATTAATGTTTTAATTATCATAATTAAGAACTTCTTGATTATACCTATCAATTACTTCATTTAATTTATTATGATATTTATTTCTATCAACTATACCATTAATTGATAACTCATTTATCATCCACTCGAAGAACATCATTAAACAATTATACATTACTTCTTCATTGTAATAGGAGATGTCTAATTTCTGTGTTTCTACATCTTTATAATATAAATGCACTAATGAACGTAAATCATTTAAATTAGAACCTATCATTTTCTTTCTTAATAATTTTGATGATGGGTAAGCACCTGTGGTACGTAATTTAGGTAATGCTGGAATAAAATCATATATTCTTCTTTCCCAATACTCATAATCAGATGGTGTATTATATTTCATAATACAATATATTAAGTATGAAGTTATTATATCGGAGCGTGATGTCAAATGCCACATTGTATCTTTATCTTGTTTTCTATCTCTTATTCTTTTATATAAACCTTTCATTTAATTAGCTCCTTTCTTACGAGAAGTTAATTTAGTATAATCAGGTATTATTAAATTTTCATCGACAACCATTTTATAGCAGTTTTGATGGTTCCAACTAGATAACATATAACTCCAATTATCTTGATACCTTTTTATTGCCACTAAACTTTTGAAGAAATTTCATTAAATTTTGTTTTTGCGTATCACTTAAAATATCCTCATTTCCAATATGATGATAATATTCTGCTTTATCTAATCTTATACAAGTATGAAATTCCATTTTTTTGTCTTTTTCTTTTTTTCTATAATGAAAGTGAGGAGCATCACTCAACATATGATCATCAGTAACAATAAATACTTCATAACCATCATCAGTAAAACCAATTCTATCTATTCCTTCAATATTGTAATCTTTATTTAATTCATTTAATACCCAATCATAATTAAACCAATTTTCATAATTATTACTTTCATTACTGTTATAATTTTCATTTGGTACAATATCTATTCTTGCCATATTTTAATCACTTCTTTTATTAATCATATTATATAATTTATCAATTCTCTCTTTATATGTTCTTACTTCTTCTTCATAATGTAAAATAACCCAAAGTATATCTTTATAATCTAACCATACAATGTCTGTATCAAATGGAGAAATATTATAAATTTTAATATTATCATTAATTTCTTGTGGTAATATTGTTCCAAAAAATATTGTACAACTAGGCAACACTTCAAATCTTAATTTTATATTTTTATCTTCCGCGTAGGGGACTATATCATTTTCTAAAGCCCACATTAATTGATGAGCTATTTCTTTTGTTGTTTTATGTCCCTTTAATCTTGCACTATACTTTCGTTTCCAAAATAAGTTGTGGAATTTACTAAATATATTCATATTCTAATCACTTATTCAAACATACAAGAATATTATTATTAATAACAGATACTTCTTTTATATTAATATTATAAGTATAAGGAGTCTTATGTTTATGACGATCATCTCTATGTAAAAATATTCTCTTATTAGAATTATGTAATATAGGAAAGTGTTTATCAAATTTTAAATTAAGAATTTTTTTATAATCATGAGTAAAAACATCTTCTTCTGCTGCTTTCGTTATTCTATGTCTATGTATTTCATATACACCAATAATCGCTATATTCAAATCAGCTGCTATTGAGTTTAATGATTTTGATATAAAACTTTCTTCTTCTAATATAGCTCGATATGTATACTTTTTAGTGTTATCAGATATACCTAAATATTGTGCTGGATCGATAACAACTAAAACTAAATTATTTTTAATTTCTTCTTCACACTTTAATTTTACATTTTCCATTGTAATATTAGGATCAATTATAATCTCAACATTATCCATAGTTATTTTTTCTAATAAAAGTTTATCTAATTCTGTTTTAGATGTACAGAAATATAATATTTTACCATCAGTTTGTTTTGCTATATTATTTATAATATTAATAATGAAAGTTGTTTTGCCTACATGACTATACCCAGTAAGTACTATAACTTCTTTTTTCTTTATACCACCTAAAACATTATCTAAAACTTCATATCCTGTATTTAACATTTCTATCACTTCCTATTTTTTAATATTTCTAGTGCTTCTTCAAAAGATACTTTTTCATAATCCATAATAAAATTTACTACATTACCACTTGCACCACAACTAAAACATTTATAAACTTGTTTTTCTGGTGAAACAGATAAACTAGGTGAAGTATCTTTGTGGAAAGGACATATACCAAAATAAATTTTACCTCGTTTTTCTAGTGGTATATATTTTTTAATTACATCAACTATATCTACACTTTTTCTTATTTCCTCAATTTCACTTTTTAAATCATTATCCATTTATAATCTCCTTTTATTATTTCTTAATCTCTACTATTTCAATAGGATTATCATCTATAATTTTTAAACCATAATCCTTAACTAATAAATTTTTTACCTTTTTAATACTATAACCTTCATTAGCATATTCAATTAATTCATTTAAAGCGTATTCTATCATACTATCTAAATTTGTACTCCATAGAGAACTCATTTTATAACCATTACCAATAAAGTAGGCAATATACTGATTCACAATATTATTACCAATGTATTTTTCTATTTTGTTGTAAAATTTTTTAGATATATTATTAAATTCCTCATCACTTATTTTTCTTAATTCTTCTACATCTCTAAACATATTAATTTCACCTCAAAATCTGCGTGTATAATAACATAAAGTCAACAGGATGGCACTAATCATCTTAAATATAATTTTCTTTATCTAATACAAATAAACACTCACTAACAGCTTGCCCTCTACCAAAGATAAACTCAATTTTAGAAAAAATATCTATAAACATATCTTCACAATTATGATCTTTCATAATTTTTACGTATTTATTCCATAAATTTGGGTAATGATTCCATTTACCTCTGTATATATAATGTAGAATTTCTAAAGACATATCTTTATCAATAGAGTGATTTAATAAGTATTCTAATATATCTTCTCGAGTTGCTATCAAATTATTTAGATTTATTTTTCCTTCTTTTACTAAAATTTCTTGATTATTTCTCCAAACGTTAGTCCCATGTCCTATACTTTTTATTTTTATATAATCCTGTATAGTTTTAGGTTTTAATATTTCAGCAATTTGAAATTCAAAATCATTATTTAAAACATTTTTTAAATCAACTTTCTCATAATCAACTAAAGAATATTTTTCACTAATTTTTATTGACATATAATCTTTAGTAAAATTACGATAATCCTCAATTGTTTCAAAAATATTGTTAATATTTAATCTAAAAGTTATATCTTTTTTTTCTTCATATAAAGCAGGTATCAATAAATAATGGTTTTCTTCCACCTTATTTCTTTCTTCATCTTCATATTTTTCATATGAACCTGCTACAATTCTTAATTCATTATAATAATTTATTGATATAAAATTTACTAAACTAACAACATCAATATTAATTAAATCAACATTTATAGTTTTATCTGTAATTAATTCGTAGGGTAAGTTATATTTTATTGGATCTACTTTACTTAAACCTAAAATATACAGAATTAGAGAATTATTAAGCATACCTCTGAAATGATAAGAAACTTCTTTATACTTCTTTTTGAATTTATATAAAATCTCAATGATAAACAAATATCCTTTTTCATCAAACAAATTAATTTCATTATGACATCTCTTTAATATTGCTTCATCATTATATTTTTTATAATAGATTTTATCAAACTCATCAATTAAATAGTCTTTTGCACTTAAATTTAAATCTTCATAATTTTCTAACATAAATATTACATCTCATTTCTTTTTATGTTCAACTTTATTTATTATTTTAACAAATAAAATCTTATTTTTTAATATCTTCTTATCAATTTTATTTTCTGTTAATTCATTAAGCTCTTTATAAACTAAATCTATATTTGTTGAAATATTACCTTTAATTAAATATTTATCCTTTGAAGTAATAGATTTAATAAGATTTTGGGTTTCTTCATCACGACTTCCAACTATTAAAACACTTATATTTCCTGTGCCATCTCTAGCACTTAAAATACTAAATATCACATTATCTAACTCATAGATTTTAATATCATCAAAAAATACTTCAAACACAACATTTTTAACATTACCTATAACATTATTTATTTTAGATAGAGGAGAAGTAATAGGTGTAGTATCAATTTTTTTGTATTTTATATTTTTCATACCTAACCACCTATATACCTACAATGTGGGCAATATGTCTTACATTCTTCTTTACTAAGTAAATTTAAATCGCATGTAGGTGTAAATATTGGATTGCTTTCTTTCACATCCGCATACTCACCATCATCTTCAAAATATTGTGAAATAGTTCTTGAATACCAAATACTTTCACCATTACCATTTTTTTTAGTCATTTCTTCATCATAAGTATAACCTTGTTTTTTAAATTCATTTAACTTATCTACATATGATTTCTCTATACTTTTAAGTGTTGAAATAAGAAATTCTTTAGCATATTCGTCTGTTGCATTAGCATTTTGATTATATTTTTCTTCAAATTCTTTTAACTTTTCTTCATTTATTTTAACTATCTCATCAAATAATTCTTCTTTACTTTTATCAGTTTCATTAACGTTTATACTACTATCATTTCCAAGTATATAACTTTTAACTTGTTTTATACACTCATCATTTTCTGTTAGGGTAGAAATACTTATAACCTTATTCTCTGTTAAATAATTATTTTCTTTAGCAACTGTAATTACTTTAGAAATTGCTTCATCTAAATTTAAATTCTCAAATTCTTCATTTTTAAATATACTCGCATCATCATTTAATTGTGAGATATCTTTAACTTTATTATTTTCATCTAATATTAACATTAGTTTTGGATTAATTTCTAATATTAAATAAGTTTCACCATTTGCTTTAGCTGATTCTACAAAACTATCTATTGTTTTATTTTGTTGTATTTTACCTTTAAAATATTTAAATCCAAATAAACCAACTATACCTATTACTAATAATAGTAAAACTATAAATATTTTCTTTTTCATTACTCATCACTTCTTCCTTTTACCATCTATCACAAACTAAATTATATTCTTCACAAAGTTGTTCATCTAGAATTTTATATTCATAACTTACTTTATAATTAATATCCATACCTCGACTAATATTTAATGTATTACGGCTAATACTTTTTATATCTTCATTATATAGTGTTTTGTATCCGCCATCCCATCCATATTCATTTGGGTATTCTCCCAATAAATTATACTTGCTTTCTTTGTAAAATCTTGGATTTCCAAGTAATAGACTATCTGAAATTATAACTTCTTCATATCCTAAATCATCAGTAAATTTTTCTTTATAAACTCTACCTGGTGTTGATTTTATTTGTTCTATTAAATTATCACTTATTTTCTTTTTAATTCCACCTGAATACCCATTTTCAACAGGTCCACATCTTTGTGGATCTATTTCTTTACCAAATTCTTTATCATTTATAACACAACTTTCTTCATACTCATTATAATTAGATGTCTTTATTTGTACTAAAACATTTTCATTTAGATTAATTTTATTATCCCATTTTAATTCATCTAGTGGTTTTAAAATAATTTCTCTTGATGTTTTAAATTCTTCATTAGCTAAGTACCTATAATCTGGTATTAAATTCATATTATTTTGTATTGCTATGTCATATATTTTATTTAATGTATTTGTTTTATCTGTCTTATCTTTACATTTATTACCATATAAATCACAATAAGTTGTATTATTTAAATCTAAATCTTTAAATATATTATCTTTATCATTTTCTATTGTAAAGTTTTCTACCTTACAACTATCGTTTTTTTCGGTATTGCAATCTTCATTTAAAGTTAATTTAATTGTAATATATTTATTTACTTCAACTTCTTCTTGTTTAGTTGTTGGCTCAGTTGGTTTTGGTTCTACCTCATTACCACAACCGGTTAATGTTATTAAACATAACATTATTAATAATAATTTTTTCATATGATTACCTTCTTTCTGAGTCCATTATAATTTATCTAATAAAAATAGGCACCCTAAGGCACCTAGTTATTATTTTTCATCTTTAAAAACAATATTGTTTTCTATGCCTATACATAAAAATTCTTTCTCTCTATCCTTATCTAAAATAGATTCTAACTTTTTAGCATAAGTAAGGTTTCTTTTAACAACATCAATTAATCTTTCTTTTTCTTCTTTGCTTATGTCGTTTCCTAATGCTAGTATGAAATCAAAATTGTTTCCAAATTTTATAGTTGTATTTTGAACGTATTTACTATTACCAATGATTAAACCATATCTTAAACCAGAATATAGTTTTTTGTGTAAATCTGCTTTATAATTGTATGCTAAAATTTCATGTGGTGTAGCACTTGTTCCTAAATACTTACTTTCAATCATTAATCTGGGTATATAATATACATCTTCTCCAGTATTTATTTCTTCTTCTATTAAAATATCAGGATGAAATTCATTATTAGTAAAATCTTTAATTGATAAGTTCTCGTTTTTATTATGATAATTTTTTAAAAATTTATTTAATGAGATAACCGCACTAACTTTTTTCTTATCTTCATCTGTATCACAACTTATCCTATAATTACATTGTTTTAATTCATCATCAGTTTTTAATGCTTCTTCTAATAAATCCTTTATTTGTCTTGTAAATTTCTTTTCTCCTTTTAATTCATTACTCATTTTTACCACCTCAATTAAAATCACAAGTAAACTCACGCTAATTGCGTGGTTATTAATCTAATTATACACGCTAACTGATATACTTGTCAATAGAATAACTGCATAATAAAGAGTTAGGAGGTTTAAAAAACATGAAGGTAAAATTTAATGATTATGAGCCAAAAGAGATAATTAGATTTATCAGAGAGTGGACCGGACTAACTCAAAAAGAATTTGGTAAGTCGATTAATAAAAGTGAAAGAGTAATACAAGACTATGAAGCTGGTCGTAGAAGGTATTATACAGAAACACTAAAAACTATATGTAAGGTACATAAAATTAAGATAACTATTGAAAAAGATTAAGTTATCTTTTTTAATATGCGAGTATCTGCGTTTTTACACGTTAAATTTAAGCGTTTTTATTAAATATATGTAATTATGCGATTAAAGAAAGAAATGCGTTAAAATCGCAAGTAAATACAATTTAATAACGCAACTATTTCTAATCGGAAGTTAGGGACCTGTGGGGTCCATTATAAATTCTTTTTCTTCTTAATATATTCTTTTACTTTTTTAATATCTGTTTCCATAATCATTCTTGCTGTAAGTACATATTTCTCATTACATACATTACAACATCTACCACCTTGTTTTGTTTTTAAAGGCCATGGATTATTTCCATATTCATTTTCACAATTTTTCTTACAAAAACAACATTTCAAATTATTCACCACCTTAATTTGTAAAAATATTATATCATCTAAAAATAATAAAAAATAGTTTAATTAGGGATTATAGGAAATAATATCGCAAATGGTGTATAAAAAACATCTTGAATCTCATTAGTTAATGTATTACCTAAAATAACTCTTGCATTTATACCATATAAACTTAATTGTATATAACTCATAAGAACACAGGTAATAGATATATCTTGTACTTCTACATAAACTTTAAAATGATAATTTATATTATACTTTTTTATAACCTTTATTGCTGCATATATTAATCTACTACTACCGCAGGCACTATCATTTAAACTAATATAACCTTTATCTTTTATGCTATCATCAATTACTTTTTTATCTAGTGTAACATTAGCCATTAAATCGCAAACATGTTCTGGAGTAAAGAATTGACCTTTATATTTATTTTGTAAATCTAATTCTTCAAATAATTTTCCTAAAACATCATTAAATATCTCACTATCTAAACTATTAATAAGACCTGCAAACATTTTTGGGAAAATATATTGTTCTTCTTTAGTATAACTATTTATTATTCTTAAATATTCTTTTTCTCGATCATCATTATAATTAACAGAATTAGAAATACTATAAGCACCCATTATTAAAAAATCATTAAACACTTTAGAAATATCATATTTACTTCCTAGTAATTTTATATTTTTTAATAAATATTTGTAATCATAAATTTCTTCATCTTGCTTCATTTTTATTTCACCAATTACAAAATAACTTTATTTTCTTTTAAATTTATTATTTTAAAATCTCGGCCATGGCACTTCGTACAATAACAATGATTATTTGAAAATGAACTAATTGACCTCTGTGATAATCTTAATCTTTTATTTTTATTTCCACATTTAACACATGTAATTAAATAATTATAATCATCTGTTGTAAGTAAATCTGTTTTACGAGTTCTTTCAATTTTATATTCTGTATTATTACTAATTTTATTAGCATACCATTTCCACCTATAATTATGACCTTTAGTATCTTTAAAAGTATGAAGTATCTCATGTATCAAAGTATTAATCATTTCTTTATCATCTTTTAATAAACATTTACTTACTTCTATAATACAGGCATTATTTTTATATTTACATACACCTAATTGATGTTTTGCTCTAGGACTTATTTTGACCGCTAAAACTTTTCTCATTTGTTTTTTGGTTACATCTTCACCAATAACATCTTTTACAATACCTAAAGCAATATTATAATTTTTTTCTAATCTACTATTATCTATTTTCATAACATTTTTCATACTCCTTTTTAAAGTTACCTAATTTCTATATTTTTTGTTTGAACTAACAATCACAGGAAATTAATTGAAAATGACATTTAGGACATCTTTCACAATCACAACCAAAATGGTGATAATGTCCTATTAATGCACCACAATCATGACATCTTTCATTTTCATCTGTAAAACCACAATAAAAATCTTCATCATCTCCCATTTTTATTCTCTTATATTTCTTTCCATCATTTAATATTATTGTACTTTTAGTACAACCATCGCATTTCAACATATCTTGATTACAATATTCGCATTTTGCCATTTTATCACCTCGCTTTCAACGATAATGATGTTATAATAATTATTAATAAATGGCACTAAAACATTAAAAAACTCCCTTTTTCCCTAAAGAGAGTATAGTTTTATATATTTAAAAATTTATTTTCCCATGTCTTAATAAAAGATAGTTGTTCCATACTAGGTAATTTATTATTTTTTATTCTACTTTGGACAACTTTATTATCTCTTACTTCAATAGTAACCAAAGATTTACTCATATTAGAAACTAATCTCATAAAATATAAATCTACTTCGTGATTCGCATACCTAAAATTATAAGAACACACACAATTATTCTGCATTTTGCTTTCTATGATTAAATCCGAATAACTAGGGACAGGATAAATAATATATTTTTTATTTTTATAGGTTTTATCTTTTAATTCTTCATATCTCTTTATAATATTTTCTATCATCTCTTTATCTTCAATATCTTTTACTTGTTTTAACAATTTATCATGTGCTTTTATTATATCTTTAGGGTAAAGAGTTCGTTTATCTTTCATATCAAATTGTAATCTTTCTGCGAAATTTAAATAATCTCTATAAATATGCTCATTAAATGAATTTAAACCATTATCTAACGCTTTAATCATATCTAACTTACTACTTAGTTCATCAAAACAATTAAGAGTACTTAGTTTTCTAATTAATTTTATATTTTTTCTTCTAATAACTCTTAAAACCTTTAATTCATCATAAGTAATATTATGTTTAACCATAAAAGGTAAATATTCTTTAGGGACTCCAAATCTTTTTTCAAATGATCCTTTAATATTAAATCTATCACATACGATAGATAAGTTAGTTAAACCTAATTTATTTAACAATTCATAAGAAGTAGGATTATTTAATATTTTTTGTAGTAAAGTGATAGAATCTACTTTAGTGTAATCAATTATTGGAGATTTTAAATTACAGTATTCATATAATGTATTTTTAACATCTGCTTCAATATTTCCTAGATACATAAGACCATTTGAATAGTAATAATTACTGTAATAATTATCGTGTAATCTCCATTTTATTTGTTTTTCGTAATGATTAACATAACAACCAAATATGTAAGTTTTAAATTTATTAGAAAATAGAAGATATTTTTTATCTTTAGTTATTACAAGTCGCTGATACTCAGAAATATAATGTTCAAATTTAAAATTATTATATTCAGATAATACCTCAAAACCTCTTATAACAAAATACCCATTAATAAACTCTAAAATTCTAAAGTCATCAATATATTTATAATTTTTTAATCTATTACTTCTTACTAAAAAATTTTTCTTACATTTAGGACATGTTATTGTTTCACCAACTTTAGCTTTAGAGTAGAAAATTTTACGACAATTAGTACAATAATATTCATCTCTAGTTTTAATTATTAAATTATGGCTAGTAGAGATATTATTTTTTACCCATTTCTTAATTTCTTTGCCCAAAGTAAATTTCCTATCCATAGAAGTTATAAGTTCTTTAATATCTTTTTTAATATAAACCATAAATTACACCATATCAAATAAAGTTAATTGACCATGAGTTTCTTTTTCTGGTATAACTTGTTTGTTTTCTTCTTTTTTAGTAGTAGGAATAGGAATAGATGTCTTTTTTATATTTAATTCTTCATTACTTTTAGAAAAATAGGTTACTGCCCATTCGTAAACTTCTTCATCATCTACATAACAATATCCATTTTTTGCTTGCTTCTTTGCTAGATCCTTAATATAATCAACCATCTGCTTTAAAGACTTCTCTTCATTAAGGTAAAAAACATCTAAATCTTCACGAGAAGTTAAATAGGTTACTATTTTTAATAATGCTTTATCTTCTTGACCTTCAACTAATTTTTGTAATCTTTCAATACCTGTCATATATTTTTACCACCTTTCGATGTCGATTATAAATTAGTTTTAAAAAAACAGACCTATACCTTTATAAGTCTGTTAAAAATTATACTATCTTATTCTTTAGAACAATTTTGACATAATTCAATATTCAAATTCATTTCACTTAAAGAATAGTATTCATCACAATCCAAACATCTCATATATAAATTTATATCTGGAAAATTATTACGAATAAAACTCTCTATTTCTTCTATTGTCATATTTTCTATTTGCATTTTAAACCTCCACATCTATTAACATCAGTATAATATATCTTTATTAAAATGGCACTATTTTAAATTAGAAAATACATCAACTAAATCATCATTAATAAATAAAGTTGCTTGATTATTATAAGGTGTATTATCATTATTAATAATAATCAAATTTTTACCTTTAAATAAATCTACAAGTCCACACGCTGGTTGCACTGTCAATGAAGTACCTGCAACAATTAAAGTATCTGCTTTACTTATATATTTAATTGCTTCATCAAAACAATTTGGAAGCATCTCACCATATAAAACAACATCTGGCCTTATTAATCCTCCACATTCACATCTTGGAACATCTTTACTATTAAAAATATAATCAACATTATATTCTTTATAACAATGATCACAATAATTTTTAAACACGGTACCATGTATTTCTAATACATTTTTACTTCCTGCTTTTTGGTGTAGATTATCTATATTTTGCGTAATTATTGCTTTTAATTTACCTTTTTTCTCTAAATCCGCTAAATAAGTGTGAACAATATTAGGTTTTACATTTAAACAATTCATTTTATCTCTATAAAAATTATAAAACTCTTCTGGTTCTTGATATAAACACTCAGAACTTAAATAGTATTCTGGTGTTTTTTCATACTTTTCTTTGTATAAACCATTTTTTCCTCTAAAATCTTTTAATCCACTTGCCGTTGATACTCCAGCACCACCAAAAAATACAATATTATTTGAATTATCAATAACTTCTTGTAATTTCTTTATTTTTTCATTAAACATAATTCTTCTCCTTACTTCTACATTTTAATTATTATTAATGTATTTAAATATACAGAAACCTTTTTAAATTATTTACATTATTATAACAAAAAATTTTATATATTATAAAAAGAGCTTTAAATAAATCAAAACCTTAAAAATAAAAATGCCACATAACTGCCACATGAAGCAATTTTTGTAAATAAAGAAACCCCGCAAACCCTTTATTTTAGGGCAAAAAAAGTGAGAGCACATTAATCGTGCTCTCTTCAGGGGGTTTTGGTTGTTCACTCTCACATTAAACCGTAAGAGTGATGCGTAATGAATATCATCACGCTATTATAATTATAGAGTAAGATATTTAAATTGTCAATATGATTATGGGAAACAAATTTTGATAAAATTTTGATTAGTCTAAATCTGTATACTCTGCAATGCATTTTAACCATTTATTTTCTTTTGAATTTTTCTTTATTTTTTCTAGAAACTTTTCACTATCTTCTTTGGCTTTTAAAAGTATTTTAAAGTCTTTTTTTATATCGGATAATTTAAATACCATATCTCCACTTTGTTTTTCTCCAAAAATATCCCCAGCTCCTCTAAGTCGAAAGTCTTCTTCGCTAATTTTAAATCCATCGTTTGTTTTGGTCAAGATTTCTAATCGTTCTGTTTCCCTATTCGATATTAAAATACAGTACGATTGTAGGTTACTTCTTCCTACTCTACCTCGAAGCTGGTGAAGGGCTGATAATCCAAAACGAAAACTATCAAATATTACTATCATTGTAGCATTTTTTACATCTACACCAACTTCGATGACGGTTGTACTAATTAATATTTGAATCTCATTATTTTGAAATTTAGCCATCACTTCTTCTTTTTCTTCATTTCTCATTTTTCCATGCAAAATACCTATTTTATATAATTTACCAAAGGCTTTGTTCATTTTTTCTTCTAATGAAGTTATATTTTCTAAATCACTTTTATCTGATTCCTCGATTAGAGGGGCTACTACATAAATTTGATGATGGCTTTTTAATTCTTGATACATGGCTTCTAATACAGATTTCATTTCTGTCTCATTTTTTAGATATGTCTTTATTTCTTTTCTATCCATTGGTGGAGTTTTAATACTTGTTACATCCATATCCCCATAAATGGTCAAGGCATATGTTCTTGGGATTGGTGTAGCACTCATATATAGAACGTCTGGTGCCAAACCTTTATTTCTTAAATTGCTTCTTTGATTTACACCAAATCGATGTTGTTCATCAGTAATAATCAATCCTACATTCTTATAGATTACATCTTCTGTAAATACAGCATGAGTTCCTATGATAAAGTGGATTTGACCTTCTTCAATTCCTTTGTATATTTCTTTTTTTTCTTTTGTTTTAATCTTTCCTGTTAAAAGTGCTACTGTTACCCCAAATGGTTCTAATACTTTTTTAGCGTTCTCATAATGCTGTGTTGCAAGTATTTCGGTAGGAGCCATCATAACACTTTGGTATCCGCTTAAATGATTCATATATGTGGCTATAAATGCTACAATTGTTTTTCCACTCCCAACATCTCCTTGAACAAGGCGATTCATTCTTTTGGTACTTTGTAAATCTATCTTAATTTCTTCTATACATTTTACCTGATCTTCTGTTAGTACAAATGGTAAACTTTGAATTAATTCATCAATTTTCTCTCCTTTAAAATTTTTTGCAATTCCTTTTTTTAATTGTTTGTTTTGCTTTAGATAATTCATTTTCATCATAAACATAAACAATTCTTCATATTTCATTCTAGCAATTGCTGGTATGAGTTCCAGTTTATCGATTGGATCATGTATTATATGTATAGCTTTCTTTTTTTCTATCAAATTGTATTTTTGTTTATATTCTTCAGGTATAAAGTCCTCTATTTCAACAAATGGAAGAGCTAGTTTTATATAATGGTTGAGTTGTTTACTTGTAATACCACTTACTACGTGGTATACTGGTTCAATTGCTTCCTTTTCTAGCTTTTGCATACGAATATCTGAGGCTTGGATTTGGTTGTGCATTTTATCATATTTTCCTATTATAGTTACCTCTGCCCCTATAGATAGTTTACTTTTTAAAAAGGCACGATTAAATATGGATACATTCATCAAGTGCCTGCCAATATTGAGTTTGAATGTCATTCTATTTTTTTTCCCAAAGAAGTATACATTTGGGATGCTTTCTATAATTCCATCAATTACGATTGGATCATCTTGGCGTAATTCATCGATTTTACTTTTAACTATATATTCAAAACGATATGGGTAGTATTCTATCAAATCTACTACACCGTTTATTTTTAATTTGTGTAAAAGCTCTTCTGTTTTTTTTCCAAGTCCTTTTATTTCATTTAGTTCCATATGCATCACTCATACTTATTTTAACAAACAAACGTTTGTTAATCAATTCATTATTCCATTTATTTACATTTTTTCAAAAAAAAAGCTTGACATTTTGAGCTTTTGAAGTTAGTATATAAAGCACCAGTTCGGATTAGGCGAGCTGGTGCTAGTATCACACTAGCCAACCCCTTTTTATTCTTTTGTGAAACTGTTCTCAGGGGGAACAGTTTCTTTTTTGACCTTTTTCTTTTGTGATACTCGTTCTCAGCATAGAGGTATCTCCCCCTATGATAGAAGTATAACATGTTTATTTTATATTTTATATCGATTTTTATGAAATATCTTTGATTGTACAAAACTTTACATTATATGTCTATTACATTTTGACTTTGAAATATTCTTTTAGTATACTATGCATAAGGAGATGAGTTTATGTTAGATTATACTAATCCAAATTTTGATATAGTAAACATTCCTTCTTTTAATAATGTAGATGGATTGCCTGCTATATCCTCTTACCTTGATTTTGCGCTTGCGAATACAATCCGTAGGCGAATTCCAAATCCTGATCAGAATATGGAGGAGAAATATGCGACTGAAATACTAACAGAATTCTTAAAGGGTGATTTTAAAGCTTTTTCTAGAATTTATAACATTCGTCAGAATATGGAAAAGATAACTCCTGAAACCATCAAGAATCTTATGTTGCACTCATTGATAGAACTAGAAGCAGAAAATAAGGTATGCCTACAACAATTACAACCAACTGAATTTATCGATCAATGTGCAGAGTATGTTACAAATGTAATTGCAAGAGGAAGGCTAGATGAACTCCAAGACTGGATTTCTGACAATATGGGTGCATTTATTCAAAATTATGTACAAACACGCTACAAAGAAAGTCCTGAAAACAAGAAGTCGATGAACGAGATGGCAATTGAGTACCCAGATACGCAGAGGGCTTTACAACAATTAAATCTGGAAATACATGAAAAGAAAATAAGGCACACTAGGTGACTTATTTCAGACTGTTGACAAAGTGGTATGTTTAAAATGAATATACCATTTTTTTATGATC